>JAFGCY010000005.1 GCA_016932385.1 bacterium | reverse complement strand
CCATCAGCATGCTGGCCGCCAGCAGCAGCACCGCAACTAGGCCCAGCCTTGTGCCTAAAAATGCATCAGTCCTCATACTCTCTCCTTTTGGAATTGTGTGTCCTGGCCATCCTCATGGCCGGACAGCGACTGTGAAGCCAACAATAAGTATGGTTATGTATGTGTTGAATAATAAGAAGCGCTTAGCGGAAAATCCGCAACACCAGTCTGCCCGCGCTAGGGCGTCACACCTCCTCGTGCAAGACTTAGCTTCAATCTACTTCCTTTCGCAGCTAAGCTCTTAGGATCGCCGGCTGATTCGTACTGATTAATTATACCAAAATATAACGGACTGGCGTCTAATCACAGAAAATTCAAAATTTACAGGTAAGCTAATGCACCGACGTAACAGCGCTCATGCCACGGTCCGTTTTGCGGTATGATTAAGGTGCTATGCGGTGGACAGCTTGGTTGGTTACGATAATCCTGTTGGTTCTCCTGGCCGTGACAACGGTGGCGTGCGGCGCCGGTTATTGGACGGATGCTGGCTATATCAGCTACGACTCCTACGCTTACTCCAATTGCCCGCGCCACGACACGAACAGGTATTTGAACTGCACCTACTGCCATTGGCAGTAGTGGGCGGGGGGCTCCAGCCACCAGCCGGCGGTGTCCGGCTGACGGATGCCGGCCTCCGGCCTGGTTTTGACGCATGAATACGAATTCGAAATCACCCCCGACGGATGGCCGCCAACCCAAGTTGGACGGGATCGAAGCAGCGGGCTCGTCCCGGCAATTGAGCCGGCGCAGGTTTCTTTTCGCACTCGGCGGACTCGCTGTGACCGGCTTGGCCGCCGACGGGCTGCTGGTCGAGCCGCAATGGTTGCATAGCCGCAAGCTGCATCTGGCCGGGCAGCCACGCTGGCGTGTCGCGCATTTTACCGACCTGCATTACAGCGGCCAGCGCGCGTATCTGGAGCGCATCATCGCCGGGATCAATGCGCTTGAACCCGACCTGGCCTGCTTTACCGGCGACATGTTTAAAAATAGTGCGCTGCTGGGTGAGGCGCTGGTACTGCTGGCCACGCTCAACGCTCCGCTGTTCGCCGTGCCCGGCAACTGGGACTACCACTTGGGGACGGAGCGCGATTTCCAGGCAATCGCGGCCTGCTGCCGGAGCACGGGGGGTGACTGGCTGGTTAACGCGACCGTCGCTGGCCCGGATGGGCTGACGATCATCGGCGCGGTCGGCCGCGGAGGCTGGTTGCCACCTGCCGACGACGGACCCCGCTTGCTCATGACTCACTATCCGAATTACGTCGACAGCCTGGCGGGGCAGCGCTTCGACCTGATCCTGGCCGGGCATTCCCACGGCGGCCAGGTGCGCGTGCCGTTGCTCGGCCCGTTGGCGTTGCCCAGCGGGGTGGGCCGGTATTCGCTGGGTTTATACGAGACGCCGGCCGGACCGCTGTATGTCAATCCCGGCCTGGGAACCAGCTATCTGCCTGTCCGGATCAACTGCCGGCCGGAGATCACATTGCTGGAGATCTGACGGAACGACTCCCCTGCGTTGACGAGTTATCCACAATCTGTTAACATGTTATCAACGGCGGGCGTGTAATGTGAGGTGTGGCGCCAAACAGAAATAGTCCGCCGTGGTTCAGGCAATAAAGAAAGGTTGAGATGGGCGCCGCGGACAGCAGCGCTACGTATGTTAAGTCCTGGATAACGGGCAAGCAGAGAACCGCCCGTACCGAAGTTACTTGTGACCGGGCTTTTTGCGGGAATAGCGTACCGGAGGTACGATGAGTGTAGCCTAATAAATAATACTCCGCCTTTCTCCCATGGGTGCCGGATTGCCTCCCTGGCACCCATCTTTTTCACCGGGGTTGTCTCTAGCGCTAATTGTCGCCGTCGTCCTCGGTGGCGAATTCCTGGAAGTACAGGTCCTGCGCCGCGAAGATGTACTCCAACAGCCAGCCCAGCATTTCTTGGTTCAGGTCGGCCAGCGGCAGGTTGACGGTGGAATAGATCGCCTGTTCCTCGGGATCCATGCAGTAGGCTCCCAGCGGCAGCTCGCCGTTGATTGCCATCAGCAGGCTGAGCTGCTCCAGCGCATTGTCTTCATCGAGGTGGTCCATATAGGCCAGCAGCCTAAACGCCTCGCCCTCGTCGGTTTCGTACAACAGTCCCGTGGCCACCAGGTCCTCGGCTTCATCGAGAATGATGTCGAATGACTCCATATGCTCGTCGAGGACATTATGCTCGTAATTCAGGCTCAGGGCTTCCAGCATCTCCCGAATCTGTTGCGACTTGTTCATCGGTGCCTCCAGGCGGCCAGGTACTCCTTGAGCCCGGCCATGTTTATACAATCCTTCTCGGTGGCGATTTGCTGCCCATCCAGGTGCAGCCGGCCTTTCAGTGCGCTGTTCATCCAGCCGACGCGGGCCAGGCCGCCTTCGCCGGACAGGAACCGCGGCAAAGCCAGGTAGGCCTCGCTGACGCCCAGGAATCCCGACAGTTGCTGGCCGGCCACCCGTGCCAGCAGACTCTCGTAGGTTTTTCCGTCCGGGCTGCGCCCGGTGTAATCCTGGCTGACCACGCACAGCACGTCCAACTCATCAAGATACCAGACGACACACTCCACCAGCGCCGTGGCCGGATGGGGATTGTCGCTGATCGAGTGCAGGTTGATCGAGGGCACGTGGCCTTCGCTGAAGTGCCGCGCGATCTTGTCCACGCCCATGTAGCGCCCGCGCGTGCGATCGCGGCAGACGCCGTTGTCGATCGTTACCTGGCTCGAGCCCGGGGTGAAGCGCGCCAGAGCCGCCAATTCGTCGTAGCTGCGATGGCAGCAGGGCGGGCGGTCCACGCTGACGATGCAGAAAGCATGCGGCGCGTAACTGGCGCAGCTGCGGCAGAGGATAAAAGGCTCGTTCTCCTCGCTGCGCCGCTGCAGCTTTTTGGCGCGGTCCTCGCGGTAGGCGAAAATACTGGGCTTGAGGCTGCCGATGCGGATCGGGTCGAACAGCAGGTTGACCGAGATGATGGAAAGGGTGAACTCCTGCTTGAGCACATCGTAGAGCATCCGGCCCAGGTCCTCGGCCTCCAGGCGCGTGTCGTACCAGCGCAGCACCAGCCCTTCGGGACCGATCTCCGCGCTGATCGCGGTGCGCTGGTTGATGGTGTTGACGACGTGGCGTTCCAGATAAGCCGTCGCCGCCATGCTGACCTCGCGGTCGCCGATATCGATGATCAGGCCCAGGTCCTCGCCGACATTGCCACGCACGTCGAAGCCGTCCACCCCGCCCATCGCACGCACGACGAACAGCGAGTTCTGCGTGCCGCCCGACTGGCGGAAGTCCAGCTGGCGCTGTTTGGCGACGGGCTTGGTGGTTTCCAGCTCGAGTTCGTCGACCAGCCAGTCCGCCAGCTGGTGGACCGGCACGCGCGCGTCGCGGCGGAGCAGCCGGATCCCCAGCGCCGTGAGGATCTGCTCGACCAGCATGTCCTCGGTGGTCTCCGGCGCGTCCAGTACGGCGACGGCGAACGGATACTGCAGGTTGATCCGCATCAGCTCGCGCCGGTCGCCACGCGTCCAGTGGGCGAAGCGCTGCGCCCAGCGCATCACGGCGTGGATAAACGCCAGCACATCCTTGGTCCGGCGGCGCGGCAGGATGCTGACGCGCGGCACCTCCAGCCGGTCGTCGCCCAGGCCGCTGACGCCGAGATAGATTAGGTGTTTGAGGAAATCGCGCCGCCGGAACTGGCGCAGGTATTCGGTGTCACTGGGGACGTACAGCGGTTCGCCGGAATAGGTCAGTTCCCAGGCCGCCGCGCAGGCGACCGGATCCGCCGCCAGCCGCCGTTCCAGCTCGCCGGAGTCCAGCTTGCGCCAGGCATGCACGTCGAGCAGCAGCTCGTTGATCAGCAGGGTCTCGCCGTTGAAGGCCCGCGCCGTCTTCAGCTCCCGGGCCAGGCCCGCGTAGTCGTACGACGAAGTATCGAACAGCAGGCTCACATCTCCTCCGGCAGCGGCAGCGCCAGGATGGCGAAGCCGGTGTTCATTACGGCGCGAAAGGCGCGGGTCAGGTCGCGGCGAAAACCGCGCTCGGGCTCGGGCGCGTCCAGCACGCGGCAGTCGCGGTAGAACTCCGAAAATGCCGTGGCCAGGTCGTAGAGATAGCTGCACAGCGTGGCCGGCTCGTAATTGGCCGCGGCCTCGCGGCAGACCGTCGGGAAGCGGCCGATCACGCGCGCCAGGGCGACCTCGCTGGCGTGCAGTGGTGTATCAATTGAACCAGGGGTTACGGGCGACGCATGCGTCGCCCCTAGATCATCAGCCCCCGCCACCAGCTTGCCGGCGCGGGCGTAGGCGTATTGCAGGTAGGGCGCGGACCGGCCCGCGAAGCTCAGCGCGCGTTCGAAGTCGAAGACGATCTGCTGGCTGCCCGTGACCTCGAGCATCGCGTACTTGATCGCCGCGATCGCCACGTCGTGCGCGATCTGCTTCACCTTCGCCTCGTCGACCGCCCCGCCGGCGTCCTTGGCGCCGATGCCCTTCTCGCGCGTGATCTCCATCGCGCGGCGCACCGCTTCGTCGCGGAGCTCGCGGTAGCTGACCACCGTGCCTTCGCGGCTGCTCATCTTGCCCTCGGGCAGCACGACCAGCTCGTAGGCGATGTGCCGGCAATGGTCGGCGTTCTTAAAGCCCCAGAGCTTGAGGATCGCGAAGACCTGCTCGAAGTAGAGCTTCTGCTCCGCGCCGACGACGTAAAGGCTCTCGTCCAGCTCGCGGCCGTATTTCTCGCGCACCAGGTCGAACTTGTGCTTGGCCAGCCCCAGCTCTTTCGTCTGGTAAAGGCTGGTGCCGTCCGAGCGCAGGATCGTCATCTTGCCGAGCTTTCTGATGCGCTTCCTTTGGTCCTCGGGGAACTTCTCGGCGTGCTTCTCAAAGTCGACATACAGCGCGCCTTTGTAATCTTCCGATTCATCGATTTCAGCAATACCGAGTTGCTTTAATTCGGCGGCTGTTTTCTGTCCGAGCTTTGTGTCTTCGACTGTGGATTCGAAGAACCAAAGATCAGAATCAAACTTTACTTGAAGCTCACTAAAATATATGTTCAGTGTAGACATGAACCCGTCTTTTGAATCCTGCCAATCCTGACGAACTTGAGTATTGTGTGTTTCCCAATAAAACAGCCACTGTTGCAGCTTGGCTTTTATATCAAATCTTATATTAACTATATCCAGGTATTCATCGTCTTTGTCGTCTTCATCAATAAGATCTGGTATGCTGCTGTATAATTCGAAAAGAGAATGCACACTCTTATACAACTTACTCCAGAATTCCAGTGGCAATGCGCTTATTTCGTTTTCAGCTAGATTGGAGATTCTTTCTAGGTTAACAATATCATCAACAGGTACTTGTATGTCTAGTTTATACTTCTCACAATAAGACTGAAGAGTACGGGCGTAATTAACAAGCTCGCCTGAAGTCAGCCGTTTAATACCCCACATTGCCTTTGCCACATGCGCGCCGACATCGCCGATATACGTTGCCTTGAGCACATCGTTGCCGGCGAACTCCAGCAGGTTCGCGATGGCCTGGCCGATGCTGGCATTCCTTAAGTGCCCGACGTGGAAGTCCTTGTGCGTATTGGGCTGGGCGTACTCCACCATGATGCGCTTGTTGGTGGTCTCGCCGTGGCCGAAGAGAGATGGATCAGCAAGGTCGACGGGCAGGGACGCCGGGTCGACAGGCAGGGACGCCTGTCCTACTGCTTTGGTCACGACATGCGCGGTCAGGGCGGGGACGTCGTAGTAGAAGTTCACATAGGCGCCCTCGGCCTCGACGCGCGCGATCAGCGGCAAGCGGTCCGTGCCCAGCAACTCGTTCAGTTCCTCGGCCAGGTGGGTGGCCAGCCATTCGCCCCCTTCCCGGGCACGCTGCTGCGCGATCTTTTTGGCTTCTTGCTTGGACAGGCCCTCGGTTTCGAGCTCGATCGTGTCTTTCGCCGCCTGGGGTCCGAGCGTGAAGCAGATGTTGGTGGACACGCCCCAGTCGCGCGGCGGTTCGATCGGCATCAGCCGCACCGCCGGCACCTCGAACGGGCGCTTGTTCAGCGATGCCTCGATCGCCGCCGTGATCTGGTCGTAACTTATGCGCACAGGTTCAAAATCATAGCATTATGTTTGGGTGTCTAATGACGCTGGTCGCTGTGGGCTTTCGGATGTCCGGTCTACTTCCGCGCGCTGTAGATCATGAACCCCGAGGCCGCGATGAAGACGCCCGCCGCCAGCCAGCCGGCCAGGGGCGGCGGGAACAGGTTCGCCCCCTTGTGTATCAGCGTCAGCCCGAACACGGAGATGTCCTCGACCGGAATCACGCCGCGGCTGCCTAAGAGGCGCGCCACGAAGAACAGGATGTAGTAGGCCATCACCAGCACGAACGTCATGATCAGGCCCAGGTTACGCTCGTCGCGCGGGCCGCGCAGGCTGACCGGCACGGCGACCAGCACGAAGGCCAGGCAGGCGAAGGGGATGGAGTACTTGAAGTAATACTCCGTCCAGTCCTGCAACAGCCGCTGCTTGAGGTGCGGCGAGGGGTACATCATCGAGCTCAGCGTATCGCGCGTACGGTGGATGCGGTTTCGAAGCTGCTCCGCCGTCAGCTCCGTCGGGTGGGGCGTGATCGAGTACTCCTTGGTGCGCGTACTGATGTCGATCTTGATCTCGGGCATCGTCGCGCAGACCAGGTTGTCGCCCTTGTTCTCGTCGAGCTCGTAGAGCTGGACGTCCGAGAGCACCAGGAACTTGTCCTTGACCCAGGCGCGCTTGGCGGCGAAGATGCGCGGATAGGTGCGCGGCGGCGCGGTCTCGGAGCCGGCGAAGTAGTCGTAGAGCCTCAGGTCGTACATCACGCCTTCGGTCTTGTTGATTTCCTCGACGTAGAAGTACTTCTTCTCGGGCGCCTTGATCACGATGCCGGGCTTGATGAAGTCGACGACCTGCGATTCCCAGAAGACCTTGAGCACGTCCTTGTACTGCGTGTTGTTGGGCGGCACGACGTGCTCGTAGATCAGCCAGGTCATGATGCCGGCGAAGATGCCCAGCGAGACGAAGGGTACGAAGATGCGGTAAAGGCTGATGCCGTTGGTGGTGAAGGCCACCAGCTCGTTGTCGCGGTTGAGCCGGCTCATGCCCATCAGGGTGGCAAAGACCACGGCCACCGGGATTGCCAGCACCAGAAACGCCGGCGCGGACAACAACAGCACGCGGGCGATGGTGAACGGCGGGATGTCCTTTGAAAAGATCTTTTCGCCGAGGCTGAAGATCGAGGTGATGATCATAAACACGGTGAAGCCGAGGCTGCCCAAGAGGAAGTGGCCGAAGCACTCGGTCCAGACATAGCGCTCGATGATCAGGATCTTGGGCTTGACGCCGAAGATCCAGTTCAGGGCGGCCAGCACGCCGCGCTGGGCGGCACCCAGCGGATCGAGCCGGCGGCGCTTTTGCGTCAGGAGCGTCTGCTTTTCGTACTTGCGGTTCTCGTGGAGCGTCAGCTCGTAGCCGAAGTACTCCGGCTCCTGCACGGCCCGTTGCTTTGGCACGGGCCGGGCGCCGAACCCGACGGCGCGGCCCCAGCGCCGGACATAGATCGTCAGGTTGTCGCCGTCGTAGATGTTCTCCGCGGACTCGGGCGGCAGTTCCTCCACCGCCGTCGTGCGCCACTGCTCGTCCGAGGCTTCCAGGCTGGCCGCGGCCCGGCTGCCGCGCGCGCGTTTGACCAGGCGGTCCTTGACCTGCCGGTCCGATTCCTTGCGCTTGCGTTGCCAGGGCCACTGCATATTTTATTTCCGGCTGAAGAGGAAGATGAACAGCGAAATCACGCCGAAGACGATATCCTTCATCCAGGCCGCCAGCACCGGCGGCAGGACCTCGTTATAACCCATCAGCTTGGTCACGAAGAAGATCGTGTAATAGGCCATCCCGAGCAGGAAGCAGAAAATCAGGCCCAGCAGGCGCTCGTCGCGGGGGGCCCGCAGGCTCAGAGGCATCGCCACCAGGGCGAAGGCCAGCGAGGCGAAGGGGCCGGAGAACCGCAGGTGGTAGTCCGTGGCGTCCTCGGCGGGATTCTCACCGCGGGCCTTCTTGGCCTTGGCCTGCTCGGCCAGCTCGGTCTGGGTCAGCTCCTGCGGCGTCTTCATCTGCGTGTACTGCTCTTTGAGGTCGACGCCCAGCGAGACCTTTTCGGTGGCTTCGCGGCGGTAGCCTTCATAAAGCCGGTCGCCGCTGGCCTGGTCGTAGATGTAGGCGGGCGAGCCGGCGCTCTGGCCCATGACTAGATCGTGTTGCTCGATGTGGGCGTTGGCGGCGACGATCAGGTCGTCGCGGCCCGTGATCGCCCAGTCGTCGTAGACCACGTTCTGCAGGATACCGGCGTCCTTGTCGAAGTTCTGGGCGGTGATGAACTCGCCGTTGTCCAGCTTGACGATGAACGGGTCCTTCTCGTCATCGCGCTGATCGCGGATGATCGGGTTGGCGGCGTAAATCTCTTCGCGCTTGGCCGCGGCGGCGGTTGACAAGTACTCATTGGAATAATAGGACAGCCCGACCGCGATGCTGGAGAGCACCAAAAAAGGCAGGAACAGCCGGTACAGGCTGACACCGTTGGTGAACATCGCCGTCAGCTCCAGGTCCTTGGCCAGCCGGCCCATGCTCATCAAGGTGGCGAACATCACCGCCACCGGCAGGGCCAGGTTGGCGAAATAGGGCGTGTCGAGCAGGACGACCTTGACGATCGCCAGTCCGGGCAGCTGGGGGTTTAAGATGCGATCGGCTTCCAGGAACAGCTTGTTGATGACCAGAAAGCCCAGGAAGCCGCTAAAACCGAGCACGAACAGCCCGAAAGCCTCCATGAACACATACCGGTCGAGTATCCGAACGAGTCGCATATAGCCCCTGACGTGATTTCCGCCGCGAATATTCTACAGTGCGCCGCGGGAATGCGCGAGGCAGCCCGGAATCGCCTGCTGAAATCAACCATCCTGTATGTTATGATTATGTTGACAACAGTGACCTGGGAACGGGCCACGACTTGGCACGCGGACTGGCTCCGCGCGGTGCCGGGCGCCAAGTGGCCTTTTTTGTGCATGTACACAGATTTATTAAAGCTGGAGGAGGAGCTCGATGAGTTCCTCCGTGACTTTGGGTTCCAGGCCGTGGACCTCAACATCGCTGGTCGCGGTCCGGGCCGGGTTTTCCGGCTGTTTGTCGACAGTATCGACCCGGTGCCGGTGACAATCGACGATTGTACGGCGTTATCGCCGCAGGTGCGGCTGTTCTTGGAAATGAAGGGAGTTTACAACGACAAATCGAGCCTGGAGGTTTCCAGCGGTGGCTTGGACCGCGTGCTCAAACGCGACCGCGACTTCGAACGGTTCCTGGGGTATGAAGTCAGAGTGGCGCATTTGAGCGGGCCCAAGAAGGAGACCGTTACCGGCGAGTTATCGAGTTTCACCGACGACTTCATCGTCGTCACGATCGTGGAAGGCGGGGAGCCTCGGGCCCACAAGATCCAGCGTAGCGCGCTGGACCGGGTCAACCTGGTGCCCAAACTGGAGCTGTAGATGAAGCTGCACGCGAACTTTTCAGCCTTTTTGCAGGAAATTGAAACCACGCGGGGGGTGCCCCGGGCGCGGATCCTGGAAGCGCTCGTCGAGGGGCTGCGCGCGGCGTATGAAAAAAGCCACGGACCGACCAGCAACCTCGAGGTCGAGATCAACCTGCCCTCCAGCGAGATCGAGGCTTTTTTGAGCAAGGTCGTCGTAGAGCAGGTCAACGATTCGCTCAAGGAAATCTCGCTCAAGGATGCCCGGCAGATCGACAAGGACGCCGACCTTGACGACACCGTCCTGCTGCAGGCCGACATCACCGAGCTGGGCAACCTGGCGGTGCACACATTCAAACAGCGCGTCAAGTCGCTGATCCGCGAGGCCGAACGCGAGAAAGTGCTGGAACTCTACGGCAACCGCCTGTTCGAAATGATCAACTGCTCGGTGTTGTATACCGAGCGCGGCGATATATATGTGGAAACGCCCGACAAGATCGAGGGCATCATTCCTTATAAAGAGCAGATCCCGCGCGAACGGCCGCAGCCTTATCAGCGTATCAAGTGCCTGCTGACCGAAGTACGCAACGTCAGAAAAGCCCCGATGCTCGTGTTCAGCCGCGCACACAACGACCTGCTGCGCGAGTTGATGGCCAACGAGATCCCCGAGGTCCGCGAGGGCAACATCGAGATTGTCGCCATCGCCCGTGATCCGGGCTACCGCTCGAAGGTGGCCGTGCGCTCCAAGCTGCCCGAGCTCGATCCCGTCGGCAGCTGTATCGGCAGCCGCGGTATCCGCATCACGGCGATCAGCCACGATCTGAACGACGAAAAGATCGACCTGGTGCTCTACAAGGAGGATCCCTTCGAGTTCATCGCCGAGGCGCTCAGCCCGGCCAAGGTGCTCAGCGTGGAGATCTTCGAGGACGAGCGGCGCGGCGTGGTCGTCGTGCCCGACGACCAGATCAGCCTGGCGATCGGCAAGGGCTGGCGCAACGTCAAGCTGGCCAGTAAACTCACGCGCTATTACCTGGACGTGAAAAGCGTGTCGGAGATCAACGCCGAGCAGTCCAAAGGCGGGGCCAAGTCCGCCGCGGCCGGTCAGCGGGAAGCGCCGGTTGAAGTGGACGACGACGAGCAGTTGATGCCGAGCCAGGAAGCCGACATCGAGGATACCTACATCGACGATCAGCTCGAGGAGGCGCTGGACGGCCCGGGAGACCAACCCGACGGGGAGGAGGAGTAAGGCTTTCGCCGAGCAGCCTTACCGTCCGCGCCACCGCCCCCTGCGCATGTGCCTGGGTTGCCGCGAACGCGTGCCGCAGGATGAACTGGTTCGCCTGCAACTCAAAAACGGCCGCGTGGTGATCGTCGAGCATCGTGACGCCCGTCAACCGGGGCGGAGCGTGTATTTTTGCCCGAAGGTCGGCTGTTTAGACCGAATTCTGAAGAAAGGCTGTATTACATTCAAGCGCGCTAAGTATGATAAGATTATCGTTCATCTTGAGCCGCGGACTGCGGCCAGGTTACGGTACGCGTTTACACACGCCGCCCGGCGGCTACGGGCGAAACTTGGCGTTGGCCCGTAGGTATTTACATTTATATGGCTAAGACGGTTATCAATCTGGTACGCGAACTGGGCGTAAAGAGCACCGCCGAGGTGCTCGAGCTGTTACGCCGGGTTGGCGTGGACACGGCGGCGGAAGGTTTCGGCGTCATGAGCAAGGTCGACGACGAGACCATCGCCAAGATCCGCGCGCTCCAGGCCGGTGGAACGGAACCGGAGCCGCCGAAGACCCGCCGGCGCGTCAAGGAAGAGGAACCGTTGGAGATCGAGCTGAAGCAGAAGCCCGCCCGTCGGCGGGCGACCAAGGATTTCTTCGGCACGCGCAAGAAGGACGAGCCGGAACCCGAACCCTCCGCCGAGGAGGAAGAGGAAACCGCGGCCGTACTGCAGAAGGCCGAGCCCGAAGAGCTGCCCGAGAAGCCCGAGCCGAAGCCTGAACCCAAAAAGAAAATCGTCAAGCCCAAGCTGGAAACGCGTCCCAAGGCGCAGCCGGTCGAACCCAAGAAAAAGCCCGGCGAGAAGATCGACCTGTCCGGCGGACCGCGGATCATCAGTATGCCCGACCCGGAAGAGACGCAGCGGCTGCGCCAGCAGAGCCAACCGGGTACGGTAACCCAGGTCGATGCACCATCGACTCCCAGCAAGAAGAAGAAGAAGAAGACCGCGGCGCGCCAAACCGAACAGGCACGCGACGCGGCTGGTGGGCGCCGCAAGAAGATCAAGGAGATCGGCGGCCGGATCGACGAGAACCAGCGGGTGCGCTCCCGCAAACGCGTTTTCAAGGTCGCCGGCCAGATCGCGCCGGACCAGCCGGCCGTGGTGCCGCATATCAAGATCGCCGGCCCGATGTCGTTGCGCGAGGTGGCCAAGACCACCGGAATCAAGGTCTCGGAAATCGTGCGCTTTCTGATGAACGACCTGCAAATCCGCTCCGGCATCAACTACGTGGCCAGCGTCGACGAAATCCAGCTGATCGCCGAGAACTTCGAAATCAAATACACCGTTGCCCTCGACCAGGAACCTGAGGGCGAGCTGCAGCAGTTCGAGACTGTCGACGAGGAGCGCCTGGTCGGCCGTCCGCCGGTCGTGACCGTGATGGGGCATGTCGACCACGGCAAGACCAAGCTGTTGGACGCAATCCGCCGCGCCAATGTGGTGGACAGTGAAGCCGGCGGTATCACGCAGCATATCGGCGCATACCAGACAGTGCGCAAGGGTAAGCACATTACCTTCATCGACACGCCGGGCCACGAGGCCTTCACGGCGATGCGCGCGCGCGGCAGCCAGGTAACGGATATCGTGATCCTGGTGGTTGCCGCCGACGACGGCGTGATGCCGCAAACGATCGAGGCGATCAACCACGCCAAGGCCGCCGAGGTGCCGATCATCGTCGCGGTCAACAAATGCGACAAGGCGGATGCCAATCCGGAACGAGCTCGCAACCAGTTGTCCGAGCACGGGCTGGTACCCGAGGCCTGGGGCGGCGATACGGTGTTCGTCAATATCAGCGCGCTCAAAGGCGAGGGCATCGACGAACTGCTGGAGATGATCCTCCTGACGGCTGAATTGACCGATCCCAAGGCCGATCCCAAGGCACCGCCGTGCGGCGTCGTAATCGAGAGCCAGGTTGACACGGGCATTGGCGTCGTGGCGACGGTACTCGTGCAACAGGGCGAGTTGGCCAAGGGCCAGTTCATCTTGTCCGGTACGACGATCGGACGAATCAAGCGGATGGAGGACTACCTCGGACAGGAGGTCCAGTCCGCCGGCCCGGCGCGCCCGGTGCGCGTGATTGGTTTCCACGAGCCGCCGGAAAATGGCGACAAGGTTTACTCATTCAAGAACAAGAAGCAGGCCCAGGCGATCGCCGACCAGCGGATCGCCAAGCAGCGTGTCAGCGCCGCGGCCGGCGCCAGCGGGCGGATGAGCCTGGAAGCGTTTTTCAAGAAGGCCGAGGAGGGCGAGGTCAAGGACCTCAACCTGGTGGTCAAGGCCGATGTGGGCGGTAGCGCCGAAGCGCTGGTCGATTCGCTGAAGAAGATCGACGTCGAGGGGGCCAAGTGCCATGTCGTCGCCAGCGGCGTGGGCCAGATCAACGATACCGACATCAACCTCGCCGCGGCGAGCAACGCCGTGATCATCGGCTTCGGCGTGGGCATGTCCACGACGGCCAAGAAGCTGGTCGAGCGCGAGCACGTCGATGTGCGCCTCTACGACATCATCTACGAGGTCACCGAGGACATCGAGTTGGCAATGAAGGGCTTGCTGGAGCCCGTCTATGAAGAGCAGGCGCTGGGCCGCGTCGAGATCCGCGCGATCTTCAAGCAGGACAAGAACGGCTCGGTTTGCGGCTGCTATGTCCTCGACGGCCTGGCCAAGCGCGGCGCGAAATACCGGTTGAAGCGCGGCAAGGACACCGTGTTAACCGAGATGACGCTGCATAGCCTGAAGCGCTTCAAGGACGACGTGCGCGAGGTGGCCAGCGGCTTTGAATGTGGCCTGTTGGTGGAGAACCGCGACGTCGAGGAAGGCGATATCCTCGAACTCTACGAGATCGTCGAGAAGAGCCGGAATTAGCCGACGATCGGCGGACGACTACTCCAAAAATCTTGACGCTACTTGTCGGTCAGTCATACCACCAGGCGTATCTCAGCGCCTTGGTGTACGTGCCTGTTTCGACGATATACGCTATGGCCGGAGCGCCGGCGATTTCCGCCATTGACACGGCCTGGCCTTTATCGAAAGCTGCATCAATGGTATCCATGCTCCAGTCGGTGGCGTGGGCGCCGGTCTCCGTGTCCGACCAGGCGCATTTCAACTCGTCGGCCGTTCCACCGAAGTAGGCTACCAACGGCAAACCGTCGCTAAGCATGATCTCGGCGAAATCACCACCAAGCTGGCAGTTGTCGATCACGACATAGTCCGACCAATCAGTGCCCAGGCTGCCCGAACTGGACAACGCGCGGAAATAGCGCAACTCGTAGGTGTCGTGGTCGGGTGGGTTGATGTCGACAAAACAGGCCAGCGCGGGGCGCGTACTGACCGTCGCCAGGTTGTGGCAGCCGCCCAGAAAGTAGGTGTCGTCCAGGTTGACCAGTTGCGTCCAGTCGTCCGCATCCGCGCCGTCGGCGGTGTCCGCCCGCACATACTTCAGCCGCTGCGTGAAATTATCCGAGTAACTGATCGCGGGATGCCCGTCGATCGTCGCCAGCCTGGAGGCTGAACCGACCTGCTCGGCATCGTCGATGGTCAGCCTGGTCGTCCACACGTTGCCACCGACACCCGTGCTGTTGTTGGCGCGCGCGTATTTCAGCCGGCCGTTGGATAAGTCGTAGTAGCTGATCGCCGGATTGCCGTCGATGATGGTCAGGCTGGGATCTTCGCCTACGGCGCTGTTGTTGTCCACGGTAAAGCTTGGCTGCCAGTCATATTCGCCGATACCGGTACTTGTTGACGAACGGGCATATTTCAGGTTGAAGTTGACGCCATCGTAAAACGCCACCGCCGGGTTGCCATCGATCACCGCCAGGCTTGAGCCGCTGCCGACCTGGCAAGTCGGATCGACCGCAATGCTTTCGGGCCAGTCCTTGGCGCTGGTACCCGTCGATGTAGTGGCGCGTATGTATTTCAGTTGTTGTTGTATGGATAAGTCCTCATAGCAGATCGCCGGCCAGCCATCGACGGCGGCCAGGGACACGTTTTCGCCGAGGTGCAGCGAACTGGTGGCAATCGTGACGACGATCCAACCCTTGACGCGAATAAGGACCGTGGCGGCATCCTGAGCACCGGAATCGTCGGTGATCCGGACCGTGACGTTGTACAAGCCGGCCTGCTCATAAGTATGGTTAACAATGGTCAGGCCCCGGGCGTCAGCCTCGGCGCCGTTTTCACTGTAGATATCGTCCCCGTCCAGATCCCATTCGTAGTCCACGATATATCCGTCCGGGTCCATTGAACCGCTGGCATCGAATTCTACGTTCATCGGCGCGTCGTCGACATAGTCGCTCGCCTGTAAATCGGCAACCGGATCTTCGTTCTGGTATGCCAGCAGGCTCAGGCTGAGAAGGCCTGCGCCTGTGGTGCCGCTCTCGGCAAGAACCGCCGGACGCAGCATACGCGCCACGGTTACCGGCAACTCCAGCTGGTCGTTCGTGGTGTCGGGGAATTCGAACTCGCCGTCCGCGTCAAGATCCCAACTGAATATGTCGCCGCCGTTGATTGTCAGGTTAAACGTGAAATCGATCGGCCCTGTGGTGAAGTCCGAATCCATGTTGACGGACAACGGTGGTCCAGCGGCGGCCGTGGCGTAGTCCATTTCGCTCAAGGCTGATTCGTTACCGCTCAGATCCACCGCGCTGACTCGGAAGCACAGAGGTACTTCAGCGACATGCAGGTGGTTTGGGATGTGCCGCAGGTAATTCAGCGTCATGACCCCGTTTTCCTGGGTATTGATGAAGGCTGCTTCGGAGTAATAAACGCGATAACCGGCCAGGTCCTCCTCGGCATTGCCGTCCCAGGTCAGCCAATATCCGCCTTTGACAGGCTTGGCATACAAGTTGAGTGGCGTCGCCGGTGCCGCGGTGTCGGTCAGGCCGAGGGTGTCGGCGCTGACCCCGACGATCTCGATACCGGCGCCGCGATAAGCGACCACGCAGATGAACAGGTTGCCGAGACCGGACAGGTAGTCGGCGCCTTGGCGCGAGGCAAGGGCGGTGCTCAGGCGGACATGGTTGGTGGTATATGGTCCCTGCCAGTCCCAATTGCCCGTGCCGTAATTGCTGATGCCCAGCCAATAACCTGCTGAGCTGATCTCGCTGATCGTGAACAAGTTGATGTCTGTGCCGATCAAGGCTGGTTGCTCGCCACCCAGGGGCAGCCGGTAGATGGCCCAGTTCAGGCCGTAGGCATCGGGTTTGCCGCTGGTCAGCTGCAGGGCGCGGCCGACCAGCGTCGGGGATATCAGGCTGACCTGATAGTAACTGCTGCCACAAACGGTGACGCTGTTCGCGGTTAGATAGCTGGTTTGACGTAGCGGGATCGCATGGCCGCCGGCGTCCAGTTCTTCGCCGGGCAGCAATTCATCCTGGGGCAGGCTCACGGGCCAACTGGTTTGGTCTGACTCGGCCGCGGATTCCGCAGGGGGCGTGGTCTCAGGCGCAAGCGTGCCGGTACCGGAACAACCGGCTAGCAATACCCCCCAGCAGATGACGATGTATCTAGCCCATCTGCTGCCAATTAATCCAATCGCAAGCATTGCGCCTCCCAGATCAGCCGTCTCAGCACTCATGCGTAACCTGTCATAAATGTAACAGAAAAACGGCCATTCCGGCTACCAGCGCTTTGCGACGATATTGCGCCGGCTGTTACATGGCGGCAAGTTGGAATCCGAGGCTCACTTGCACCGCTGTTACAATCCTTCTATGACAAACGTAGGCTTATTCGGCTTGCCGGGCAGCGGGAAAAGCACGCTTTTCCAGGCGCTGACGCAGCAGGCCGTCGCGCCGCAGTTTTTGGGTTATGACATCAAACCCCACCAAGCCGTGGTGCGAATTCCCGATCCGCGCCTGGACAGCATTGGCGAGCTGTTCAAGACACGCCAGAAGGTGCAGAATACCGTCGAGTTCGTCGATATTCCCGGCTTCGATCCGGCCAGCACGGAAGCCAAACTGAAAAACGCCGTGCTGGAGCATTACCGCAAGTGCGACGCCCTGGCGCTGGTCATCAACCTGTTCGAACCGGACAGCGCCCCGCAAGCCGCCGCCGGCATGCGCCTGCTGCTCGATGAACTGGTGCTCCTGGGCCTGGTGACAGTCGAGAACGTTGCCGGGCGCCTGGAGAAGGCCGCGCGGTTAAAGGCCGACAAGGAGACCGAGGCCAAGTACAAGCTGCTGTTGAAGGTCCAGGCGCAGCTGGAGGAGGGCATCCCGGTCCGCCGGATGGGGCTGGATGCCCAGCAACAGAAGCTCTTGCGCGAGTACGCCTTCATCAGCGAAAAGCCGGTGATTGCGGTGCTCAATGTGTCCGATGATGCCGTGGCCGCCACCGATGCGGAGATCCCCGGCCTGCCCGAAGCCCTGGCGATCGCCGCCGAAGAGCAGCTGACCACGGTCCGGCTCAGCGCGGCCCTGCAGGCCGAGTTGGCCGGGATGGAGGCAGCCGAAGCGCAGGAGTACATGGCGGAGTTCGGCGTAACGGAGCTGGCGCTGCCCCGGTTCATCCGCGCCAGCCACGAATGCCTGGGGCTGATCACGTTCTTTACCGGCAGCGAGAAGGAATGCCGGGCCTGGTCGCTAAAGGAGGGCGCGAACGCCCAGGCGGCCGCGGCCGTCATACACACCGACCTGGCGCGGGGCTTTATCCGCGCGGAAACCGTCAGCCTGGACGATTTTGTACAATATAATGGCTTGGCGGGAGCCAAGGCGGCGGGGAAAGTCCGCCTGGAGGGCAAAGAATACATCGTGGCGGATGGCGATATATTAACCATCCGCTTTAATGTATAGTGTTGCCGTAATCTCAGAGGCTGCAAGCGCGGCCAGTCTGGAAGAGCCATGATCAAACTGACAAAGATACTCATGCTAGCGGCGTTCGCGGCCGTCGTGTTACCCATCTACGCGATGGCGGTCGATGGCGATGCCATCAAGGCCGAGCACCGCCAGGCCGTCGAGGCCTACCTGGCCGTGATGGACGCCGGTGTGGTTCTGACGGGCACGGTCACGCGCAACGATTCCCAGGGCGTGTTCAAGGCCTACCATTTCAACGACGCCTGGCTGGTGCGCCAGGAGTTCGGCCCGATCGTCTGGCTGGGATATACCGGTCCGGAAGGCAGCTGGTCGGGCAGCAACTACAACCTGCCGTTCCAGGTCGAGCCGCAGGACAGCCCGGCCAACGCGGTGATGGAGCTGTTGACCGGCGGATCATACCTGGACGACCCGTATTGGGAGTACTTCAACTTCGTCAGCGAGGATGCCGGCGGATACAACTTCACGTTCACGCCGCCGGACCTGCCGGCGGTGGATGCCGTGCTCTACAGCGATCCCGAGGAGCCGGATTACCTGCAGGTGATGAGTCTGTCGCTGCATCTGGCCCCGCATGACGACAACTGCGTGCTCTACCGGACGTTCTACTACTATGATACAGATGACCAGGGGCGGCTGATCACTACACGGGAAACCGGCCGCGAACTCGATCCCAACGGCGAAACTTCCAATTTCACCGAATACATCATTGACAGCGTCGAATGGCCCGAGGAACAGCCGGCGGAGATGACCTTCGATTTCGACCGCACTCCGTTCAGCCAATCCGCCGCCGGTCTGTCCGAGCCGGTAACGATCACCACGAAGACGGATGACGGCTACTTCATGGTGCCGATCACCTTTGCCGGCAGCGAGGAAACCTTCTGGTTCATTCTCGACACGGGCGCTTCGTCGTCCTTGTTCTCGCCCGCCGCCGCCGAGGCGGCCGGGCTGGAGCCGGTGATCACCCTACCGACCTACGGGCACAGCTCCAGCGCGCAGTTTACGCTGGGCATGTGTACCACCGCGGCGCTGGGAGAGGCCTGCGCTGCCAACGCGCCGCTGGACGGCTTCATCGCCACCCGCGTGCCCGAGGAGAACGACCTGCTCGGCGTCTTCGAGTCCTACGGCGTGGCCGGCTTGCTGGGCATCTCGCCCCTGCACCAATACGTCACGACGTTCGACCACCTCAACGGGAAGATCATCCTGACCCCGCCGCAGCTGTTCGAGGCCGGGCAGATCGAAGGGCCCGACACCTACGTCATGGAAGTCGACGCCGAGGACCTGGCCTACATTCCGGCGCGGATCAACGATGTGCTGGACGGCGAGGTCGTGATCGACACCGGTCTGGCCGTGCCGCAGGAGCTGGCGCTGCTGCGCGAGACGATGGAATACCACGACGTCGAGATGCAGACGCTCAGCGAATCGAACAGCACGGTCGTGGGTGGCGTGATGGCCTTCGAATACGTGCGCATCCCCAGCTTCGAGCTGCTGACCAGTTTTCAGCCCGAAGATCACGGACCGCTGCGGATGAGCGGCGCGGTGGCCTCGTTGAGCGAGGATGACCACGGCTCGCACTCGGCGCGCGACCTGCTCGGCTTCGTCGGGATGACGATGTTCCTGGACGTCCGCGTGACGATCGACCTGTTCAACCAGAAACTGTATTACGAGGTGCCCAGCCAGATGATCCGCGCCGACGAGGATCTCAGCGCGCTGGTCAGCGAGATCGAAGCGGAGTTCGGCAAGCCCGGCCCGGATGATGCCGAAGCCGGGGCTGCGGAGGATGAGGCGGATGCCGCCGGGGACGACGAGCCCGCGGCGGAGGAAAATACCGAAGACGAGGCGGAAACACCGGAAGCACCGGACACGTCTGAACCGGGTGAGATCAATTAGCGGGGTTTAGCGGAAGATGCGCAGTATCACAGTCCTGCTCGCCGGCCTGCTGGCCTGTTGCCTGACCGCCACCCCCGCCGTCCGCGCGGCGGAACCGGTCGACAACTTCGCCGATCTGCTGGATCGCCACACGCGCGTGATGCAGCCGGTGGTGGACTGCTTCAACAACAACACGGTGCGCATCGACTACACCGAAGGCGACCTGGAGACCGGCGACCGGATTACCTATTATTGGCAGCAGGGCATGTACCGCAAGGAGTTCCGCTGGGCGACCTTCACCGAGGTGTTCGGCTACGACGGCCAGACGCACTGGCACGGCAGCGATTACAACCTGCCGCGCCTGCTGGACGAGGGCGGTACGGCGGATTTGACCGCACAACTGGTGGGCTATTTCGCCTACCTGCTGCCGGGCTACGCGCAGTACCTCGGGCCGGCGCCGGCCGAGGTCCCGCTGGACCTCGACGAGCGCTACGCCGTGCTCAGCTTCAGCCCGCCCGGTATGTGCGAAGCCCTGATCCTGCTCGATCCGATCGATCTGCGGCTGGTCGGGATGCTGCAGGGCAATAACCATGCGCTGGCCAATGCGGTCGTGTTTTCGCTGACGCTTTACGACGAATGGTCGGACTACAGCGTGACCTGGTATCCGGCTGTGATCCGTCTGCAGCGCCTGTCGCCCGGCGGCGAGTTGCTGCGCGAGCGGCTGATCACCACTCAGGACATCCAGCTCATCGAGCCGTTGCCGGCCACGCGCTTCCACCCGTCCAGTTCGCCGCAGCTGCCGCAGCCCGAGCTCCCCGAAGTGCCGTTCGAGATCCGGTTCGGCTACCGATCCGACACGGTGATTATTCCCTGCAAGGATGCCGACGGCAGGTCGTTGCGCCTGGAGCTGGACACCGGCGCCAATGTTGGCCTGCTGCGGGGCGATGTGGCGCGGCGCCACGGGCTGGAGCTGATGAGCGGCGGCAAGATCACGGGCCACGGCGGCTCGGCCGAGGTGCAGTACCTGCGGATGGAAGGCGTGCAGCTGGTCGGGCGCGACCATGCCAAGACGGTCGAGATCCCGGCCTATCCGGCGGCGGTGCTGCTGGAGAACTCGGCGCTTGACGACGCGCTGGGCGACAAGGGCGTCGACGGCTTGCTGGGCAACTTCCTGCTGCACTACTTCGTCGTCAAGATCGACTTCAACCGCAACCTGATTTCGCTCTATCCGCCGAGCCAGTTCAATCCCGACGAGCACCTGGGTAAGGACTACACGGCCGTGCCCGTCGTGCGCGACACGATGCCCTACTGCGAGATCGTGGTCGACGACGTGATCAAGGGCGGCGCGTTCTTCAACACCGGCGCGCAGCACTTCCTGACGCTCAACGCCTGGGCGATCGACGACGCCGGCGTGACTTACGACATCCCCAGCTTCGGCACCGGCATCACGGTGCACGGCGAGACGATGTTCGGCATCATCCACCCCGGCAAGGTCCAGCTCGGCGACATCACGATCGCCAATCCCGAGACGAACCTCGAGGTGCTGGCGCCCGGCGAAGCGCCCAACCGCAACCAGATCGGCAGTTTCGGCAACGGCTTCTTCGAGGACTACGCCGTGACCTTCGACCTGTTCAACGGCTATTACTACATCGAGGGCGTGCGCCGCGGCACGACGAGCGACCTGCTCTCCCGCCAGCCCAACAGCGTGAGTATCGTGGAGGAGTAGAGCGAGCGTAGGGGCCGGTCTCAGACCGGACCAGGCTGGACAGATTGAATCAAACGTTCGCGAACTGTTAAATCGTAACGGCGACCTCCGTGCCGCCGGATTGGCTCGTGAAGTGCCAAGAAAGAAATCCGGCGCCAGGGACGGCGCCGCTACGATAATGATTGGATGCTCCGTTGAAACCCAGCTTCTATAATGCTTGCATCCACAGCGGGAGGACGAGATGCACGTACCCGAGATCAAGCAGCCGGTGCCGCCGAACTACCAGATCGCCGCGGACGCGCTGGCGACGGCGCGGCCGATCGCCGAGGTGGCTCAGAACATGGAGCTGCCGGTCGACCCGGCGGAGTTCTACAGCTTCGGCAATCTGATCGCCAAGATCGACGCCACCCAGGCCGCGCGGCACCTGAAGTCGCGCGACGACGGCAAGGTGATCCTCGTCACCGCGATGACGCCCACCCCCAAGGGCAGCGGCAAGACGCTGACCACCGTGGCGTTGACCGACGGGCTGAACCGCCTGCTGGGCGGCGAGGGCGAGCCGCGCCAGCGCGCCACCGCCGTGCTCAGGGAGCCGAGCATGGGCCCGGTCTTCGGCATGAAGGGCGGGGCGGCCGGCGGCGGCTATTCCCAGGTGATCCCGATGGAGGACATCAACCTGCACTTCACCGGCGACATCCACGCGATCACCGCGGCGCACAACCTGCTGTTCGCGATGGCGATGGCCTATACCTACTACAAGGACAACAAGCACGGCGTCGACCTCAGGCGCTTCGCCTGGCCGCGCGCGGTGGATATGGTCGACCGCAGCATGCGTGAGCTGGAGCTGTCGGCCTCCGGCAAGCTGAAGGACGATGCGATGCGCTTCAACGCGCGCTACGTGATCACCGCCGCCAGCGAGATCATGGCGACCCTGGGCATCAGCCGCGACCTCGACGACCTGCGCCTGCGCTTGAACCGCATCCTGGTCGGCTACTACCGAGACGGCCGGCCGCTGACCCCGCGCGACCTGGACGCCGTCAATCCGATGCTGGCGATCCTCCTGCGCGCGATCAACCCGAACCTGGTGCAGACCCTTTACGGCAACGGGCTGTTTATCCACACCGGGCCGTTCGCCAACATCGCCCACGGCAACGCCTCGGTCGCCGCGCTCAGGCTGGCGGTCAAGGCCTGCGACTACGTGCTGACCGAGGGCGGCTTCGGCGCGGACCTCGGCGCGCAGAAGTTCATGGACCTGGTCTGCCGCGCCGCCGGCGTGACGCCGGGCTGCGTGGTGATCGTCTGCTCGACGCGCGACCTGAAGCACCAGGGCGGGGTGGAGCCGCTGGGCAAGAGCGCCGCGGAACAGCGCCAGATGCGCTTCGCGCCGAACCCCCAGGATTGCCTCAAGGGCATGTGGAACCTGAAGATCCACGTCGAGAACATGCGGAAGTACCAGGTGCCGGTGGTGGTGGCGATCAACCGCTTCGACCACGACACCGACGAGGAGATCGCGGCGATCAAGAGCTACGTCGAGGACAAGCTGGGCGCGCCCTGCGAGGCGCATACCGGCTACAAGCACGGCGCGGACGGCGCGGTAGCGCTGGCCGAGAAGATCGTCAAGGCGATCGACGCGGACGTGCAGAGCAACGCGCCGGACTGCGCGCCGCTCTACAGCGTGGGCATGCACGCCACGGAGATCATCGAGACGGTGGCGCGCGAGATCTACCGCGCCGGCGAGGTGCGCTTTTCCCGCGGCGTGCTGGGCCGGATCGCGCGGATGGAGGAATTGGGCGGGGTGAACCTCAACGTTTGCATGAGCAAGACGCAGTTCTCGATCACCGATGATCCCAAGCACCGCGCCGATCCGGCCGGCCGGCCGCTGACGGTGACCGACGTGCGCTACGCCGGCGGCCCGGGCTGGATCGTCGCGCTGTGCGGCAACGTCTTCGAGATGCCGGGCATGAGCTGGACCACCGCCGGCGCGCGCGAACTGGCGCTGGCCCGCGACGACGACGCCTTCGGCGGATTCGTGGTGAAGAATTTGGACTAGTAGCGCTACTAGACTAGTAGCACGACCGCCCCTGGTTGTGCGAAAGGAAAACGCAAGCACGGGGGCTTGCTCTACTATGCGCAAGTAGCACCGCCGTACTGGCCGCAGACTTTACTACGGAGCCTGGTTGGCCCAGGCTGCTCCTTCATCCAGCTCCAGACACTCCACGATCGCCAGGCTGACCGCGAGTTTCTGCGCCGCATTGAACGCTACGCTGGCCAGGATCAGCGCAGTCCAGGTCAACAGGCAGAGCAGCCCGGCGGTGATCAATACGGTCATCAACGCCGGGGAGGGTTGGCCACCGTTGCACGGTGAGTTCAACTCGCCATACCCGATGATTATGATCACCAGGAGCAGCAGTACCGAGACGGACATGACGATGCCGGACCGTTCGCGGATAGTCTCGGTTTGCCGATTCCACGGCTTGATGTTAAGCCGCTGGCAGAGCGATGGATAGTGATCGATCAGGATTTCCAATCGGTCGATCAATTGCCGCCGTTCGGCGGACTTGTTCACTCCCAGGCTCAGCTTGGCATAACCGGGCGATGCTATGTAAGGTTTGATCAGCTGTTCGCTATCCGCCAGCTGAACCAGCAACCCATACTTGGTTAGCTTGTGAGCGATCTGCGGGACAAGTGCCGGTACCAGCCTTGCTTCGGCCACACGTGATAAAGCCAGCCCCAATAGTGTTCCCAGTAATAAGAAGCCTGCCAGGATCACGGGCAGCCAGGTAATAATCAACTCGCGAAAGGAGAAGTTGCTTATCTGGAGGAGCGCAATGCCACAGCAGAACAAGATGCTCAACAAGGAGATTGTGTTGGTGGTGATCGTGCCGTATAAACCTCTCCGGAGCTTGCTGCTGTAGCGCTGCTTGATCCTCTCCGCGAATGCACCGTGATCCCGCATATAAGCCGAATTCTAGCATCGGAGGCAGGCGGAATGAGCGCAAGCTCAGTAACGCGACTGCCTTGCCCGTAAGCATCAAGTCAAAGTGGAAAGTTCAAGTGAAGCAGCAGCTTCAGCCGTAACCTTCCCCGAACAATCGAGGTTTAACCGGCTTAGATGTTTCTACTTTCGCGCTCTACTTTCACTCGTCTTGTTGCAAGCACGGGGGCTTGCTCTACTGGTTGCCGGAGCGCCACTGGATGCGGGCGAGGCGCTCGTGCTCCCCTTGAACCTGCTGCCTTGAACCTTGAACCTCTCCCGTGCCGTGTACAATATCCGCATGACTGACAAGACGCCGCTGACGATGGCAGGTGTGTCCCTGCCGGACTGGGCCGAGACGATGGCGCGTAAATATTCCGCCAGCGCGCTCTCCACCTTCATCCTGCACGGCAACGTGCTGGACCTGGTCCCCTTCAAGAAGCAGGGCAAGCGCGAGTTCCGGCCGTTGGTCGACTTCCTGACCGAGATCTTCTTCGCCCGCCGCAAGCTGGTGATTACCTACGACCTGTCCAACGGCATCCAGTGCCCCACGAAGGAAATGCGCGGCGAGATCATGAATGTCGTGCGCGCGATCGACACGATCCGCGGCACGGACTACGCCGACAAGGGCCTGCCCAAGGATCCCCTGAAGGCGATCGAGCTGATCGGCCGCATCGTGCGCGGCAAGCTGGTCTCGAAGAACGCCGACGACAAGCGCATCGCCGTGATCGTCAAGTACGCCGAGACTGTTTTCGTCGAAGGCGACGGCTACGCCAATATCGCCGACCGCGCCGTGGCGATCGCGCTCTCCGAACTGGCCAGCGACCCCGACGTGCTGGACAACGACGTGACGATCGTGCTGTTGGCCGAGAGCGTGGCGGCGATGAGCAAGCGCGTGCAGACGATCCCGTATCTCGCGCAGATCAAGCTGCCGCTGCCCGACGAGCGGACGAGAAACGGCTATATCAAGCGCGTCAACGCCACGGCGGAGCTGGACCTGGACAGCGACGTGATCGCCGCGCTGAAGAAGCACACCGCCGGGCTGACGCTGGTGCAGATCCGCGGGCTTCTCCAGGAGGCGCGCCAGGCGGGCGAGGACTTCGGCCACCCCGACTACATCTACCGCCGCAAGCGCGAGATGATCGAGGCCGAGTGCCGCGGCCTGCTGGAGTTCATCGAGCCTAAGTACAAGCTGGACATGGTGGCGGTGCACACGCGCGCCGTCGAGGAACTGAAGCGCGACGCGCGCCTCGTGGTGGCCGGGCATCTCGACGCGGTGCCGATGGGCTATCTGATCGCCGGGCCGGCGGGCAGCGGCAAGAGCTTTCTGATCAAGGCCTTCGCCGGCGAGGTCGGCATCCCCTGCGTCGAGCTGAAGAACTTCCGCGAGAAATGGGTCGGCGCCACCGAGCAGAACCTGGAGAAGATCATCACCGTGCTGAGCGGCCTGGCGCCCGTCGCCTGCATCATCGACGAGGCCGACGCCTATCTGGGCACGCGCGAGGCCAGCGGCGACAGCGGCGTCTCCAGCCGCGTGTTCAGCCGGCTGACCAGCTTCATGGGCGACACCGCCAACCGCGGGCTGATCCTCTGGTTTTTGATCACCAACCGGCCCGACCTGCTCAGTATGGACATGAAGCGCCAGGGCCGCGCCGAGAAGCACATCCCGCTGTTCCTGCCCGAGACGGAAAAGGACTACGAGGACCTGTTCGACGTGTTCCAGCGCAAGCTCGGCCTGAAGACGGAGTTTGACAAGCTGTTCGCCCCGCCGCCGGAGGGCGCGGCGCTGAAGCTCGACGACGTGCAGCAGCACAGCGGCGCCGACCTGGAGGCGCTATTGGTGCGTGCCAAGGGCCTGTCGCTGATCGCCGAGCGCGACAAGATGGCCATCGACGATCTGGTCGGCTGCCTGGCGGACTACATCTCGCCGGTCTACCCGCAGCAGATGGAATACCAGATCCTGCAGGCGATCGCCGAGAGCACCAGCCGCGCGCTGATCCCCGAGAAATGGCGCCTCGACCCGCGCGAACTGGCCCGCCGCATCGAGGAACTGAAGCTGTTTATTTAGTGGAAAGAAGCACCGCGAAACGCGAACTGGGTCCGGTCGTTTCGACCTACTTAGCTTAAGTAATTGTACCTTCGGTGAAATTCTGTTGCCTTAGGCGTGCACATTTCCGGCAGCGTTGAGTTTGGGCCATATATCCTTATTTGTGAATTCAGAACATACTGTAAAAGTGTATTATTTATAATAAATAATTAATGATAAATATTCATTGCGAATATTTGGTAAGCTGGTAATATTCTGACGGTGGCTATCGATGGGAGGTGCACCAACCGATTTGACAGAATAGCCAGCCTAAGCTCACTACTTAATCAGAGGTAAGGCATATGTATCGCATTACGATTGCTGCTATTTTGATTCTTTGTCTGATTTCATTTATATGCTCATGCGGTAGAAGTGGAATAGTGAATCTTCCTTCCGCGCATGAAGACGCGGCCGACGTAAATTCGCTGCCACGGGCTGTTTCCGAAGTCTTTACAAACAACTGGGTTTGGGAAGGTTTCACGCAGAACAGCAGGAACGAGCGTAGCGGTGATTGTGCGGCAACACCTTCGCATTACAGCTTGAGCAACGTACCTGGTTGGCTCCAGGACATCCGCGATCCGGTGACGCAGGCACTAGTGCCGTGCTATAGCACGCCCGCCTTGGGCACCATTCGATTGCACCTCAATCCCAACGGCCCGGAGACCCGCTACGACCGGGTTTACGTTGTGGACGACAATTCTAACCTGCACGCATTGGACGGACATACCGGCGAGGAGATCTGGTGCGAGCAGATTGGCGAGGGCATTGGAAGCAACATGTCGAGTCCCTTGGTGTTGACCCCTCCCGACTGGCTTCCTTACGCCGAGCAGACTTCGATCTGGGTACAGCCCAAGTTGATCATTGCCCTTGGTGATAATGGGCATGTCAAAGGCTTCATCGATTGGGGAATGCCAACCAAGTTTGCTGACCTCAGCCTTGAGATTCCGGACCACTTCAAGGTCATCGACAACGAAACCGATAATGGCGGACAGGATTGGAGCTCTGCGCATTCCTGGGATCACGTTATCGGATCGCCAATTGTCGCCGATCAGATGCTTTGCAGCTATTTGGAAGTCGTTTATGCCGGTTACCGGACGGATAATTCAGGCGAACTTGCGCGGCTGACAATCGACCTAACAGACTTCAAAAGCGATTTTCTGGCCGTGGCATGTTCTTACGATTACAGCGGCGATCTGGGCGGCTTCATCTCGGCTTCACCGTGTATGTTGCAGGATGGGCATAGCGACCACGCGTTTGTGGTCTACACAGACAAGTACGGCACCCCGGTCGGTTCGCCGCCGGTAATTCCGACATACTGTCAGGAGATAATCCTGCAAGCCGGGTCGATGCAAATTGGCCGGTCACTATTGTTGCCGTATGCCTGGTATGCCGAACCTACGACAGGATTGGCCGAAACCCTGGCATCGCCGGTGAGCACAGGACATAACCTGCTGATTTCGATGCCGGCAAGGACACTGGTGATTGATCCATTGACCAGTCTTACGGAATTGTTGCTTCAAAACACGATCTTGATTTCTCCGTTATCCTGCATCCGTAGCGAAATTTTGTCCATGCCAGCGAGCGCTACGATTTCCGATGACAGAATTCTCTTCCTGGTTGAGAACTTCACATTCCAGTCCAACCCTCCCTTGCCACCTGTCAATCAATGGCGTGTGATTGCCTATCGATATACCCCATTGCTGGTTACCAGGGTCTGGGAATCGGGGTTTGTCCAATCGGATGGGTGGTGTCGGTCTAATCCGTATTACGCGCCGGCCAACTCAATCGATCCAAGCAGCGAAGGATTATGGATCGCCAGCGAATCGGGCTTGTACGCGTTCGATCCGTACGATGAGGCCAGTGATACCTGGAATAGCAGTGGAGCCGGTCCGGTAATGACACTTACGGCCACGGGCCAGGACGTGCGGGGTTCGCTGAGCCTGCGCCCGTGGGATTATGTTCTCAGCGACAAATACCACTACCTGTTCCTGGCATCGGGCGGCGGCAGCTTGCGCGCCATATCTCCCGACCAGCGCCAGCATTATCCGGTAACCGGCACGACGCTTGGCTACCGTGTTCCCTTGGACGGATACGGCATGGTTACTCCCTTGGCCGATGTCGCAGTTACCGCCTTCATCACCGATGAAAACCAAGAAGTCCAGGTTATCAGCCAGCGAACGGGCGTGGACCCCGTGACCGCTCTTATCAGCTACTCATTCCAAGTCCCGGAGGGCGCTACGATCGAGATATTCCCGCAGTCGCCCGAATCGCTCCTGTTGCCGGGTGAGTTGGCGGAGTCGTCGTTTGCGTATGTCGTTCCCGAATCGATTCGCATTGTTGGTGTCAGCCAACCTGAATACGTCGAGCCGTTTATCTACCACAATGAAGATGGCACGTTCCCGCCGGTTCTGGAGACGGCGGAAAGCAGCTGGCCGCAGTTCGGCAACAACATGCAGCACCAGCGCTTTACGCCCCATGCCACCGGCGGGGAAATGCAGTTCTCGACAACGTTTCCCGTTCTCGATCCGTCAACCTATTCATCTTCGCTGACGCTCAACGAAGTGTCCGTCTCCGTGAATGGCTATGTTTTCCTGACGCGAAGCGACGGAGCGCTGGTCCGGGTCAACCAAACCACCTCGGCTGTGGACATCTTTTTCAAGGATTGCTTTAGCTACAGCGACACGACGCCCGCGATCGCTGTCTACTCGCCGGAGACCCCTTCGCCACTTACTGTCTACTACACGGCCCATGATACTGACGGCGGCATCGGCAATGTTTACTTGATCCGCGTCGATTGCGCGGATTCAGTCGTGCCGGTCGGTCCCAACTGGTTACCCTATGCAAACGGGTTGTTGAGTTACCAAATGACGCGCTTTGGTCATGATCCCAGCGAGTCGTCGCCGGTGATCGCGCCCAACAGCTCAGGCACACACGATGTGTATGTCGGCGGGGTGGAATACCTATACGGCCAGGGTACCTGCGAGGCCTATCTTTGTCGCTTCCCGGGCGGCAGCATGAGCTTCGTCAAGAGCGCCGCCTACGCAGGCGAGATTGCTTCCACGCCAACGATTGTCGATGATAACGGGCAGTTGAACGCGTACCTCGGGATTGCGGATTACTTCAATGCGCGCGTCCTGCGCTTCGACGACGTGGAAAATCTCACGAGCAGCCCCCCACAGCAATATGAGGTATCAAGCCCGTCGCTGAGTGTGCTCTATCCATATCCTCCCTACTCGGCTCCGGCGATCAGCTTGACCGATGGTTTGGTTTTCTACTGCACGCCAGCCTGTACCTACGCTTTCAGCCAGGAAACACTGGCACAGGTTTGGGCGAAGCCTGCAACCTACATGTACTGGCCGCATTGCTCGCCGGCAGTTGGGCCGTATGGCACCGTGATCGTGATGGAGCAGTTGGGCTTGCAGCAACAGATCCGTGTCGTGGCGCTCGATCCGCTGACCGGCGATGAGGTGTGGAGCAGTTCAGATCTGTTGTCGTCGTATAAGTTCGGGTATAAGTCACCCTGTGTAACGCCAGATGGCTGGGTCTACCTGGCAACCAACGACGCGATTATGTATGACCAGTTTATGCTCTATCCGTTGGAGCGGAATGACCAGACGCTGATGTCGCTTTACTCCGGCAACGCAAACAACTCGCCGCCCGTGATCGGCAAAGGCCCAGGCACCAGCTCGTATATGTACTTCTTTGATGGGAGCAACTCCAGCCTGACGCGCCTGGTATCAATTCCGACACCGTAAACCGGCCAGTGACGGATTAAGCTGTAGGTAAAACCACCGGGCCTGCATTCCACAAAGGAGTGCAGGCCTTTTTCCTTAAGTTGGATGTTGGGCGGGAACCATCCTGCCCGGAATAGGCCTGCCCAGGACGTGCTGTATTGCGGCGGCTGATTCTCACTTGTGATGGCTATCGATTCACCGCACATGCGGCGTGCTGATCCCCGAGAAATGGCGGATCGACCCGCGCGAACTGACCCGCCGCATCGAGGAACTGAAGCTGTTTATTTAGGCGCGGCACCGGTCCGGCGCGGGTAAACAATTTAGTGCGTTAATCTTGCGAGTATGTGGCTAATACACAAATCGATTTGCGTAAATGGATTGTGTATTACTGCTTAGATTAATGAACATAGATAGTCGGAGTAGTCTAAATCCTAAATGTACCATTAAGAGTATCTATTAGCTCATTAAGGCAGGTAATAACGTTCTATCCGCCAATCTTATTAGATTTTTTCCGATTGCATGATTGACAAAGTAGTTGTATGTTTCGGGCAGTATTAGCACCGCCTTTTGATACAGGAATAATATGGTCATATTCAAGGTTTTCTTTACTTCCACATTCAACACATCTTCCACCGTCACACTTCCAAACTAACAACTGAACAGCCTTCAGACGAACTTGATCAATAGCTTCTGTGCTGATTGTTACCGCACCTGGGGCGTGCTTCTGCTGGTGCTGTTTCTGGAGCGCGTGCGCACTTCCGCTTCGCCGATGGCGCCGGTGACGGCCTGGTCCGGGCCGCTGCCCTCGGGGCCGTACTTCGCATACAGCGGGTGGTCCTTGGGCGGCGTGGGGATCTTCATGTAGCCGTGCGGCTGGCCGCTGGTCTCGGCGGCGATCTTCAGCGTGCGCGCCACGCGCTCGTCGGTGGCGGGGTGGTTCTGCAGCCAGACCGTGACGTCGTCGGCGCTGCCGTGGAGCGACTCCAGGCATTCCAGGCTGCGCACCAGGCCGTAGGCGTCATAGCCCGCGTTGTAGGCCAGGTCGACGCCGTGGCGATCGGCCCATTCCTCCTGGTCGCGGTTGTATTTCAGGTAGACCACCTGGCCGCCGTAGGCCAGCGCGGTGGTGATGTCCTCGTTCTGCTTCCCCAGCGCGATGTCGAGCACGGTCAGGCCCAGCATGCCGGTCATCGCCTTCTCGTAACCCTTGGCGACATGGCGGTCCTTGGCGTGGCCCAGCTCGTGCGCCATCACGCCGGCCAGCATGGACTTGTCGTAAGCCATGTAGTTGAGCAGGCCCTCGGTGACGTAGATATAGCCCGCCGGCGTGGCGAAGGCGTTGACCTCCTCGTCCTTGACCAGGAAGAACTGGTACTCGTACTCGTCGAGATTGTTCTTCTCGACCAGCCGCGTGCCGACTTCCTGGACGAGATCGTAGCGCTCGCCCTCGGTAATCAGCCCGGGATCTTTGGCCAGCTCGTCGTGCATGTCCTGGGCGATGTCCTGTTCCTGCGACAGGCTCATCTTGAACAGGTTGCCGAGTTTGAGCCCGCCGGCCTGGGCCAGGCCCGGCAGGGCCACCGCCATTGCCAGCAACATTACCGCCGCCAGCATGCTGTACGTATTCCGTGTCCTCATACTAATAGGATGATACCCGCGAGCCGCATGTTCAGTTGCAAGGCGGGTGGGACTGCCGCAGCCAAACGGCGATTTCAGATTATTGGCTTAGCATAATTCCTTTATCAAAATTTAAACCCCCGGTTAGATACAAATTCGCAAATATGTGGTATAAACCTCCGCCTCTCAAACAGTAGTAAAACATCGCCGGCAGGCCAATCTTCGCCGCTGGCTTTTAATCCAGGAGCAAGCGTTTAATGAATATCGTTTTTGTCATGCTGCTGCTGGCGCCGTTGATGCAGGTGGAGCAGGTAGTGCCCGCCAGTGTTTATAGTGCCTGCAGCGATGCCAATGCGCGGATCGCCGCTGCGGTGGCTTTCGCCGCGGAGTACGAGCCGGCTTGGGCCGCTGACGCCCGTGAACAACTCAGCGACGATCCGCAGTATGCGGAGCGCGTCGTGAATGCGATCCATGATGCTGCTGAAATCAGTGGGCTGGACCCCGCCGTGCTTTGGAGTATCGCCCATACCGAAACCCGCGGCCGCCATCAAGACGACCATAACCATGTCAAGCGCGGCAGCGCCGGCGAGATTGGCCTGATGCAGATCAAGCCGTTCTGGCAGCGTGCCTTGCAGCGCGAGTACGGAGTCGAGGTTGACCTTTACAACCTGGAAGACAACATTCTGGCATCGACTTACATTCTCAAGCGTGGTGGCTCGGACGTCGATGTGATGCTGAGTTACTACAATACCGGCCAGCGGATCCGGAACACAGCCTACCAACGCAAGGTCATACGTTACCTGGCGAGTTTGGATCAGGGGCTCAACAACTAGCTAACTTCTCTTTTCCACCAGGTTACTCCGCCCTTTCGCAGTTGGACGTAGCTTGTGGAATTGCCAACAGCCGGCTGTCAGGATTCGGTCCCGACAGCCGGTTGCCTTTTCCGGTGCTTGAGCAACCAGGCGATCAGGATCCACATCAGCACGATCACGAGTATGCCCGTCACAATCGCCACCCAGGGCATGACCGCCGCCCAGGTGATCGAGAGCGCGTCCTCGATGAAAGAGATCACCGGATTGCCCAGGCCGCCGGTGAATGCCGTCGAGGCGAGTCGCAGCTTGGCCCGGCCTGCATGAACCACACCCGCCGTCGTGCCGCCGACGATGATGCCGATGATCAATCCCAGCAACGGGTCGATGGTCGTGATCAGGCTGCTGGCCAACAAGGCGCCCATCGCCGGCTTGACCACGAGCCCGATGCTGTCGAGCACATGATCGACTCCCGGGTACTTGTCGGCGAGGATCTCCAGGATCACCGCGGCACCGAAAATCGCCGCCACATCCCAGCGCGCCAGCCACTGGAATTGCGGGCTGAGCGTGATGTGCCCGGTCAACGCGAACAGGGACAGCGCCAGCGGCGGAACGAAGGCGCGGATACCTGCGCACGCGGAAAGTGATACCGCCATTAATATAACAAAGATCAACTGTCCCACATCTATCAATTTATCAACCTCGATATTGATATTATGAAACCGTACTTTGGTTTCCGCATATAGTATAATACAGAAATCAGGTTTTTCAAGCGTGTCGGGGCAGTCGGCGCGCCTTTGGAGGAATAAAATGTGGCAACGGTTTATGCGCTGGGTCCGTTCTGTTTTCGGTGGCGCGCTCGAAGCGGTGGAGAACCCGGAGCTGATTCTTAAGCAAGCGATCCGCGACATGCGGGACAAGATCCCCAAAATCAACCAGAATCTCGCCAAGATGCGCGGCGGCCTGACTTTGCTGCAGAAAGAATACGAGGACTACGCGCTGAACGAGCGCAAGCTGATCGCACGGGTCAAGGCGGCGCTGGAGGGCGGCGATGAAAGTCTGGCCGCGGACTATGCGATTCGCTTGAAGCAGACGCAAGGCGCCAAGGAACGCTCCTTCGAGCAGATGGAGAAGGCCAAGGAAGCCTACGACAAGGCCGTTGAGTTCAAGCAGGACTACATGCGCGAGATGAACAAGAAGGTCCAGGAAGCGCAGCAGGCGATGCGCGAGCACCAGGCCAGCAAGTGGAAGGCCGAGGTGGCCGAGGTGTTCGAGACCTTCGAGATCGGCGATGTGGACCAGACCGTCGACGAGATGATGCAGAAGCTGCGCGAGAAGACGGCGATGGCCGAGGGCAAGCTGGAGATGGCCGTCGAAAGCGTCGACATGCGCGAGATCGAACTGGAGAAGCGTGCCGAGCGGATGGAGGCCCAGGAGCTGTTGAAGCAGTTCAAGGTCGAGTGGGGCCTGGAGAGCCAGGATACCGCGTCGCCGGTGGCCGAGAAGACCGTCGGCCCGGCCGAGACCGAGTCCGCGGAGCAGTAGGCGAGCAGCACTGGTAGTTCCCATCAGCCTAGTGCCCGACATAACCGGGCACATCCGGCCGTGGGCGACCGCTCTTACGTTTTACCTGGCGCAGCCAACACGGCGCTGCTCTTCGTGCGGAGCATCCACATGGCTAGCGCTACCTGCAATGCGCTCAAGCCGATGCTGTACCACAGCCAGTACGGCAGGCCCAGCAACAGCGGACCGCTCTGATGCCAGTTCCAGAAGTCCATCGCCAGGATGAATAACCCAGTGAAGGCCAGGCCGAACGCCAGACTGCGCTGGGAGACGGGAACCAGCGCGAATTGGCGGCTGGCCGCTAGTTGGACGGCGAGATACAGCACCGTTGAGACAATCATCACCGGCAGGGCGGGCAGGAAGCCTACCGCGGTCAACCAGCCGTTGACGTAAGCCAGCAGCACTCCCTGGCCGGCGAGGATCGACACGATCGCCGCCGGCGCACTGGGGCGCTTCAGGTACAGCCCGAACAGCACCGTCGGGAACAGCGCGGCGAGGCCGGTGAACGCCGTGAAGCCGATCTTGACGATACTCGCCGGCGGGTTGACGGCGATCAGCAGGCCCGCCGCCGCCAGGACCACGATGAAGGCGCGGCCCGGCCAGGGCGAGCCTTCAGTCTTCAAGCCCGTCCAGGGCAGCACGTCGCGTGTGAAGATCGAGCTGAGGGTGAGCAGCTGGCTGTCCATCGTGCTCATCAGCGCCGCCAGTCCGGCTGTCAGGATCAGCGTGCCCATCAGGTCGCCGCCCAGGCTGGTCATCAACAGCGGCACGATGTTGTCGGCGGCCTTGCCTTCCAGACCGGGAAAGCTCAGCGTGCCCAGCACGCCCAGCAGGATCGGCGGGGCGAAGGCCAGCGTGGTGACCACCGGGTAGACCAGCATCGCGCGACTGAGGGCCCGTTCATTTTTAGCGGCGTAGAAGCGCTGGAACAGCTGCGGGAACATCGGATCGCAGAAGAACCACAACAGGATCATCGAGAACCAGACGCCCGGCAGGTAATAGCCGGTACCGCCGGGGCGCGAAAAATGCGCCGGGCTCTCCGCCATTACCTGGCTTAACGCGCCGGCCAGTCCGCCGTGGTGCGCGATGACCAGGCCCAGCGCGACGAACAGCATGACCAGCATCAGCAAGCCCTGGAACGCATCGGTCCAGGCTACCGCCTTGAGGCCGCCGTGCAGCGTATAGAGCACGATCACCGCGGTGATGATCAATGCGCCCCACATTTGCGGCAGGTTGAACAAGCCGTTTAAAACCAGCCCGCCCGCCAGCGGCTGCAGCGCCAGATAAGGCACGGTCCAGACGATCATGACCACGGCGAACAACAGGCTCAATCCGCGGTGGCGGTAAAGGTGGCCAATCAACTCGGCGGGGGTGACCAGCCCGTGTTCGCGGCCCAGCTGCCAGACCTTGCGGCCGATCAGCCAGAAGGTCAGCGCCATGAAGCCTGTGCCGAAGGCCATCACCGGAAAGAAGGCCAGGCCGTCGCGATAGCCGGCGCCGGAGCAGCCGAAGACCGTGAACGCGCTGAAGTTGGTCGCCGCCAGTGTGCAGATCAGGATGAACGTGCCCAGCGTGCGGCCGGCCAGGAAGAACTCGCTGGCCGAGGTCGCCTTGACGCGCCGCGCCGCAAAACCAATGGCGAGCACAATCAGAAAATAACCCGCTAACACACCCAGTTTGGTAAACATTGCGCGGCAGATTGTAGCGTATAAACCGCCGAATTTTGAGTAAGCCATTCGGGCTATTCAGCCGGATCAGCAGCGGCCCCCGGCGTTATTAAACGCCGGCTTCAGCATTGGGCTGACCGGGCGGCTCGGGATCGCCGAACATCCAGCGTTGCGCGGCTTGCAGCGCATCCGCGGTGATGCTGTGGCCTTCGTCATAGCCGTACAGCTCAACCGTGAAGCCGCGGCGCGTCAGCTCATCCATCGCCGCCGCCGCCTTGTCGTAGCCCATGATCTGGTCGTCGCGGCCGTAGCCGATGAAGACCGGGATATCCCGCGCGGCCGCGAATTGCTCGTCGGTGAACCAACCCGTCTCCAGCCAGCCGCCGTAGCAAATCAGCCCGGAGACCAGTTCGGGGTTGTTGATACCGACCAGGTAGGACAGCGCACAACCCTGGGAGAAGCCCAGCAGGTAGACCTCGCTGACGTTGTAGCGCGCCTTGAGCTGGTCGATCAGCGTCAATACGTATTCTTGGGTTACCTGCGAGAAGTGCTCGTACAGGTCGTCACTCTGGATATCGGGCAGCCAGCCATAGCCCAGCTCCGTGCCCATCGGCAGGGCGTAGGGCGCTTGCGGCGCGGCGTAGATGAAGTCGGGGTGCGCAAAGGCGTAATACAACGAATGGAACCGTTGCGGCGAACTGGCATAGCCATGCAAGCCTACAATAAGTGGATAAGCACGTTCCGGGTCGTAGTCGCGCGGCAGGTGCACCGGGCACAGGAAGCTGGCGGTGGCTTCGAAATAGGTGATCTCCGGCGGGCTCGGCAGGATTGACTCCGTGGCGGCGGACTCCTGGGCCAGCCCCAGCGCGGGAGCCAGGATCAGACAGAGTAATACCGCCAAAACCGCCCAGCTCATTACTCCTGTTATTGCTCGTGTGCTCATGCCGTTACTCCCTCCGCGTCATTTCGGCGGCAGTCCGCCGCCGGCATTTAGACCCGCTGGTTTTCCGCCAGGTTCACCGTCAGGTTTGCCACTGCGGCGTCGGCGTAGGCGTTGGCCTGCTCGGCGCTGTCGCCTTCGGCATAGACGCGCACCAGCGGTTCGGTACCGCTGGACCGTACCAGCACCCAACCTGCATTGGTCCGCAGTTTCATGCCGTCGCGGTGATTGAGGCTGACCACATCGTCGCAGGCCAGCTGTGTGAGCGAGGCCAAGTCGCGAATATTGCGTTTCAGTTCTTCGGGGTTGTAGTCAGCCGCCAACCTGAGGTCGCGGCGGATGAACACGGGTCGGCCATAGGTACGGTACAGCTGCTCGACCATTTCGCTGAGTGGCGTGCCGGCCAGTTGACGGGCATGCAGCAGCATTAACGCCATCAGCAGCGCGTCGCGCTCGGGCAGGTAATGGCCGAAGCCCGTCCCGCCGCTTTCCTCGCCGCCCATGATCGCCTGTTCTTCCTGCATGGCGCGGCTGACGTGCTTGAAGCCGACGGGAACATCGAGCACCAGACAGTCGTGAGCGCGGGCGACACGCTCGACCAGCCCGGAAAAGCTGACCGTGGTCACGACCACCCCGCGTTTCCGATGATGATGAGCCAAGTGCTCCAGCAACAGGCAGAAGATCTCATGCGGGGCCAGCAAGCGGCCCTGTTCATCGACCACGGCCAGCCGGTCGCCATCGCCGTCGAAGGCCAGTCCGATGGCTTTGCCGCTGCTATAGGTCACGCGCTGAACCAACTCGTTGAGCCGGTCGGCTTTGGGTTCCGGCTTGTCGCCACCGAACAGCGGATCGGGATCGGTGTGCAGTTCCGTATTCAGGTTGAACGCTTCGGCCAGGATCCCGCCATACAGCCGGTAAGTGGCGCCATGCATAAAGTCGACGAGGATCTCGGTGTCCCGATCGCCGTTCCAACCGGCCGCCTGCCACAGCGCTTTCTTGTATGCAGCATCGATATCCAGCGCCTTGAGGCTGGTCTCCGTGGCGATGAACGGCACATCCTCGACCTCGGCGAGGTCGACGTAGTTGGCCAGGGACTCCACCAGGTCGGCCTGCTCCGGATAGAGGCTACCGCCGTGCGCCCCTTTGAGCTTGATACCGCCGTAACACGGCGGGTTGTGCGACGCCGTGAACTGCAGCCCGATTGGCGCGCCCAGGTGCTTGACGGCAAAAGCCAGATACGGGCTAGGGCACGGCAACGGGCTGACCTGCGGGGTGAAGCCTAGCTCGATCAGCAACCGGGCGGCGTAACCGGCCTGTTCACGCGCCAGAAAGCGCGTGTCGAATCCAATGGGGATTGGCGCTCCGCTGTCGGCCGCATTCAGTTCGTTGAGCGTGCTGCGGACGGACAGGATAATGCGGGCGATCGCTTCGCGCGTCAACCGGTGCCCGATGATGCCGCGGTATCCGTCGCTGCCAAATGCTATCTGCAATCGCCCTTCCTGCGGAGCCTAGGGGTGCCCTGGCGTTAGATGATTGACTCGATTTCTCCCTTGAGCGCGTCGTAATCGCGGAAGCCCACCAGTTTCTTTACCTCGTGGCCATCCTTGAAGAAGATCATCGTTGGTACGCCGGAAATGCCAAACCGTTGCGCCAGAGCGGGTTGCTCGTCGATATTGACGCTATAGACGTCGAGATCTTCGGCAAATTCCAGGCTCAGCCGTTCAATCACGGGCGCCAACATTTTGCACGGCGGGCACCAGACCGCCGAGAAGTCCACCAGTACTGGGTTGTCAGCCTGCTCGACCAATTCGGCGAACTGGGCATCAGTAATATCCTGCATAGCTTCCTCCGATCGTCGCGAACACGGATTATATCATTCGTGGGCCGAGCCGGCCTGCTACCGTGTTGCGGGAATTTGTTGCCATACCCCTACGGGTATACAGAATACCAAGGCAGGGCAAAGAAATATCGCAATTCAGGACAGCCACCCGCCCAACCCGAGGGCCAGGAGCGGCGTGCCCAGGCCGACAATATAGTTGTCGTCGACGCGCAGGTTGCAGCTTTCCAGGAAGCTGATGATCAGCGCGGTAATCCCGCCGCAGACCAGGCCGCAATGCCAGTCGCCGGCGACCAGGCCGGGCCAGGGGACGGCGAAGGCTACCAGATAGGCGGCCAGGATGCCGACCAGGCAAGCCAGATAACCCCACCAGGTTTTATAGCGGTTCCAGGGCACGGTGGCCGCCTCGGCCGGACTGGGGCCGATCAGCCCGGCCAGCCCGTCGCCCCAGGCCAGCGCCAGCCAACCGAGCATCACGTACCTTTCCATGTCGGGGATCACATAGGTAGACAGCGGCCAGACCAGCATCAGCAACAACACCGCAAAGCAATAGCCGCGCAGGCCGGTGATCACTCCGCGGATGCGGTCGGCGGGCTTGGACAACGCGCGCAGCAACCGGTTGTGGCTGGGCTTGAGCACCAGCGCCAGGACGGTCATCACCAGCACCGCGGCTAGTACTACCCAGTAGGGTATAAAGGGCAACAGCAGTGCGCCAGCGCTTCCGGCAATGTGCAGCAGTTTTCGAGCGGTTCGGTTATAACCGCGGCTGGGATCCACCTGATGATTTTCGCATACTTCGGCCCATTGCGTCCGTGCCGCTGGTTACAATGCTGGCATGTCGACAATCGCGCTTCTGACCCGCGGCGACGAAACCTGGGGCACCGGCCACCTGTACCGGACAAGCTGGCTGGCGCCGATCCTGGCGGCGCAGCCGGGTATCAAACGCGCTGAAGTATTTTGCCTGGAATCGCCGGTCGCGCGGGAGTTCTGGCCGGCGCGAGGCTATCGCGTCAACTGGCTGGAAGCCGTTACCGGAGGGAAGTATCTCGCCGCGCGCCTCGCTCAGCATCAGACCGTCGTGATCGATTGGCTCAACTCGCCGGCGGAACTGGTGTCCAGCCTGCGCGCCGCCGGCTGCAAGGTGGTCCTGCTGGATGATTACGGGCCGGCGCGGGTCGAGGCGGATATCGTTGTCAACGCGCTGCTGTCCGAGCTGGCCAACGAGCAGCGCCGGCAAGGCCACGCCGAGATCTACAGCGGTGCGGACTACGTGCAGCTGCCGCCGGAAGTGACGCGGCTGCGCGGGGTAGCCGACGCCACCACGCGCGCGATGGCCACGGAACTGAGCGGCGGGTTGCCCGAGCCCGGCGAGGTCCACGCGGTGATGGTCAGCTTCGGCGGCCGGCCGCAGCCGGGGCTGTATCGCGCGGTATTGGACGGCCTGCGGCAGGCGGGCTACGGCGGCCGCGTGCTGGTGATGCCGGCAGCCGAACCGGTGGCGGTGCCGGCCGGGCTGGATGTGGAGTCCAAGCCCGCCGGCGCGGAATTCCACGACCTGCTCTCGGCCTGCGACGTGGTGGTCTGCGGCGGCGGCCTGACGCTGTACGAAGCGGCGTTTCTCGGGATTCCGGCCTTGGCCGCGGCGGTGCGCTCCACCACTCCGGGGCTGGAAGACCACCAGCTGGGCACGATAACGAAGCTGGCCACGGCTGGCTGCTGTCAGTCGCTGGGCTGGGCGCATGAGCTGAGCCCGACCGCAGTGGCGGAGCAGTTTGCCGCACTGGCGAAAGAACCGGCGGCGCGCGCGAAGCTAAGCACAGCCGGGCGCGGATTGTTCGACGGCCGCGGCCTGCAGCGGACCGCGGAACTGGTCCTGGACTGCGCAGGCGTATAGCGCGGTCGGCTCGTTACTTCGGCGTGGCGTACTTCAGCGCGCCGAGTGTCTCATCGTAATAGGCGAAATGCGGCTTGCCGCCAGCATCGACATCCAGCGTGCAGAAGGTGCCGACTTCGCCGTTGTCGTCGACGACCTCGGTCACCCATTCCTCGCCGTTGTAATAGGTATGGCGCAGTTCCTGCGGGCTGGTGATCCACCGGCAGTGCGCGATGTGCGGATGGCCGTTGGCATCGAAGACCAGTGAACTGTACAGCCCGACTCCACCAAGCACCTCGCCGCCACTGATGTTATCGAGAATGTAGTTGTGCCACTCCGCGCCGTCGTAGGCCAGGTAGCGCAGGTCCCAAGCGAAGAAGTTGTGGTAGCTGATCCGTGGATTGTCATCGGGGCCGATCGCGATCGAGTTGAATTTACCTGATTCAAAGCCACCCATCGAGCGGGTCTGCCATTCGCTGCCGTCGAAGGTGGCATAGCCCACGCGCCCGTTGTTGAAATAACTGATGTGCGGCGTCTGCAGGCTGTCTAGGGCCAGCGAGGCATGCCAGCAATCCTGGTAACCGGTCTGGTCGACGGTTTCGATCGTCCAGCCGCTCATGCCCTTGACGGCGTACTTCAATTGATAGGCGATGCTGTCGAAGTACGCCAAGCGCGGATAGCCTGCGGCGTCGATCACCAGTGAGGTAGAGGTGTTGATCCCGCTGTCGGTGTCGACGACGTCCACGGCCCAGGTCGTGCCCGTCCAATAGGTGACTTCCAACTGGTTGGCGGAGTCGTTGTAATAGCTGATATAGGGAGTGTTACTCTGGTCGAGCGCCAGCGAGGTGAACCAGCCGGTGCTGGCTGCGGAAGCGATGGTAGCCACGTTCCAGCTACCGTGGTCGCGCACGGCGTATTTCAGATCTTGGTTGTCCCAGTCGAAGTAGCTGATGTGCGGCCGGCCGTCGTCGTCCAGTTCCAGCGAGGCATAGCGGCCGCAATCAGCCGTGTCGTCAACGATCTCGATCCGCCAGTTGCCTGTATCGTAGAAGGTCAGGTAATTGCTGGGCGTACCGTCAGCGACGCCGTCCGTGGGCCGGACCCAGTAGTAAAAATCCGCCTGGGGATCCGCCAGCGCGTAGCTGAACACGGCGCGCTCGGCCGGAGGATGCTCCGCGGCGCTGAATGGCACGTTGGCCACCAGCTCGGCCGTCTCGCCGTTGGGCTCCGTCGGATCGGTCGGGTAGTCATCCAGGCTGGTACTGCGATAGACGTTGTAGCCGGTGATGGCGTTGTCGAAGTTGACGCCGATGTAGGTGATGTCGTTGACCGTGATCATACCGTCGCTGTTGCCGTCGACACAGGCCGCCGCGCTGTTCTCGTCGAACGGGCCCACGGCGCCGAAGCGCTGTCCCAAGGGGGTCAGGTCATTGACGGTCACGAATCCGTCCTGGTTGTAATCGCCCTGGCTGTAGTAGCGCCAAGACAGGATCTCGGTACCGGCGTCCCAGCTGATCGTGATCGCCGCGCCCTCGTTGTGCGGCACGGCGCTGGACTGGCGGGCGATCGCGGTGATTGGGACCGCTGAGCCCGCCGCAATGGCCACGATAAGCAGGACGATGATCACTGGCGCGAAGCGCGTGCGTTGCATAGAGCACCCCAATAGGATCAACGATTCCCTGAGTAATGATAGCAGAATTGGCGGATAAACAACCTGTGGATTGGCGTGGATATCGCGTGCATTCGTATGCGCGGGTTTCCACGTGCAATGGGCAAAGTATCCACCGGATCCGTTAACACGCCGAGGAACCGCGGATGGAGGAGTAAGGCGCGGAGAATGCGCGGTGGCTGGCCGAGACGGTTGCAGGAATAAAAAAGCCCCACCCTAAGGTGGGACTTTGCCCCTCATTTTTCCGCCTTGAGCGGTGTAGTCTCTGTTTTGGTGGGGCGTTTTGGATAAAGACGTGCATAACTTCCGCCTTATCCGGCCGTTTTGCCCCTGGCCGCGTTAGAGATAATAACACACTATCCACAATGCGGCAATTTCTGGCAGGCGGTGATGAAATGTTTAAAACTGACTTACATCCGCGAATGTTGCTGTGAAACGGTAACGGATTCAAATATAATGGCTTTATGGCCCAACAGCGGATGGCGGCACGGTTGGGAGTCAAGCCGGTCAACAACGGCAATCACTCGCCGCTGATGCTGCTCCGGCTGCGGATCGGCCGGCTGGGCCGGGATCTGATCGAGGTCGTCAAGCTGGCCCGCGAGGAAAAGCTGACCGTGCTGGTGGCCTGGCTGCTGGTCCTGATGCTGGCGGGCAGCCTGGTGTTTTTCTTAAGCGAGGTGGGGCGCAATCCCCAGGTGCACGGCTATTTCGATGCGCTGTACTGGAGCATCGTCAGCATCACGACGGTGGGCTACGGCGATCTGGCGCCGGTGACGCCCGCCGCGCGCGCGGCATCCGTGGTGATGCTGCTATCCTTTATGGCATTGATGCCCCTGGTCGGCGCGACGATCACGTCGATCTACGTGTCGAAAAAGATCAAGGGGGAACGCGGTTTGGAGCAGCTCAACTTCAGAAACCACATTGTCATCTGCGGCTGGAACAACAACGGCCTCAATATCCTGGCCGGTTTGCAGGACCTGGGCGAACGGCAGCCGGTGGTGATCGCCGGCGACCTGGAGCAGGACCACTTCGAGAACCTGGGCCAGCAGTTCCCGCAGCTCGACCTGCACTTCGTGCGCGGGCCCTACACCAGCGTGCCGGTGCTGTCGCGCGCCAACGCCCGTTATGCGCGGGTGGCGCTGGTGCTGATCAGCTACAGCCTGGACAGCCTGATGCGCAGCGACGAGAAGGCGGTGCTGGCGGTGCTGGCCCTGCGCGAGTTGGGGCCGAACCTGCGCATCGTCGCCGAATGCTTCGCCACCTCCTATCGCGGCCACCTGCGGCGCGCGGGCGCCAACCGCGTGATCGTCTCCGGCGAGCTGGACAGCTTCATGATCACGGCGGCGGCGCTGACGCCGGGCCTGGACTCGTCGTTGAAGGACGCCCTGACCTTCGGCTCGGGCAACGAGATCTGGACAGCGCCGATCCCGCGCGAGTTCGTCGGCAAAACCTTCAAGGACCTGGCGATCCACTGGCTGACCGAAAAGCACTGGATCCTCTTGGGACTGATCCAGGAGCGGCGCCAGCTGAGCATCCAAGACGTGCTCTCCGGCGAGTCGCGCGGCATCGACGACTTCATCATCAAGACCTTCGAAAGCGCCGGCCGCGGCCAGGGATCCAGCCAGCACCTGCATTACCTCAACCCCGGGCCCCACCACCTGATCGCGGCGGAGGACAGCGCGATCGTGATCTTCCCCGTGGAGGAAGGCGGTGACTGAAGAACTCAACATTGAGAAATGCGTGCGCAACCTGAAGGACGTCCGGCTGTTCTGCGACCTGGACGAGGCACAGCTGACCGAGGTCGCGCGGCTCTGCGAGCTTATGTGGATGGAGAAGCGCGATTACGTGATCCGCGAGGGGGCCGAGGCCCGCGGGTTCTACATCCTGCTCAAGGGCGAGGTGAGCATCTCCAAGAAGCTGGAGCTGCCGCACCTGGAGCACGTCGACACCGAGGAGCGCATCCTGACGACGATCACCGCCGAGCACCATCCGCCGCTGGGCGAGGCGGCGCTGGTCGGCCAGACCGAGCGCAACGCGACGGTGCGCTGCGCCTCGGACTGCGCGCTCTACCGGATCGACTCGGCGGCGCTGCGGGACCTAATGCAGCGCGACCAGGTGATCGGCTACCACATCTTCCAACGCCTGGCGGAGATGCTCTACGCGCGCCTGGAGGGCGCCGACGGCGACGTGATCAAACTCACCGCCGCCCTGATCTACGCATTAGAAGAGTAGCGGCGGTCCCGCTGCTGGCGGGATGCCGCCAGTAGCGGCCCTGGCAATTCCCCGGTAGGGTCCACGCCCGCGTGGACCGCCCGTAGCGGCGCCGTCCCCGGCGCCGGATTTATTTGCGCCCGCGTGGGCCGCGTTCAACAAGTAAAAGTGGAAAGTGGAAAGTGAAAGCGGGGGTCTTGCAGCGCCACCTGCACTATCCCACGCTTCGATGCCTAACCAGCGCGAGACTTTCCACCGACACTTTCTACTTTAACTTTCTACTTTCACTAATTCACGCAAGCACGGGGGCTTGCTCTACCAGACTAGTAGCGCAATCGCCCCTGGTTGCGCGAGTTGGTCGACGCAAGCACGGGGGCTTGCTCTACTTAGTTTGCTCGTAACTCGGGCCGTAGATCGGCGGCACCACCAGGCCGGCCTGGCGCATCAGCACGCTCAGCTGCCCGCGGTGGTGGATCTCGTGCGCGATCAGCGCCTGCATCATCTGGCTCAGCGCCCAGTCGTAGGCCCCGAACACGTGGAAGACCTGCTTCAGATCGTCCGCGGACTTGGCCTTGGACTGCGCCAGCACGCGAGCGGCGATGTCCTTCTGCGTCGCGGCGATCAGCGCGGGCGTCAGGCTGGCGGGCGTGCGGCCGTCGGGCCCGGCGCCGTCGGCGAAGAAGCTTTGCGGCGTGGGCAGGTCGTAGCCGGCCTGGGACATGATGTACAGCGGCGCGGCGGCGATGTGCCAGGCGATCTCGCCGAGCGTCGGATGCCCCTCGGCCTTGGCCAGCGTCAGCGCCGCGGGCGTCAGGGCCGCCAGCACGCGCCCGGTGCAGGCGCTCTCCCAGCCGTAGAAATCGATGAACTCGTCAGCCGTGTGGAACATGTAAGCCTCCTGTAAAGCTTGGCGATCCCCGCGCGATGTGATGTGAGGGGGATTGTAGCAGGGGGGGAGCTAAGCTGTGAGTCCATACATGCCTGGGGCTTGTCGGCGAATGAGTGCGTCTTGGATATGAATTCGGCTGCGTATTTGAATCAGCATGGGTTACGCCACCAGCCGTCAAACCGGTTAAATTGGATATCATTATCCTTCTGGACCCGCGGATTGGAATACTTCAAAGCAAACAGCCTAGACAAGTACTTCACTAAGATAGCAGTTCAAGGGGAGACTAAAAAATACCGTCTTCTTCCAAAGTACTACGTTCATCCTCTCTCTTAGCCTGAAGCTTGTAGCTTTTGGCAACACCTCGAAGTACTGCTGAGATTCTAGGCCACCGGCTCCTTAGTTTGTCAGCATACTGGGTGTATTTATCAGATAAAACCCGTTCCTGCTTTCCACCTTCACCCAAGCTCTTTGAAACCATACCTCTGGTGTTCAATATCCCGCAGTAAAGTTCGTTCTCAAGTGATTCACAAGACATTTCCTGAATAAGGTCTCTGAGAGCTTCATGGGGCCAAACACCATCTGCACCGATAGGCATGTGCGCTAACACACGTCCAATTGCTGCGTCGCAGGGAACTTTTAGATCTTCCTTTTCAGCTAGCTCTCTAACCTCGCGCACCCAAGACTGCAGCTTTGATGAATCTACGCTGCCATCACCAGCGCATCCAGGCGGCAGCGACCATTCATGTAACACATTCCAGTTGTGTCGTGCGTTAGCTTTTGATGTACTATCCGCCTTTTGCTCCTTACGTCCATCGTCTTTCCGTTTGTAAGCACCACGGAGGACTTCCATGAAAACCGCTGGCTTATCACCAAGAAGTCTGAATAGCTCCATTGGTTTTTGACGACCATGTGCATAGATTGGAAGATACGCATACTGCAATTTTGCGATAACCGAGGAATCAACAAGATTTGACTCGCACAGGGCGCGAATTATCTCTCCTACTGTGTAGTCCAGCATTACCTTTTCATTCGAGCTCTCAATACTCGGTGGGTTATTTGCCAAAGCAAACAGGAGATAAATTGCCTTGTCTGCCGGAAATTCCAAATGATCGTATCTTTGCTGGTCTCGGATATACTCTAAAGCCGACAGATACCTTTCGCATTTCTCTAGTTCATCTATTGCTCTTTCGTACTCCTCCTGTGAAGCAGACTTACCAAATGGCCAAACACTTTGCCAATAGAGCGTTCCAACCTCTTGTTGATCTTTCTCAAGCAAGTCCCAAGTTGCTGCATTAAATGGCAGGAACTTAATCAGTTCAACTTTAAACTGACAACTCCTATCGCCCGATGAGCGTGAAGTTAGCAGATCGATCACCCAGGCTTGGCCAACTTGATTGATCCTACCTCCAATGTATCCTAATCCAAATTCGCGGAGGTGTTTGATTTCAGAGCTTATCCAGGATTCTAACGTCTTAGCTTCGTCTTCAACTGACTTCAAGCCAACACCAGCTGTCCAGCCAAGAGCATTTGGGCTGTTCACCTTTCCCGCGAGTTCAAGGACACCTTCCCAACTCAGTTTCTGCCAAAGCTTTTTCACTGCTTCAAGACGTAGCTCCTGAATGCGAGTATCTTTGTCTTTGTATTCAGGATACTCCGTGTCCTTTAACTCTAACCATGCCTGATTGCAGAATAACCACCTAGCAGAATCAGCATCCTCCGAAGGGTTAAACGTATCACGGACTGACTCTAGTAATGTGGTTTGATGTTTGCCCTTGCTAGCTGCGCCTGCTTCCCGCTTATCAAGAAGGGCAAGTTGCTTATTAGCGGTACTCCAGATTTGCCAACGCTTCTCAGAATCAGAGATTTCATTATCTCTCAACAGTAGTTTGTCCACTATTGTTACAGAGTCTTCATCTGATAGTCTCACAACGTAGCTTAGGAGCTGACACCATCGATCTACATCTGTATCAACCAACTTTAAAAGCCAAGAAACTGCTTTTGAGGTCGTTTCCCAAATTTCTCCGTACGTAATAGTTCCCAGGCTTTCTGGTACCCAATCCCTATAGTGGGGCATTTGTGCGTTGTGAACCATCGAGGAGACACTAGGTAGCAGACTTAACAGCAGCTCCCAAACAACTGCCGGTTCTTTTATATACAGTAATTCAAGTACCTGCAATCTCTCTTCCAAGCTGGCGCTCGTGTAAGGATGCCAGTTGCAGAAGATTCGTTGCAGACTGTTAAGTGGGCGATTAGCTAAACTGCCACCTGGATCGAGGGCTACCAGTTTTGCCAACGCTAAGGCGGCAGAAGATAGGTAGTCCGGACTCCAGGCGAGTACTTCTAATGCCCACAGCAACCCACAGTGCGGCGAAGCAGTCAAGAAGTCATCCTCTTCTTCTCTAAATAGCTCCGCTGTGGAAGGGCTATCATCTCTCAAGTCTCTGGTTATTGCATCTAAGAACTCGTCTGGGGCAGCTTCAGCTAAGAGAGATAGAGTGTGATAGTGAGATGCCCAAAACTGCCACGATTTCGATTCCTTAAAAAGCTTCCTAATGATTGCTGCTGCCCAAGCAGAATAAACCTCGCCATCTATAGAGCTTAGTTCTTGGTTGGAGCCCATCAAAGCAAGTGCTCTTGCCATTCCGTAGCGTAATGTGTGCGAGTACTGGGGGATTGCCCCGGAAACGCTTGCCATCATCCTATCATTTCCGGTCAGTTCCCATTTCGGATCGATTTCGTTAAGAATTTCAAGAGCTAGCTCTTCAAAGGCTTTCAGAAGACTCCTGTCAACTAGCTGAGATGCAATAAGCTCCCATGAATCCTGGGGTGAGACGATTCTCCAGATGTTCCCGTGCACGCGTACAGGTGGATCTGAGATTCGTGACAAGGTTTTAAGTACTTCCAACGTTTGTGAATACTTATTGCCACTAAGTCTTTCGATAGCACCTTTGTCATGCTCGTTGCTGTCCTCCCATTGCGTTAGTAGTATGGCTGGGATCAGAGCTGCATTAGGTGTCTTGGCCCATTCTGGGATCAATATCACTTTATTCTTGGCAAGCAACCGGCGAAATGCTCCAAGGCTGTGTCTCATGGTCTGTGCTAGCTCATCGACATTTCCTTTCACTCCGACGCTTTCCAGAATCTCCCTTACACCTAGATAGCTAACTCGTGGCAATATGATGTCATCTTCGCCTGCCCTTTCAGCAGGTCCTAGCGGTATGAAAACCAAGTGCTTGCTACCATCAAGGTTTATATTGATGCTGTTGCGATCTGGCTGATGTGCAACTAGGATGAGCTGCTCATCCCGTACAATTAGTTGTCGCCAAGATGCGTTGTCCTCAACAACCAGTGCTTTGCTAAAGGCCAGCTCTCTATCGTCAGATGGCAAAGTCATAATGACTGCGGCTAGAAAGGCTATTGCTTCACTTGGTGTATCAGCTTGTAAGTTGAGATTTGTGTAGTTACCAGCGAGCCAATTAATTACTTTCTTGGCTGCGTCTTGTCTACCTGCAAGTAATAGCTGCGGAGTAATCGGCAGGGTTGTGGCATGTGACCAATCATGCCAGTAGTCTTTTAAAACTCTAACTCCGTATGGAGCTTTGCCCAACATCGTTGAAAACTCCAGGTGAACTGCCCTAAAAGATTCGAGCCATTGAGCAAGATCATCTGCATCGTAGACCTTTATGTCGCGCCATTTACCTTCGGCCATTTTGGATTTCTGCCAAGCATCCTTCTTAGGCCATTTTCTAGCTGTAACTAGAATCAAGCAACACTGGCTTGGGTCTTCATCGAGAGGCTTGGTGGTTCGTGTTTGGTAGTCCTCTTCTGCCTTTTGCTGGCAGTCTCCTCTAACACTGAGTTCCCACACTGACTTCCCTGCCGGGATTTGTGCACCGCCCGTTGGTGTCTCTACAATTCCGTCCCATCCGGGTAAGTAAATCCCTTTCTCATCTCTGAACTGCTGAATTATTGCTGAAGGGCAAGAGGCTCTAATGAGCTTCCGAACCAACACTGGAAGGTGTGACTCCGCAATTATACTATCCGCTGCCCACCTATCTATATCTGTTCCATTTACTAAAAATGCTGATGTATCCATAGTTTTTCCCCAATTTGAAGCAATCCACTGATCTATAGTCTAAGAGACTGTTTACATTGCATCTATAGTTAACCGACAAGCAGGACAGTTAATACTCCTGTATATCTCATGGATCCAGGACACCTTCCGAAGTAATTGCCAGGACTCGTATACCCGCATTCACATCTCCGGACTCCCAGCGGATCAACGGCTGATCCATAGGCCCGGCCTGTCAGCTGGCCTAATGCAGCCTGGCTATTCATAACGTCCCCTATGCAGACATGCTGCATATGCTGAATTCACTTTTCCCGTCCATCCGTACAATGTCACGAAAACAGTAACCTAGCGCTTTGTATCATACAGCCAGGAAGCGCGAATATACAACCCTTTATGGCAGAAAATCGGCGAAAGAGAGCCCGGGCTGGCAAAACCGGGCTGGCCATGGTGGGCAAAATGCTAAAAACGGCCAAATGGCCTAAGAACTTCGGCGTTAAGAAAGTCAGGAGCCGAACATTTCTTAATGGTGCGCGCAGGTGCATGATTATTCAGGCGGGGCATGAGGGCAGTGGGGTGCGTCTGTCGAAACGGAGAGGGAGGGATTCGAACCCTCGGTACGTGTTACCGCACACACGCTTTCCAGGCGTGCACCTTAAGCCGCTCGGTCACCTCTCCGGATCGGACAGAGATTATATCAGTTCGACCCGCGACATGCCGTAGCGCTGCCGGGACCCGGCCCAGGGCGGGACGCCCGGCTTTCTAGCGGCAGGCATTGTGCAGGGCAAGAACCGAGAAGCTGGATTGCGCAACCGGCGCGGTGCGGATGACCGCGCCCCACTACTGAGTGCGTCCCGCGCCAACTTGCGCGTACACCCATCCGCCGCGCCCCCCACTGCTCAGCGCGTCGCGCGCCAATCTCCGGCGCTCGTGATCCGCCGCGCCAGGGCGTGGCTACTTCGCGAGGCCCGGGTAGAACTGCAGGTGGACGCGGCCGTCGGCGTCAGAGAGCGCGATGACCACCCAGTTGCTGAGCGCCGTCAGCCCGGCGAGGAAGTCTCCCGGCGCCAGCAATTCCACGGACGTGCCGGGCGCGGGCGGGAACAAATCAGCGTACACGGACAACTTCGGGTCCTGGGCCGCCGGATCCTCCGCGCCATCGCCGCCGCGCCGCGTGACGCGCCGGAGGCCGAGGAGCTGGGCCGGCGTGCAATCCAGCTCGACATAGTCCGGCAGCGCGGCGTACCAGGGCGCTACGTTGGGCGAGCGCTTGGCGGCGGCGAACAGCGCGGTAAGGAGCGTAGTAATCGCCGCGCGCCCGTCGTCGCCGCTCGCCTGCATGACGGCGATATGCGGCTCACCGACGTACGGCCACTCGCTGAAGAACATGCTGCCGCGGTCCGTAACGTAGCGCAGATCCCGTTCGCGCTCCGCCCAGCGCATACCGTAATACTCCGCGAGAAGCGTCACGCCGGCACTATCGTCGGCGAAGTCGAGGAACAGCTCCGGATAGAGCATTGCCGGCAGCTCCGCCAGGTAGACCGGATCGAGCGCGGCGATCAGCGGCTTGGTGTCCGGCAGGTTGCCGGCGGGGATGAACAGCAGCCGGTCCGTCGTGTCAACACGGTTTGGCCACGAATCAAGCACGTTGGTATAACTCACCACCAGCGCGCAATCCAGCCGCAGCTCGGAATCCGCCGCGCGTTCGATCGCCAGCGGTTCGCCCGAGCAATACGGATCGATCAGCTCCAGCCGGCAGCTGCACTGCTCCGGTATTCCGCGGGGCACATGCGGCGCGCCGGTGGCGAAGACCAGCTCGACCGCCCCGCCGGCGGAAACCAGGCCGCGCGTGTAGAAGCCGAACCAGTCCGGCATGTACTGCGGCTGGCTGGAGTATTCGAACACGGGGAGTTTGGCAGGATCGTAGGAGTCGGGTGGATCGACCGGCCCGATGGTGAATCCGTTCAGGTAGGCCAGCACATAGCCCGCCTCGGCGGCATCGCCCGCTGGTTCCGCGCGGGCGGATTGCCCCACCGTCCCCAGGATCGCCAGCAGGATTACGACAACGATCACGCCCTTGACTTGTCCCATGCTTAATAATCCGCCGACGCGGGCCGGCAGTTAAACGCCGGCGGGGGTTTGGCCGCGGTCCAGCACCTCGCGCACCTTGGTGGCCAGCGTGGCGCGGTCCAGCGGCTTGAGCAGGTAGGCGCTGATGCCCTGGGCCAGCGCGCGCTCCTCGGGCATCACCTGGCTGTAGCCCGTGCAGAGCATGATCTTCTGCTCGGGCCGCTCGGCCAGGATCTGGCGCGCCAGTTCGGCGCCGGTCAGGTGCGGCATCGACTGGTCGGTGATCACCAAGTCGTAGCCCTCTTCGCTGGAGCGGTAGCAGGCCAGCGCCTCGGCGGGATTGTCGTGGGTCTCGACGGTGTAGCCCAGGCCGGTCAGCACGTGATTGACGACGCGGCCGATCGCCTCCTCGTCGTCGATCATCAGCACACGCTCGGTGCCGGTGGGCAGGTGTTCGACGTGCGGCGGCTCGACGGCGGTGGCGGCGGAGCTCCGCGGGATGTAGATCGAAAACCGCGCGCCCAGGCCCGGCGGGCTTTCGACGGTGATCGCGCCCTGGAGGTCGGCGATGATGCCGTGCACCACGGCCAGCCCCATGCCGGTGCCCTGGCCGACGCCCTTGGTGGTGAAGAACGGCTCGAAGATCCGGTCGCGCATCTCCGCGGGGATGCCGCGACCGGTGTCGCTGACGGTGATCAGCACGTAATCGCCGGGGGCCAGGCTGGCCGGCGGGGCTTCGGTATCCGCTGTGACCGCGTAGGCGCCGACGTCGATCGACAGCCGCCCGCCGTGCTCCAGCATTTCCTGGCCGCTGTTGGTGCAGAGGTTCATCAGCACCTGGTGGATCTCCGACGGGTCGGCCAGGACCGGCGCCGATTCCAGGTGGTAATGCTGCTCGATCTCGATGTTGGCCGGCAGCGTGGCGCGGACCAGGCGCACGGCCTCCTGGGCCAGCGGTACGACGTCGACCTGCTGGCGCGTGCGCTCGGACTGGCGGGCGAAGGCCAGGATCTGGCGCACCAACTCGGTGGCGCGCTGGGTGGCGGTGATGATCTCGCGCAGGCTGACATGGGCCGGATCGCCGCTGGGGATGGCGTCGGCGGCCAGGTCGGCGTTGCCGAGGATCGCGAACAACATGTTGTTGAAGTCGTGGGCGATGCCGCCGGCCAGGACGCCCAGCGCCTCCATCTTCTGCGACTGGCGCAGCTGCTGCTCCAGGCGCTCGCGCGCGGTGACGTCCATCGCCGTACTGATCGCCAGGCGCCGGCCGTCTGGCAGCCGGCCGATCAGCGCCGAGCTGAACTCCCAGCGCAGGACTTCTCCGCCGGCGGTGATGATTTCGCGCACGCCCTCGTAGCGCTGCCCGGTCGCGAACAGCTTGGCGTATTCGGCCAATTCCAGGCCAGCCTGGGCGCCGAAGGCCCGGTGGACCCAGTCCGCCAATGTCGCCAGCGCCGAGTCGTCATAGCCGGACAACTCGGTCCAGCGCCGGCTCAGTTGGACGACTTCACCGTCCTCGGCGTGGATCATGATCGGCAGCGGCGAGTCGACCAGGGCCAGCCGGAAGCGCTCCTCGCTGGCTTTCAGTTCCTCCTCAGCCTGCTTGCGCTGTGTGATATCGCGGGCGAACGTGCAGTTGTAAATCTGGCCGCCGAATTCGACGTGGTTGGCCGTGATTTCGACGGGGATCTGTGTGCCGTCCTTGCCGGTGTGGGTGGTTTCGATAATCGGTTTCGTGCTGACCACCGAACGGGCCCAGAGCTCGCGCCAGTCTGCTGGCGAGAAGTTCCGATCGATGTCCAGGATGCTCATCGCCAGCAGCTCCTCCCGGGTGTAGCCGGTGGACTTGCAGGCGGCGTCGTTGACGTAAATGATGTCGCCGTCGGCATTCAACCAGAACGCGCTGTCGGGCGCGCGGTCGACGCTGAACTGGGTCAGCCGCATCTGCTTTTCTTGCGCGACGCGGTCGGTGATGTCGAAGAGGATGCTGAACGAACCGATGTAATCACCGGCGTCACTCAGGCGGGGGGAGGCGGAGATCACGACGGACCGGCGTTCACCATTGCGCCGCACGATCTCCATTTCGTAGGTGTTGCTTTCGTGCTGCTGGCGCTTGGCCAGTTCGCCTTGGAATACTTCTTGCTGGTCTGCCGGCACAAACCGTCGCAGGCTCTGCCCGACCAGCTCTCCACTGGTAACTCCGAACAGCTTCTCGGCCGTCGGATTGGCGAAGATGATCAGCATATCGTCATCGTTAGGCGAGTGGGCGGTGACAATGATACCCTCGCCGATGTTCTGCAGAATGTGTGAATACTCCTTGGACTTCTCTTCCAGCTGCCGGCGGGTTTCCGCCAGGCTGTGAAACACGCGGCTGAACTCGCCGGCCAGGAACCCGATTTCGCCCGGGCCATATTTGATCACGGCCGTGGGCTGTTCGATCTGCTCAAGCTTGTGTATGTCGTAGGCCAGCATGGACACCGGTCCCGTGACCATGATCCGCAACATGAGCACCGCCACCGCCGACAGCAGCAATCCTCCCAGCGTGACGGCCAGGATGGCGTAGCCCAGGGCGCGGTTTCCCTCCGCCTGCCCCAGCCTGGGCATGCTGGCATCGATGTAGTACTCATGGCTAGCGCCGATCACCGGCAATTCGACTATTGCCCGCATCATGCGCGAATCAGTATGCGTTATCCAGTAACGCTGCCCCGAGGCCAACCTGTGTACCGCGCCATCCTGTTCCACCGTTATGAAGTCCGGCGGTGCTTCGAGAATCGTGAACTCATCGCCGGCGAGCATACTCAGCTTGCCCAGCGTGCCGGAGTCCAGCAGGCGGCCCATGTACAGCGCGCCGCGGCTGGGGCCTGTTTGGTCGGAGGTCAGGATTGGCAGGCCGGCGACAATCATTGGTCCGTGTTCGGTTTCGGTAATCCCCAGAATGCTGGCGGATGGGTCAGTGAAGTCAAAAGCAAGGTCCGGATACGGCCATGCTTCGGCAGTAACCACCGGACAATGGGTTTCCTTGGCGACCAACTCGCCGTCCACTTCGGTCAGCTTGACGGTTTGGGCCCAGGCGATTCTCTGATCCAGATCAACATAGGCAATCAGGTTGAGTTGCAGGATTTCAAACGTAGTGATCGGCAGGTTTTTCTCGGCAAAATCCGGATAGGTGCCGCCCAGGTAGGCAAATGAGTCGTCCCAAAACGCCCAGTCCTTGCAGTTGATCCTGATCCGGTCCGTTTCATTGGCCAGTGCACGCTGGCATTGCAGTGCCTCGCGTTGCGCGACGCGCTGCTCCATTTCGGCGATATTGGAGAACAAAACGTAGCGTAGCGTCAGGAAACAGATCAGGATATAACCGAGCAGCACGGCCAGGATGATTATCACGGTCCTGGTTGCCAGAGAGCTGCCGCGTCGGGTCGCTTGATTCATTGCGTGGGTCACCGCTGGTGCTGCCACAGGATTTCGATGGCTTAATTGAATCGTATCAGAAAAAAAAGGTCTTGGTAGCCTTAGGCCTGCCCGGGCCTGTGATTTAAGAACGACTTTACTCGGTTGGGCAGGATTTCAGTTGGGCTTAACCTGTCAGCGTAACCCAGAACCACTCATTGACGTGGGTTTTATGCAGGGGCGCGAATCCGGCCGGCAAGGGCTCGACCACGGCGTTGACATCAACGTGGCGGAACATCCGAGCCACCGTGCGGATTTCCACTTCCGTGAAGAAGTGATGCGGCAAGCCAGCCTCGGCTCCGTTGCCGATGATCACCGTGCGCTCCTCGGGCCAGGTGCCGGCGTATTCGCTGGGGGCATTGCGTTCCGATGGAATGTTGAAGATAGCCTGGCCGCCGACGCGCAGTACGCGCTTGATCTCGGTCAGCGCCCGTTTGAATTCCGCCAACCGCCCGTGCTGCAGCACGTCGACGGCGACGATGACCTGGTATTCGGCGTCCTGGAACGGTAACCGCCGCAAATCGGCCTTGATCACCTGGGCGGTCAGATGCAATTGCTCGAGCCGCTGGCGCGTCTGGCGGACCGCTGCGTGCGTCCAGTCCACACCGGTCGCCCGCCACCCCTGCTGGGCCAGCCAGACCAGGTGGCGGCCCCAGCCGCAGCCGATGTCCAGGGCCTTGAGCATCCGATTCGCCGGAGGATTCACGCGGGCCGTCAGCTGCGGATCGGCCAGTTCCCGCTGGTACTTGGCATTGGACATGACCCGCTCCCAAACCACGATTTGCTCCGGAATCGTCAGCTCATTGGTCGGCATCATTCGCCTCCTGATCAGCGGGATTGCATTGATACTCGGCTAGCCAAGCTCGATTCAGCTGGCGTTGCGACAGCTGCGTCAGCCCCATGACATGCGGGCTGAGTGGTTCGACAGCCCGCACCAGCAAGCGCCCGTCGGGACTGAGGATTTCACTATTACGACCGAAATGCTCCAATAGATCGCCGGCCATACCGCGGATGAACGGCGGATCGAGAAAAGCGCAGGCCGCCGGTCGGCCTGCCAGGCTTCTGGTCACGGCTTTGTAACACCGGCGGGCATCCAGTTTCAGGATGGTGGCCCGCTGAAGTAAATCCCAGTCGTGGATCGTCTTTTTCAGGTGGCCGGCCGTCCGTGCGTCGGTTTCGACGAACACGACGTGTGGGGCGCCGCGGCTCAAAGCTTCCAGCCCGACCAGCCCGCTGCCGGCGCAGAGGTCCAGAAACGGTCCCGCTTGCAGGCGGGCCGTCGTGAAGATGCTCATGACGGTTTCGCGGACCAGCCCGGTGGCCGGGCGGCTTTTGCTGCCGCGCGGCGGCGAGACTTCCCGGCCCTTCAACTCGCCTGCGATAATGCGCACCTTAAGATTATAAAGCGTCATCGGGCGGGTGTTTGTTATAATCACCGAGCTTTTCGCAAAGCCATTAATATAAGGTCATACAAGGGGTTCCTCGATGTCGATTCGTCGTCGAATCAAGGTGGAGACGCGCGACCGCAAGGACGTGCTGAACGAAGCAATTGTGACCCAGGACGAAATCCTGGAAAAATTCTTCGCACAGCCGAAGAAATTCCAGTTTTTGTTCGGCGCGGGAATGTCGGCTTCTGCGGGGGTGCCGTTGTCCCAGCTGATCATCGACGAGATCATCGTCAAGGTCTTCGAAAAGACCAACCCCGCCAAGCGGGGCCAGATGAGCGCCGATGACCTGAAGGAATGGGTCTCCCGCGAGAAGTGGTTCAATCCGAACTTCGGTTACATCTCCGCGTTGGAGAAGGAGTATCCCTCCGTCTACCTGCGAACGGAGCTGTTCAAGCGCTACATGCGCGGCCGCTTCCCCAGCCCGGCGCAGTTGATGTACGCGATCGGCGTCAAGGAAGAGAAGCTCGCCAACCGGAGTTACACGACCAACTGGGACACCTTGGCCGAGGACGCTTTCTACTGGCTGCGCGGAGTGAACTGCGTTACCATCAAGGGACCGGACCAGTTGCGCGAGGTCAAGGACTTCGACCACAACTACGTGGTCAAGCTGCACGGCGACCTGGACCGCTACGACGTGCGTTACCTCCGCGAGGGTATGGCCAAACACAACGACGATCTCAAGGACTTCCTGGCCAAGTCGATGTCCAACGCCGGCCTGATGGTGATCGGCTACTCCGGCACCGAGTACTCGGTCATGAACATGCTGATGGAGTTGGTTCATGACTACGAGGACGTGCTCAACGGCGGATTGTACTGGGCTTACCAGGGCAATACCAAGCATATTCCCGAGGTGATCACGGACCTGATGGCGATCGGCCTGGACAAGGGCAAGGACTTCCGGATCTTCGAATCCGAGGATGCCGATTTCCTGTTCGAGAAAATCGCCAGCCAGTTGGACTTCACCAGCATCGAGGAAGAGCTGTCGGTGGCCTTCGTGCGCTTTAACAAGATGAGCTACGGTAACCTGCGCAAGCCGCGCGAGGCGATCATTCCGGGCCTGGCCAATCTGGCGCAGCGCGATCTGCTCGACGAGGGCTTTTTAGTCAGGGACTACAACACGATCCTGGAAACCTGGAAGCAGGACTCCAGCGGGATGTTCCGCAAGAAGGAAGAAAAGGAACGCGCCGCCAAGGATGCCGAGCGCAAACTGATCAATCACTGTTTCAACGATCTCAAGAGTGAAAATTACGCGGACGCCGAGGTCAAGCTGAAAGACGTCCACAGCCGCTTCCCCGACAACCCGATGGTTGACTGGGGCCTGGGCTGGGCGCAGTATAAGACCGGCCGCTACGAGGAATCGCTGGCCAGCTTCGATCGCGCCCTCAGCTTCACGCCCAAGGATGTCGGGATCTACATCGCCAAGGCGCTGTGTTATCACTTCCAGGGCCAGCCCGCCCAGGAAATGAAGATGTACGACCAGGTGCTGGAAATCAAGGGCGACCTGGACTACATCTGGTACAACCGCGGCCTGGCCGCGGCCAAGCTGGGCGAGCATACCGTCGAGCGGGACTCCTATCAGCAGGCCGTACAGATCAACCCGGGCAACCACCTGGCCTGGTACAACCTGGGCCTGTGCCACCAGCGCGACGGCCGGTCGCTGATCGCGATCCGCGCCTTCAACCGCGCGCGTGAGATCAACCCGCGCCTCTTCGAGTCGTTTTACAACGAAGGCGTCCTGATGGGCAAGATGGGTCAGGACACCCAGGCGCTGTTGAGCTTCGATATGTGCATCAGCCTGAATCAGGAAGACGACGAGTCCTTCAAGTCGCGCGGTATCTCCGAGGTCATGACCGGCCAGTACGAAGCCGCGGTGGAAAGCTACGAGGAATACCTCAGCGCCAATCCCGAGGACGAGGAGGCCTGGGCCAACTACGGCCTGGCTCTCTACGGTATTGAACAGCTCGATGATGGAATGGCCTATACCGAAAAGTACCTGGAGCGCAACCCTGAAGATGCGCGGATCTGGTACAACAAAGCCCTCATTCTCTACCAGCAGGGTGACAAGCAGGGCGCCATGGCCGCCTTCGACAAGTCGCTGTCGCTGAACGACGACTACGACATGGTCTGGTACAAGAAGGCCCTGCTGATGGGCGAGATGGAAATGTACGAGGGCGAGATCGAATTCCTGACGCGCTTCCTGAACCGCAACGAGCAGGACCTGCGCGGCTGGTTCGAGCTGGGTGAAGCGAACCGCAGACTCGGTGAAGACGCGACGGACATCCCCGCCCAGCAGCGCTATTTCACGGCGGCGGTGACGGCCTACGACCACGCGCTCGATGTTCAGCGGACCGATCTGCGGACTTGGCTGTACAAGACCAAGTGCCTCAACAAGCTGCACCGTTACGAAGAAGCCCTGGAGTGCATCAAGTACCTGATGCGCTACGACAAGGAGAACGCCGAGGTTCATTACCAGAAGGGCGTCGCGCTGGACGGGCTGGGCGACCAGCTGGGCTCCTCCGACGCGCTGGCCGAGTGCCTGAAGCTGGATGCCAACCATGCCGATGCCTTCTACCTGCGCGGCCTGTTGCTGGCCGAGCTGGAGCAGTACGCCAAGGCGGTGGACCACTTCGACAACGTGATCCGCTTGGACGAGGACCGCTGGCAGGCCTGGCACTTCAAGGGCTTGTGCGTCGTCAAGCAGAAGGAGTACACCAAGGCGCTGGAGATCTTCGATCTGGCGCTGACCAAGTTCCGCGGCAATCCGCGGTTCATGGTTGATCAAGCGCTGGCCTACGTCATGATGCGTGAGATCGAGTCGGCGCGGGAGAAGCTGCGCGGGGCGATCGCCATCGACGCCACGCTCAAGGACGAAATCGTCAGTACGCCGGAGTTCGCCGGCCTGGTACTCTAACCGCAAACCAAGCAACCAACCAGCCGGTGGCCGCCAAGGCCGCCGGCTTTTTTATTGCGCGGCTTCCTTGTAAGGCAGGCCTAACAGCGCGTGCAGTTCGCGGCGCAGATTGAACTCATGGTAGCGCTGCCTAAGCTCGGCTGGATAGGTGGTACTGGCATCGGTTGCCATCAGTAACTTCAGTTGCACCAGCCCGTCGAGAATACGCTCGCGCAGGTCGTTGGCCTCGGCCAAGGCGTCCTCCATGGCGTTCTGCCGCCGGTTGCGCTCCCGCGTACGCTCGCGGTACTGCTTTTCCATTTCGCGGACGTCGTCATCGATCAAGTCGGCAATTCCGTAGGCGCCGATCGAGCGGTAGTAATCGGCGATCCCGGCGGCCCGGTGGATTTCCTGGAACAGCAGTTCCAGGCCGCCGCCGGCGCGGTTGAAGGCGTTGCGCTCGCGGACAGCCTGCTCAATCGCCTGCTGCTGGTCTTCGAGCAGCTGCTCCAGCTCGTACAGCTTGGCGTCGGTCGTCGGGTAATAGACCGGTTTGGTACGGCGCAAGCCGCTGTTTTCATCGCGGTAGTCGCGGCAGATCTGACTCCAGCGGCTTTGCCAGGTCTGGCGCGAATCCCCCTCGGTGATTGCCGGAACCTGCGAACCGCGGCTGGCGAACAGCCGGCAGTAGCGGCCTAACAAGGCGGCGCGGTTTTCGCAGTCCTTGCGCTGCGCGCGGCTTTGCGTGTGATAGTGCGCGTAGTCGTCTTGCACCAGGAAATAGCTGGCGATGGGGATAGCCAGCCAGATCAGCACAATACTTACTCGCAACGCCCGCACCTGTGTTATTGTACCGGCCATGGTTAAAAATGTTCCCCGCGCCGCGCTTTTGACCATCGGTGACGAGGTGTTGCGCGGCGACACCGTCGACACGAACAAGGCCTTTCTGGGGACGGAACTGACGGCGCGCGGTGTTCAGGTTTGCCTGGCGGTGACGATTCCCGACGACGAAACCACCATCAGCGACTGGGTTCGGCGGCTGTCCGCCGACTACGACTACGTGTTTTGCTGCGGCGGGATCGGCCCCACGCCCGACGACAAGACCCGGCCGGCAATCGCCGCCGCTTTCGGCTTGGAGTTGGAGGTTTACGAGGAAGGGCTGGCCCGGTTCGAGCGGGAGCATGGCATCACGCTGAACGCGGGCCAGCGCGAGATGTGGCGGCTCCCCGCCGGCTGCGAGCTGCTGTGGGGGGAGAACGTGCGCATGCCCGGCTGCCGCGTGGAGAACGTCTACGTCTTTCCCGGCGTGCCGACGGTGATGCAGGCGATGTGGCGCTGGGTAGCCGATCGCTTCCAGGGCCTGCCGCGGCACGTGGCGAAATTCGAATCACGGGCGCGGGAATCGCTGTACGCGGCGGTGATGGCCGAGTACATCGCGCGTTATCCCGAACTGGAGTTCGGCAGTTATCCGCGCCTCAAGGACGGCTGGACGGTCATGATCTCGATCCGCGGCGTGGATGCCGACCTGGTCGAGCGGATCGCCGTGGAGTTCAAGCAGGCGATCGAAGAAGCTTCAGCCGTCGGTTAATCGAATTCCGCCTCGTCCGCGCCGATTAACTCGTCTAAAAACCGGTCCACCGCGTTACGGGCGGAATCGCCCGTGAAGCCGCGGCCGGCCAGGTAATTGCGTACCGACAGCCCCAGTTGCCGCCGCAACTCGACCGCCTGCCGGTGGGGCGCAACGCCCTGCTTGAACAGCTTGGCCCGCAACCGTTCGGTCCGGGCCGCCAGGGAGCGCCGCCGTGAATTGAGCAGGCGCATCAGCTCGTCCGTTTCGTCCAGGTCGGCGGCGTGCGTAAGCACGGACTGGCGCGCCAGATCCGGCGGGCAGCCGCGCTTTAACAGCTCCTGGCGCAGCCGCGTGCGGCCGACGCCCCCGCGGGTGAGCAGTTGGCGCACGGTGAATTCCGCCGCGCGCTCGTCGTTGAGGTAATCGCGGCGCCGGCATTCGGTCAGGACGCGGGCGATCAGCTCGCGATCGATTGTACGCTGGCCCAGTTTGCGCTTGAGTTCGGCGTGGAAATGCTCGCGCCGGCCCAGAATCCGCAGCGCCTTATCCAGCAGCTCGTGGTAAGCCGCCAGCTCGATCAGCTTGGCCCAGTCCGTCCCGTCCACGGTCTGGTCGGCCCTGACAAAGGCGGGCAGAACCTCGCGCGGCAGGCGCAGGCTGGGGCCGTCGTCGGGCACTAATTCCACCCAGGCATTCTTGCGGCGGGGGATCAGCTTGATGATTACGGGCACAACACCATTGTACGCGCTGGCGGGGCCGGGCCGCCCGTGTTATAACTGCCCTTGTGGTAATCGATCAGCTCAGTGCGGTGTTGCGTAATCCGCCCGTGGTGCTACAGCGCCTGGCCGGCGTTGACGGCCTGTACCTGGTGGGCGGCTATCTGCGCGACGCTTGCTGGGGCTTGCCGACGCGCGATATCGACCTGGCGGCCGCGGCGCCGCTGGAGCCCGTCGTCGCCGAGTTGGACCGGCGGCTGGGCGGGGCGGCCTTCGAGCTGAACAACCGCTTTGGCAGTTACCGGCTGGTGCTGCCGGACTTCGAGCTGGACCTCTCGCCGCTGCATCCCGACGGGCTGGCGGCGGACCTGGCGCGCCGCGACTATACGGTCAACGCGCTCGTGTATCCCGTCGCCGCGCTGGGGCCGCGGGCGGACGCTTCGGCCTTGCTGGCCGATGAACAGGCCTTGGCCGATCTCGATGCGCGCCTGCTGCGCATGGTCAGTGCAGACAACCTGGCCGACGATCCGGTGCGCTTGCTGCGCGGGTTACGGTTGCTGGCGACGCGCGCGCTGCGGCTCGATCCGGCTACCGAGCAGGCGCTGGCGGAGTTGTCGGGACAGCTCTGGGAATCAGCGCCCGAGCGGCTGCACGAAGAGTTGCTGCGCTGGTTCGGCGCGGACGGTGACATCGTGCCGGTGATCGAAACGGCTGCCGACACGGGATTGCTCTGGCAGCTGTTTCCGGAATTACGGGCAGCCGTTGGCTGCGGACAGAACGACTTCCATCATCTCGATGTTTGGGAGCACACGCTGCTGGCGCTCAGAGCGCTGGAGCAGTTGCGCCGCGAACCGCCGCCGGAACTGGCCGCCTGGCGGGCTGAACTGGCGGCGGCCGGGGAAGAGCCGGTCAGCGGGGCGGCTACGGCGGGTGCGCTGACGCGGCTGGCGCTGTTGCTGCACGACATCGGCAAGCCGTCCACGCGCGAGGTGCAGCCCGACGGGCACGTCTCGTTCTACGCGCACCAGAGCGTCGGCGCCGAGTTGGCCGGCGAGCAGCTGGCCAAACTGAAATTCGCCGGCGCGGAGACCGACTTCGTGCTGACGCAGATCCGCCAGCATTTGCGGTTGGGTTTCTACAGCGACCACGACCCGATCCCGCCGCGGCTGATCTATCGCTACATGCGCCACCTGGGGACGGGGGTGCCGCTGGCCGTGCTGCACGCGCTGGCCGACTGCGCCGCGACCCGGGGTGCGGCCAACGCCGACGGCTGGGCGCGTCACGTCCGCGCCGCCGCGGAGCTGCTTGAAAACTACTATGAACAGAGCACGGCCGCCGCGCCGCCCGCGCTGCTCGACGGGCACGCGATCATGCAACTGCTCGGGATCAAGCCCGGCCCGGTCGTCGGCGAGCTGAAAAACGACCTGCTGGAGGCCACCGCCGCCGGTGAAGTGGCAGACGTCGCCGCGGCCGAGGAATACATCCGCGCCCGCTTTGCGGAGCTGTAGCGGCGGCGGTCCCGCCGATGGCGGGATGCCGCCATATTGTGGGGCGAAGCCAGGCTTCGCCCGTACGTTGGATTCCTTCCATTCATTCGGCAGAGCCGGATTGTCATACGCGTGGCGCAGGCGGCTCGCCTGCGATCGATGTTGGCAGCCGGGCCGGCTGCCCCACGTGAGTAAACTGGCTTTGTCGCCTATCGAGTTAGATTCAATGCCACTACTTCTGCTACTCCGGCACGAAATACGCGTATTTAAGCTGCCCGTTGGACTGATACGCCACCGCCGGATAGCCGTCGACCAGCGTCATCGACGGATAATACCCCGCCGCCGTGCCGGTGTCGGGCGCGTCGAGCGTCCAGTCCGCCGCGGCGTCGCAGGAAGTGTCCGTGGTCGAGGCGTGCAGCAGGTCTTCGTTCAGCCCATCGAAATACGCCACGTGCGCCGTGCCGGCCGCGTCGATCACCAGCGCCGTGCCGTAGTTGCCGGCGGTGTGGGTCTCGTCGACGTTCATCCGCACCCAGTCCGTGGCGGAAGTCGGCGGGTCGGCCGTGGCGCGGGCGAAGCGCAACCGCCCGTTGGTCAGGTCGACGTAGCTCAGCACGAGGTTGCCGCTCCAGGTGTACAGGCAGGGCCAGTGCCCGGTCTCGAGCGTGTCCTCGACCGTGTGAATGCTCCAGTCTGTGTCGGCGGTGGGCTCGGCCACGGTCGCGCGCGCCACGCGCACCTGCGGACCGCTGGGCGCCTTGTAGTAGGCGATCGTGAAGCGGTTGTCGTCGACGATCAGCGAGATGCCGTCACCGCCCAGGTTGCCGGTGTTCTCGACGATGTGCACCGCCCAGTCGCTGCCGGAAGACGGCACCGCCACGCTGGCGCGGGCGAACTTGAGGTCCTTGGAGGTGAAGTGCTGGTAGGCGATCGCCAGCTTGCCGTCCTGGGTGACCATGCTTGGGTGGCGGCCGTTGGCCAGGTCCTCATCGACCAGGTGTTTGTTCCAGTCCGCGCTGCCCGGGGTCGCGCTGGTCGCCAGCGCGGCCTTCAGGTGCAGGTTGGCGCCGTCGTAATAGGCCACCGCCGGCTTGCCGTTGAGGTCAGTCAGCGCCGTGCCGTATTCGCCGACGTTGGTGCTGGAGTCGAGCGTGTAGACCGTCCAGTCGGTGCCGGCCGCCGGCTCGGCCACCGTCGCGCGGGCGAACTTAACCTGGTTGTTGGTGTCGTCGAAGTAGCTGATCATCGGGTAGCCCGCCACCACGCGCAGGCAGGGCCACTCGCCGACGTCGGTACCGGAATCGACCACGTAGTCGTCCCAGTTGGTTGCCGCCAGATAGCCCGTGTCACTGGTGCTCAGGTCGCTGTCGCCCAGCGGGCCGATCGCGCGCAGCCAGTAGGTATGCGGATCGGTGTCGCTGACGCCGGTGTCATCGTATTGGGTGACCGTGCCGACGTTGTCGATCGGCGTGGCGGTCGAATCACGGTAGATGCGATAGCCGGTGGCGCCGTCGCTAGCGGTCCAGGTCAGGTGGATCTTCGTGGTGTAGTCCCCGTCGCTGGCGGCCAGGTTGGTCGGCGCCGGCACTTTGCAGTTGCCGGTGTCGCTGGCGCTGAAACCGCTTTCGGTCAGCGCGTTGACCGCCTTGAGCCAGTATTCGTGCGCCGTGTAGTCGCTCAGGCCCGTGTCGTCCCAGGTCGCCACGTCGCCGACGGTCTGGATCGGCGCGGTCTGGCTGTCGCGGTAGATCTTGTAGCCCGTCGCGCCGTTGGACTTGGTCCAGGTCAGGCGGATGCGGTCGGTGTAGGCATTATCGCTGGCAGATAGCGTGGCCGGCGCCGCCAGGCCGCGGAAGCCGGTATCGCTGGCGCTGAACCCGCTGGCGCCCAGGCTGTTGGTGGCCTTCAGCCAGTACTCGTGGCTGGCATGGTCGGTCACGGTCGCGTCGTCCCAGCCGGTCACGCTGCCGACGGTCTGGATCGGCGCGGTCTGGCTGTCACGGTAGATTTCATATCCCGTTGCCGGACTCACGTTGGACCAACTCAGGCTGATCAGCGTGGTCGACGTGCCGTCGCTGGCGCTCAGGTTGACCGGCGTCGGCAGGCGCAGCCAACCGTCGTCGCTGTTGCTCAGATCACTGGTCGACAGGTCGTTAAATGCCTTGAGTTCATATGTGTGCGCGTCGTAATCCAACAAGGACAAGTCATCGAAGGTCGTAACGATCCCGACCGTCTGCAGCAGCTCGCTGTCGCGGTAGATCTGATAGCCCGTGGCGCCGGTGCTGGCGTTCCAGTTCAGGCGGATGCGGTCGACGTATCCAGCGTCGCTGGCGGTCAGATTGGCCGGTGGCAGCAGCTGGGCATAGCCCGTGTCGCTGGCGCTGAACGGGCTGTCGGCCAGCGCGCCGGTGGCCTTGATCCAGTACTCGTGTTCAGCCCAGTCGCCGGTGTCGTCGTCATAGCTGTCCACATCGCCGAGAACGACCAGCGGGGCCGCCGTGGTGTCGCGGTAGAGGCGGTAGCCGGTCGCGTCGGTCACGCTGTCCCAGCTGATGCTGACCTGGTCGGTATATGTTCCGTCGCTGGCGCTGACGTTCTCCGGCGCGGCCAGTTGCGGCAGCGCGCCGACGGTCAGCGTGAAGGGATAGGTGTCCTCGCCGACACCGTTGCCCACGGTGACCCAGGCGTCATAGGAGCCCTCGGTCAAGAGCATCACGGTCGGTTCGGTAACCGTGGAGGTGTTCGGGTTAGCCCCGCCACCGAAGTTCCAGGCATAGGTCTGCGGCGCGCCCTGCGTCACCGTCGCCCCGAAGGTGACCACGTCTCCGCTGTTGCCGCCTGTCGGGTTGACGCCGGTGATGACCGGGGCTTGCGACGGGTCGGTGACGTCCAGCGTGAAGTTGAACGTGTCGCCGCCGAAGGCGTTGGCGACCGTCAGCCGGCATTCGAACTCGCCGGGTCCGAGCAGCTGGACCGTCGGTTCGGCCGTCGCGGGTGTATTGGGTGTGGCCCCGCCGGCGAAATACCAGTCGTAAGTGTCCGGCGTGCCGCCGTAAATCACGGCGCTGAATGCCACGAATGTCGCGCTCTCGCCGCTCAACGGGCTGACCTCGATCACCGTGGGCGCGGTGCCCGCGATTTCGCGGCGGCCGGCGTCCTCGTTGCTGGGCGGCGAGTCGCCTGCGGCGTTGGAGGCGATGACGGTGTAGTAATACACCTCGCCGGCGGTCGCCGTTGTATCGCTGTATGCGGTGTCGGTGGTGGTGTCCAGCTCGCTGTAGCCACTCCCCGAGGTGTCGCTGCGCAGTACGCGGTAGCCGTCCGCCGCGGCGGGCGCCGTCCAGCTGAGCTCGATGCGGTCGGTGTAGTCGCCGTCGCTGGCGGTCAGTGCCGTCGGCGCCACCGGCGGCACCATACTCCAGCCCGCAGCCGCCGCCGACGGCTGGCTGGGCCCGCCGGTCAAGAGCGAGCGGACCCGGTACCAGTACACCTGGCCCATCGCCACGTTCTCATCCGTGTAAGTCGGGCCGGAGCCGGTCTGGTCGATCTGGCTGTAAGCGCCATCCTCGCTGTCGGCGCGCAGGATGTAATAAATCGTCGTACCGGACACGGCGGTCCAATTCAACTCGACCTGGCCGGCCAGCGTGCCCTGGCTGGCGGTCAGGTTCTGCGGCTGGCCGACCGCGCTGAGGTCGAACATCACCGTGGCCGAAGCCGGTCCGCGCCGCGTGGGCTCGTCGTAGTAGGCGGCAATGCGGTAGTAATAGCCGTGCTCGGGCTGCTCCAGCCGGTAGCTGAAGCGGCGCCAGCCGCGGTCCTCCGGCAGCACGCTGTCCTCGAAGGGGATCAGCACTTCCTGGGTCCATTCACCGTCGGGATTGTTCTCCGGGCTGACCTCCAGCACGTAGCCGTCCACCTGGTGGGCGAAGTTCTGGCCGATCGCCGTGATGTCGTGGATCGTGACCCAGCCGTCCTGGTTGCCGTCGACCACCTGCTGGCGCGGATCGTCGTCGCCGTCGTCGGTCGGCGAATTGAACTCCTGGCCGACCGGCGTCAGGTCGTTGACGGTGACGGCCTTGTCCTGGTTGTAGTCGCCGACGTTTTTGTAATGCCAGCTGAAGGTGGCCGTGCCGTCGGTATTGGTTACCACCGTCAGGTCCTCGATCCGGTTGTACTCGCCCACCGGGGCCTGGGCCGCCGCGTGCGCGGCGTCGTATTCCGCCAATACGCGCGCCAGCTCATCGGTCAATTGTTTCCAGAGCTCGGGGGCCACGTCGACGGGCCGCTCGGGCGCGGCCAACCGCGCCTCCGTCATGCCGGGGGCCGCGGTGGATAATGGCGCTTTGCCTCCGCCGCAGCTGGTCAATCCGTCGATCAGCAGTAACAAGCCGATCGCCAATGTGGCAAAAATACAACCTGATCTCATAACCTTCTCTCCACCATTAGACTAACATCTGCGGGCGGTGGATACCAATTCCCCAGTGTGGCGGAAGCCGCGGTGTCCACCTTATATATCGCAGTTGACCGGGCACACTTAACCGGAGGGCCGTAGTGCTATATAATCCGCTATCGATGTGGCGTATCGGCTTAATCATCGCCCTGTTGCTGCTGGTTACCGGCGGCAGCGTCTGGGCCCAAATCGAGCGTAATCCGTATTCGCGCGCCGGATCCGGCGAGGAAGAGGAGCTTCTTCCCGAACTGGAACTGCCGGTCGCGCCCGCGGAAGGCGACCCGGCCGCGATCTCCACGATGATGCGTGTGCTGCTGGCCCAGCGGCTGGTGGCCGCGGTCAGCCAAAACGCGGATTATGTTCTGGGAGTACCGGCGGCGCAGTCGCCGGCGGACACCGGAGCCCCGCTGGATGCCATGAGCATCGCGCTTTCCACGGAGCCTGAAGTCGAGGCGGAAGCGGCGCGGCCGGCGATCACCGCCGCGGCGGAGCCCGAACCGGTGGCCCCGCCGGAGGTGGAGCCCCCCGCTGCCGAGTCCGAACCGGAACCCGCGCCGGAGTTGCCGGTGGAGGAAGTCAAGCCGGAGCCCGCCGCCAGCTCGCTGCCGGAGCCGGAAGCAACGCCCGTCGCGGACACTGATCCCAATGAGCCGGTTGTGCTGACCGAGGAACTGCTTAACGCCGACGAGCCGGCGGCCCCCGTGGTGGAAGAGGAGCCGGTGGAGGAACCGGTCGGCGCGCCGGTGGATGCGATCGCCACCCTGGACGACTTGGCGGCTGCGCTCAGCGAGCGGCGCCAGGGCGATCCGCCTGCGGAAGCACGCCCGACCGCCGGCGAGGAAGAACCCACTGAACGCGAGACGCCGGAGCTGCTGCACAATTACAGCTACGGCCTGGACCGCCCCGAACCGGATGCGGCGGACGAGGCCGCAGCCGCGCAGCCCGAGCCCGATTCGCGCCGGCCGCAGTTGATGAAGCCGCGGCGCGGCGCCGAAGACAGCGAAACCGAGGCAGAACAAGCACCCGAGCCGACGGATGCGCAACCAGCCGCGACGGACGATGCCGGCGGCCCGGATGCCGCCGCGACCAATACCGGCGAAGCGGAAGCCTCAGCCGTCGCCCAGTCGAATGCCGTGCGAACCGCGCCGGCCGGTCGGGCCAAACCCGAGGAGGCACCGCGCAGCTGGCGGCGCCCGCGGTTTGAACTGCCCAGCGACCGGACCGAGCCCTTACCGGATGAGGATGAGGGGCAAGCGCCGGCCGACGAAACGGTTCCGCCACCGGCCGTGACCGAGCTGCCGGAATTCAGTCTGGATACCCCGCCGACGATGCAGCTAGGTACCGCGGCGCTGATGGCCGACGGGCTGATGCTGGCGCCGTCCGGCATTGCGGACCAGCCGCCGGTCGATCCCGTGCTGAACACCGCCAAGGCGGGAATGCCCAACTACGATGTATCCAGCCGCATTACCAGCGTGAGCCGGGGCAACAGCCGCAAGAAGCAGGTCGCCCTGACCTTCGACGACGGTCCACACCCCGAGTTCACCAGCCAGTTGCTGGCGGTGCTGGAATACTACGATGTGCCGGCGACGTTCTTCTATGTCGGCGTGCAGGCGCAGAAGTACCCGCATTGGGTGAAGATGACGCACCAGGCCGGCCACGAGATCGCCAGCCAGACCTATGACCACTTCCGCTTGCCCAAGCTGCCGCGCGAGGAGAAGATCTACCAGATCGACGAGTACCAGCGGCTGATCGAGGGTTTGATCGGCGTAACGCCGCGTTTCCTGCGCCCGCCCGGCGGACAGGTCGATCCCGAGACCGAGGAGTTGGTGGCCGAGCGCGGGATGGTGCTGGGGCTGTGGGACGTGGGCTTGAACGACACGCGCGACGGCAAGACCAAGCAGCAGATGCTCGATATGGCCAAGCGCAAGATCCGCTCCGGCAGCGTCGTGCTGGCCCACGACGGCATCCAGGCGACGGTGGACATGCTGCCCGAGCTGATCGAATACTTACGCGGCCAGGGCTACGAATTCGTGACGATGAGCGAACTCGCCGCCGGGATGTAACTGCAAACATCTCTAGCTGAAGAAATAGCGTGGTAGAAAGCGGCAAATTCAGCGCGTTTGAATTTGAATAATCTCAGTTAATACAATTGCACTCCGACACATTATTCAGTAGACTGTTAGTACTATTTTACATGGAGGTTTCACTTGTATACTAGAATAGTAGTAGCTGTATTATGTGTGCTATTTGCATATTTGTGTTGTATTTCATGCGGTGGTAGTACCGTCATAAGTCAACATGAATCAACAACTTCTGCGTTTGCTGATCCGTTTATCGATTATAACGAAACTCCATCAACTGATTTAAGTCGCTCAGTGAGCGCGATCAACCAGCGAGAATACGACTGGCATATGTTTGGTGAGTATTCTAGTGGAAACCGGCAGGGTCGGACCGTATCAGATCCCTTGTCAACTCATCTGAAGTGGGAATGCGGCTCATGCTATTCCCATTTCCACGGTACGCCTGGCCTGGGAACGCCTACTACATTTGATGAACAAGAGTGGGAGCACACATATCACCCGCGCCTGTATTGTATGGACCAGATGTCAACACTGGTGGCGGTGTGCACCACTGATGATCCGAATAATGCGTTTGATGCCGGCACTGTCGCATATGACATTGCTCTTGGGTCGGGTGCCTTTCCTAACTTAAGCAGTATTGCCGTTGCCGATCCTGCGGATATGGGATTAAACGACCTTAACTGGCCGGCAGAAGACGTCAACAAGTGGCTATACGTACTTGACAGTAACTCTGCATTTCACGTAATTGTGGACGATGCCAGCGGTTTCACCGATTATGTGTTCAATCTTGGTTTAACATGGCAATACACAATTGGATCACCTATCTATAGTGAGAACACGTCAAACAACAATCACTATGTGTGGTTTGGCGGCTATACACCAAGCGCTGTAAACAACCTGTATTGCGTGAATGTTGGAGCAGATGCGAATGATGATCCAGACGTAACTTTGCTGTGGAATGCGGGAATCCAGGACCCTAATGATCCGATGGATTTATTCTTCAGCAACACAACGACACCAATTCTAGTTGATGGTGATGTATTGACCGTTGGTATTGACTATACAGCAACACCAACACCACGAGGTAAGGTTAAAGCATTTGACTCACTGACAGGTATATATCAAGGTGCGTCCATGGACTTCCCGTGGTTCACACCGCCGGACGTGATGATGTGTGAGACGCTTGCGTCGCTGAGTTGTGATGGAATACAAAACGTCTGTAACGCTGTATATGCTCCTTCTCCAGAAGCAGTCTACAGCTTTGATGCTAGCACTCTCGCGTTGCGTAGCCTGGATGGAACTCCTGCCATCTTCTATGCATCAGATGAGTGTCAAGTCGCTTCTTCTGCTGTTTCCGCTTATTATGATTTTACAAGCGCGACAATGCATGTTGTGTATTTCATCGAGAATAGTGATGACCAATGGCGTGTAGTGGCCTTTGTCGATCATGGGGACTATAACGGTGGTACGTTTGACTATGACCTGGATCAGGATGGCTGCGCTGACCGCGCCTGGTATTCCGCCTGGATTCCTGGCGATTGCCATTCACAGCCTTACCTTTCAGAAGACAAAACGGTGTTGTATGTAAATGGTGCCAAGAACCTCTATGGATTCTATGTCTGCGGATCAGGTACATTTGCGCCATCTGGTCAGAGTCCATCGTTCGTGAGTGACTTTATCGGCTATGACAACCTCGGTTCAACCTCGCACAGCCGGTTTCTGACTACAACCTCCCCTGATATGCTTCCCACTGATAGCGATGATCCGAAGGAAGTCTTCGTGGCGTGTGACGATGGATATATTCGGTGTTATGAGGAGGTTATTGCTGAAGATGAATTACAGGAGCATATCGGTTGGATCCAGTCTGGAAGAGAGTTGCACAACAGCCGGCGAACCGGTTTCGATATGACAGATGCACCGGCCACCCTTGTTGATATGTTCCCAATCCTGCAGGATACGCAGATTCTGTGGCATGCGGGAGAGCCGATTGTTGGTACGAATGGCTACATATATTTCACATACAACGGCGACGGTGATGATGACCACGGCGATGATGATGGTACGCTCTGGTGCTATAGCCCCTTCCGCGCGCCAACCGATCCAGTTGAGTGGCAGCACCGGGGAGAGAACATAACTCAATGGTATGACATCTATACGCATCAAGTTGTGACGCTTTCCGTTCCGGCATACGCTGAGTTTTGTGACAGCTCGCCGGCGATCAGCATCTGCGATAACCGCATTTATTACACTTCGAAAGTGTATGCCCGAGAAATCGTGGATAAAGAGGAGGGAATCGTACACGCTGGTGTGCTTCTATGGGCTCTGAAGATGGACGGCACTCCGGTTGACGATTATATCCCGATTTATATTGGTCGAGACCTTTCTTGCTCTTCTCCTGTTGTTGATCGTTGGGGAAATGTGTATGTAACAGGTGTGAACTACATCGGTGGTAACAACCCCTGCCAAGTCTATTTGCACTATATTCCGCAAGGCGATCGAGCGCAGGCATCGAGTTCTATTGCAATGACGGGCTATTACGCCTCGACACCTGCCCTGGGACACTACGATGATTCGCTGGTTTACTACCTGGTAACGGACTATTCCGAGGACGAGTATTTGGTCTGTGTAGACCCAATGGGTGCAAATTGGCCCGCGTTTGTCGGTATGTCGCCAGCAATGCCAATGTACTCGCAATCTGGGAACAACCCGATTTATAGCAACGGATACGTTATTGTCGGTAATACTGATGGCTTGTATACCTATGCGTCAGATAACATTACTTCAACGGTCTGGGAGTATACGTCGTCAAATGATGGTTATATGGCATATCAGTATTCATCGCCGGCAGTTAGAGATGGAATCGTATATGTGGCACAGTATACTGCTTCGAGCGCTTACGTAGCGGGTTACAGTCTAGCCACTGGGTTGCCGGTGTATGCATCAGATACGTTTGACAATGCCGTGGATGAGAACGGGAATCCGCTGCCGGTTCAGTCATCATCCGGTATTACTTCTCCTTGTATTACTGATAATGGCCAGCTATTCCTGGCTACATATAACGATCTATTGATGATTGATACTCAGACGGCCAATGATGATCCGCAGATCTTGATGACCAGCACTGGTTTGATTTCAAGTCCTGCTTCACCAGTATTAGCCACGTATCCGAATGAGGTTAATAACGAGTACATCATTGTCCCAGCATTGTATTTACTGCATCGCAATGGCCATATAAACCTCTTCTACTAAAGTCGAGATCATGGGGGGCGGGGTTCTTCCCGCCCCTCTTTGTTATCTGGATCGCGCGCTTGTGAGGGCCTTTGGCTGACGTGCAAACTAAGCTTGGAATGCCAGAATGGAAATTGAAGCCGATGCTTGTGCGTACTCGATGCGCTTCACTGGAAACTTGTTAGAATATCCGTATGGGTGGGGAAGTGAAATTTCTCTGGCGTATGATCCGCCGGCCGATGATGCAATGGTGGTCGCGCGCCGGCATTTGGTGGCTGGCGGGGATCCTGCTGGCCTACCTTGTCAACGCCGCGAGCCATTACTTCGCGATAACTCAGCCGCCGTCCGCCGGCCAGACGCCGCTGCTCGGTATGCTGTTGCCGGCAGCGCTGTTGGCCACCGCGGCCGGCTTGCACGCGGCGGGCGTCGCCAGCGCCCTGATCGCCCGCTTGCTGGTGGAACAGGCCGTGCCGGAACCTTCGCGTCTGCTGCGCGCGCGCTTTTTGCTGTCGTACCTCGCCGGCCTTGTCCCACTGGCGCTGGCCTGGGTGCTGGAGCTGCTCTCGGACCTGGCGACCGGTTTGATGCTCAATCACGGGCACTTGATACTACCGGGTCAGAATCTCGGGTATTGGCTGCACGATACGCTTGAAGCCGCCTCGCGGCCGGTATTGTCCGAAGCGCTTTTCTGCGTCTGGATGGTGGCGCTGATCGTGTTGGTACCGAAAAAAACCTGGCTGGCCTGGCTATTGCTGCTGGTTTCGCCGGTGATCGGCACGGCGCTGTTCTTCGGCATCACCAGCATCCTGCCGTCGTCCTACCTGGCCCATCCGACGATCAACATCACGGCACGATCGCTGATGCTGCCGGTCAGCGCCGCGCTGGTGATCGCCATGTTCCTCTGTTTCCGCCACGGCCGCGAACGGATTGCTTACGCACTCTGGCTGGTGCTGTTGGCGGCGGAGGTGCTGCAAACGCCGCTATATTGGCTGGGTTGTTATGACCAGGCCGTGGCCTATGCCTACCACGCCGCGTCCGGCCTGATCTCGTTTTTGGGAACGCTGCCGGTGTCCTGGTGGGCGCCGGCCGGGATGCCGCCCGCCGAGCCGCCGCCGTCGGTGCTGGGCTTCTGGCCGCTGGTCCAGCCGTGGTTCGTGCTGCTGCTGAACTTCGCCTGGGTGCCGGCGATGGCCGCGCTGATGTATTACGTGATCCTAAAACCGCGCCAACCGGGTCCGGTGGATATCAAAACACTGTTGCAGCCCGAGCCGGAGGATGGGTAGCGTAGCGGCGACGGCCCGTCGCCGGATTAGCGGGGCAAGCCAAAGTAGAAAGTGAAAGTAAAAAGCTCCAGTGGTCGGTGATCAGTGGCCAGTATTTCACACACACATTACGGAGTAAGCCCTTTCTACGTTCAACTTTTACTTGTGCCCAGGCCAGTAAGGCGCCCGCGCGCGGAGCGCCGGCTTCCAGCCGGCATTTCCTTTGCCGCCAGGATGGCGGCGCTCCAAGCTCCCTACTTATGCCTCAACTGCGGGAAGATAATCACCTCGCGGATCGCCGGGGTGCCCGAGAGGATCATGATCAGGCGGTCGATGCCGATGCCCAGGCCGCCCATCGGCGGCATGCCGTACTCCATCGCCGTCAGGAAGTCCTCGTCCAGCTCGCTGGCGCCCTCGGCCTTGTCGGCAATCTGGTATTCCAGCCGCTGGCGCTGGTCGACCGGGTCGTTCAGCTCGCTAAAGCTGTTGGCCAGTTCCATCGTCGCCGCGAACAGCTCGAAGCGGTAGGTCACGTCCAGGTCGGCGGGATAGCCCGCCGCCGCCTTGTCTGCCGCGCTCATCCGCTTGGCCAATGGGCTGATCGAGACCGGGTAGTCGATGATGAACGTTGGCTGGACCAGGTGGGGCTCCACCATTTCCTTGAAGATCTCGTCCAGGCAGCGGCCGAAGCCGCGCTCCTCGGGCAGCTTGATCTCAAGCCGCGCTGCCTCGCGCTTGAGGTCGTCCATCGTCTTGAGTTCCGCCAGGCTGCAACCGGCATACTCGCGCATCGCGTCGTCGAACTTCACTTTTCTAAACGGCTGGCTGAAGTCCAGTTCGTATTCGCCGTAGGTGACCTGCTCGGATTTGAATACCTCGCGCGCGACGTGGCGCGTCAGCTCCTCGGTCAGCGCCATGATATCGGTGTAGTCGACGTAGGCCCAGTAGAGTTCGAGCATCGTGAACTCGGGGTTGTGGCTGGTGTCCACGCCCTCGTTTCGGAACACGCGGCCGATCTCGTAGACCCGCTCGAAGCCGCCGACGATCAGCCGCTTCAGGTGCAGCTCGATCGCGATACGCAGGTAGTAGTCGCTCTTCAGCGCGTTCCAGTAGGTCTTGAACGGCTCGGCCGTCGCGCCGCCGCTGATCGCGTGCAGCATCGGCGTCTCGACTTCCAAGAAGCCGCGGCCGTCCAGGAAACGGCGGATCTCGCTGACCGCGCGGCTGCGCAGCCGCAGGCGTTCCAGCACGTCGCGGTTGACGATCAGGTCCACGTAGCGCTGGCGATAGCGCTGGTCGACGTCCTGCAGGCCGTGCCACTTCTCCGGCAGCGTCTGGAGGATTTTGGCCAACAGCGTGAATTCGCCGACCTCGACGGTGACCTGGCCGGTGCGCGTCTTGAACACCCGGCCCTTGAGGCCGATAATGTCGCCCAGATCCAGTTCCTTGGCCTGTTCCAGGGCTTCCTCGCCCAATACATCCTTTTTGAAATAGATCTGCACGCGGCCGCTTTCGTCCATGATGTCGCCGAAGCCGGCCTTGCCATGCAGGCGCTTGGCCATCAGGCGCCCGGCCAGGCTGACCGCCTGGCCCTCCAGCTCGTCGTAGCAAGCCTCGATCGACGCCGCGCAGTGGGTGCGGTCGTAGCGCACCTGGCTGAACGGATCGTGGCCGGCGGTCTGGAGTGCGCCGAGTTTGTCCAGCTTGATCTGGCGGTAGCCTTCGGTACTGCCTTCCGTCAGCGGTTCCTGATTCAGATCCTTCGTGTTATCCACGTCAACATCCTCGTTCACGGATTGAACGCAGGATTATACCGGCCGGCGCGCCATTGGCGGAGCGCGCGCGGGACTCAACGCGGATAGGTGCGCTTGGTTTCGGGCCAGTCCGACTCATTGCGCACATAGAAGAACGGCTGCAGCGCCCGCAGGCCGGACTCGGCGGAATTGGCGATCCGCTCGCTGGCGCCGATCATCAAGAGCCCGTTTTTCGCCAGCGCTTGGCCGAAGCGGATAAACAGCTGGCGCTTGCTCTGCTCGTTGAAATAGATCACCACATTGCGGCAGAGAATGATGTCCACGCCGGTGGGAAACCGGTCTTCCAGCAGATTATGGTTTTCAAACCGGACCAATCGCTTCAGCTCGTCGGTAACCTGGTAGCGCTCGCTGTCGAGGCGCTTGAAATACTTGTCCAGCAGGTCCTTGGAGACATTCTTGAGCGCTTCGACGTTGTAGATGCCCTCGGCAGCCTTGGCCAGCGCTTTGCGGTCGAAATCCCAGCCCAGGATCTTGGCGCCTGCGCCGGCCTTGTTCAGCTTCAACAGCAGTGCCAGGGAATAGGGTTCCTCGCCGGTCGAGCAACCGGCGGACCAGATCGTCAGGTTGGGATTTCCCTTCAACATCGGCCTGAGGTAGTTCGTTTCCAGAATCGTGAATTTCTCCGGATTGCGGATGAATTCGCTGACGTTGATCGTGATTCGGTCGATGAACTTGCGGTAGACGTTCTCATTGGCCTTGGCGTAGTCCAGGAAGCTGCAATAGGTGTTGTGGCCGGTCTGCTTGATCGTCATGTTGATCCGGCGGCGCATCTGGTTCTGCTTGTACTGGGCCAGGTCAATGCCTTCCTCGTTGTACAGGCGGTCGAGGAACTTCAGGTAATCGGCTTCGTTCGAGATAAACTCCGCCTCCGGCGAGATCCGCTCGTTTTTATCCAGTGGCTGTCTGGGCAAATCCTGCTCCATAACTGAATTGCTTATTAAGTATATGGTGAGTTTCCTGGCATTCTCCCGGTCTAAAGTAGATTTAATCAAATCGCGCGTTCGGGGCTAAAGACCGGCGCCCGGCTGCCGATAACACCACTGGGAGAAAGTGGACCATGATTCGCGGGTTATATGCAGCAGCGGGTGGAATGCTGACCATACAGGAGCAGACCGCCACGACGTCCAATAATCTGGCCAATGTCGACACCGTCGGCTTCAAGGCCGATCTGCTGCGCTTCGTATCCGCCCCGGCGATCCATACCTGGCGCCTGGACGATCCGACTTTCACCAACAAGGCCGGCGAGCCGCGGCCGGAGTATATCGGCCTGACCAACGTCGGTACGTGGGACACCGAGATCTGGCGTGACTTCGAGCAAGGCCAGCTGGTGTACACGGGCCAGGCGCTGGATGCGGCGATCGTCGGGCCGGGATTCTTCCGCGTGGTCGATGCCGCCGGCACCGAGTATTACACGCGCGACGGCCAATTCCGCCACACCGCCGACGGTTACCTGACGGACAACGCCGGCCGGCGCATCCAAGGGCAGGGTGGCGACATTTTCCTCGGCGACGCCGTTGACGTCACAATCAATCGTTCCGGCGAGGTCGCGACCGAGGACGGTATCGTCGGCGTGATCGACCTGGCCTATTTCACCGATCCCCAGCAGCAGCTGGAGAAGCACGGCTACAACGCCTGGACGGCGGATGCGGCCCCCGACGGGGTCGGCGACAGCGAGATCAAGGGCGGGTTCATCGAGCGTTCCAACGTCGACGCGATCCGCTGCATTACTGAGCTGATCGTCCAGCTCAGGCATTACCAGGCGGCGGAGAAGGCGATCATCACCGAGGACGCCACGCTCAACATCGCCGCCAATCAGATCGGCAAGATGCCGACATAACCAGGGGCTGGGCAGGATGCCCGGCCGGCAGTTTGAAAACTGGGCCTGCATGGGAATAACCAAGGCTGGACCGCGGTCTGCGTCAGCGGACCAAGGAAGCTTCATCGGATCAACCGACTGCGATCCGACCCGATTCCCATCCCGGCCCGCGCATGGAGGAAGCGCCTTATGATGCGCGCGCTGTTTACCGGTTCCAGTGGGATGCGGAGCCAGCAATTTAAAATCGACGTGACGGCCAACAACCTGGCCAACGTGAACACGACGGGGTTCAAGGCGGATCGCGCCGAGTTCCACGACCTGCTTTACCAGCAGCTGCGGCTGCCGGGCGGCACGTCCGCGACCGGCGTCGGCTGGCCGACCGGCCTCGACGTCGGCCTGGGCTCGATCCCGATCGCGACGGCCAAGCTTTACACCCAGGGCAACTTGATCGCCACCGACCAGCCGCTGGATATCGCGATCGCCGGTGACGGCTTCTTCCGCATCCAGGACGTCGACGGCAATATCATCTATACGCGCGACGGCTCCTTCAAGCGCGACGCCAACGGCGACGTGGTCACCAACGACGGCTACTACCTCGATCCCGGCATCAACATTCCCGAGAACGCCGAAGATATAACAATCTCCTACGACGGCACGGTCACGGCGATGCTGCCCGGTCAGACCGAGGCCACCGAGCTGGGGCAGATCACGCTGGTGCGCTTCATCAATCCGCAAGGTCTGGAGGGGCTGGGCGACAACCGCTGCAAAGAGACCGGCGCCAGCGGGGCGCCCCAGGAGGACATCGCCGGCCAGAACGGTCTGGGCATCCTGCGCCAGGGCTACCTGGAAAACAGCAATGTCAGCGTGGTCGACGAGTTGGTCAGCCTGATCGTCGGCCAGCGCGCCTATGAGGCCAACAGCCGCAGCGTGCAGACCAGCGATGAGATGCTGCAGACGGCGGTCAACCTGAAACGCTAAGCGGGGATTACGGCTGGAACGACATAACGAGTAAGCAATGAACAGGAACAACGGACAGCAGGGCAGAGACAAGCGACCGGGGCTGAGGAGCCTGCTGGCGCTGCTGCTGGCCGTGGTTTTCAGCACTCCGGCGCTGGCGGCACCGGCGGTATCCATCGAGCTGATCGACGGAGCGGCCGTAGCGGGCAACGTCTTTACCTTGGGCGATATCGCGCGCCTGGCATCCGGCGATGGCGAATTGTGGCGGCAACTGGCGGCCGAACCGCTGGGCTATGCGCCGGCGCCGGGCGAGAACGTAACGCTGGCCGCCGATACGATCCTCGGCCGGCTGGCCGAGCGCGGCTACGACTGGCGGGCGATCGCGCTGAGCGGCCCGGCGGTGCTGACGATCTGCGGTACGACCCAGCTGATCGAAAGCGAACCGCTGCTGGCGGCGCTTATGCAGGCGGTCGAAGACGAGCTGGGCGTATCGGCCCAGTTCAATGTCACGCGACCGCTGCCCGTGGTGACGGCCGCCGCCGGCGAGTTGGATATCGAGGTGCGTTTTCCGGACAAGCCGGGTTGGTGGTTGCCGGATGCGGTGGAGATCAGCGTGAACGGCCTGCAGGTCCAGCGAATCCTGCTGGCTCAGCACGGCGAGTTCGAGCTGCCCGTAGTGGTAGCGCCAGCCGGTATCGCCGGGCGCACGGTGATCAACGGCGCACACCTGGGCACGGAGCTGAGCACGGTCCGGCCGGGCCACGAGGTGGTCACCCAGCCGGGCCAGGTGATCGGCCTGACGACGCGCGGGCAGATTGCGGCGGGTGCGCCGGTGCTGTTCTCGCGGCTCATGGTGCCCTACGACGTCGAGCGTGGCAGCGAAGTGGCCCTGGTGATCCGGGGCGGGGTGGTCGAGTTGACTGCCCTGGCCGTGGCGCTGAACAACGCCTACATCGGCCAGCGGCTGACGGTCAAGCGCCTGGACGACGGCATGAAATTCACGGGCCGCGTGGAAGCGGGCCCGCGGGTGGTGGTGGAATGAGATACGTAACCTACACATTGACGCTCGTGCTGGCGCTGGCCGGTCTGGTGGCCGCGCCGGCCCGGGCCGACAGCCTGTATCAGCAGGACGTGGAGGATACCTACCAGGTCGGTCTCTACGGCGAGCACGATCCGATCCTCGAGATCGGTGATATCGTCAAGGTGAAGATCAAGGAGCGCACGACGGCCGACGTCGAGCTGTCGGTGGACACCAAGGACAGCTACACAAGTTCGGCCAAGGTCACCAGGGGCGCGGAGAAGCTTCTGGGCCGCGTGCTCGAGCCGGTCTTCGACCTGCTGGGCACGGGCGAGTTCAGCCACGATGCCTCCTCGCAATTCAAGGACGACGGCGAGACCGACCGCACGGTGCGCCTGGAGGCGCTGGTCACCGCACTCGTCGTGGACAAGCTGGAGTCCGGCAACTTGGTGATCGAGGGCCGCAAGCAAGTGTTGGTGAACAAGGAAAGCCAGACGATGCTCGTGCGCGGCGTGATCGATCCGGCGGACCTGGACACCGACCGTGTGATCGAAAGCGACATGATCGCGGACGTCGAGATCGAGTACGTCGGCGAAGGCCAGCTCAGCAAGCAGACCAAGCCGGGCTTCCTGAGCCGCGTGATCGACTTCATATTCTGATAACGAGGCCCGGCGGTCTGGGGAGATCCGCCGGGCGCTGATTCCCCGGGTTGGCGGGGTCCGGCAGCGGCCGGATTGATAAGTGGATGGAGGTCCGATACAGGACCACTCAGGCGGCGGAGCCGCCGGAAGATCGCTTGGAACATGGACATCTGGTGGAGGAAGAAATGCAGGCAAGGCTGATAAACAGGATCGCCGCGGTGGCGGCGGTGGTGCTAGCGCTTTTAGCGCTGGCCCTGCCGGCGCAGGCGGCGCGGATCAAGGACCTGGCCAGCGTCGACGGCGTGCGCGACAACCAGCTGATCGGCTTCGGGCTGGTCGGCGGCCTGGCGGGCACGGGCGACGACCCGAAGAGCGCGCCCTACACCGCCGAAGCGATCGCCAACATGATGGCGACCTTCGGCTTCACGCTGGAGCCCGCCCAGATCAAGGTCAAGAACTTCGCCGCGGTGCTGGTCACGGCCGACCTGCCGGCGTTCGCCAAGGGCGGCGACCGGCTGGACGTGACGGTCAGCTCCGCTGGCACCGCCAAAAGCCTGGAGGGTGGCCAGCTCTACCAGACGCTCCTGCGCGGCGCCGACGACGAGGTCTACGCCGTGGCGCAGGGCGCGGTCAGCCTCGGCTCGACCGTCGGCGGCGGCACGGGCGGGCGCGCCGGCCACACCACCGTCGGCCGGATTCCGGAAGGCGCGTTGATAGAGGCCACGGTGCCTTCGACGATCCTCAAGCCCGACGGCGGCCTGCGGCTCAACCTGGCCCAGCCCGATTTCACCACCGCCAGCGCGATTGTCGATGCCGTAAACGGCCAGTTGGCCGCCAACCTGGCCTATGCCCAGGACGCGGGGACGATCGTCGTGCATGTTCCGCCGGAATTCGCGCTGAACCTGGTGCCCTTCGTTGCCGAGTTGGAGAACATCGAGGTCCAGCCGGGCCTCAAGGCGCGCGTGGTGATCAACGAGCGCACCGGTACGATCGTTTTCGGGCACAACGTGACGATCCTGCCCGTCGTGGTGACCCACGGTACGATGACGCTGACCTTCGGCGAGCAGATCGAGGCGCCGGGCACGGAGGAAGAACCGGAGGGTGCGCCGGCCGCGACGCCGGCCCAGCCGGAAACGATTGCGCCGGCTGAGCCGGGCGCGCTGACCATACCCGAGGAAGGCGCGGGCACGGAGATGGCCTATGCCGAGCCGCTCAGCGGCGGGCAGTACTTGCGCCAGGCGACGACGGCGGAGGAAGTGGCCGTGGGCTTGAACAAGATGAATCTGGCGCCGGCGGACGTGGTGGCGATCTTCGAAGCGATCGACGCCGCCGGGGCGCTATTGGGCGAACTGGAGATTCTTTAAAGCAAAATGAAAAAAGTCTCTCAGATAACTGGAGAAACCGTGAAAACTGCCGAAAAACACATTAGGGACTATCTTGAGGCGGAGAGGCCAGCGGAAGGCTCGACCAACGTTGCTAAATCCTCTTTCGGCTCATCGTCGGAAGCAATTGTGGCTAGGGCGCGCCAAGGAGGGTGCGCCCACTTTTTTACCCCAACCCAGCTATCCACCTAAACCCACTTTCCAAGCGGGGCCGCCTTCTAACCCGGGGCGGCCCATTTTTCTTTTTGGAGGGTGACGCATCGACCGCAGGCAAGCCTCAATCTTGCTTGGATACTCCTACGGCTGGATCGCGGCGCCGGCGGGGACAAAAGAGCCTTCACCTGAATTCAGTTCAAGTTCCAGCTCGAACTCGGCGTAGTCCTGCTCTTGATAGTCCGCCAGCCAGGTGTTCGCGTCGCGCGGGTTGTCCCGGCCAAGCTCGTCGGCCCAGGCCTGCATTTTCGCCCAATCGCTGAAGCACGCGGCTTCTTTTTCCGGCAGCGGTCCCAGCTCGATACCCCGCTCCTGCATCACCATCGCCAGGGACTGATTTTGGCTCTGGGTTGGAAACTTGGTGTCTGTCCCGCAGTCCAGCACCTTGAGCACGTTATCCGGCTGTCCGTCGAAATCCAGGTCCGCTCCCGGGTAATCCGGGGGGCCGTACAGGATTAGATAGAATGCGCCGCGCGGTCTGCGCTCAATCTCGCGAGGCCAGAGGTGCCCGTCCGCGGTGACAAACGGCTCGCCGGCGCTTACGCTGCGGTCGGGATCGAACCACGTAAAACGCAACGTTGCTGCCGGATAATAGGTGAAATTGCCGAAGCGATCGGCGGCGCCGAACTCGACGTTTTTCATCGGCGCGCCTGTGTAGGCATTGACCGGCCAATCAGCTGGAGAGACAACCTCCCGCAGATCGGCTGGGAATTGCGAGCTCTCGTCGTCCCAACCGTAACGGAGTGCTTTAAGCTGCAAGAAGTGTCCGGTTGAATTCACAGCCAGCAGCTTTTTCGTGCCAATGTAATCTTGATATGCCGGATAGGTTACACGCACGGCTATGGCCACGGTGACGGCAATAATCACGACGGTGGCCAGCGACCAGTAAATTGACTTAATGCGCGGCGTCATGCTGTTGGAGACTACGCGGATGTAACCGCGGTTCCCGGGTAATTCTACTGAGCTGGCTATACCTGGTGCTGCATCAGGCGATCGTTCCTCCTTCATGCATCGGGTCTCGTCACAGGTCCGTTCGACAAGTCGTGTGTTATTAATGAAAGCCGGCCAGGGGCTTGACGCCCCCGGCCGCACATTTCAAGGATTGCTTGCGCAACTAAAACACATTCGCCCCAACTGGGGCGGACTAACCTCAACCGCCGGGCTCGGCATAGAAAATCTCCAGCGTCTGGGGTCCTCCGCTGACCACAAAGTCTTGATAGACCGGCGTGAAGTCCCAGCAACCGGCGATCGGGATCGCCTGCCAGCTGCCGTTGGGGATCGGCAGGCTGTAATAGCCGTTCTCGTCCGTGGTGGCGAAGTACACAAGGTCGCCGTCGCTGAACTGGATTTCGATATCCGGTACGCCGATCGTGCTGTCCAACTCGTAGACATACCCGTCCACGGTAAAGGCCAGCAGCTTTTCGCCGAGGAAGTCGTCAACCTGCACATCCGCGCCGTGGACATCGACGTCGCGGTACTCCGGCGTAAACTGCCAGGGCGCCAACGTGGGGATGATCATGTAGCTGTCCTCGAACGCCTCGTCCACGCTCCATTGGCCACCGGCATCCGTGTAGGCGATGAACTCATTGTAATCACCGTAGATCATCATCTTGACGCCCGGCACCGGCGTGGTGCCGTCCAGCTCATAAACGTACCCGTAGAGCTGATATGCTTCGGGGCAGTCTCCGATGAAGTCGTCGCAGGTAACGTTCGAGTCAGCCACCTCAATAGACTGCATATAGGGCTCGAATGTATAGCCAATCTTGTCCGGCGTGACGTTGAAGAAGCCGCTGGGCACACCGGGGATTGCCCAATGCCCGTTGGCGTCGGTCTGCCCTTGCAGATTCATATCGGAGATGTAACTCCAGATCGCGACGGTGGCGCCTTCCACCGGCGTTACCTCGTCGGGCTTGTAAATGTAGCCGTCAACCGTATACGTGGGCAGCGCGGTGGCCAGAAATGGTGTCAGCATAATGTTCTCGCTGAGCGTGAACTGCTGGATTTCCGGTACGTAGGTGTAGCGCGGGTCGTTCGGGCAGACCTCGTAATCGCCGGCGAAAACGTCGCTGAAGTGGTAGTAACCCGACGAGTTGGTCGTGGCGTAATACCAGCCGGTATCGCCCGACAGGAAAACGCTGAGATCGCCGAGCGGGGTCGCGCCGTCCGCCAGGTAGACATAGCCTTCGATGTCGAATTCACCCAGCTCAGCCCCGATGAACGGGTCCACAACGAGGTCGCTGCCCGCCACCGTGACCTCGCGCGTGGGTGGTGTGAAGCCCCAGCCGTATTCATACGGCTCGACCGTGTAATCTCCATCGTAAGCCTGAGTACTCCAGTGGCCGCTGGCGTCGGTCTGCGCCCAGAAGGAATCCTCGTCCGAATAGGTGTTGACCTGGATGTTACTCAGCGGTGTCGTTCCGTCCGTGCCATAGATATACCCCCCGATGTTGTACAGCGTTTTCTGCGTGGCGATGAACGGGGGTACCGTCTGCGGGGCATCGGCAACGGTTACCGCGGCCTGGCTCGGCGTGAACTGGTAACCGATGCAATGCGGCGTGATGTAGTAATCGCCGTTGGGCAGGTCGGCCGTCCAGTAGCCTGCCTCGTCAGACCACACCGAGAAACCGCCGTCCGCGGTCGATTGCCAGCGGATCTGCACTTCCGTCCAGGGCATGGGTGGGCCGCCGTCGAAGTTCTCGTAGATGTAGCCGTCGACCACGTTCGTGGCCAGCTGGCTGCCGCTGAAGTTATCGACGAACTGCTCCGTGCAGCCGACGCTGGCGGCGCGCGTGGCGGGGTCGAATTCCCAGCCGATCCGGTGCGCGGATACGCTGTAATCGCCGGGCAGGACGTCGAATGCCTGCCAGTAGCCATCGTAATCAGTTATCGCCGTATAGGTCTCGTTGCCCTCGACCTTGACAACCACATCCGGAATCGGCTCCAGTTCACCAGCGGTCAGCACGTGGCCATAGAGGCTGCCCAGCGCGCCGATCCGGACCCGACGCAGTTGCCAGTCCGCGTCATCGGCGATGACGACCGCGACCAGCAGTGTGCTGGTCTCGCCGTCAATGCAGTGCTCCAGGGAAGTGCGCAGTGCCTGCGTCTCCGGCAGGGCGTGCCATTCCCAGCAATGGTCGGTGAAATCCGACAGGCCGATCCAGACACCGCCGGCATTACCCGTCGCTTCCCACTCGAAGCTGACGGTGGGTGGCTTGTCGAAGTCCGCCAGCCCGAAGGCATAGCAGGCCACCGCCAGGTCCGAATTGACCGGGGTGGTTGCGGTCCAGTCCGGGTCAAACTGGCAGGCCTGGTCGCTGGCACCGGCGTGTTGTACCGGATAACCGCTGTCGGTGACGAACTGCGAACCGTCGCGGACCAGATCTCCCGGCGCCAGGCTGGCCAGTTTCAGCGACGCCGGATCCGGCAGGCTGAATCCATCGGCATGCTCCGGAGCGAGGCTGTCGGCGGGCTCCGGTGCCAGAGCGTGGCCGCCGCAGGAGGCCAACAGGCCGCAGGTCAGCAGCAGCAGGTAACAAACCGCCAACCGCGCAGCCGGGTTGGTATAACATCGCAGCAACCCTATTCCCATTTTCAGCTCCCAAGGTGTTCCGAAGTAAGTTTAGTCTCAAATCGGTGAATCCCACGAAATTATCCCCAACTTCGGGCCGCGCGCAGGTAACCAGATCCCGAGGTTTTTAGAGATACCAGCGATAGCCGGCGAATGCCTATGGCAAGCCGAATGTTGGCCGGAATGGTTAAATTTGCCGGCACAGTGACCTGTAAGGTCAAATTGGCAGTAGAATTCACTTATATCGCGCTCGGAGCCTGCAATGAAGTTTTTGTTGGTTTTGGGTTTGATTGTATTAGCGGGGATAGTAATCGTTGTGGCACCCGCCTGTAGTTCCTCCAAGACGGGAAGTACCAGCATTTGGGCCATGCCCTCCAACAACACGACACCCTCGCAGGCGACACTGGAAGCCTTGTTGATGGCCGAACTTGCGCGCCTGGGAGTCGATCCGGCCAAGGCGGCTGCCGCGGCGCCGCAGGGTTATTTCAACAAGCCATTTGATTTATCGCCCCGGGTGATTGATCCCGATGGCCTGGGTTCGGGGGCACCGACAGCGGTCGTGCTGAAATGGGCCGAGCGTTGCGTCGGCGATTACAACCAGGACGGACTGGTCGGCGTCAGCGACCTGACGCCT
>JAFGCY010000052.1 GCA_016932385.1 bacterium | reverse complement strand
GTTATAGCGCCGGCAGGCGGCCCGGGCCGGCTCGTTCAGATATGGTCCGGACATAAACTCGGTGAACCGGATCGCGGCCGGATGCGCCAGGGCGAAGGCACACATCGCGCGCCAGGAGCGGCGGAGCTGCTCGCGAGGGGCCAGCGCGCGGTCGTACACCGCCAGTACCGCCGCCGTCGCCGCCTGCTTCCAGTGGCAGTACGCTTCACTGGCCAGACGTTCCTTGTCAGGGAAATAGCGGTAGATCGTCCCGACGGCCACTCCCGCGTTTTCGGCAATTTTAGGTACCGGCGTGCCATGGTAGCCGCGTCTAGCGAATAATTCAGTCGCTGACTCGATGATCTTTATCCGCTTATCCATCATAAGATCCTCTACTATATGGCTATTTAATAAGAATGAACATTCAATCTTATTATACTACTGTAACAGGCTAATTGGATTGATGTGCGGCGGGCTTGCTGAAGGAGCTGCCGGCAGGAACATCGACATCGGCAGAAGGTCTTTATAGCAAATGGACGGACTGAAGGATGAGCTGGGGATTATCGCCGCCGGCCTGGCGGGGACCGCCGGTGATATACGGAATGGGATAAGCGTGATCCGCGAATTCCTGCGGGTTCAGGATCGCCGGTTCTGGTGGTTTGTTTACTGTTGCTTAGTGGGCGCGGCGATTATCCTGATCCTGGCGAGCTCCATCCCGCGGGTGATATACGCCCGGGACATGACGAAGTGCAAGCAAAACCTGCACGCGGTGCAGCTGGCCCTGGAGCGTTTCGCAGTGGACTCGCCGGGCTGTGTGTACCCGCTCAGGTTGGAGGAACTCAGCGAGCAAAGCTACATGCCGGTTATGCCCACCAATCCGTTCACCGGACAGCCGATGCGCTGGGAAGTATACGGCAGTTACGACCAAGCGGCCCAGAATCCCGACCGGTTGAACCACGGGGATTTTGGCTATGTGATCGTGCCGTCGAACTACCAGCGCGGTTCTGCCGTCGATCTCGCCACGGTGGATCCGGAGGACGTACAGGGTTACGCCCTGGTGCTGTATTAGCGCCGCGCTTCGTCAGCCAAATGTCGCCACTTGCATATAAACGCCATTCGTGGTATTTATAAGCCAGCCTGCGGTGGCCAGGGGAGCACCGCCCGGTGCAGGTCGGACGCGGGTTGTATAGAGGGTTGATCGGATGTCCCGCCGAGTTACCGGCGGGTAAGTCCGGGGGTTGAGATGAAACATGTTGTGTTTGTTGTAGCGTTGCTGCTTGCGCTGTGGCCGTTCGCATCCCATGCCGCCGAGTATGCCGCCCTGGAAGGACGCGATTTCTACGCCGGTGGAGTGGTGCTGGTTTTCTTCGGTGAGAACCCGGCCGGCGATTCCGCCCGTGAGTCGTTCATCGGGCCCAGCGCCGGCGGTCTGACCGACGGCTTGGCCTGGCAGGCCTTCATGGGCTTCAGCTGGGACGATGGTGCCACGATGTTCGGCGGCAGCGTCGACGCGATCCTGGCCGACAACTTTGCCGAGTGCGGCGCGCCCTGCCAAGGCGAGGCCCCCGCGATGTGGTGGGCCGGCGCGGGCGGTACGCTGATCGCCTACCAGGACCTGTTCGAGACCGCCAGTGGCAGTTCGGTCAGCGGCGAAGAGCTGGGTATCAACGTTGGCGCAGGCTACTTCTGGGAAGATTTCATCGCCAATATCTATGTGCACTTCTTCCCGGACAGCAGCAGCACGCTGATCAGCGCCAGCGTGATGAAGGCTTTCTAGCGCCGGTTACCTGGTTCGCGAATTAAGCTGAGCCGTCTTGCCGGCTATTTCTTGGCCGGGTCGTCGGGCTTCTTCAGCGCGGCGTCCTTCGGAGCAGGCTTGGCTACTTTTTTGCTTTGCTTGACGAACCATGGCCGCACCCATTTGCGGTAGACGAACCAGATGACCAGGATCCAGAAAACCAACGGAATGATCCAGCTCCAAGCGGTGTAGAAAAACCAGATCACTCCGTGCCACAAGTTCCGGAATTTGCCAAGCATGGCGCGGTAAGCATCCTCGCGGACACGGGCGGTGCCCCAATTCCATTCTTCTTTCACCTGTGTCGTTTCGCTGGCCTTGCGTACCTCGGTCAGGCGTGCCGTGATCGTGCTTTTGGTGATTTGATCGGACAGCGCGTTCTGGCGGTCCTCGACGGCCTGAAGCTGGCTGGTGACATTGAACAGGCGCTCCTGGACATCGAGCAGCAGGCTGCGTCCCTCGCCTAGGCCGTGCTTGCGCTGGATCTCGACCGCCTCGTTGAGCATTTCCTGCAGCGTCGCCTGCTGGGCCAGCAGGTTCTTCATCTGGCTGTGGTTGGCCAGGAACTGGCGGCTGACGTCCTCGGTGTTGATCGATTCCTGCTGCACGTTGCCGATTTTGCGGACATCCTCCCAGGCTTGGAAGAATTTGTCCGCCGGCACGCGAATCATGATCCAGCCTTCGGTCCGCTCGTCCGCGTACTTCTGCGAGTTGGAATTGCTGACGAAGCCGCCGTAGGAGTTGGCAATGCCGGCCACCTTCTGCTGAGCTTCCTCGTAATTATCGACTTCCAGGTTGACGTCGCCGGTACGGACCAGGTACTGCTCGTCGGCGCCGTGATCCTGGGCATAGGCCTTGGGAACCGCCCAGCCGTCGATCTGCGACTCATCGATACCCGCGCTGGCCAGCGCTTGGCTGATCACGTTGTTGTGTGACCCGGCCGCAGGCGTTGAATCCGTAGTCACTGCTCCGGGTTGGGGGGGTGCGGGAGCGTCCAGTGGCTCCTCGGCCCAGCTTTGCGGCGCCATCTCGCCGACGGCTTCGGCATTCCGGCCTCCGAAGTATCCTTCATCGCTCGATTCGTAATCGAGATCCATCCGCGAGGATTTTTTGTCCACGCCGGAACTGAGGGTCATAGTCGGATGATCCGCCTCATCACTCATCTGCATACAGGCTGATGTGGTGAGGATTACCATCATCAGGAAGAATAAACCAACTGCGCGAATACCGGTGGACATCGGAAACCCCTTTTAGTTTTAGTCACTCAGATAAGCCTTAGACGTGCCCTGGTTAGGTTAGATTCAATTAGCTAGCTATTGTTGCACAGTACCGATTTGCCGGGAAATGTGCGTAAGATCCTTGCAACAAAGTAAAACGCACGTTAAACTGCTCGGTTAGCTAATTTACGCTTGCTGGCCGAGCATGGTCCGATGGGAGACGTTATATGCAACGCTTGGTAAGGTTATTCACCAGTTTATCCTTTGTCGCGGTTATGGCCGTTTTATCCGGCTGCGGTGGGGGAAGCGCCGTTCCGCTGGCGGAACGGACCACGACCGGCTTTGCGCTCGATGTGCTGGAGGGCAGCTATGTCGGCTGCAGCTCCGTACCGAGTGTGAAGCTCGATATCTGCGAATCCGCGGACACTACGACCGTCGCCCTGGCGGCGACGCACGCCGGCAATCTCAAGGCCTTGTACTTCGCGCTGGATTACGATGCGACACGGCTGCATCCAGTAGCCGTCGAGGCCGGCGAGTTGGCTGGAACGGGCGAACTGCTGCGCCTGGACGTCCTCGACCAACCCGGCCAGGTGGTCAGCGGACAGGTGCTGGCGGGATTGGCGGCCGCCGCCGGTTTTACGGGCGACGGTGTGCTGGCGACGGTTACCTTCAAGTCCGGCGCGGCCAAACCGGTACGCCAGGCTTCACTGGTGCCGGAGCACGAGCTGTCGCGCACCACGCTGACCGGCGATGACGCCAACAACCTGCGCTGGCGCTATTTCAGCCGCGGCGATTACAACCTGGACAAGCTGGTCTATGTCAGCGACCTGACGCCGCTGGGCCAGAACTACCAGGCCAGCGGGCCATGGGACGAGAACAGCGCCCTGCATGGCGTGGACGGCAACGCCGACGGCATGATCACCGTCAACGACATTACGCCGATCGGCCAGAACTTCAACGTGATGGTCAACGGCTACAACATCTACCAGAGCACGGACCAGGAGGACTACCCGCAGGAAGCGGCCGGGGCCAACGGCGCTGGCGCCGGACTGGTGGGTTCGATCGTCTTCGAAGACCGCACGGTGATCGAGGACGAGCGACCGGAGTTCGTCTATAACGTCGCTGCCCCCGTGACCGGCGCGGTGTATTGGGTGCGGCCGACGGATGGTACGGACGACGGTATCGCCAGCAACATATACGCGTTCGGCGGCGTGACCTTCAGCGTCGACGAGGAGCCGGGCGAGGGTGACGGATCGAGCCTATACCCGTATATGGTCGCGACCAATGACGAGATCCAGCTGGTGGTCACGCATCCGGACCTGGGCGATGTGACCACCGCGGCGGAGACCGCCCTGACGCCAAGCAATACTCTCTTGGGCACGGTCGATGCCGCCACGGGCATCCTGACCATTGCGGACCAGGGCCAGGGCGTGTTCTACGTCGGCGCGACCTACGATGCAGTCGGTACCATTCCGGACAAGCTGCATTTCCGCGTGGTGGACGCAACCGTCCCGTTGTTGACCTTCCTCAATCCGCCGGACAGCGGCCTGGGAATCGAGGACGATCCGTATATCGTCAACATCGCCGAGACTTACGAGTTCAGCCTGATGAGCCTGCTGGCCGGCGACGTGACGACGGACGAGTTGACTACCTGGGCGGTCAGCAACGCCGGCGTGGGCACAGTGGTAAAGGGCGCCACCACAGCCCGTTTGAATATCGAAAACGCTTTCACCGGCACGTTCTCGGTCAGCGCGGCTTATAACGGCGTGACCAGCCTGCCGGAGTTTATCTGGCTGCGCGTGCCCGGCAGCGCGCCGACGCTGACCCTGACCTCCCCGCCCAGCAATGGTGACGGCACGGAATTGTATCCGTGGGAGGTTCAGTATCCCGACGGCAGCCCGCCCGAGTTGACCTTCCGCGTTTACAGCACCGAGGACGGCGACGTTTCGACCAGCACCGAGACGATCTGGGGAGTCAGCGATGCCGCGGCAGGCAGCTTCACCGCGGGTACCAGCACGCTGGTGATCAACGACGACTATGAGGATATCTGTTTCGTCAGTGCGCTGTATAAGGGTGAGCAGACGTTGCCGCCGCGCGTCTGGCTGGAGCTGATCAACGTCGGCGACACCGTCCCGCCCGAGGCCGATATCACCGCCGACCCGGCCACCAGTGACGTGACGCCGGTGGAAATCACCTTGGATGCCAGCGGTTCGACCGACACGGACGGCACGGTTGTGAGTTACGACTGGGATTTCGACGGCGACGGCGAGTGGGATATCGAGGATGACACTGAATCCTCGATTGATCATATGTATGCCGGTACGGGCATCTTCGAAGCCACCGTGCGCGTTTGGGATAACGACAACGCCACGGATACCGCGTCGGTGACGGTTACGATCACGGATGGCGGAAACTTCTGGCCGACGGCGCTACTGACCGCCGATCAGACGACCGGCGAGGTGCCGCTGACGGTGCACTTCGACGCCTCGGGTTCCAGCGATCCCGAGACGGAGGATCTGCATTACGTCTGGGACCTGGATGGCGACGGCAGCTATGAGACCGACGGCGGAACTACGCCGACGATCTCGCACCAGTACACGACGCCCGTCGACATCTGGGTGTCGGTCAAGGTCTTCGATGACGAGGATGCCTGGGACTATGACGAGTTGGAGCTCGTGCTGACCTCGGGTGGCAACCTGCCGCCGGAAGCAGTGCTGGCCGCCGATCCGACCTTCGGCAATCCGCCGCCCCTGAACGTGAATTTCAACGCTGGTGACAGTATCGACACCGACGGCACCATCGAGCAATACCGCTGGGATTTCGACGGCGACGGGAGCTACGACGAAACCGGCACGTCCGCCACGACCGTGCACCAGTACAACAGCGCCGGTATTTATAACGCGGTCGTGGAGGTCACGGATGACGACGGTGCCACGGACACGGACACGGTGAAGATCACCGTGGTCAACGACGGCGCCAGCTGGCACCTGATCAAGGTCGACGAAACCGCGGGCGACATCATCGGCGTCGGCGACTACAGCAGCCTGAAGGTGGTCGATGGCTACCCGGCGATTGCGTATCAGATCTTCGACAACAGTTCCGCCGACCGGAAGCGCGCCGCCTATGTCCGGGCCTTGGACGCGGACGGCGCGACCTGGGGTACGCCGGTGATTGTCGAGTCACCGTCCCAGGTTCAGGAGCGCGCCGGTATTGATATCGACCTGGAGATTGTCGACGGCAACCCGGCCGTGGTTTTCGGCGAATACAAGTGGTGGTATGACGGATCCGACTGGCACTGGTACTACCGCCTGGTCTACGAACGGGCCTCGGATGCCACTGGCGCCACCTGGAGCGGGAGTCGCGTCAATGTGGCCGGCGGCCAGGGCGTGGGCCGCGGTACGCACTGCGACCTCTATGTCGTGGACGGCAATCCCGCGGCGACGTATTTCGCGCCGTACGACCAGACCATGTATTACTGCCGGGCGACGGACAGCACTGGCGGCACCTGGGCGGCGGAACAACTGCTCGACGACGGCAGCTGGGTCACCAATGCGTATTCCACCGGTGAGTACAATTCGCTGTGTGTCATTGACGGCAATCCTGCGGTTAGCTACTGCATCCGCGTTTCCGACATCTCCGCGGGCTATCGCCTGGGCTTCATCCGCGCGGCGGATGCCACCGGTTCGAGCTGGAACGTCCCGCAGTCCGTCGACAGCGCGCAGCAGATCGCGCAGGGCACATCCCTGCTGGCGCTGACCAGCGGCCGGGCCGGCATCGCCTACAACGATCCGGTCAACGACCGGATGCTGTTCATCTCGGCCAGCAACCTGGCAGCCACCAGCTGGAATACGCCGATTGAAGTCTGCGCGACGTCCGGCGACTTCGGCGCGGAGGATCCGTCGGCGGTGCTTTACGATGGCAATCCGATTGTCGGCTATATCGATACCGCCATGTTCGGCGCCGACATCGAGATGTCCCGCGCGACCAACGCCGAAGGCACCACCTGGCAAAGCGCGGAGACGGTAGTCGATCCCAGCGATTGCCTGGATATCAGCACTTGCGTGGTCAACGGCAAGCCCGCGATGAGCCTGCACCACGATGGCGAGGATGCGTTGTACTTCGCGATCTACTACTAGACAACGCAGGTTGGTGGGGCTTAGGTCAGCACTTTGGCCGGCTTAAGCTCCACCAGCCCATGCTGGTTGACATCGCCGACCGTCAGGATCACCGCCAGATCGTTGCCGGGATCCATGCCGTAGACCAGATCGCCGCCCTTTTCCGCCGTTGGCGGCAGATGGTGCTTGAAGCGGCGAATGCTGCGCCCGTTGCGGACCATCGACAGCTGCGTCGGATCGAGGCGAATCTGCGACTCCTCGGGCGCGATCGCGCCCAACGGCAGGAATAACTCAGCTGGCTCACGGCCGGTACCCACGTGCATCGCCACATCGCTTAAAGACAGGGCATCCGCCAGCGCAAACGGGCCAACCTGGGTACGCACCAGCCGCCCCAGCGCGCCGCAGGTGCCCAGGTCCGCGCCGATATCGCGCGCCAGTGAGCGCACATAGACGCCGCCGACGCAGCGGATGTTGATGCGTAACCGCGACAAGCGCGGCAGGTTGCCGGCGTCCTCCGCCAGCTTGCTGTCCGCGGCGATCGCGTCGGCAGGCGCGATGTCCGTGTCGTAATCGAGCACTTCGGTGCTGAGTACGGTGACGCGCTTGGGCTGGGCCTCGACCTCTTCCCCCTCCAGGGCATAGCGGTAGAGCTCCTTGCCGCCGATTTTGGTCAGGCTGAAAGCCGGCGGGATCTGGTCGATCGTGCCGGTGTATTCCGCCAGGACGCGCTCAACGTCGGCCTGAGTGGGAGCGTTGCTCTCGCCGGTCGCGGTCAACTCACCCGACAGGTCGTCCGTGTTGGTCGACAGGCCGAACCAGATTTCCGCGGTATAGCCCTTCTCGAATCCGTTGAACAGCTCGAACAGACGCGTGGCGCGATTCGCGCCGACGACCAGCACGCCGGTGGCTGGCTTGTCCAGCACACCCGAATGCCCGAGCTTCTTGATTTTCAGTTGACGGCGCAGTTCGCGGATCACATCGAAACTGGTGATCCCCGCCGGTTTATCGACCGGCAAGAAGCCGCTGGGCCCGTTGCTAGTAATCATTGACTCCGGTTACTCCCACTCTTCGATTATCTCTTGCTGGGCGGCTAGTTCGTCGCGGTAGCGCCGCATCTCCGCCGCCAGAGCCCGGCAGGCCTCCGCGTGCGGCATATGCAGCCGAAAACCACTGGCCGCCGGATGCCCGCCGCCGCCGAACCGCCGGGCCAGTTTGCGCACGTCGAAACTGCCGTTGGAACGCGCGCTGACCTTGTAGTTGTTCGGCCCTTCCTCCTTGAAGAAGAAGGATATCGGGTAATCGCTGACGGTCTTCATCAGGTCGGTGATGCCCTCGGTGTCGGACATCAGCGTTTGTGTCTCGTTGAGCATTTCCTGCGTGCAGGTGCAGAAGAAATAGCCAAGACTCGGCTCGATCGCAATGGTTTCCATTACTTTGGCGAACAGCCGCATCTGGCCGATCGTGCGAGTATTGTAGACACGGTTGGCTACGTCGAACGGATCGGCCCCCGCGCGGATCAGGTCCGTGGTGATGTAGAAAGTATCCGCGTCCGTATTGCTGTAACTGAAGCGGCCGGTGTCCGTCATGATCGCGGCATAGAGATTAACGGCGACATCATGGGTGATCGGCAGCTTGAGCTGGCTAAAGGCGTGGAATAGCAATTCACCGCAGGCGCCGCAGCTCGGATCGATCAGGTTGATGTCACCATAGCTGTCGTTGCCGATATGGTGGTCCAGGTTCAGTACCTTGCAAACCGCATCGCGCTTGGTGGCCTGCGGGCCGATGCCGCGCTCCGTCAGTTGCTCGGCGAACTCCGCACCCAGGCGCTCGAAGGCGGCGTTGTCGTTGACCTGGATTACGTCCGGCAGGCGGCTGGGCAGCGTGTGCGTGTGCACGATGCTGCCGACGTGCGGCAGGAACCGGTACATGCGGGGGATCGGGTCGTAGCTGAAGACCTTGACGTCCTTGCCCAGTGCTTTGAGTACGGCATAGGTTGCCAGGTTGCAGCCGAGTGCATCGCCGTCGGGATGCTCGTGGGTGAACACCCAGAAGCTGTGGGCGCAGGACCAGTAGCCGCCGATTTCCTCGATCAACCGGGCTCGGTCAACTTCGCTGATGAAGTCTTCCTCTTCCCGCTTGAACCGGCCTAGCGCGTTAATCGCCGTCCTCCTGCTCCGGATCATCATCGGTGGTGATGTCCGGATCACCGTCGTCTTCCGCCGCCGGCGGAAGAGCCTGGATCAAAGCCTCAATTTCGCGTTCGTACTGGGGCCCGCGGTCCACCGTGAACCGCAATTCCGGCACGATCCGCAGATCGGTCTCCTCGCGCAGGCGGTTCCAGATGATGTGGCGCGCGGATTCCAAGGCGGCCACGCATTTCTCGGAAGCCTCCGGCCCACCCACGGCCGCGACGACCTTCACTTCCGCGCTGGTCAAGTCGCGCGCCAGGCGCAGGTCAGTGAAGCTGACCAGCTGCAACCGCGGATCGTCCAGCTCTTCGCGCGCAATATCGGCCAGTGTATGCAACAACAGGCTTCTGATCCTGGCCATTCGCTTTTCCGATGCTCGCCCCATGCCATTCACTCGCTGAATTCAGCGAATCTATTATTATATCCTATACCGGAAGGCGCTATGCAGTGGCGGGCGGGCACAATCCAGGCTTAACCTTGACGGTGTAGATAGACCAGGCCCGGCCTAGATCCCGCTGTAGTTGTAGCCCACCAGGGCGGCGTCGTGCTCGGTGATGGTCAGATCCAGATTCGAATCGTAAAACGGGATATAGCCGTCGGCCTCCGAAGTCAGGCCGATCAACTCGTTATAGCCGTCCAGGTCGCTGTCGTCGACCGCGCCGTCCCCGTTGGTATCGCCCAGCCGGTTAAAGATATAGACGGGAACCACCTTGGTAGGCCCGGGCACATCGCCCGTGCCGTAACACTGGACGATCAGGTTGGCCAGTTGGTTGTTGAGCCCCGCGGGAATGTCGAGCGTGGCCTGGAAGGAAGCCGTGTCATCGGTGACCACGACATCATAGGCATTGGCCTGCCCCAAGGGAGTGAAGTCCAGGATGAACTCCACCCAGGTGACGTCGTCGGGGTTCAGGACATTGACCGAAAAACTGCTCTGTTCCGGTACCGCGCCGAACACGTCGTACGGGGTGACGCTGAGCGAACCGATCGAAGGGATGTCTTCGACGTAATCCATGGCCACAGTGATCTTGTCGACCCACCAGCCGGCATCGCGGCCGCCATTCTCGCCGGCCTCATATTGATCGCTTTCGAATACCAGCACCAGGTGGACCTGGCTGCCGGCAAACGCCGCCAGGTTGATCTCCGCCGTGACCCAAGCCGACTGGTCGCCGGAAAACAGCGCCGGCGAGCCATCGCGCTGCGTAAGCTGCGTAAAGGTCTGGCCGAAGTCAGCGGTGGCCAGCACGCGCGCGCGGTCGAAATCGCTACCACCGTCCTCTATGTTGTAATTTTGGTGGAAGACCATGGTTGGACTGGTGGCGGAACGCAGATCGATCCGCCGCGAAACCAACGCGTCCAGTTCGTAACCGTCGTAGCCGCTGGCCGAGGTAAAGGCCTTGCAGGTGAATCCGTCGAAGGCCCCGCTGGAAACGTCGCCCCAGGCCGCCGTGCCATTACTGCGCACGTCGTTGAGCGTCCAGTCGCTGGTCAGGCTCTTCAGGGCGGTGATCAGATCGCTGTCGTAATCCTTGACGTCGACCGCCAGGAAATCCCGATTGTTGTCTTCGAAGCTCTCAACGACGGGGAAACTGCCCGCGGTGTTATCCACGATCAGGTTGAGCGTGGCGGTGGCCTCCAACTGGTCTAGACGGGCGATGAACATGATGTTAGCGAAGCCGTATTCGACCGGCGATGTGTCCACGCTGAATGTGTAGGGAGCCGAATCCAGGCTGCCGATCAGGTTGCCGTTCAGGTAGCATTCCACGCTATCCGCGTCGCCGTAGACTTCCGGCGTCAGCGAGACTGCGCCGCTGTAGACGAGCCGGTTCGGTCGGGGCGGGTCGACCTTGATCGGCGTGACCTGGGCCATCACTTCGCCGATGTCCAGCCGTCCGACGTCCCCCTGCGTGAATCCAGTAGTCGGATCGGTGTTGGCTTCCAGCAGATCGCGGACCTGCTGGTTGGTCAGGTTCGGATCGTAGCTCCAGACCAGCGCTGCCGCGGCGGCCACCAGGGGGCTGGAGAAACTCGTGCCGGCGGAGGTGGTCCAGTCGCCGTAATCACTGTCCGAGGCGATCCCGCAGCTTTTGATCGCAACACCGGGGGCGGCGATGTCGACGTACTGGCTGTAATTGGAGAAACCGGTGCGCGAGTCGTTGATATCGGTGGCGCCGACGCTGATCGCATGCTCGTAATCGCTGGGGTAATGCGGCGTGGTGACGCCGTCGTTGCCAGCTGAAGCCACGAAGATCACGCCGGCGTTCCACAGGTCGTCGACCAGGCTTTCGATGGCTGTGTTCTCATGGTAGTCGCCGAAACTCAGGCTGATCACCCTGGCATCCAGGTAGAAGGCCAGCGCGCAGCCGGCGATGATGTGGGCATCGGTGGCGGTGTCCTGGTTGGTGATCTTGATCGGAATCACCTTGCACTTGTGGGCCAGGCCGACGATCGTCCGGCCGTTGTCACCCTCGCCGGCGACTTCGCCGGCGATAAAGGTGCCGTGACCATCGATATCTTCCATTGAATTGTCGCCGTTAGCGAGATCGACATACTTAGGCCAGGGATCCGGCACGCCACCGAAATCAAGGTCGTCCGGGTCGATTACCTGGGCCGTCAATTCCTCGTGGGTCATGCGCACGCCCGTGTCGACCACGGCGATCTTGACGCTCGCGCTGCCCCGCGTGTAGCCCCAGGCATCCTCCGCGTTGATCTTGCGCAGGCCCCACAGCGGAGTGTAGGAATTGGCCATACTCGCGGTGAAGTCGGGATCGTTGGGAATATAGGCATCGCGTTTGAGCAGCATGCTGTAGCCGGCGGTCTCAACGGTTCCGGCGAAATCGCGCCGGATCGCCGCCAGAATCTCGTCCCCGTCGGCGCTCTCCGGCAGCGTGAAGCTGGCCATCCGTGTCAGATTCCAGTACACCTGCTGGTCGATCGCCAGGCCATAGGTGGCCGCGATAGTATCGGTCAGCATTTCGCAGGTGACATCCTGGCGCAACACGGCGTTGGGCTGCTCGGCGGCGCGCTGGCCCTGAGGCGGGGCAGCCGCACTGATATTGCTGGGCAGTTCAGCCCCGTCAACGTAAGTGATCGTCAGCCGCGCCGGGTCGTAATCGACCCCCGGTTCGCCCGGGTTTTCCAGCCAGTACTGGTAGCTGTATACATCAACGGCACCATCCGTGCCGGTTTCTTGGCTGGCGTCGGCCAGTGCGGGAGTGGTGCTGATTGAATTCGGAGTAATGGTAGCGCTGTCGGAGCTGCAGCCGGCGGCCGCCGCCAAGACAGCTAAGATCGCAAAAAAGGTTATTCGCATGCGGATCAAGCTGATACCCTCGTGGATTGGTTGGTCTCTGGAGACCCACATATTATATGCAATGAGCTGTGGTGATTAACCTTAATTCCAGAGTTTTTCTGTCGATTTAAGTTTCAGCAACTCGGCCAGTCGGGCCTGAAACGTGTCTTTGATTGGTTAGCCATCTGCTAAACTCGCCTTAGTGTCCTATCACGACCGTCGGTACGCCCCCTGGCTCCTGGCAAGCGAGGAGCGTCTTGTGTTGCGCCGGGAGCGCGTCAACAAAGCGACGATCGGCTTGGGGATTCTGGTGGCGGTGCTGGAAGCGCTGTGGCCCTGGGACAGGACTACGCAGGACATACCGGCCTGGCTGCATATTGCCGTGGCCGCGATCGTCCTGCCGATCCTCTACTTCGCGTTGCAGGCGGATTACCGGCGCAAGCTGCAGGCTTTCAGCCACGCGATGGACGAGTTGGGCCGGCGGTTGTTTTTCCTCGATCCGCACCTGGAGCCGGAGCAGTTCGAGGTGCTGGAGCGGATGCATGGGGCGCTGTTGCTGCCGACGCAGCGGGCAATCGACCGGGCCACCCGCGCCGGCGAGCAAAAATCGTTGCGGCACCGGATCGACTTCTATTACAAGGCGCTGCCTTCGCCGGTTTGCGAAGGCGACCGCATGGGGTTGTTGAGCATTCTACATCCTAAAACCGCCCTGAGCTGGGGAGCCTCGATTGCGCTGATCTGGCTGCTGATGCCCGGCGCCGGTATCAACATCGGCACGAGCGATGGCCTGACCTGGCTCGGCCTGCTGCTGCCCGTCTATCTGGGCGCGGCACATTACAACGCGCGGTTTGCGTATGAATTAGCCCTGTTCAACTGGCTGCGGCTGGGCTGATCGCCCGTTTATCTCCGTTATGCCTTAAAATGTCGCAATGAACACGCATAAGTTGCGGCAGACAAGGTTTAGCTGGTTATCAACGGGTCTGGGGCTTTTAATCTGCCTGATCGCGGTTCCCGCCCAGGCCCAGTATTACCCACAGGTCAGTCCCGGGTATGAGCTGGTCACTCCCGAACAAGATGATATGTACTCGCTGGCCTCGCCGCATCCCAAAGTCCTGGCTGCCCAGGAAAGCTGTGGTTTGGAATTGGACGGCCTGTTTCGCGTGGAATCCGGCATGAGCCGGTTCTTCACGATGAGCTGGAACGAGGACGGCGATGGCGAGTACCTGACCGAATACGAGCTGATCCCGACCGGCAATGCGCCCCTCCCCAGGATCGAACCCGTGTCGTATGAGTTCGAGGGAGGTGAGGTCTGGATCGGCTGGGGTTCGGATCCCGAGGAAGACTGGAATCCAGTGGAGATCGTGAGTTTCTTCGCCGCGCCGGATGGCAGGATGGAGGAGCTGGCCCGCTGGGAATGCGGCGCGCACTACTGCTATGGCATCTACGCCCTGGACCTGACCGTCAACGGCGTGGTGAACCTGGTCGTGCCCTGGGCGACGGGCGCGGGTTCCGGGGGCGGAGTGGAGGTCATGGCCGTGGTGCCGACAGGCGGATTGGCTGCCTGGGGCGATGACGGTATGAGCGGGACGTTCTACAGCGCGGTCGGCAATACGGAGCTCTTCGACGCCGACGAGGACGGTGACTGGGAGTTGGCGTTGTATTACCCGCTGTTTTACTCCGCGGCCGGTTACGTGTTCACGGAGATTATCACCTTTGATCATGAGCTTTACGACTGGGTGGACGGCGAGCATGTCGCGCCCGAGCTGTACGCCGAAGAGCATGCTTTCTACCGCCAATTGGCCAAGGTCGTCAGGGATTTCATCAAGCATCCCGAGGACTACCGGGCCACCGATGCCCAGGGGTACAACACCTATGAGTGCACGATCGATGGTGAAACCTGCTCGTTGGACGTGTTTATCACCGGCCCCGAAGGAGAGTTGGACTATACCTGGATTGACCAGCTACTGGACATGGTTGACGGCTGGGACGTCTAACCGCGCGGTCTAGTTCCGGCGCATGAATTGGGCCAGCAGTTCCATGGCTCGGTCAATATCCGCGTCGGGTGTGGTCAAGCTCAGGCGGAACCAGCCCTCACCGTGCACGCCGTAACCCCGCCCCGGACCGATGACCAGTCCGGTGGCGTCCAGTAGCGCGCTGGCCCAGGCGATGCTGTCGCGATCGCCGTTGGGAATGCGGCACCAGACATAGATTGCGCCGCCGGGCCGGTTATACTCCAGTCCCAGCTGAGCGAGCACCGTCAGCACGCGGTCCAGGCGCTTGGCGTACATCAACCGATTGTCGGAAAGAAACTCGTCGCAATGCGGATCGGCCAACACACGCGCCATGGCCACCTGGATCGCATTGAAGACACCACTGTCGATGTTGGTTTTTATCTGGGTCAGGCCCCGGACCAGGTCGGGATGGCCGGCGGCGAATCCGCAACGCCAGCCGGTCATGTTGAAACTCTTGGAGAAGCTGTGGAACTCGATCACGCATTCGAGTGCGCCATCGAGCGATAAGAGGCTGATCGGCGGCTCGGCGCCGTAGTAGATTTCCGCGTAAGCCAGGTCGCTGACAACGATCAGATCGTTCTGGCGGGCGCAATCGACTACATTCTGCAGATAAGCCTTGTCCGGAGCACAGCCCGAGGGATTGTGCGGGTAGTTTACATAGATTACGCGGGCGCTTTGCAGCTGGTATTCAGTCAGCTCATCCGCCAGGTTGGGGGCGTAGTGGTTGTCCGCGGTCAACGGCAGGGAAACCTCGAGGGCGCCGATTTGCCTGGCCAATGTCGCGAACACAGGATAGGACGGGTCGGGGGCGATAAAGGAGTCGCCGGGATTCAGCACGGCCGGAGCCAGGTTGGCCAAGCCTTCCTTGCTGCCGATTGTCGTACAGACATTGTCCAGATTCAGCCTGTTAACGCCGAACCGGCGGTCCAAGTAATGCAGTGCCGCCTCCAGTAATTGCGGATGGCCCTTGTAACTGGGGTAACGATGGCTGCCGCTTCTCATGACTTCTTCGGCCAGAATACGGCGGATCCATTCGGGCGGATCCTGATCCGGATCACCGATACCCATGTGGACGATATCCAGCCCGTTGGACCGGGCGCGCCGGGCCGCTTCGTCGATTTGAGCGAAGAGATAAGGCGGCAAATCCGTTACGCGCTTGGCCAGACGTACCATGTCACACTCCAACCCGGATCGGGCGGCCCAGTATAACACGCTTGTGCGTAAATGCGGATAAACAGATACTTAATGGCCGGCGCGGCCAGTTCGAATGCGCTCGCTCCTTTACTGATGCGGGTTAAGCATGATTCGTCCAACGCCGCTGTCAGCTTGACAGGACTAGCCTACGCCAAGTATCCTTGGTTATGACGCCGGGCTGAGTTGCACCGGTTATGGGGCGTGCAATTCCGCTAATCGGCTGCGTTTTTTTGGCAAAACTATCCTCGCGCGATTCATTGCAGCGGTTCTTACCGTTCAGCGACTGCGGCCACCCGGGCGCGAGCCGGATGCCGAACCAGGTAATCCCGTACAGGGGAAAGATCAAAAGCAATGAGCATTAGCCTAATTGGTAGCACAATCGGTGAATCGGTCACACTTAAGCTCAACGAAACCGCTGCGATCCTGCGAGCCAAGGGTGATCCCGTTATCCATTTGGGCGGCGGAGAGCCCAAAAGTAAACCCCCGCTGGACGCCCTGACCGCTGCCGGCGCCATGCTGACCAGCGGCGAAGTCCGCTACACGCCAGCCTACGGCACCCGCGAAATGAAGCAGGCCATCTTGCGCTATATGGATCAGTACTACGGCCGGAAACTGACGCCGGACCATGTGATGGCTTCCGGCGGCGCTAAGCAGGCGATCATGGTCGCCCTGCAGGCGGTCGTCAACCCGCAGGAAGAAGTGCTATTCCCGGTTCCCTATTGGGTCAGCTATCCCGAGATGGTCAAGCTGATCGGGGCCAAGCCCGTGGCGGTGCGTGCCGAGGACGGCAGCTTCCAGCCCTCGATGCGTGATATCGAGCAGCACGTGACCTCGTACTCGCGCGCGATCATGATCAACAGCCCCAACAACCCGTCGGGTGCAGTCTACAGCGAGGACTTCATTGCCGAAATCATCGATTTCTGCGAGAAGAAGGGCCTCTACCTGATCATGGACGACATCTACAACCGCCTTACCTTCGAGGGCGTCAAAGTGGCCAATCCGTACGATTACATCAGCGACCATTCCGAGAACAGCAAGCTGATCGTGATCAACGGCGTTTCCAAGGCTTTCGCGATGACCGGATTCCGCATTGGCTGGGCCGCGGCCAACAAGAAGCTGATCGAGGTCATGAGCTGCATCCAGAGCCACCAGACCTCCGGCCCCAGCGCGCTCTTGCAGCATGCCGCGGCGGCCGCGATCAACGGCAGCTCCAAGGCCGTGGACTCCCTGCGCACCATCCTGGAAGCCAACATGAGCGTGATGATGACCGAGCTCAACGCTTTCGACGGCGTGTATATCGAGAAACCGGGCGGAACGTTCTACTGCTTCCCGGATTTCAGCCACTTCGAAAAGGACTCGGTCAAGCTGTCCAAGCTGCTCCTGGAAAAGGTCCAGGTTGTGACCGTACCGGGCATCGAGTTCGGCATGGAAGGGCACCTGCGGCTGAGCTACTGCGGCACGATGAAAGACATTACAGAAGGTATCGAGCGGATCAAGTGGTGCGTTGACCTGGATTCGCCCAACGAGCTGTACATCGGCGAACGTAAACTGGTAAGGGACTGGGCATGAGTAAGTATTTGAAGCTGCCCTCGCCGGCGCAAGCGCATTGCGAGGAACTGAAATCAGACTACGGCGTTGAAAACCACGGCCTGGTGTATCTGAAACGCCAGTACTGGAACCTGCCGACGTCCGCGCTGATCGAGGAAGCCATCTTCCGTAACGAAGGCCACCTGGTCAACGGCGGGCCGCTGTTGGTTTACACCGGCAAGTGGACGGCCCGGGCCGCGGCGGACAAGTACATCGTCAAGGAGCCGACCAGCGAGGACAACATCTGGTGGAACGAATACTCGCGCCCGATGACGCAGGACGCGTTCGACCAGCTGTTCAACCGCGTCCAGGCCTACCTGCAGGGTGAGGAGATTTTCATCCAGGATGTGCATGTCGGCGCCGATCCGGAATTTCGGATGCCAATCCGCATTATTGCGGAAAAGGCCTGGCAGGCGCATTTCGCCCGGAACCAATTCATCACGATCGATAACCGCAACGAGTTGCACAACCACGTGCCGGAGTTCACCCTGATCGCGGTGCCCAGCATGCGCACGGACGAGCGCGTCGAAGGCACGCGGACGGAGACGGCGATCGTGATCAACTTCGCGCGCCGGATCTGCCTGGTGGTCAACTCCCAGTACGGCGGCGAGATCAAGAAGTCGATCTTCACCGTGATGAACTACCTGCTGCCACTCAAGGGCGTGCTGAGCATGCACTGCAGCGCCAACGTGGGTAAGAACAAGGATGTAGCTTTGTTCTTCGGCCTGTCGGGTACGGGTAAGACGACGTTGTCGGCCGACCCGACGCGCGACCTGATCGGCGATGACGAGCACGGCTGGAGCAACCACAGCGTCTTCAACCTCGAGGGCGGCTGTTATGCCAAGGTGATCCGGCTGTCCAGTGAGCACGAACCGGAGATCTACGCCACGACGCGGCGCTTCGGCACGATCCTGGAAAACGTTGTCTACGATCCCGCCACGCGGCTGATCGATCTGGACGACGAGGCCGTTACCGAGAATACCCGGGCGACTTATCCGCTGGACTTTATTCCGAACCTGTCGCATGGCGGTATGGCCGAGGCCCATCCCAAGAACATCATCTTCCTGACCTGCGACGCCCAGGGTGTGCTGCCGCCGATCGCGCGGCTGGATCGCGATCAGGCGATCTACCACTTCATCAGCGGTTATACCTCGAAGATCGCCGGCACCGAAATCGGTCTGGGGATCGAGCCGAAGATCACGTTCTCAGCCTGCTTCGGTGCGCCGTTCATGGTGCACCATCCATTCAGGTACGCCGAGATGCTGGCCGAGAAATCCGAAGCCCACGGCGCGCAGTGCTGGCTGGTCAACACCGGCTGGGTCGGCGGCAAGTTCGGCGTCGGTAAGCGGATCAGCATCCGCCACACGCGCAACCTGCTCAACGCGGCGCTGGACGGCAAGCTCGACCAGGTCGAATACCGCAAGGACAAGCTGTTCGGCTTTGAAGTGCCGCTGAACTGCCCCGACGTGCCGGAGGACGTGCTCGATCCGTCCACCAGCTGGGGCAACAAGGACGAATACTGGAAGAACTACGACGCGTTGGCGGCCCGTTATATCGAGAACTTCAAGAAGTTTTCCGATGGGTGTCCGGAGAATGTCCGCAAGGCTGGCCCGATCCGTTTGAGCCAATTGCATTAGTGGAATCGATCCACCACCGATAGTAAAAAGGGGCCACCGCAGTGGCCCCTTTATTTATTTCCAAAGCCTAGTCCGTGGTCAAGGTTACGATTCCACCACCGGGTGCCACGTCAAACTGCGCCAGGCCGGACTCCGGTGTAGTAACCGTCAATTCGTTCACACCCTGCCGGGCGCTGACGGCTGTCCAGCCTGTCGGCAACGTAATGATGACCGTCAAGGGCACGTCGAAAATGTTGTTGTCCAGCGTGTCGGTCAGAATGAAGGTCAGCTCGGTATCCGTGTAGTCGAGTACCACGAATTCCGCGACGTTGCGCTCCAGGATGTAGCGGCCGACCTCGCCGACCGGCGCGACCCACAGCTGGTCGCCGTAACTGGCGATGTGATCGTAGTGGGCGCGGTACTCCGTTTCGGGCCGCGGGCTCCAGCCCACGCCGGGCTCGTCGAGGTCGCCGATGCCGTGGCATTGCTCGATCTGCCAGCCGCCGTCCGCGACCACCGCGTCGATGATGCTGTCCCACATCCACATCGGCAATTCGCGTTGGTTGGCCCAGCTGTACAGGTGCATCCGCGGCGGATCCCAGGCGTCGTTGATCTCAGCGTAATCGGAAATACTTTGGGCTCCACTCCGCGCGAACATGTAACCCATTTCGGTCAGGCGGTCGATGACGGTATCGTTGTACTCCTCATAGGGGTAAATCACCGTATAGATACGATCCAGTCCCTGGACGTTGTTGAGCAGGAGCTGCTGGCAGGTTGTCAATTCGTTGCAGCAGTCCATCTCCGTAAGCGTGGTCAGGTCCGGATGCGTGCTGGTGTGGTTGGCCAGCTCATGGCCGGCATTGAAGGCGATCTGCAGCTGCGGCAGCCGTTCCGGAGCCTGTTGAAATGTCCGGGCGATAATCCCCAACGTGACCCGGAAGCCGTACTCCTGCCACAACGCCAGGCCGCGCGTCCAGTGCTCGGGCGTGCCGTCGTCGAAAGTCAGGCTCAGGGCGGCCGTGGCATTGCCTTGCCAGGTGGCTACCTGCATTTCGGGCAAATTTTCCGGATCCGGCAGTTCGCCCGAGGAGACAATCACGTCGATAGTGGCCGTGTTCGTCAGCCCGTCATCATCTGTGATCCGCACGGTTGGTCTGTAATGCCCAGGCTCATGATACTGATGAGCCTCCGGCTGCGGCCCTCCGTCAAGCAGATCGAAGGTGCCGTCACCGTCGAAATCCCAGTCATAACGCGTGATGGTCCCGTCGACGTCCGAGGAGGCCGAAGCATCGAAGGACACAGCCATGGGAGCCTCACCCAGCGCGGACGACGCCGCGACCTGCGCCTGAGGTTCCTGCTGACTTGCGGCTGAGCCGGTGACCGTGACGAGAGCCGTGGCCGTGCTGATGCCGCCGTCGTTGTCGGTGACGCGCAGCCTTGCGGTATATTCGCCGCTGGCGGCGTACGTATACTCGGCCGGCAAAGCTGCGCCGCCAATCAAGTCGAATGTGCCATCGCCGTCGAAGTCCCAGTCGTAACTGGCGATGGTGCCGTCGACGTCCCAGCTGCCCGTGCCGTCGTGCTGCACCTGCAGCGGAGCCGGGCCGTTATCCGGGTATACGCCAAGCTGGGCCTTGGGCAGCTCATTGTTCACATTGTCGCCGCCGCCGTTATCCGCATTGCCCTGCCAGGCGCTGTAACTGGCGACACAGGCTGACAGCAATGACGATGCGGCCAGTAAGACAATCAGACCAATGGCGTTTGCCCGGCTGCTGATGGTTGTTAAAAGATTCCGCCTGATAGCTTCCATATGCGTGCTCGCTAGCAACTGCTGTATTCATTGTAAAGCAAGGAGACAAGCAGCCAGGTTAGTATTAGCACACAAGTCGCAAAATTAACTTGCCAGCCGCCGGGCTATTTCATCAACTGGCGGCGATCGGGCTGGAAGGCCGCGCAATAGAGTTCGCCGATTGTGCTGGCCCCGTTGTCCAGCTGGATCCAAAAAACCTCGGGGTACCCGGTGTTCCAATGCGCGGCGCCGGCCATCCCCAGCACCGGCTGGGCAGCTACCTCCTGATCCGCCGCGATGAGCAGTTCGCTACTGTATAGGGTGACATCGTATTGCGGTCGGGTGCTGCGTGCCTGCGGCGCGGGACCGAAGTAAAACAGACGGATTTCGCGATCGCTGGCGGCGGCGAGTAACGGCAGATCTGACAGGCTCGAAGGAATAAAGGCGTGGTTGATGACCTCCATCTCGCCAATCAGCCCGCGGGATTCCCCCCAGCGCGCGCTGATGCCACCACTGCTCAGGTCCAGGTCGATCTGATGCAATCGCGGGACCGGAATGGGATCGCTGTCGTCCTGATACAGCGCTTGGACCGACAAGGGATTCGTCGACCACAGCATACTCAGGCGGGCCGAGGACAGCGCGGAATCCGCGAGCCAGTCGGAGTGCCAGCCGCCATCGCGGTCGTACCAGGTGGATCTTACGCCGTTGGTGGTGACGAGTCCGAGCCAGGGGTAAATGGCATTGTTGCCAGCGATGTTCGCGTAGGTAATGCTTTTCAGACTACCGGACAGCCTGATCGGCGGCAGCGAGACCAGTAACCGGCCAGCGCCGTCATAGCGGTTCACGACCAATTCGGAGCTAGTGCGTTCCTCGTGGAAAGCGGCGGTGACCACCCAGTCAGTCCAGCGCGCCGCGACAGGCTGCGTCGGCTGACAGGCGATGGCGAACGGTGAATGCGCCACGTAGGAATTACTCAGTTGCACCGCCTCCGGGTATGCGCCGGGTACGGTTGGCCACAACACCAGGCGACCGTCGGCCTGACCGGCGGCGATATGATAGGGTCCGCTCTGCCATTGCACCGGAGCATCCAGCGGACCGATCCAGTCCAGGACATCCATCCATCCATCCTGATAGGACGCCACGGCTGCGTAATATTGAGCGCCGGTACGGACATTCAAGCCGAGGATGGTGGCACCAAAGGCCATGTTGTAATGCGCGGTCAACGGTGCGACCAACCCCGCGCCGGTGCTCAGGCCGCGCGTATTCCGCCAGCGCGCTTCCGTCGTGTACCAATTCCCGATGTCATTCAGGTCGCGGCTCTGCGCAGCCGCCAGTTGCGGCAGCAAGCCGAGGAACAGCAGGATCAGGAACGCGCTCAGCCGGCGAGGCCAGTACGAGTCGGCCATGACTTGTCCTCCAGCATTGCTGTGAGTGCTTGCGCCAGCATCGGCGCAGCCGCCTGGCCGACCGCGACGACCTCCGCGTGGCTGGTCCCGCCCGGCTTCAGGCACTCGTTGGTCAGCACGCTTAAGCCGACCACGGGCAGACCGAACAGCCGGCACACCGTAACCTCCGGAATGGTACTCATGCCGATGGCATCCGCGCCCCAGCCCCGCATCATCATGTACTCCGCCCGTGTTTCGTAGACCGGGCCGCGGACCGCGAGATACGTGCCGCTGTGAATTGTCAGGCCGGTGTCGCGCAAGCGGCTCTTCAGTTCAGCCTGGGCATGGCGGTGGTAGGGCGGGTTCATGCTCAGGAACCGCTGGCCGGTGTCCGCGAAGTCCAGGCAGGCGACGGCGTTGTCGCCTTGGTGGTTGATGTAGTCTTCATGCAGCATCACGTCGCCGGGGCTGTACTTGGGATTCAGGGCGCCCGCGGCATTGGTGGCAATGAACAGCCTGGCGCGGCAGGCGGCGGCGATGGCTGCCGGAAACCCGGCAACCGCCGCGTCATGTCCCTCATACAGGTGGATTCGTCCGGTCAGGATCAGCACGCGGGCATGACCGATCCGGCCGAAGATGGCTTCCTTGCCGTGTCCGGTAACCGTGGCCGTGGGCAAATGCGGGATCGCATCCAGGGGCAACCGGTGTGCCTCCTTCAGCAGGCTCGAGGCGATCCCCGCCAAACCGGAGCCGCATTGCAGCACGATATCCACCGGCTCGATGCCGGCGTTGGCCAGTTGCCGCGCTGCCTCCTGTGCATTTCGCTCGTACGTATTGAGGTGTATCATGAGTACTAATACTATAACCAGTTTAGCCGATTGCAGGTGAGGTGCGGAAATGGCAACGAAGACGCGCAAGGCGGCGCCGAAGCCGACAGAGGCCAGTATTATCGAACAAATCAGGGAGAGATTCACTGCCACGGACCAGCGCCTGCTGGTCGGTATCGGCGACGACGCCGCCGTGTTGCGCACGGGGGAGTTGGCCGATTCGGCGCGTCGTCTGAACAGCACGCAGCAGGTGGTGACCACGGACCTGCTGGTCGAGGGCGTGCACTTCGACCTGGCCTACAGCTCGTTGGCGGATGCCGGCTACAAAGCCGTTGCCGTCAATGTCAGCGATGTTGCGGCAATGGGGGCGACGCCGGCGCAGGCGTTCGGGATGCTGGGCGTGCCGTCGGGCACCACCGTCCGGCAGGTCGACGAGTTGCTGGCGGGAGTGAGTGAAGCCGTGCAGGAGTATGGCCTGACCCTAGCCGGCGGCGATACGGTGGCGGCACCCCAGTGGATCCTGGGCTTCACCCTGACCGGTGATCTGGTCGGCCCAGCCCTGTTGCGGTCCGGCGCCCGTCCCGGCGACATCATCTGGCACAGCGGCAGCCTGGGTCTGAGCCAGACGGGTCTGTACCTGCTCAGCGCCGGTGAAGCCGGTAAGTCGGAAACCGATCCGGTCCGTGCCCAGCTGCGTCCCCGCGCACATGTGGAGTTGGGACGGTTTCTGCAGCGCGAACGACTGGCCAGCGCCTGCCTGGACCTGTCGGACAGCCTGGCGCAGTGTTTGTTGCAGCTGGCCGAGGCGTCCAACGTCGGGTTGTCGCTGGATTTCTCGGCCTACCAATTGGCCAAGCCGGTAGCGGAATTCGTGGGATCCAAGCGCGGCTGGCGGGCCGGCGGACCGCTGGGCTTCTCCGTGCCAGGCCGCTATTCGCCCGCTAAAAAGAGCAGCCGCTTCCATAGCCCGGCGGAATACCTCCTGGCCAGCGCGGAGGATTACGGCTTGTTGTTTACTGCGCCGCCGCCGGCGACGGCCAGGCTACTCAGCCGCTCGTCGCTCGCTGTAACGCGCTTGGGAGTAGTGGTCGACAAGGACGAGGGGCGGTTTTACCGTGATCAGGAGCACCGCACACATGAATTGACGCGGATTGGGTTCGAACATCTCTAAGGGCCCGGGCTGTACAATCAGCACCGTGTTGATTGATACGCACTGCCACCTGTACTTCAACGCGTTCGACGACGACCGGACGGAGGTCTTGCAGGAGATGAACGCAGCCGGCGTAGGCGGCGCGATCGTGATCGGGATCGACGAGGAGTCCAATGCCCAGGCCCAGCGGCTGGCTGCCCGTTATGATCAATTGCAGTACAGCGTCGGCCTGCATCCGACCAGCGAATTCCCGCCGGAAATCGAACAGCGCGGGTTTGACTGCGCCGCAGCACTGGGCAAATGGTTCGAACCGCAACCGCAACCCATTGCCATCGGGGAGTGCGGGATTGATTTACACTGGGACACGAACAAGCTGGCCGCGCAAGTCGCCGTGTTCGAAGCGCAATTGGCATACGCCCGCGAACGCAACCTGCCGGTGGTTGTCCATACCCGGGAAGCCGATGCCGAAACCAGCAGGATCCTGGAACAAGTGCCGGGTGCGCGGGGAGTGCTGCACTGTTTCAACGGCAGTCCGGAGCTGCTGCAATTCTCCCAACGGGCCAACCGACGCGGCGATGCCTGGTATGTCAGCTTTGCCGGCAACCTGACGTATAAACGGGCCGAGGAGTTGCGCGCCGCCGCCGGACAGGTTCCGCTGGATCGCTTGCTGGTCGAGACCGATGCGCCGTTTTTGGCGCCCCAGGCCAAGCGGGGCCAGCGCAACGAGCCGGCTTATCTCGTGCATACCGCAACAGTTTTAGCGCAGTTGCGCGGCGTACCGGTCGATGAGTTTGCTCAGCTGTTAACGGCCAATACCCAAGCTTGCTTTGGCAGTCATTGGCCGGCCTAGCCGGGCAAAGTGGCTTTGTTACGGGCTCGGGTTTAGAACGGTCCCGTTCGGATCTCAGCGGCTTCCTCGTAGAAGCACAACCGCTGCTGTTCATCCTGGGTTTTGTACTGCATGCGGTCGCGGAAGCTGACGATGACACCCGGATAAATGATCTGGCTGACCTTGATCTTCGCTTCCTTGAAGTCGCTGCTTTGCGCTTTGTTCTGCTGGATCTGGTCGTTGAGCGCCTTGGCCGCCGGTTCCAATTGAGAACGCGTGTTCTCCAGCTTCGTGATCATTTCTTCGGTCTTCGAAGTACGGCTGCCCGGCGGATAACGGTCGTGCATCGCGCTGATCGCCGCGCGGATCTGCTTGAGTTGCTTGTCAATCTCGCTGAACTTGGCTTCCAACGCTTCGTTCTCTTGGCTGACAAACGGGTTGGAGCCCACCGTCAATTTCGTCAGCGTCGCCATGTTATTGCCGATGTACGGGGATTCGATCCCGCGGTAACAGTGGATATCACCGCCGACGATGTTGCCCTTCTTCGCCTGCACTTCCAGCAGCCCGCCCACGGCAACGTTGCTGTGCCTGACGTAGTTATTAACCTGCAAGTTGCCTTTAACGCGAACCGTGGCCTGGTCAATGGCGCCGATCATCGCGTTACCCACGACGTCGATCTCGCATTGGCCCTGACCGAAAATGATGCCGCGGATATTCAGATCCCCGCCGCATTTGATAGTTGCCTGCTCCACATTGCCGGCGATTTCAACGTCGCCTTCGGCTTCGACCGTAAAGTCGGGCATTACGTTGCCACGGATCTTTACATTCCCGATGAACTTGATGTTGCCGACCGAGTAATCGACGTGGGCGGGAACCTCCACTGTATTTTGCACGGTAATACGGTCCGCAATCAGGCAGGCATGGCCATCGGTCGTTGAGATGGCGCTCAGCCCATCGTCGGAAAGCCGGGCGCCTTTACCGACGCGCAGGTTGATCGTGCGGCCGTCACGGGCTTTCAGTTCATCGCCCAGGACGGTATAGCCGGACGTACCGAGCGTCGGCGGCTGTTTGACCGCCAGCAGCTCATTGGCCCGCATGCTGACGAAGTTGCTGATGCTGCGAAAGTCCAGGGAACCGGTAGCGGTTTCCTCGATGCTTTTCTCGGTACTGACGGGGAACTTGTATTCGACAGTCTCATTCTTACCGTCTACCGCCCGTTGGCCTTGAGCTACTACCTGCGGAACGTTGAACACCGGGTTGGCTGCCAACTGCTTGATGCGCTCTTCGTCAATTCCGGCGATCACCTGCTTATCAATCAGGGCAGACCGAATCGAATCCTCAGTGATCTGGTCGCGCACACGTTCGTTCAACAACGTGATACTTGCTTGCATTTTGTCGGCTGACACTTCAACTTTGACGTCGCCCGGTTCGAACCCCATATCCGCCATCCCTCATGCTAGCTAGCGGTTTACTAATCTGAGTATACTATAACCTATCGCGCGCAACCGCGTTTAATTTATGATTTTCACAACTTTGAGCAGTATTTAACTTGCGCGAATTCGGTTAATTGATCAAGGTTGTCAGGGCCATCGGATCGACAAGTTCATACATTCCACTGCCGGAGGATTCTTTCTGCAAAGCGTTGCTCAAGGCGTTGGCGCTGCGGAAATCCGCAACCTGGGCACTGATAATCGGCGGGGTTTCCTCGTCGTCAAGTGACTTGATGATCAGTGCAACGACCTCGTGGCGCCCCTCAATTACCGGCAGCTTAATGTAGTGGGTTACCGCCATGCCCTGCAAGAACTCGCCCAGCAGGCCGTGCTCATGCAGCAGCTTGACCAGTTCGGCGAGCACGAAAACACCCAGTTGCCCGCCGTCGGCCAGGAGTGTCAGCGATTCGTCCAGATAGTTGGCCGCCAGGTTCTGGTCCTGCGTGAACGTGAAGTTGCCCATGATCCGATCGAATCGATCGGAGATGGTGTTGGTTTCATTCGGCGGATGGTTGAAGATCTCCGGTAATTGCGACAGAAAGTCTTGGCTGACGATGTACGTGTGCTCGTAGCCGGACAGCCGGGTAATCACCCGCGCGGCGTGCCCCAGCACTTTGTCGGCTTCAATGCCGGTGTATTTGTAGTTCAGGAAGTGATTGATCAGGTCGACCTGACTGACCATGAACTTGTCACGGGCTTTTTCCAGCAGCCCGGCATCCTTGGATGTCAGGCGGTAACGCGAGCTGTCCGGTTGCACGATCTCGATGCTGCTGTCATCGTCGATCAGGGCCCAGGCCGCGCCATCGAGCCGGTCATGCAGGTAGTTCAACAATTCCACCGTCAGGTTGCCTTCCATGCATGATGGGTGCAAGACGGAATCATTGACCGTCGGGTGCAGGGTTTCAATCATGAACCGGTAGTATTCCTGCGGAATCACGGCGCGGTCACGCGTATAGTCGAGGTACTTCAACCGCAGGACATCCTGAATTTTACGGGCGGACAACGGTGCATTAACCACGCTGGCCAACGGAGCGCCGACGCCGACCGTTTCCTGCTCCAGCAGCTGGTCGACAAAGCCTTGGATATCGTCGCGCTCCTTGGGGCTGAGTCCGCGTTCACGCGCGGCGGCTTCCACGCGCTGGTAGCTTTTCACGCCGTACTCATCGACGCCCGCCGCGGTCAGCACTTGGGACAGCTTGACCGCCAGGTCCTCCTGGGTGCCGGAATCGCGCTGTTCCAGAATCTCCTGCGCCTGTTTCTTCAGCGCTTTCTTCAGCTTGGCTTTGCCGGCCGATTCACTGAATTCGCGATCGTCGCCGCGACTGACCTGGGCCTCGAGGAAGGAACCTTCCAGCGCCATGTCGATCTCGCCGGTTTTCAATTCCGGCAAGGTCATCCGTTGCTCCGGCTCCTTTTTCTGCTTTTCCTCGAAATCCTTCTTGAGATACCACAGCTTGCGGTCCTGGACGAACCGCTTTTGTTTGTCCCCCTTGAGATGCAGGATGGCCTTGGTCGGATCGAGTCCGAAGCGCTCGCAAATCGCCTTTAACAGGTCCTTCTCATTCAAGCCGTTACCATGCTGAACCAGGACTTCTTCCGCCTGGTCGTTCACCAACACCCAGTCAGCCATGCTCCAATGTGAGCCGATCTTGATCAGGCCGTCGGCTTTTTCCAGGTCAAGGACCACGGCACCCACTTTAATTCCGAGTTTCTTGGCAACCTTGCTGCGCACATCGCGTTCGTAAAGTAAACGGTGCTCCTCGCGCATCACCTCGTGCAGCACTTCGTACTCAGGCAAATCATCTTTATTGATCTGCCAGCGGCCCTCGACTTCGCGGTAATACGGTTGGGCCCGTAAAACGGGCAATACATAGCGTTCGCGCGCAAGCTCATCGCTTTTGATCGAGGCCATCTGCCTGCGCAGTTCCGTGGCAATCTCATCAAGCGTCACCGGCTGGCGCTCGAAGACGAAGCTCTTGATGATGTCCACATTGCTCAATACCGACTTTGTTGCCATTTATTACCCCTGTTTTGCGCGTGCAAACCCGTCCCGATTCACGGGCACCTGCTGCATTATAATACACCGGCCTGTGCTTGACGTGAATCCATGCATTTGCGCCAAGGCAAGCAGCTTGAGCGCAACCGGATCCCAGCCCCGCAGACAGACCGCACGGGTCCCACTATCCCCCGCCGGGGCTTCAGTCGCCTTGACCAAGAGGAGCGGTATAATAGTAAGCTAACCGGATTCCGGGGGCGTAGCTCAGTTGGTAGAGCATCGGCTTTGCAAGCCGAGGGCCGGCGGTTCGAGTCCGCTCGCCTCCATTTAGCTAGGGGTGCGCATGCCGAGCAATGACATGAATGCACGAATGTTGTTTGAACAGGGCCGGCAGTCATTTGCCGATCGGGATTTCGACAACGCCTGTGATATGTTCAAGCAAGCGGTTACGGTTGATCCGATGTTTATCGAAGCGCATCGCTACCTGGCCGAGAGTTACGAGAAGCTTGGATACCGGCACCGGGCCAAGAAAGCCTGGGAAGGCTTGATGCGCGTGACACGCGATGCGGAGCAGCAAGCTGATATAAAGCAGCGAATCGACGCGTTGGGATAAATCACCGGTTCCACGGTGAGTTCAATAAACACGGGAGATGAACACGTAGCTGATGGATTCTAGCCAACCGCGCAATCCGGGAGACGGGCAGCCAGACGGCCAGAACCTGTGGCGGATCTTGCAGGATACATCCGATGACAGTCCGGTTGCGGACGCCGAGGTTAAGGCTAAACCTGCAGTGCCCCCGTACGAAGAGCCCGTTGGTACTAAACCCCCGCCGCCGGCCGAACCCCAGGGAATCACTCAGATCGAGCGGATTCTCAGTGATCCCGAGTCCGCGGCAGAATTGGTGGACTTCAGTTCCGCTGCCACCCGTGAGCATGCGGATTACGATTCAGCGGTTCGCAGCTTTTATCGCGATGCCGAAGTTTCCGTTATGTGCAAGAACCACCCGGAGCGCCATTCGGTTCAGCAATGCCCGGAGTGTCAGGCTTACTACTGCCAGGAGTGCCTGGTCGTGCGGCGCGGGCGCATGGTCTGCCGCGATTGCGCCGTGGCGATATTCGTACCTTCAGAAGAAGACATCCTGACCGCACAAGAATATGGGACCAGCGATCCGGCCCGGGAAGTGACCCCGGAGGAACATCCGGAATTTCAGGTGGGCGGCGCTCTGCTGGGAATGGAGGGCCGACCGGCCCATCCGTTCAAACGGGTGCTGGCCTTGTTGTTGGATCTGCTTTTGACGCGGGGCCTGGTGCTGATCCTGGCCTGGATTTTAGGCGGGATGTTCAACAGCCAGCCCAGCGCGTTTTTCCATTTGTTCGATGAATCGGCTAGCAGCCCCGTATTCCACCGGGTGTTCAGTGCCGCTGTGCTCCTGCGGCCCTTTATGCCGTGGCTGGTGGTGTTTGCGATCGTGGACTATATATATTTCTTTGTAACGCTGTCCTTTTTCAACCGGACCATGGGGATGAGTTGGCTAAGCTGCCGGGTGGTAACGGAATGGGGGGATTATGTCCATTTCGGCGCGGTAGCGCTCAGAACGTTGGTTTTCATGATCTGCCTGGGTTGGCCCTCGATCCTGCTGGCGTCGGTGTTTCCGGCTTACCGCGGCCCGCATGACTACGCCGCGGGTACGGTAGTGATCAATTACTCGGGTGTTAAGCGAATTGATTCATACGACACGGTGCAGATTAAACTGGATTAAGCTATAATTATTGCTCAATCCGTAGCATTCGGGGGTTGAGCAATGCCGTTGAATCTGGCCTTGTTCCAAGCGGAATCAGTGCTTGGCCAGCCGCTGTATATCATACTCGGCGTCATTACGCTGGCCACTCTGGTCGCGCTGGGTCTGCGATTCTTCATCAACATGTTTGAAGTAATCACGGCCCCCGGGGCGAGCCTAAGCCACCATGGACAGAACGACAACTTCTTCTTCTCGATCTTCGTCGTCTTTCTGGGTGGGTTGATTGGCACGTTTGGTTTGTTGGCGACCCAGTCACTACTCACAGGCTCATTCCACAATATCGCCGTTTCGCTGTGCAATAGTGCAGCACTGCTGAACAGCAACGCGAACTACCGCGACATTGCTGCGCAGTACGGTATCAGTGTCATGGACGGGAATTTCGATATCTATGTAACCAGCAACCTGGTCTTTTTCCCGATCCTGATGGTCGTCCTGTGGATTCTCGTGGGCTCGATCTGCTTCGTCGCCAGTAAGGTGTTTGGCGGACAGGGAAGCTATGGCAATTTCCTCAGCGGGCTGGCCTACGCCGCGTTCTTCTACAGCATCGGCCTGGCGTTTGCCATGCCTGATAGCCTCGCAGCCTATTCCGCCTCGCTGGAAATGGTCACGGCTTCGCCGTCGGTCCTGGGTATTATTGGTTCGATCCTGATGCTCTACGGCATTGTGTTGTTCATTATGGGTATCTCCCAGGGCGCGGATATGGCCGGTGGACAGGTGATCGGTGTCGTCGTCGTTCTACTCGTGGTACTGGGCGGCCTGAGTTATCTTGGCTACTATTACGCTACGCCGATCTGGCAGGAGTTCACGAACAGTATTCAGTCATACAATCCGGCGTAGCTGCAACAATTCGCGGATTAAACGCATCGAACAAGGCGGGGAGTCGGACGTCCCTAGTTAGGTAGGGCACCGACCGGCAGACGAAGAGGAGGCATATCGTGATGGAGTTCACCAGGCTCTGGCCGGTGGCGCTTTGCGGGGTGTTCTGTGCTGTAACCGCAGCTTTTGCCGAAGACATCCCGACCAGCAATGAAGCGATCAACTTGATCGGCGGCAGTTCTTCCAGTCTGGAAGAAGCGGCTGATGTCGATGCCGTCGGGGACACGGAAGAACATCCGGTCTATAAGCTGAAGCCCGAACCATTTGTGGATGAGTCGGCGCTGATGGTCACGCTGGACCAGTTGCTCGAGATGGCCTTGGCCAGCAATTTCGGTATCCAGCAGCAGCACTACTCCGTGGAACGCGGCCATTATACGGTGGATAAAACGTACTACGCGTTTGACCCGCAGGTCGGCGCGTCGCTTTCATACACCCACAACCACCCCAGCGGAAGCACCAACAGCACGACGGGGGTGACGATCCGCGAGAACGTGGCGGCAAACATCTCTTATTCAGTTCCAACTGAATACGGCGATGCCTTCCAACTGAAATACAGCCTGGGGCGCACGGCGGTGGATCCGTTTTTTGAGGGTGACTCTACCGCTTCGTACAGCGGTGGTGTCAGCCTGTCATATTCGCGACCGTTGGCCCAAGGCGCGGGCCGGTATTACAACCTGATCCCGCGGTACATCGCTTCCAACAACCTGCAGCTGTCCTATAACCGGCTCGACGACAACATTCGCCAGCTCAAGAAGAACGTGATGGATACGTTTTTCAACGCCGTGGCCGCCCGTGAGGCGATCCAGGTTCGCGAGAAAAGCCTGGATGTGTCCCTGAAGCAACTGGAGCGTACCGTTGAACGTTACAAGGTCGGCCTGGCGATCCGGGCCGAGCTGCTGCAGGCGGAAAACAGCGTGCTCAGCCAGCGTTCGCAATTGCTTGACGCGCAGCAGAACTACGACAGCCTGCGGGACTCCCTGGCAGTGTTGATCAGCCAGGGCCGCGAGATCGAGATTACCGTGGACAGCCAGGGCGCGTTGCTCGACCTGGGAGCGCAGCTGCCCGACGACCTGTGGAACCTCGTGGCCACCAACAGCTACGACCTGAAGAACCTGAATACGCAACTGGCCAACCTGCGCCTGCAAAGAGACCAGCAATCCCACCAGTTGAAACCGGATTTGAATCTCGGCGTCAACTACAACCGTTCGGGGAGCGACGCCAATTTCGGCACGGCGCTGACTGACAACGATGACAGCAGTCTGGGGCTGACCATCAACTGGACAAACACGCCGGGGAATCGGGCCGACCGGGCGGACCTGGCCCAAACCGAGTTGGATCTCGCCAGCCTGGACCTGGCGATCCAGGATGCTGAGTTGCAGCTGAAGACCGCTTTGCGCGGCTTGCAGCGCGACCTGGATACCAAGTACCGGCAGGTCAAGCTGGCGGAGAGCAACCTGGAAGTCGTGCAAGAAACCCACAATGTCCAGGTTGAACGTAATGAGGTCGGACTGGCAACAACGCTGGACGTCATCGAAGCCCAGGAAAATGTGCTGACGGCCGAACTCGCGCTGTTGTCCGCGAAGGTCGCTTACCAGCAGGCCTACCGCGAAATTCTGTTGCTGGCTGGCCTGATTTAGGAGTCCACATGGCGCTGATCGAGTTCAAGGTTATCACCAAGACTTACAAAATGGGCGAGTACGAAGTGCATGCTCTCAACGGTGTCAGCTTCCAGATCAACACCGGCGAGATGGTTGCCATCATGGGATCCAGCGGCAGCGGTAAATCGACGGCGATGAATATCATGGGTTGCCTGGACCGGCCGTCGAGCGGGAAGTACTTCCTGAACGAACGCGATGTCAGCCGGCTGCGCGACGGCGAACTGGCCCGTATTCGCAACCGCCAGATCGGGTTTGTGTTCCAGAACTTCAACCTGCTACCCCGCACCAGCGCTGTTGAGAATGTTGAGTTGCCGATGATCTACAGCGGGTTTGTCCCGCGACGCCGGCAACACGCCATCGATGCCTTGACCCGGGTGGGACTGGGCGACCGCGTCCACCACAAACCCAACGAGCTTTCCGGCGGCCAGCAGCAACGTGTGGCCCTGGCCCGGGCGCTGGTGAACGAACCCTCGATCATCCTGGCCGACGAGCCGACCGGCAACCTGGACACGAAGTCCGGTGAAGAAGTGATGCAGATCTTCCAGCAGCTTAACGCCAGCGGCATCACCTTGGTGATCGTTACGCATGAGGAAGACATCGCGCGAAGTTGCAAGCGGATCCTGCGGTTCCGCGACGGCATGCTCGTCGAAGATGAAATCGTGACCAACCAACGCATCGCGGATCCCTCGGCAATTGCTAGTGCAGATCTGAAAAACGCGGCCGTGCAGTAAAAAACAGGCCCGCTGACGCGAGCCTGTTTACCAGTTTACCTCCGCTATTCCGTCATGGAATAACCAGTCATTCGTGATTAGTTGCTCAACCGAGCGCTGGCAGGATTACTCACCGCCCTCCGGCTCGGGCTC
>JAFGCY010000051.1 GCA_016932385.1 bacterium | reverse complement strand
GCCGGACTGAATCGCGCGGCACCGGCGGTCCGAGTGTCATTGCTCCGCAGGCGTGCCGCCTGCGCCACCTTGTTAGTTACTGCCTCGGCTTTGAGACGGCGTCGGTGACGCCTTCCACACAGCAAGTTGGCAGTTATCAGTGGTCAGTGAGCAGTAGAGCAATGCCGCCATGGCGGGATTGCGAACACCGGTCCGGAGTCCGCCAACGTCAGGCAACGCCTAGCTGCTGAGCAAATAATCCGCCGCGGCCTTGATCTTGGCCAAGAACACCTGCTGGTCGAACTGCTCGGCGCGTTCGCGGCAGGCGGCCGGGCTGAGCCGGCTCCTTTCCAGCCGGTCGATCGCGGCGTCCAGCGACTGCGGCGTCTGCTCGGGGAACTGCACGCCGGTGATGCCGTCCAGCACGGTCTCGGCGGCACCGCCGTAGCCCAGCGCCACTACGGGCCGGCCGCAGGCCATGCACTCCACCGGCGTCAGACCGAAGTCCTCCTCGGCCGGGAACAACAGCGCCTTGCAGTTCTGGTAGAGGATCCTGAGCTCCTCGTCGCTGACCGAGCCGACGAACTCCACGTTGCGCCCGGCCATCCGCTTGTAGCGGCCCAAAAGCGGCCCGTCGCCGACGATCAAGAGCTTCTCCTCGCGGTGGTTGAACACCTCGATCCCCAGATCGACGCGCTTATAGGGCACGAACCGCGAGACCATCAGGTAGTAGTCGGACATGCCCGTCGGGTCGGGCTTCCAGAACGCCGTCTCCACCGGCGGGTAGACCACCGGCGCCTGGCGCCCGTAGATGTGCTGGATCCGGTCGCGGACCGTCGCGCTGATCGCCAGGATCTTGTCGACGCGCTGGGCGCTGGCGTAGTCCCAGATCCGCAGGTAGTGCGCCGTCAGCTTAAAGGCGCGCTCGACCAGCGGCGACATCCTGGTCTGCTCCAGGTACGTCTGGTACAAGTCCCAGATGTAGCGCATCGGCGTGTAACAGTAGCTGAGGTGCTTCTGGCGCGCATGGGTCAGCACGCCCTTGGCCACGGCGTGGCTGGAGCTGACGATCAGGTCGAACTCGCGCAGGTCGAACTGCTCGATCGCGTTGGGCATCGCCGGCAGGAAGCGCTGCCAGTTGGACGTGGCGCCGGGCAGCCGCTGCAGGTGCGACGTGACGATGTGGGCGTCCTCCAGCTCGGGCGGCGTGTTGCGCTTGTCGTGGACGAGCGTGTAGATCGGCGCCGTCGGGAACAGCTGGTGCAGCAGGATCAGGCAGCGCTCGGCGCCGCCGAAGGTCGTCAGCCAGTCGTGAACGAGTGCGATTTTAGCCGGAGCGGCCATTGGCATTTACCTCGAACCGGATCACCCCGGGAATCGTACTCACCGGCTGGTAGGGCAGATACAAAAAGTTCTGCGCCGCATAGAACTCCACCGGCGACGGGGCGTTGTCCAGCAGTATAAACCGTTCCACGGGGGTCAGCCCCACACTGCCCAGATTCAGCGTCAACAAGGTCGGCGAGGTCGGCTCGCTGCCCAGCCAGTACAGCAGGCGGTACTCGCCGGCCGCCGGCGCGTAGAACCAGAACGCGTAGATCGGGATGCCGTAGACGCGGAACTGGTCGAGGAACGCCTCCTCGGGCGTGTCGCGCAGTTCGGCGGCCATCAGCACGTCCTCGGCCTCGGGCCGCTGGAAGGTGAAGCCCTGGTACAAGAACGGCGGCTGGATATGGTAAGCGCCGTCGATCGCGATATTCAGCGACTTCAGCGCGTAGTAGCTGGCCTTGGGCGCGCCGGTAACGTCGAGCAGGCCGCAGCACTCGGCCGGGCGCTGGCTATTGGGATCGGTGTCCTGGATCGAGGCGAAGATGATCCGGTCGGCCCCCAGCCAACCCAGGTAGAGCGCGCCGCGGGCGTAGAGCGCCGCCTGCGCGGCCTGGTCCACCCCCACCCAGTTGTAGCTGGTCGAGACGCCGAAGCTGGTCACCCACAGCCGCTTGTTGTAGGACTCGGCCCATGCCACCGCCCGTTCGACATAAGGCAGGCTGTGCTCCGCCATTCCGCCGTTGGCCACCTCCTCGATCGCGCCGCGCGGCGGGTAGAGGTTCAGGGCGATCACATCGATACTGCGCATCGCCCCCTGCCGCGCCAGCAGGTCCAGGTAGCTCAGGTCCGCGCCGCGAATCCCGCCGCTGACTATCTTGGCGTCGCGGTCGGCGACCACGAGCGCTGTTCGCACCAGCGACAGCAGGTCGGCGTAGTCGCGGGTGCCCAGTCCGATCTTGTAGTTGATATTGTCGAGCAACTGGTAGTACTCGAAGGTCGGGCCGTAGCGCTCGGCGACCTGCCGGCAGAACTCCACGTAGAATTCGGGCACGGCGACCTTGGCGGTCAGCACGGGCAGGATCTCGAAGCCGGCGCGGTTGAGCCGGCTGACGACCTGGTCGAGCACGGCCCAGTCCTGCTCCTGTTCGTCGAGGAACTTTTCCATCGGGATCGCCAGCCGCACCAGCCGGCAGCCCGTGCTGCGCGCGGCCTCGATCTGCTCGTTGGTCAGGTCGTAATTGTCCAGGTAGACGCCGAGCGGCCGGTGGTCGGGCTCGGCCCAGGCGCTGTTGAGCGCCACCGGATCAGCCAGCGACGGCCCGGTCTCCGGCAGCATGCTCGGCATGCTGTCGGGCACGCGGATCGAGCCCATCGGACCGGCCGCGGCCGGAGTGAGCACGGCCAGCAGCAAACCCGCCAGCAGCGCCGCGGTCCAGAACAGCACCCGCCGGAACCTTACGGAACACATCATGCATCCACCTTGCGCAGCCGGTTGTACAGGTCCAGGTGGGCGGCGGCGACCCGGCTGAAACTGAAACGCCGGCCGTATTCGCGCTGCTTGTTCACCTGGTCCGACCACTCCCGGGCCAACCGGCCGCTGAGCAACTCCTGTAATAGGACTGCCAGGGACTCGGCCGTGTTCTGCTCCGGCGCATAGTAGGGATGCTCCTCGCGGCTGCCGCCGCCCACGCAGACCGGCAGGTCGAGCTGGCTGATCGCCGCGAGGCTGCTGCGCTTGGAGGAATAGCCCTCCTCGAAGGGGAACACCGCCAGGCAGTACTGCTCGGCGGTGGCGCTGATCCGGCCCTGGGGGATATGCCCCAGCCGCACCACGGCCTCGGACAGGTTCAGCTCGGTGATCAGGTTGAGGATCGTCTCGGTGCGCTGTTCCCCCGGCGGGAAATCCCCGCCCAGATACAGCACCGCGGGTACGCCCGCCTCGCGGACCAGCTTGAGTGCCGTCAGCAACTTGTCGACGCCCTTGCCGCGCGCCGGCAGCCCGAAATGGAACAGGCTGAGGGGGATACGGCCGTCCGGTCCCGCCGGCGCTGCCGGTTGCGGCACCGGCTGGCCTTCGGCCTCCAGCCAGATCGCTGCCAGTTCCGCCTGGCTGGTCAGCACGTTGCCGACGGGAATCGCCACCACGCGCCGGCCGGCCAGCTTGTTGACCAGCGCGTCCATCTCGGCTTCGTTGGTCACCACGAGCGCGTCGGTGCTGGGCAGCATCTGGTCCATCACCATTTTGCGCAGCGGATGGCTGGTGATCCATTCGTGCAGGGTGACCACGATCCGGCTGCGCGAGCGCATGCCGGCCAGGTTCTGCGGCAGAAAGCCCGGGCCGACCGAGGTGCCGTAGCCCTTGGACGGATACTGGACGTGCACGATGTCGTAATCGCGCTTGCGCAGCTCGCGCACGAGCTTGTTCAGCGAGAAGACCGAGAAGCCCTTGACCGGGTGCAGGTGCAGCGTGGTCAGCCGCTTGAACGGCGGCCGCGCCGGGGCATGCAGATGGTCGAAATACAGATGGACCTCGGCATCGAGCGCGAGGTGCTGGGCCAACTCGTAGGTGTAGTCGCCGACGCCGCAATGCGTGTCGCCGGCGCTGCCGCTGACCAAAGCGATATTCACGTTTCAAGTGTAGCATCGGATCGGCCCGACCGGCACGGAAGGGTGCTATACTCGCCCTGGAGTAACGAATGCAGTATTACGCGCGCGACCAACTGATCGAGCAGATGAAGCAGATCGCCCTGCTGAGTGGCAATTTCACCCTGAGAAGCGGCAAGACAAGCAGCTGGTATTTCGACAAGTACCGCTTCGAGGGCATCCCCAGCATCATGCGTAGCGTGGCGCACCACATGGCGCGGCTGATCCCACCGGGCATCGACCGGCTGGCCGGGATCGAGCTGGGCGGGATCCCGATGTGCACGGCTTTGTCGCTGGAAACGGACCTGCCGAGCATGTTCATCCGCAAGAAAGCCAAGGAATACGGCACGGCCGCGCAGATCGAGGGCGTCTACGACAAGACGGACAAGATCCTGGTCGTCGAGGACGTCGTTACGACGGGCGGCCAGGCGATCATCATGATCAATCAGTTGCGCGAGGAAGGCCTGGACATCACGGGCGTGGTGGCGGTGCTCAACCGCAATGAAGGCAGCACGGAGGCATTCGAGGCTGAAAACATACCGTTCTGGTCGCTGTTCAGCCGCGAGGACTTCGGTTTCTAGTGACGAATAGCCATCACCCATATGCGGCGGCGAATACTCCGGCGGCTGGTCCGCGTAACCCCTGGCTGTTGTTCGCCGTGCTGCTGATGGGCAGTTTCCTCGGCCCGCTGTCCGGCAGCATTATCAACGTCGCCCTGCCGGCGATCGCCAGCGACTATTCCATCGACCTGCAGACCGTCAAGTGGGTGACCCTGATCTATCTGCTGGGCAGTGCCGCCCTGCTGCCGGTGGTCGGCAAGCTGGGCCGCTGGGTCGGCGAGGGGCGCCAGTACACGACGGGTATGCTCGTGTTCACGGTGGCCGCGGCGGCCTGCGCCCTGGCTCCGCACAGCGGAGTCAGCTGGCTGGTGGTCTGGCGCGGCATCCAATCGATCGGCGCCGCGCTGATGTTCGGCATGGCCCCGGCGCTGGTCACGCGCTATGTGCCCGGCCACCGCCGCAGCCTGGCCTTCGGGCTGATCGGCAGCGTGGTGGCGGTGGCGCTGATCACCGGACCGGCGCTCGGCGTCGTGATCTGCGACCTGCTCAACTGGCGCTGGATCTTCGGCGTCCTGCTGCTGGCCGGCGCGATCACCGCGGTGGCGGCCTTTAGCCTGCTGCCCAAGGACGAGCGCGACGGCCGGCCGGTGATTCCGACTGCCAGCATCCTGGGCTGGTTCATCCTGATCCTGGGGCTGGTCCTGATCAGCGAGGCGTTTTCCAAGGGCCTCTGGTTCGTATTCCTGCCGCTGACCGGCAGCCTGACCGCCGCCGGCATCGCGCTGTTCGCCTATGCCGAGACGCGCCGGCACCGGCTGTTCGACTACGCGCTGTTCGCCTATCCGGCCTTCTGGCGCGGCGTGGTCAGTTCGATCCTCCTGTACGTCACGATCTCGGTGATGATCCTGTTCATGCCGTTCTACCTGGAGGACTACCTGCAGCTGTCCACGGGCCTGCGGGGCCTGTTCTTCAGCCTGGGCCCGATCGCCACGGTCTTCGCCGGCCCGTTGGCGGGGCATCTCGCCGACCGGATCGGCTTCCGCATCCCGATCATCAGCGGCCTGGTCGCCACGCTGCTCGGGCTGGCCACGATGGCCTGGGCGACCGCCCACGGCGTGCTGTGGGTCTTCGGCCTGGGCGCGGCGATCACGGGCGCCGGCAACGGCATGTTCAGCGGGCCGAACTTCTCGGCCATGATGGGCTCGGTCAGCCCGATCCAGCGCAGCATCGCCTCGAGCATGTCCTCGTTGACGCGCAACATCGGCTTCCTGCTGGGCACCAGCGTCGGCGCGCTGGGCTTCAGCCTGCTGCTAGCCGTGGTCGGCGGGCGCGCGATGATGCTGGCGGCGCGGACGGAGCAGTTGGCCCTGGCCGTCCCCCTGGAAACCTTCGTGGCAGCCTTCAGCAACGCGCTGATTGTCTGCGTAGGCCTGATCGTGCTCGCGCTCGGCGTCTGCCTGGGCTTCCCCAATCGTGTCGGGGAGCACGTCTTGCAGACCAGCGCCGAATAAGACAAACCGCGGTTGACACCGCGGCTGCCTGTTAAGCACTAGATTATACCAAGCCCGGCGTTAACCGGTGCTGGCCGGCTCGAGTTTAGAAATAGTCGTTGCTGCGCTCGAGGTCCGGAATATAGCCGTCCGGATCGGGATACAGCGACTGGCCGCTGGTGGCCGACAGGTAGGTGAACGAGCCCGGATGCTGGCCGATCTCCACTTCGATGTTGAAGTAGTTGTAATTGCGCAGAACACCGAACAGGAAGATGTCGCCCTTCTCAGCGGTCGTCACCATGATCTCCAGCTCTTCCACGCTCTTGAGCAGCCGGTACGGGATCTTGACCGTCTCCTCGCCGGTTTCCACGTCCACGTGCAGCACGGTCACGTCGAGGATCATGTCGTGGTCCAACATGCCGAACTCGCGCGCCGGCGATTCCAGCCAGACCGAGTCGATCAGCACGCCCACATCCCAGTACTGGTCGGGGATGTCCATGTACATCTTCAGGTCGTCGCCAACCTCGCGGTAGGTTCCGCGCGCCAGGCTGATCGAACCGGCGAACGGCTTGACACCCAGCCAAGGATGCCAGACCTCGTCCTCGGTACCGGTCTCGTAGATCTCGATCAGCTCGTCGGCCACGCGGGTGATCAGCCAGGCCGGCGTAAAGAACGTCGTGTTCTGCATGTCCGCCTCGCGCAGGTCGTGCATGCCGATCACCTTGCCATCTTCGTTGAACAACGGGCAGCCTTCGTTGCCGGCGTTGATCGCCACGTCGCTCTGGATCACGTTCGGCAGGAGGATCTCGTTGCGGTTGCGGAAGTTCCGGATCGAGCTGATCACGCCGGACGTCACGGTGCCGCCCAGACCGCCGGAATAACCGACCGCCACCACGGCGTCACCCTGATCGTACGGGTAGTAATCCTTTAAGGGATCATACCGGCCTTCAATGATCTGGACGGGCTGGAGCGGCTCCTCGGTCTCAACCTTGAGCACGCCGATACCGTAATCCTCGTCGATGCCGACGAATTCGGCTTCCAGCTCCGTACCGTCATTGAGCCACACGGTCAGGATGTTGGCATCCTCGATATTGCGGCTGTCGGTGATGATGTAGCCGTTTTCCGTGTAGACAAAACCGGTCTGATAGGTGGTGGCCAGCCGCGTGTGCGTGTACAAGTTGCCACCCAGCGCGCTTCCGTAAACCACCCGGTTGACGTCGATGGAAACCACGCTGTCCGCCACCTTACTAACCACGTCCATCGCCGGGAATGTGCCCTGCGCGAACGCGGAGCTTCCCACGACGAGGCAAAAAATCACAGCCAACGCTACCCTTTTCATGCAGACCTCCAGCTCATTACACGTCATACCGAGAACTCCGCGTCATATTTGCGCTTGGGACCCACCTCACAGAACAAACGCTCCTTGTGTCCCTGACGCAAGACCAACAGCTCCACGGTATCGCCTATATCCAGGTCGAATACATAACGGCGGACTTCCTCGGGCGTCGCGAAGACGCGCCCGTCCACCTCGAGAATAATGTCATCTTTCAAAACCCCGGCCCGCAGGGCCGGGCTGTCGGCACGCACGCCGTACACCGTGATATCGTCCCCGCGGTACTTCTCCGCAAACTCCTGGTAACTGGCCGGAGAGCGGATATACGACGGCATGATGATGTCCAGCCCCAGCCACGGTTTTTCGTAGCGGCCCGTTTGCAGGATCTGGAACACGAAGTCCTTGGCCAGGTTGATCGGAATCGCCCAATTGTGGTTCTGCATCACAACCTGGGCGCCACCGTAGAAGTTGATGCCGATCACCTCGCCCTTGGAGTTGAACAGCGGGCCGCCCGAGTTGCCGGGATTGATCGGCACGCTGATCCTGAAGGTGTAGTCCAGGTTCGTACCGTATTGGAAGCCCAGGTCGCTCTGGTTCTGCCGCCAGATGCCCACCATGAACTCCAGCGGCGTGTCGCGGCCCGTGACTACGCTGGTTGTTACCGTTTGTTTCAACAAAAAGTCGTCCCAGGGGTTGGAGCGGTTCGTGTTGATCCCCTCCTCCGAGCCCGGGTTGCCCATCGCGATCGCCCACTCGCCGATCTGCACCAGGTCGCTGTTGCCCAGCGGCACCGGCACAATCGTGCGCTGGTCCTCCGGCACCCCGCTCTCGTCGGGAATGTTGAGGATCCTAAGCAGGGCGATGTCGATGCCGGGTTCCGTGGCGACCAGTTCGGCGCGGTAAGTGGCGTTGTTCCAGAACTTGACCTGCGAGGTGGAGGCATTGCCGCTGACGTGATGGTTCGTGATCGCGTAAGCGGTCTGGTTGGCGTAATCCACCTCGAACACCACGCCGGAGCCGCCGCCGGCCCAGGCCGCGGCCACGGGATCGTCGATCGAGACGTTCATCACGCGGACCACGCCGCGCTTGACCATCTCGACGACATCGGCGGTACTGACCGGGTCGTCCTGCGCCCAAGCAACCGCCGTGCATCCCAGCACGGCGATTACGAAGAGCACAATCCTGTTAAAACCTGTCATCAATACAGCCACCCGCCGCTTAGGCTACTCCCGCGACCCCACGGACAGATATCCGGAACCGACGTTGACGACCTCGGCTTCGGCCTCTTCCTCGGGCTCCTCGAGAATCTGCACCTGGGCGATCTCCCGATGGAAGTCTTCGGTCGCATACGAGTTGACATCGGCGCCGGGGTTCTTGCGCAGCAGTTCAACGTAGATCAGCTGGCCGACCTTGAACGTCCGCTCATAGCTGTCCCAGTCGTACTGGTACTTCATCATGCGGTCGTCGATCTCGACGATCGTGTCACCGGCCTCGATGCCGGCGATGTCCGCCGGGCTGCCCGGTTCGACGTACGAGACCCAGAAGCCGAACTCGACCTGCTCGGCTTCGCCGTCCTCGTTCCAGTCGAAGTACCGCGGCGCTCCGCCCCAGTCGATAATGCCCTGGCGCATCCGCATCGGCTCGACCCCGAACCAGGTCTTGGTCACTTCACCGGCGATCAGCTTGTCGGCGATCGAGATGATCTCGTTAACCGGCACGCCGAGGTTGATCTGCGTGCCCACCGTCTGGTCGACCATGCCGATCACGGCACCGCTGATGTCGATCAGCGGGGCGCCGGTGAAGGACAGCTCGTAGCTGGCGTCGAACTGCAGGAACTTGTCCGTCGGTTCGTCGGTGTGCGGGGTCCGCTTGCGCACCGCGCTGATGATGCCGGCCGTGGCGAAGGTGTCGACGCTGTTGAGGGCCTTGCCGACAATCGCGATCGGCTGGCCCAGCTTCAACGCGTCGCTGTCGCCGAAGGACGGGCTGATCGGCTCCAAGTCCGGGCCCCAGTCCACCTTCAGCACCGCAACGTCGAAATCCTCGTCCTTGCCGACGAGTTCCGCCTCGTAGGACCGGCCGTCATCCAGGATGACCCGTACGTACTCAGCATGATCCATGAGGATTTCACTGGTGATTACGTAATTCGGGTCCTTGTAGATGAAACCGCTGCCCCACAGGCCGTAAAGCGGCCGCGCTCCGCGCATCCACTGCCAGTATTCGTAACCGTCCTCCAGCCGCGGCTCATCGAACCGCGTCTCGACCGCGACCACCGACGGGCGCACCAGCGCCGTCGCGGCGGATACGGCCTGCTCGGGACGGTATTCGTCACCAAGCTGCGCAAAGGCGGCGGTCGTACCGCACACCCAGAGCACGCCAACTACAAACAGCCACCGTGTCCAATTAACGCACATCAGTCATCCTCCCACCGGCTAATACGACGCGGCAAAATATGCCCGGTATCTGGCCGGTCCACCTGAAAACAGACATTTTACATTATGGCCAGGTGGTTCAGCCGCAATAACGCGGGTCGTGGCACTCGTTTCTTCTTTCACCCGCTGCTCGGTCTCGGCTGTACCGTCCCAGGCCGCCAGAGCAAAACCCCGACCTTCGGCAATCACCTGTTTGAATTCCTCGTAGGATTCCACCTCGTGGATCCGACCCATCACTTCCTCGCGACTGCGCGCGTACAGCGCCGCCTGGAGATTCTCCAGTTTCGCACTGACAGACTCGGCGTCCAGCTCATAGGTTGCATAATCGACCTGGAGCTCGTGTTTGGCTCCACTCAACCTGTCGACTATGATGCAGGTTGAACCCTCGATATCGCGCGGGCCGACCTCGATCCTCAGCGGCACGCCCCGGAGCTCCCAGTGGGCGAACTTGTAGCCCGGCCGGAATTCCTCGCGGTCGTCGACCTTGACGCTGAGCGCTGCGCCGTCGTACACGACCTCGCGCAGGCGCCGCGCCAGTCCCTGGCACTTCTCCAGCACCAACGGGCGGTCGTCGTCACGGGCGATCGGCACGATCACCACGTGCACCGGCGCGACCTTGGGCGGCAGGATCAGGCCCTTGTCGTCGCCGTGCGCCATCAGCATGCCGCCCATGATCCGGTGGCTGACGCCCCAGCTCGTGGTCCAGACATACTGCTCGGTATTGTCTTCTTCCAAGTATTTGATGTCGTAGGCTTTGGCGAAGTTCTGTCCCAGGAAATGGCTCGTGCCGCTCTGCAGCGCCTTGCCGTCGGGCATCATCGCCTCGATGCCGTAGGTCTCGACGGCGCCGGCGAACTTCTCGGACTCGCTCTTGATGCCGTCGATCACAAACAGCGCCAGGTCCTCGCCGGCGTGCCGGCGGTACTGCTCGAGCATCTTCGCCGTTTCCGCGCGCGCCTCGGCCTCGGTGCGGTGGGCGGTGTGGCCCTCCTGCCAGAGGAACTCCAGCGTGCGCAAGAACGGCCGCGTGGCCTTCTCCCAGCGCACCACGTTGGCCCACTGGTTGTGCAGGATCGGCAGGTCGCGGTAGCTCTGCAGCCACTTCGCCCACATCACGCCGATCACGACCTCGCTGGTCGGGCGGATAGCCAGCGGTTCATCCAACTGCTTGCCGCCGCCATGGGTGACCCAGGCCACCTCGGGCGCGAAGCCCTCAACGTGCTCGGCCTCCTTGTCCAGGAGGCTTTTAGGGATGAACAACGGGTAGTAGCAGTTCTCGTGGCCCGTGGCGATGATCCGGCCGTTCAGATGCGCCTTGATCTTTTCCCAGATCGCGAAGCCGTACGGTCGGTAAACCTGGCAGCCGCGCACCGGCGAATAGTCCGCCAGTTCCGCCTGCAGGATCACATCCGTATACCATTGGCTGGCATCTTCGCTTTTGGGTGTGATAAAGCGCTTCTCGTCCTTTTTCGCCACGCGGGCCAACCCTCCGTTGCAAGTCAAATTTTTAGATCACTACTGGCAACTAAACAATGTATTATAGCTCGCCGACCCAGATTCTCCTATGGCTGGCAAACATTATTATGTGCGCGCCATCCGGCAACCGACCGCCGGCTGACACTGTACCGCGGTCATTATCGCCGATTTATCCACTAATTATCAACACATACTTGAGTTGTACTGTAACTATTCTCCTGTATTTCCGTCATTCCTGTCGTGGACGCGCGAAGGGGATCGCCAATGGACGCCGAGAATCACCAGCAGGATAATCCGCATCGGCCCGGCAAAAAGCCGTTATTCACCTGGCATGGGGCTTGCCTACTGGTTCTCCTGGCCATCATGCTATTACTGTTCGCCATGCCGAATATAAACAGAATCCCCGGCAAGGCCAAGGAAGCCGAGGTCAAGCAGAACTGCCATGCGATCCAGCTGGCCCTGGAGAAATACGCGGTCGACCACCAGGGGACCTATCCCCTGATCGCGATGGGCGGGGACTGGACGGACTCGTACACGGTCTGGCAGGAATGGGTGGATAGCATACCCGACCTGAATCCGGACATGATCGAGAACGGGGCGCGGCGCGAGGCCTGGATGCCGGCGGAACCGGACGTCGGGGACCTGCTGATCATGGAGGGATACCTGCCTTCTTATCCCACCAATCCCTTTGCCAAAACCAGCACTAAGCGCCTGCTGCGCCGGATCCACCACTACCCCTGCCCGAGCCCCTGCCCCGGCACCCCGCCGTTCTGGCGCATCGTCGG
>JAFGCY010000050.1:0-7500 GCA_016932385.1 bacterium | reverse complement strand
GCCCGCCAGGTGCTGGGGCTGCGCAACATCATCACGCTCCACCACCTGGAGAACATGGCCAAGGTGATCCTGGCCACGGGCATGATGGTCGGCTACGCCTACGGCATGGAGTTCTTCACGGCCTGGTACAGCGGCAACCCGACCGAGGCTTTCACTTTCGTCAACCGCGCCCTGGGACCCTATGCCTGGGCCTACTGGATCATGATCGGCTGCAACGTCGTCGCGCCACAGGTGTTCTGGTTTAAAAAGGCGCGCAACAGCATCTGGCTGTTGTTCATCGTGGCGATGTTCGTCAACGTCGGCATGTGGTTCGAGCGCTTCGTGATCGTCGTCACCAGCCTCAGCCGCGATTTCCTGCCAAGCAGTTGGAGCTATTACATGCCGACCAGCGTCGACCTCTTGACGCTGTTGGGCAGCTTCGGCCTGTTTTTCACGCTGTTCTTGCTGTTCCTGCGTTATGCGCCGGTGGTGGCGATGGCTGAGGTTAAGAGCGTGATGGAGGATGTCCATCCGCATGCCGAGGAGCACGAGCCGCTGGGCGACTACTGGGGGGATGAGCCCGGCGCCCATACCGAGCGCGAGCGGCTGCTACGGGCCAATGGAGGTGCGCAATGAGCGAACACGTCGCCGCCGCCGAACCGACCAGCGCCCCGCGGCTGCTGGGCTTTTTGGTGGAGTTCCGCGATACGGCCACGCTGTTCAGCGCCTGCGAGAAAGTGCGCGACAGCGGTTACCGCAACTGGGACGCGCACACGCCCTATCCGGTGCATGGCCTGAACGACGCGATGGGGCTCAAGCCCAGCCGCCTGCCGTACATCGCATTCCTCGGCGGTGTCACCGGCCTGGGCCTGGCGTTGTTGATGCAGTGGTGGATGAACGCCATCGACTATCCATACCTGATCAGCGGCAAGCCGATCTTCAGCCTGCCCGCCAACATCCCCGTGATGTTCGAACTGACGGTGCTGCTGGCGGCCTTCGGCACATTCTTCGGCATGCTGGCGGTCAACCGCCTGCCACGCTTCCACCATCCCGTGTTCACCAGCGAGCGTTTCGCCCGCGCCACCGATGACACCTATTTCATCAGCTTGGAATTGAGTGACCCCGAATTCGGCGCACAGGCCGCGCGCGAGCTGGCCGGTTCTTTGGGCGGCGCCAGTGTCGAGGAGATCTGGGAGGACGACGATGCGGAAGCCTAAATGGTGGGGCTGGATCAGCCCGGCGATCGTGGTCCTGGTTGTGCTGTCCTTCATTCCGCTGGCGATGATCTATGTGGCGCGCAACTCGCAGTCGCCGATCCCGCGGCTGTCGATCATTCCGGACATGGACAACCAGCCGCGGTACAAGGCGCAGATGGAGAGCCCGTTGTTCGCCGACCAGCGCGTAATGCGCCGGCCGGTGGAGGGCACGGTGCCGGCGGGCAGCCCGGTGGGCAACAGCCTGCTCACGCAGGGCATCGTCGGCGACGCCTGGGCGACTGCGTTTCCGCCGGAGATCGAGCTTAACGACGAACTGCTGGCCCGGGGCCAGGAGCGTTTCAATATATACTGCGCGGTCTGCCACGGCTACGACGGCAGCGGTTCGGGCGCGATCGACGTGCGCGTACAGCGGCTGTTGAGCAACGACCCCACCGAAATCCAGCAGACCAGTTGGGTCACGCCGAGTAACTACCACACCGATACGGTGCGCGAACGGCCCGTCGGGCATATCTTCAATACGATCACCAACGGCATCCGGACAATGCCGCCCTACGAGAAGCAGCTGAGTATCGAGGACCGCTGGGCGATTGTCGCCTATGTACGCGCGCTACAGCTGAGCCGGACCGCTTCGATCGAGGATGTGCCGGCCGAGGAGCGCAACGTGCTGGAGAGCATGCCGTGGCCACAGCAGGAGCCACCGGCCGAGGGGCTGGCTGATCCGGCCCCGGCTGAGCCTGCGGTCGAGGATCAAGACGCGCCGCCTGCGGAAAGCACCGCGGACGCCGCGGAGCAACCGGTGGCGGAAACCGGCGGGGAGGGTGGAGCATGAGTCACGGCCAGCGCCATTCACCGACGGCGGAGCAACTCGCGGCCAACCGGCCGCTGCTGGGTCCCCGCGGCCGCCTGCTCGCCGTCAGCGCACTCGTCATCGGCGCCGTCGGACTGGCGGCTAGCTACCTGCTGGGCAATGGCCAGGCCGACAACCTGCGGCACTTCTACTTCGCCTATCTGGTGGCCTACTGCTTCTGGCTGAGCATCGCGCTGGGCGCGCTGTTCTACACGCTGATCCACCACCTGCTGCGCGACACGAGCAGCGTGGTGGTGCGGCGGATCGCCGAGCAACTGGCCGGCACGCTGCCGTTCATGGCGCTGTTGATCCTGCCCATCCTGATCCCGATTCTGTCCGGCAGCAGCGAGCTGTACTGGTGGCTCGACCCGGTCGTGCGCGAATCCGACGCGCTGATCATCCACAAGTCGGGCTATCTCAATCTGGGCTTCTTCGTGGCGCGGCTGGCCGTTTACTTCGCCGTCTGGATCGCCCTGGCCGGGCTGTTCCGCGGGATTTCCCTCCGCCAGGACGCCACGGGCGGCACGGCGCCCACGCTGCAGCTCTGGAAGTACTCCGCGCCGGCGATGCTGCTGTTCGCGGTGACCACGACCTTCTTTGCCGTCGACGTGATCATGGCGCTCGATGCGCACTGGTTCAGCACGATCTTCGGCGTTTATTTCTTCGCCGGCTGCATGGTCGGCGCCTACGGCTTGCTGGTGCTGTCCTCGGTGTTGCTGCAAGCCGGCGGCTACCTGCGCGCCGTGATCACGCCCGAGCATTACCACGACCTGGGCAAGCTGCTGTTCGCTTTCCTGTTCTTCTGGGGCTACATCGCCTTCAGCCAGTTCATGCTCTACTGGTACGGCAACATTCCCGAGGAGACCGGCTGGTACCTGCGGCGCTTCAGCGGCGACTGGCTCGGTTGGTCCGTGGCGCTGCTGTTCCTGCACCTGCTGATCCCGTTCCCGATCATGCTCAGCCGTTTCATCAAGCGCCGCCGCAAGCTGCTTGCGGTGATGGCGGTCTGGCTGCTGATCGCGCACTGGCTGGACCTCTACTGGCTGATCATGCCGGAGTACAACGCGGCGGCCTTGCCGTTGAGCCTGCTGGATCTCACCTGCCTGGTCGGAGTGGGCGGGCTGATGCTGGGCGTTTACATCTGGCTGGCCGGCGGGCAGGCGCTGGTGCCGGTGCGCGACCCGAACCTGACCGAGTCGCTCAATTTTGAAAACGTATAGGTAATCACGTGAGTGAACAAGAACAACAACCGGTTGTGGAAGAGCGCGAGCAGGACATCGGCGAGGACATCAATGTCAAGACGATCCTGACCGTCGGCGTGGTGACGGCGCTGGTGATCGTGGTGGTGGTGATCGCGTTGGTCGGGTTGTTCAACCAGTCGCAACAGCGTGAGATCGAAATCAAGGCGGCCGCGGCGCCGGCGGGGGAACTGGACCAGCTGAAGCGCGACCAGTTGGCGCGGCTCGGCAGTTACGAATGGGTCGACCGCGAGCGGGGGATCGTCAGTATACCGATCGCGCAGGCGATGCAGGTGGCGGTTGCGAAGCTGGCGGAAGCGCAGAGTGCACCGCCGCCCGTGTCGGCGGATCAGGCGGGGGAGGAGACCGGTGCCGCGAATAGCGGGGAGGATAACCATGAGCCAGCAATGCATGAATAATCGCAACAGCCGTGAGTGGCGGCGCGCGGCCTTCGCGCTGAGCGTGCTGCTCGTTCTGGCGCTGCCGCTGGCGGTCTCGGCCCAGGCGGCGGACCAGGAACTCGACCAGCTGGAAGGGGTGGGGATCGAAGAGCACTCCGGCGAGCCGATTCCGCTGGACCTGCAATTCAAAGATTCCGAGGACCGGACCGTCACCTTGCAGGATTACTTCGACGGCCAGCGACCCGTGGTGCTGACGCTGAACTACTACAAGTGCCCGATGCTCTGCGGCCTGATGTTAAACGGCCTGGTCGACGCCTACAGCGAGTTGAACTGGACCACCGGTCAGGAATTCGAGACGGTTACGGTCAGCATCAACCCGCTGGAGAAACCGATCCTGGCCAAGCAGAACAAGCAGGGTTATCTGAAGAAACTCGGCAAGCCCGAGGCCGCGCGCGGCTGGCATTTCCTCACCGGCAACCAGGCGGAGATCACCGCGCTGGCCGACGCGATCGGCTTCCAATACAAACTGGACCCGGACACCAAGGAGTTCCTGCACCAGGCGGCGATCTTCGTGATCACGCCGGACGGCCGGATCTCGCGCTATCTTTATGGCGTGATGTATCCGGTCAAGGACCTGAAGCTGGCCCTGTCCGAGGCCGCCGACGGCCGGATCGGTACCACCAGCGAGCGCATCTTCCTGGCCTGCTTCACCTACGACCCGGCCTCGGGCAGCTACGTGATCCAGGCGCTGACGATCATGCGCATCGCGGGCATCCTGACGGTGATCATCCTGGTGCTGGTGTTGGGCGGTTTCTGGATCCGCGACGCCCGCCGGCGGGCGAAACGGGCCGGCCAGCCGGATAACGACAAACCGAGTGAGGAAAGCACATAATGCATGGGGAGAGCCTGCAACACAGCCTGGCCGTGCTCCTGTTCCAGGGAGACGGCTCGTTCTGGATGCCGCCCAAGGGCTCGACCACGGCGGCGGAAGTGGATTGGCTGTTCTACTTCATTTTCTGGGTATCGATGTTCTTCTTTACCCTGATCGTGACGCTGATGGTCGTGTTCCTGGTGCGCTACCGGCGCCGGCCCGGGCGCGAGGAAGCCGATGAGCTCCCGCACCACAACCTGGCGCTGGAACTGGTCTGGAGCATCATTCCGCTGGGACTGGTGGTCGTGATCTTCTGGGTCGGTTTTCAGGCCTACTTGAATATGTCCACCGCGCCGCCCAACGCTTACGAGATCCGCGTCACCGGCATGAAATGGCAGTGGCTGTTCACCTATCCCAACGGCTGGGCGGACTCGGAGCTGCACGCCCCCAAGGGCGTGCCGATCAAGCTGACGATGACCAGCGAGGACGTTATCCACAGCCTGTACATCCCCGACTTCCGGTTGAAAAAGGACGTGGTGCCGGGCCGCTACACCAGCGCTTGGTTTCAAGCCGACGAAGTCGGCGAGCACAACCTGTTCTGCGCCGAGTACTGCGGCAAGGAGCATTCCAGCATGCTCTCCCGCGTGATTATTCAGGAGCCGGAAGACTACCTGGCCTGGCTGGAAAACGCGGCGGCGTTTTACGACGAGTTGCCGCCGGTGGAGGCCGGGGCGGAGATGCTCAAAAAATACGGCTGCGTGCAATGCCACCACGTGGACAGCACCGCCAGCACCGGCCCGCCGCTCAACGACCTGTTCGGGCGCGAGGAGCAGCTGGCCGGCAGCCAGACGATCACCGTGGACGAAAACTACGTCCGCCAATCCATCCTGGAGCCGGATGCCGAGATCGTCCGTGGCTATCAAAACGTCATGCCCACCTTCCAGGGCAAGATCAAGGACAAGGAAATCGACTGGATCATCGCCTACCTGAAGGACATCAGTTCGCATTACGAGCAACCGGAACTACTGCTCGGAACGCCGGAGGCTGAAGCAGGCGAGGCGGCTGAGGCGACCGAGCCGGCGGTGGAAGCCGGAGTGGATGAAGTACCGCCGGAAACAAGCGCAGACGGTGGCGAGGGGGTTGGCGATGAGTGAACACCACGAGGCGGCGATGAGCACGACTGAGACCACAACCAAGAACTACCTGAACAATAAGCTGGGCATCATGTCCTGGCTGTTTACGCTCGATCACAAGCGGATTGCCGTGATGTACATGATCGCGATCCTGGTGGCATTCCTGCTGGGCGGCATCTTCGCGATCCTGGTCCGCACGGAGCTGGTCGCGCCCGGGCAGACGATCACCGACGCGGACACCTACAACCGCTGGTTCACCCTGCACGGCGCGATCATGACCTTCATGGTGATCATTCCCGGCATTCCGGCGGTGTTCGGCAACTTTATCCTGCCGATCATGCTGGGGGCCAAGGACGTGGCGTTTCCCAAGCTGAACCTGGCCAGCTTTTACCTGTACGTCGGCGGCGCGTTGTTCGCGCTGTTGAGCATCGGCCTGGGCGGCGTGGACACGGGCTGGACGTTTTATACGCCGTACTCCACCAGCACCAGCTCGGCGGTGATCCCGATCGTGCTGGGCGCGTTCATCCTGGGCTTCAGCTCGATCTTCACCGGCGTCAACTTCGTCGCCACGATCCACTACTTGCGGCCACCGGGCATGACCTGGTTCAAGATGCCGCTGTTCCTCTGGGCGCTCTATGCCACCTCGATCATCCAGGTGCTGGCGACGCCCGTACTCGGTATCACGCTGTTGCTGTTGATCATCGAACGCGCGGCCGGGGTCGGCATCTTCGATCCGGGACTCGGCGGTGATCCCGTGCTGTTCCAGCACTTCTTCTGGTTCTACAGCCATCCGGCGGTTTACATCATGATCCTGCCGGCGATGGGCGTGGTCAGCGAGATTGTCTCCACCTTCAGCCGCAAGCACATCTTCGGTTACAAGTTCATCGCCTTCAGCTCGATCGCGATCGCCGTCCTGGGCTTCTTGGTCTGGGGCCACCACATGTTCACCAGCGGCCAGTCCAACCTGGGCAATATGATCTTCTCGGCGCTGACGTTCACCGTATCGATCCCCTCGGCGATCAAGGTCTTCAACTGGCTGGCCACGATGTACCGCGGTTCGATCAGCCTGAAGACGCCGATGCTGTTCACCCAGAGCTTCATCTTCCTGTTCGGCATCGGCGGCCTGACGGGGCTGTTCCTGGCGACGCTGGCCACGGACATCCACCTGCACGACACCTATTTCGTCGTGGCCCACTTCCACTATGTGATGATGGGCTCGGCGATGATCGCCTTCTTCGCCGCGCTGTTCTACTGGTGGCCGAAGATCAGCGGTCGGATGTACAACGAGACCTGGGGCATCATCGCGGCGATCATGAACTTCATCGGCTTCAACGCCACTTTCCTGGTGCAGTTCATCATGGGCAGCAAGGGCATGCCCCGCCGCTATTTCGATTACCTGCCGGAATTCCACATCTACCATCTGATCAGCACGCTCGGCAGCTACCTGCTGGCTGTCAGCTTCGTCGTGATGGCGGTGGTGCTGATCCACTCGTTGTTCCGCGGGCGCAAGGCCCCGGACAATCCGTGGGGCGGCGCGACATTCGAATGGCAGTGCGCCAGCCCGCCGCCGACCGAGAACTTCGCTAGCCCGCCGCCGGTCCGCGATCCCTATGACATGACGTGGCTGGTCTACTCCAAGAGCGTCGGCGGCTTTATTCCGCGCGCTGGACGGGAGGTGGGTGACACGCCATGACCGAGCAGCACACATCCGCGCCTGACGCGCACGGCGACCGGCCGGAGCATCTGCACCACCACTTCGCGACGGAGCAGCAGCAGTTCGACAGCGACAAGCTGGGCATGTGGCTGTTCCTGGT
>JAFGCY010000001.1 GCA_016932385.1 bacterium | reverse complement strand
GCATAGCCCTCGAACAGCTTGTAGGCACACGGTTTCAGGTACTATTTCACTCCCCTCACCGGGGTGCTTTTCACCTTTCCCTCACGGTACTTGTTCACTATCGGTCGCTGGAGAGTATTTAGCCTTGCGGGATGGCCCCCGCAGATTCAGTCAGGGTTTCACGTGTCCCGACCTACTCAGGAACCGGGCCCACCGATTCGGGTTTTCGCATACAGGGCTGTCACCTTCTTTGGCTGAGACTTTCCAGACCAATTCTGCTAACCCTAATACGGCTTTGCGCCCGGCCCTACAACCCCCATGATCCGAAGACCATAGGTTTGGGCAATCTTCCCGTTTCGCTCGCCACTACTCAGGGAATCGAGGTTTCTTTCTCTTGTCCGGCTACTTAGATGTTTCAGTTCGCCGACTTCTCCCCCCATGCTTAATATACGCAAGCGTAACTTGGGCATGGGGTGACGGGACATTACTCCCGCCGGGTTTCCCCATTCGGATATCCCCGGATTAACGGTTGTCGCACCTACCCGAGGCTTTTCGCAGCTGACCACGTCCTTCATCGACTTCCAGCGCCAAGGCATCCACCATGTGCCCTTAGTATCTTGGCCATTCCATCTCATTCTTCACCAGTTCATCCAGTACCGGCAAGCCGGCACCCGGGACGCACCCGTAAACAAATAATGATGGAATCAGATACATAAGTGCGATTTACGAGATACAACTCGTTTTGTTGCCTTTTCGCCCGTGGCTAGGATGACCACGGACTTGACGCGGTGACATGTCGGTCGCCACCGCGCCCATTCCACCAAACACAGTTTTCAATGTTCCAGCGGCCCGAAAGCCGCGCGCCCGAATTTCGGGCGGACGGGTATTATAACACTTCGCCGCCGCCCGTCAAGGGGTAAATGAATTTTACCGGATAAGTATTCAAAATGGGGGCGAATGCGCGTTTATACCGATGGTTACTGGAGATTCATCGGGTCGGTGGGGGGCTTTGACGGGACTTGGCGGGCGAAATAGCCCGAAAATCGGCTGAGTATTTTTCGAAAAACTTGGCGGTCGAGGCCGTTTAGGGTAGTTTCGCCGGCGGCAGAAACCCGGGCAGGTGCAAGTGGTAAATTGAGCGGCAAGCAAAAACGGGGCGCGACAAACACGCGAACGGGTGGAAATACCGTTCGCTGCCTCCTTCTAACAATACGTACGGCTTGTGGCGAGTGCCGGTCTGGCCGGCCTGCCCGATAGTGACATCGAGAAACGTGAAATAACAAATGAATCAATATTCAATAATACTTTATAAGAGACGCGCATGGATAAACAAACTAGGATCGAGAGATATGAGGACTGCTAGGTGTAATGCCGATGGATCGATCACTGACGATTTTAAGTTGTTAAGGAAAGGTTTAGCTGCCAGATGCCCGTTAAAGCTAGAATTAATCAAGCTTAAGCGTTATTTTATTTAATGATAATTACATATTAATATAGTGTGAAGATGGGCGATGCGCGTTGATTCGCTTGTAGACTGTGCAGCACCAGAACCAAAGAAATCGGCTTGATGTTTTGGAGGAATCAATGAAAAGCAGCGCAGGTTTGCAGCTTAGAGGAAAACTCTGGATTTTGGTGATCGTTTGCTGGGCCAGCATCGTCGTCGTCGGCGCGATGTTGAGTTTGCAGATCAGCCAGACCACCCAGGTGTACCAGTCCATCTTGGCGGAGGAGGTCGAACAGCAGGAACTCGCCCGTCAGATGCAGGTGACGTTCAAGAAACAGGTCCAGGAATGGAAGAACGTACTGATTCGCGGCCACAACCAGGAGAGCCTGGAAAAATACCGCGGCCAGTTTCTGGAAGCCGAGGCTTCCGCCCTGGAGATCGGCGCCGCCTTGCAGGCCCAGGCGACCAACCAAGAGGTGCTGGCCAAACTAGGCGAGTTCATGGAAGCCATGGACACGATGGGCCAGGGCTATCGCGCGGCGATGGCGGAGTTCGAGAATTCCGCGGAGCTCGACGCGGAGGGCTTCGCCGACCGCGATTACAAGGCCGCGGACAAGATGGTCAAGGGCCAGGACCGCGCGCCGACCGACCTGATCGATGAGATCGTGGAGATCATCGCCACCGATCGCACCACGCGTGTCGAGAAGCAACACCAGGATCTCAAACGCGAGCAGCTGGTGCTGCTGATCGTGCTCAGCGTGATCGCCGTGATCATGATCGTCATGACCATCCTCAGCCTGGGCACGGCGGGGAATATGGTCACATCACTCAAGCACCTGGCCGGAGCGATGCAGGCGATGGCCGGCGGCGATTTCTCGGTCCAGGTCAAACCAGCAAAATCGCGCGATGAGATCGGCCAGCTGACTGCCGCGGTGATCGAGATGCAGGCCGGCGTCAGCGAGTTGGTCGAGCAAGTCAACTCCGCGGCGATGGTGGTGGCCAGCTCCAGCGAGGAGTTGTCGGCCAGTGCAGATGAAACCGCGCGCGCCGTGCAGGACGTGGCGGCGACTGTCAAGGGCCTGACCGTGGACAACGGCCAGACCAAGTACAGCCTGGAAGAAGCCCAGGGCAAGCTCTCGGAGGCGGCCCGGGCGATCGAGAAAGTCGCCGACGACATCAAGGATATGGCCGGCTATGCCCATGACGCGGCGGAGCAGGGACTGACCGGCCGCCAGTCGGCCGACGAGGCGGCGGAGATCATCAACGGCGCGGCCCACAGCGTACGCGAGACAACCGCAGTGGTGCAACTCCTCGGCGAGAAGACCAACCAGATTGCCGAGTTCATCGATATCATTACGGGGATCGCCGACCAGACCAACCTGCTGGCGCTGAACGCCGCGATCGAAGCGGCCCGGGCCGGCGAGGCCGGGCGCGGCTTCGCCGTGGTGGCCGAGGAGGTGCGCAAGCTGGCTGAGGAGAGCAACAGCGCCGCCGGTAATATTACGACGCTGGTCAAGGCCATCGAGACTGAGATGAACACCGCGCTGGAAGCGATGAGTAGAAGCGACCAGGAGGTCGGGGCCGGCGCCGAAACGGTCTCCAAGGCCTCGGAGGTGCTTTCGCAGATCGTGGCGAATATCCAAGCATTGTCGGACAAGGTCAACAACGTCAGCGAGGTGGCGCGCGGGATTTCCGCCACAACCGAGGATGTGGTCGCCGTGATGCGGACGGCCTCGGCCTCGGCGGAGAGTACGTTCACCGCCACCGAGCGCGTGTCGGAATCCACCGAGTCGCAGACCGCCAACATGGAGGAGATCGGCGCGTCGGCCAACAGCCTGGCCAGGCTGTCGCAGGAGCTGCAGGCCGAGATCTCGCGGTTCACCACCAGCGGCGCGGCCGCGGCGGAACCGGAAGAAGCCGTCGCCAAGTAATCGGCGGCCTTTTGTGTGCACGAACGGGGGGCTCCGGCCCTCCGTTTTTTTAAACGCCGCTTGCCGGGGGCGGCTCGGAGCGCCAGCATTCTGCTGGCCTAAGAATGCCGGCTGGACGCCGTCGCTACTTCCAGTAATCCACATGCATGGCGGTCTTGACACGGTCGGCGGTGGCGTTGCCCTCCTCGTTGCCGCGGCCGGTACCCGCCTTGAGGATATCCATCAGCCCGGGGATGTCTTTTTCCCACTTGCTACGCCGTTCGCGCATCGGATCGAGCATCGCCTTGAGCTTGGCGGCGAGGTTCTGCTTGCACTCCACGCAGCCGATACCCGCCGTGCGGCACATTTGCGCCGTCTCCTCCACCGCCGGCACGTTGAGGTCGGCAGCGGCGATATTCGGCTCCGTCGTCGCGTTGAACTGCTGGTGGTAGGCGAAGATCGTGCAGATCTCGGGCCGGCCCGGGTCGTCCTTTCTGACGCGCTGCGGGTCGGTGACCGCCTTTTTCACTTTGCTCCAGATGTCTTGGTCGCTGTCGGACAGGTACACCGCGTTGCCGAGCGACTTGCTCATCTTGGCGTTGCCGTCGAGCCCCTTGATCGTCGCGCCGCCGATCAGCGCCTGTGGCTCGACGAGAATGCGCCGGCGGCCACCGTACTGCTTGTTCATCCGCCGCGCGATCTCGCGGGTCAGCTCGATGTGCGGCACCTGGTCCTCGCCGACGGGCACGAGATGCGCGTTGACGAAGGTGATGTCCGCCGCCTGGCTGACCGGATAGCCGAGAAAGCCGTAGGTCATTTGCCGGATGCCGGCGGTGCGCTTGTGGCGGATGATCAACGAGCGGACGTCCTTGCGTAGCGTCTTGCTTTGCTCGAGCGTGTAGATCAACTCCGACAATTCGTCGAGCGCTGCCTCCGCCGCCCGGCCGGCCGCCGCCTTGGTCTGCTGATACTCCTGTGCCTGCGAGACGTCCATCGTCTTGAGCAACTCGCGGGAAGCCAGCACGATGTCGTTGGCATCGATTTCGCCGAGTTCGCTGAACTCGGTGGTCAACTGCGGAATCGTGGATTCCTCGATGTAGGTGATCAACGTCACATCGGTTTTTTCTTCAGTTGGGCCCGCTGGCGCGGCTTCACCGCCCATTCCGTACTGCTGGGCTTCGGCCTTGGTGGTCGGGTTGTCGAGGACGATGCTCATCGGGGTGACCAGGCCGTAGAGCACGGTCAACTCGGCGATCGCCGACACGTGGCTTTGCACCACGATCTTGGCCTTGGTCTGGTCGTCCGGGCCGCCCGTGTACGGATCGAGGCCGACGGCCATATAGTCGAGTGCCACCTCGCGCACGCTTTCCTTCAAAATCTTCGGGTTCTCCCAGTGGGTGGTCAGGGCCTGGACGTCGGCCATCAGGATGAACGTGTCGTAGATGCTCTGGTACTTCACGCGGTTTCTGAGGCTGCCCACGTAATGCCCGAGGTGCAGCTTGCCGGTGGTGCGGTCACCGGTCAGGATGCGCTTCTTCACGACGTTGCCGGCCTTGTCGGTATATGTCGGTTCGAGGTCGGCCTCGCGCGCCACCGCGCCGCTGTCCGCCTTGGTCCGTTGTTGCTCGTCCATGAGGGGGATTGTAACAGAAAAGGAGCGCCGCCATCCTGGCGGCGGGGGGAATGCCGGCTGGAAGCCAGCGCTCCGTTACTCCAACGGATGGCGGCGGCGCAGCAGCAGGCCCAGGGCGTACAGCAGAACGCTGGCGATCGCAATCGCCGGCGGGTAGATCCCCGCGCCGACCCAGACCGCTACGCGTTGCGGGATCAGGTTGCCGGCGTGGACGTCGGTTAAAAGCACCGTGGAATGGTAGCGGTTCAGCAGGATGTCGATGTTTTTATCCAGCGAGAGATGGCCGATGAAATAGGCCAGGGCGAAGCGCAGGTCGCCCAGCAGGCGGCCGAAGCCCGTTATGTCGATCAATCCGTCCGACGCGTCGTGCGTCAGGTAGGGCAGAGCACCGAAGCCCAACAGCGCCAATCCGACGATCAGGCCCAGCACCGCCCGGCCCACCGGTTTCAGCCAGCCGAATACCAGCGGCAACAAAACCAGCAGCCCGGCAATGACCAGGTAGTTCCAGGCATCGTGCCCGCGCGTCTGGCGGTAGCACATGCGGAAGTAGTCGTACTCAGCTTGGTTGACCACGAACCAGTGCGCTACAGGCAGGCCGATCAGCAGCAACACGCGTAGCGTCAGCCAGCGCGTGGCTTCCTCGATGAAGGTGGCCAGCGCCATGATCATCAGCGGCGCCGCCAGGATGTTCAGGCCGACGAAGAACGCGCGCCAGGCCCAGGGCAGCGGGAACTCGTACCAGTCCCAGTAGGCGCGCCAGGCCCACTCGCCGACCTGCGAGCCGGAGTTGTACGGGTCGCCGGTGTAGACCAGCAGCACGCCGTAGAGCGGCAGGGCCAGGAGCGTGACCAACAGGGGCAGGGCGGCCAGGTCCGTCAGCCGGTGCAGGAAATACTGCAGCGCACTCAGCGGCGCCTGGTCCAGTTCGTCTCCGGTCTCGGCCTTGAACGGCCTGAGCCAGTGTCCGATGATATACAGCACGGTGAAGACCGCCAGCCACAAGCACATCAGCACGGCGGTCTGCTCAAAGACCTCCATGCCGCGGCGCAGGTCGAAGGGACGGATGATCGCCGAGCAGATGACGAGCAGCGCGCCGGTCAGACCGGCGAGGATCCAGCCCGGCTGCCCGGCCAGCCGGTAGCGCGCCCGCCGCGCGATCAACTCCCAGTTGGCCTGGCACCCCGCCATCGGGGGATTGTACACGGCGCGGGCGCGTTGTTGCTATGATGAAGACATGCGCGAGCTGCTGTCCGGGCGTTGGCTGTGGGGCTGGGCGATCGTCCTGGCCTTCATGGCGATGGTCGCCTGGGTCTCGCGGGCGCGCGAGCTGGACACGCTCAGCGCGCGCATCGCGACTGAACTGCAGCCCTACGCCGAGCACAACATCGAGAAACAGTCCGCCTACGGCTGGCGTTATAACGACTACCTCTGGGACTACCAGGGGCCGATGGTCTACCTGATCGAACACCGCCACCGCGACCCGGCGCTGCTGCGCACGATGCTGTTGTGCGAGGCGCGGCGCAGCTACGACCATGTCTACCTCTACGACCGCTGCCTGAACTGGGACCTGCGCCAGCACCTGATCGCGGAATGCGCGAAGGCGTATCCCGACGATCCGCTGGTGCACTGGGCCACCGGCCGCTGCCTGCTGGCCGCCGGCGAGTTCGCCCGGGCGGCGGACGAGCTGCTCGCGGCCGAGCGGCTGGGCTTCGACGCCGAGTCCGCCGGGACCAGACTGGAGTATTTCCACGGGCGGATCGCCACGGCGCTGTTGATGGACGACCGGCCGGCGGAAGCGATCGCCCACCTCAAGGTCTGGTGCGACGAGGATCCGGCGGACCGCGAGCGGCACTTCGCCTACTGCGAGCTGTTGACGCTGCTGGAGCGTTACGACGAGTCCGATGCGGCGATCGAACAATGGCGCGCTGCCGCCGGCGGCGACTTCCGCCAGCACACGCTGGGGCTGAGAAACGCCTGGTGGTCGGGGAACACGGTGGAGTTCGAGCGGCGCACGCTGGCGGCGGCTGACGAGGTGACGGACTTCGTGCTGCTGGACTGGGCGGGCATCCGTTATGCTGTGCTCTATCGCAAATTCGACCACGCGCGCGCGGTGGCCGGCGACCGGCCCGATTATTACTACCGCGCGCTGGCCGAGGCTTATGCCCTGACCGGGCGCGTTGAGTACCTCGACCTGCTGATGGCGGAAGCCGACGAGCTGGCGGCCGCCATGGCCCGGGCGGAACGCGAGGAAAACCGGTCGGTGTATTGGGATCTGCGCAACCAGGCCAGCGCGGCTCAGGGCAATATTATGCGCGCATACCTGCTCAGCGGCGAGTGGGACCGGCTGGCCGCACTGCTGGCGGTGGAAAAGCCCGACTCATACGCCCGGCTGTACTACGGCGCCTATGATCTGGCGCGCGTCCTGCTGCATCTGGCCGGCGATGGGCCGAATGACGAGCAGTGGTCGCAGTCCTGTCCGCAACTCGATTATCCCTGGGTGTTGTACAGCGATGTGCTGGCTGAGGCTGCCCGGCGCGGGGACTGGGAAGTAGACGCCGCGCGCCGGCTGCTGCTGGGCTTCTACCCCGTCGACCGCCGGAGCTATTTCGACAGCACGAATGGGGAGCTGGACTGGTAAGGCCGGGCGCGGCTGCGGATGCGGTCGCTGCCGACAGCAGCGCGAGCGTCTTTGCTTGCGTTGGGAGTACTGCAGACAGAACCTAAAGCGAGCGTTCGTCGGCTTCCAGCGCTTCCAGGCGGCTGCGCAGCTCACTGGGCAGGCGCTCGTCTAGCGCGGTCAGGTCGTCCGTAGCCAGCTCTTCGTAGGATTCCACCAGGGCTTCCGCGGCATCGGCTTCCTGGGCGAGTTTGCTGGGGATAATCTTCCAGTCTTCGCGGCCGGCGCCCTCTTGCAGCAACAGGTTCAAGCGCTCGAGAATCCCCTCTATCCGCTGGCGCTCGGCTGCACCGCCAAGTGAGGCATCTTTGGTCGAGCGTTTGAGCTGCCGCTGCAAGTACCTGGCGTATTCGAGCAGCACAAACCGCTCGTTGCAGTTCAATTTGGCCTCGTAGGCCTTGAGTTTGGCGCTATACGTCAACCGGTTTTCTAAGTGGCTGACGCCGGCCAAGCTGAGGAGAACCGCCACGGTGATCAGCGGGATACCGGCCCAGGGCTCGGCCAGCACGATCCCGCAGCCGCCCAGGCATATGGCCCCCATCACGCCAAACCAACCGGCGGTGATCCAGCCGCTGGGGATCGGCTTGATCTGCCATTGCGCCATCTCTTTCTTCGTCGGTCGAAAGCCGGTGCCGTGCGGGCCCAGCCGCCAGCGCAGGTCCTTCAGCAGTTTAGCGATAATGTCACGCACAGCGTATATCAGGTTATCATGCTGTACCGGCTTGCTGGTTGAAGCAAAGCGCGGTTACCAGCCATTAAACGTGAACTCCACATCGGTGATCTTGGCGGTTGTCAACACATTCTTCGTGGTCGGATCAGACGGGAACTCGTGACCGTAGTTAAGCTCAAGCAGATGGTCGCGGGGCTCATCGCCGTGGTATTTCAGGCTGTAATTGACAGCGTATCGAGGTTTTTGCGACGGGCCATAGGGATTCGCGACCGGTGTTACCATTCCGCCCTGGCCCGGGACATTGGTCAGGGCAAAATCGCACCAGTAGTGTTCGAAAAGCTTATCATCGTATTTCCGCCGGCATTCGCCGCTGTAATGAAATGTGATATCCATCGCGGTATGGTCCGGGGTCAGCTCCCCCCAGATGCGGTAACTGTGCGTCCACTCGTGCTCGGCGGAACCCCCGCGGTCTGAGTCGACCAGCTCCGGGCCGGGCTCCCGGTAAATCAGCGTTGCCTCGAATTTATTGACATCCCAGGTAAACTGTGGCTCGATGTTCTCCGCGTACCACGGGGTGGGCGGGAATTCCAGGCGCGTGCCATAGATATCGCCGCTGGGCAGCCAGCCGTCAAAGTCGATCGAAAGCTTGAATGCCTCGGTGGGAAGATCGGGACTGGGCGCAGATGGTCCATAGGGCTCGATCTCGGAGATATCCTCAATCCCCGGCACGTCATACCAATTGGTATTTTCCGTGTGTTCAATGAACCTCAGCGAGACGGTATTGCCGAGATGTAAATTGCCATTGGTGTCGACGATGTAGGGTTGGATATCGTATTCGCCAGCCTGGAATTCCAGGACCACATCAAACGCGTTTTCCCAATAGGACCCGGCAGTGAAGGGCGTTTCGTTGATGAAGAACCCGGCATAATCCAGCGTGATGCCTGGCTCGCTGATGTTGTAGGTGGCTTCAACCAAACACTCGCCCGCGAGCTGATCTTGATCCGCTTCCGGCCATGTCAGCCACAGGTTTACGCCGGTGTCGGCTGCGGCCGGAACGAAGCAGGCGGCTGAGAGGAGCAGTCCGAGAAGCAGGATGACGATTGCCTGGACGTTGGATCTCATATGGTTCATCGATGCGCCTCCAAGATTAACAGAATCGAATCCTGTGTTTGATCTCAACTTGGTATACGAGCATTAAGCTGCGCAGATAATCACGATTGTACCAGTTTGCGGGGCGCAGGCCGGCTGCCGGTTACCCGTTATTGACGCGACGGCGGGTGCCGTGAAAAGGCAGGGCACCTGCGCGACAGGTAATCAGAGCGCACATTCGTTGGGAAAACCGACCGCGGCAGGATTCGAACCTGCGACCTACAGCTCCGGAGGCTGTCGCTCTATCCCCTGAGCTACGCGGCCGTGGGGAAAGAATTATAACAGGCTGGGCGGGGATTGGTTCATTTAACTGTAGGGTCGACGCCTGCGTCGACCGTGGTGGTTAACAAGACTAATGAGCTGATGTCGAAGATGCGGTCCACGCAGGCGTGGACCCTACCGGAGGATTGCCAGGGCTCCATGGGCGGCACAAGTGCCGCCGCTACTGTTCCTTTTCCAGCTCCTGGTAGCTGAAGGCGATCGGATAGTCGTCGGGGTCGTAGGTGAAGAAGTAATAGCGGCCGCCGGCGGGATCGGGCGGGGCGCTTAAGCGCACGTAGCGCCGGTGCAGCTTGTCGTACCACTGCTCCAGCTCCTCCACGGATTCAGCCACCCAGCCGAAGTAGCTGCCGAGGTCCAGTACCGGCTCGCCCGGCGAGACCGTTAACAGCACCGGCCCGTGCGTCAGCCAAGCCATGTCCTTGACGCCGTGGTCGTAGTAGAAGCCCAGCACGGTGACGTAGAAGTCGATCGCGCGCTTCATGTCGGACACCGTGCGGTGGATGTGCAGGCGTCCCGCGGGCTTGACGGCCGGCTTGGGCATCGGTCTATTGTAATAGACTCGCCGGCCGGGCGGGCGGATCAGCCGATCACCAGCGCCGCGATTCCCAGCAGCGCGCAGTAGACGGCGAAATAGGTCAGCCGCGCGCGCTTCAACAGCCACAGCACCAGGTAGATCGCCAGGATGCCGAAGACCAGCGCGGCAATGAAAGCCAGCCCCAGCCCGAGCGCGTTGATCTCGCCGGAGTCGATCGCCGCCGGCAGGTCGCGCGCCTTTAACACCCCAGCGCCGAGGATCACGGGCACGGACAACAAGAAGCTGAACTTCGCCGCTTGTTCGCGTTCGCTGCCCAGCTGCACCGCCGCGCCGATCGTCGCCCCGCTGCGCGAGATGCCCGGCATGACGGCGATGGCTTGCGCGATGCCGACCAGCGCCGCCGAAAGCCACGACAGCGTGAGCGGGGGAGCGCCGCGCTTGAGCCGCCGGTCGGCCAGCACCAGCCAGACCGCGGTGATCATAAGCATCAGGCCGACCAGCCGCACGGCGTAGTCGGCGTCGGTCAGAGCCTCGATGTGGTCCTTCGCGGGCAGGGCGATCACGACGGTCACCACCGTGCCCAAGCCGATCAGGCCGAGGTAGCGCCAGTCGCCCTTGGCGAAGATCGTCCTAATATCGCGCCGGTAGACGACCACCACGCTGACCAGTGTCGCCACGTGCAGCGCCACTTCGGTGACGGCGCCGGACGGGTTCATCCCCAGCCAGTGCTGCAGGAGTACGAGGTGCCCACTGGAGCTGACCGGCAGGAATTCGGTCAGTCCCTGGACCATGCCCAAGAGCACGTACGTCAGCAGTTCCACGCGGCGGATTGTACCCCACATCGTTATAAAATGGGATATGGCCAGACAGCACGCCCACGGCGCCGAGTTCATCGAGTTCATCAACGAGACGCAGCAGGCTTACGAAAGCCGCCGCCTGGAGGACTACCTGGCGTCGTTTTCGCCGGACTACTGCACGGTCCAACTGCATACCGGCTTTCACGAGGACCTGGATCAACTGGGCGCCAAGATCGCCGCGGACATCCAGAAGTACGACCTGCTGAGCATGCAGTTTTCGATCCTCGACCACTGGTTCACCGGCGAGACGGCCTACGCCCACATGTCCTATCTGACGCGGCTCAGGCACAAGGACTCGCAGCGCGTCCTGATCGACGAGCGCCAGAATCTGATCGTGGCCAACCATCTGGGGGCCGGCGCTTGGGCGATTGTGGCCAAGATCACCTTATCCGCCGATAATTATTTTGAATCGGAGCGCTAGCGCCGGCATCCGGCCGTGCGACAATGCGCCGGTTTGGCTGTTACTATATGAAGACCAGCATGGCGGAGAAGTTACGAATCGGCATCACCTGCTACCCCACCTTCGGTGGCAGCGGAGTGGTCGCCACGGAGTTGGGCATCCAGCTGGCCGAACTGGGCCACGAGGTGCATTTCATCTCCAGCCGGCTGCCCGCCCGCCTGCGGCGGCACACGCTGGCCGACGTCAGCTTCCACGAGGTCAATACCTATAACTACGCCCTGTTCCAGCACGCGCCCTACACCCTGGCGCTGGCCGCGAAAATGGCCGACGTCGCCGAGCACTTCCATCTCGACCTTCTGCACGTGCACTACGCGATCCCGCACGCGATCAGCGCCCACCTGGCGGGTGAGATGCTGGGCGGGCGCGTCAAGATCGTCACCACGCTGCACGGTACGGACATTACGCTGGTCGGCAACGACCCGTCCCTGCACCGCATCACGCGCTTCGCGATCAACCAAGCCAACGCCGTGACCACGGTATCCAGGTGGCTGGCCGACCAGACCGCCGCGCAGTTCCAGCCCGAGGTGCCGGTGACTGTGGTGCCGAACTTCGTCGACCCCGAGGAGTTCCATCCGCAACTGGGCGAAGACTGGGCCGGCAAGCATTACGCCTGTCCGGGCCACCCGCACCTGATCCACGTCTCCAATTTCCGGCCGGTCAAGCGCGCGCCGGACGCCGTGCTGGTGCTGGCCGAGGTGCTTAAGCATCACGATGCGCACCTGCTGATGGTCGGCGACGGCCCGGACCTGCCCCAGGCGATGCAACTGGCGCGGGAGCTGGGACTGAACGGCCGTGTGACTTTCATGGGCAACCGTGAGGACGTGGCCTACCTGCTGGCGGTCTGCGACGTCGCGCTGCTGCCCAGCGCCAGCGAGAGCTTCGGCTTGAGCGCGCTGGAAGCGATGGCCTGCGGCTGCGCCGTGATCGCCAGCGACATCGGCGGCCTGCCGGAGCTGGTGCGCGACGGGCGGGACGGGTATCTCTGTCCGGTGGGTGACATCATTGGCATGGCCGGCCACGTGGTGGACTTGCTGACCAATGCGGACAAGCTGGCGCACATTAAGGCCGACGCGCGCCGGCGGGCCGAGACTGAGTTCTCGCCGGCGGCGATGGTGCCGCGCTATCTGGAGATCTACCGGTCGGTCCTGGCACCGGCCCAGGAGGGCGCTCATGGAGGATAGAGGCCTGTTCACCGTTATCGGCCACAACCTGGAGCAGTTGACCGAGAACCTGGAAGTGATCGTGATCCTCGGTAAAAAAGCTGAGATCGACAAGACCCTGCTGAAGGCGATGACGGAGATCTTCGAGCGCGCGCGCTTGGAGGAGCAGATGCTGCGCCTGCGCTTCGAGTTGCCGCCCAAAAAGCAGGAGCGCAGCTTCCTGGACGTGTTGGGCGACGGCATCACGGAAGCCGAGCGTCCGGGCGAAGTCGTGCAGCGGATCCGCTCGTCGCAGGAGCTGTCCCGCTCGCTGGAGGAGTACTTCCGCTTCTTCAACCTCAAGCACATCTCGCAGACCTTCCGCAAGCTGCGCTTCGATCTGTACGGGATCGAGCGCAACATCGGCCGCCAGTTCGGGCCGGTCGAATTGCCGCTACGCCGCGAGGAGCCGGTGTCGGCGGCGGCACCGAAGGCCGGCAGCCGGATCGAGCAGGCCCTGGCCGATTGCCCGCTGTATTTCATTCTCGACGAATCGCTGTGCGGCAACCGCGACCCGCTGCGCGTCGGTTACGACGCGATCAACGGCGGCGTGCGCATGCTGCAGCTGCGGTTCAAGACGCTGTCGGACCGCGAGCTGCTGGACCTGGCGCGGCGCTTGAAGCACCTCTGCGTCGAGCAGGAGTGCCTGCTGTTCATCAACGACCGGCTGGATATCGCCCTGCTGTCGGGCGCCGACGGCATTCATGTCGGGGCCACCGACCTGCGGGTCAGCGATATCAAGCACCTGGGGCCGAACCTGCTGGTCGGTATGACGGCGCGCAAGCCCGCCGACGCCCAGGAGGCGCAAAGAAGCGGCGCGGCCTACATCGGCTCGGGCAGCGTGTTCAGCTCGAAGACCAAGCCGGGCCTGCCCGTGATCGGCCTGAGGGGGCTGAGCCGGATCACCCAGATGGTGAGTGTGCCGGTGGTGGCGATCGGCGGGATCACCCTGGCCAATTGCCATAAGACGCTGGAAAACGGCGCTCGTGGATTCTGCTCGATCAAGCCGTTTGTCTCGCGCCGGTCGCTGAAAAACCTGGTCGCCGAGTTCCGGCAGACCTGCAAGGCCCAGGCCCAGGCCTAGAGGAGCGCTTAATGCAAATCACAATCAACGGACAACAGCGCGAATACGCAGACGGCCTGACCGGGGCACGGTTGCTGGAGCAGCTCAATGTGCCGGCGGCGACGGTCGTGGTCGAACTGAACGCCGAGATCATCAAGCGCGAATTGTTCCTCGCGCACGTGCTCAAGGACGGGGACAGCCTGGAAATCGTGACGGTGGTCGGCGGTGGGTAAACCGGGCGCGATTGCCGTGGTCCTGATTGTGCTGGCGGCGCTGGCGGTGCTGGGCGGCTGCGACAAGTCGCGCTATCCCGCCGATCCCGGCCTGGCGGGCGATGCCCTGGGTTTGGGGCTGGCGCTGGATATGGACGAGCGGCAGGCCCGCGATGTGGCGAGCGAGGCCGCCAATTTCAAGATCGAGATCCTTTCCCGCGACGAGTTGAACGAGCGCAATCCATATGCCGAGCACGATCCCGGCCGCGACCTGGTGATCGGTATCTACACGCCCTTTGACGCGGCGGCGGGTCTGGCGGACGGCCCAGCCTACAACCACCTGGCTGAACTGCGATGCTATCTGGCCGACCCGGCCGATTCCAAGCTGAAGCTGCTGGGCCAGCCGGCCGCGACGATGGCGCCGGCGGACGTGATGGATCTCTGCGGCGAGCCGCTGGAGACCGTGACCGGCAACGACGGGGTGATCCACCTGACCTATCGCTTCGAGCTGCCCAAGGACCACCCGGCGGCGGAATGGGCCGCGCTGGAGCTGGTCACCAGCCATACCAGCGCCGGTTGCCATGCCCTGGCGATCTCGCTGCAGCCGAAATAGAAACGGCCCGGTTGCCCGGGCCGCCTCTGTGTACTCGTGATCAACAGCTAGTTAATCCGGAAACCGATCGCGTTGCCAAAGAAATGCTCCTGCTCGTTGGAATCCGTGTAGTACGTCCGCTTGACCTCGTCCGAGGACTGGTCGACGAACTCCAGGACCAGCGGGTCGTTGCCGGTCGATTCGAGCTGGAAGTTGATCAGGTCGCCGCCGCCCACCGGTGCGCCCGGCAGGTCGCGGACCAGCGAAGTGACGTTGAAGTCACACGACATACGACCGCTGCCCAAGTCCGTCTCGCGGAAGAAATAATCATCCGGGAAGAGCAGAGCCTGGCAGAAACTCGCCCAGATTCCGTCGGGCTGACTGCGCAGGCCGCCCTGGGAACCGGCGTTGGCTGATTCGCGGACATAGATGAAGCTGCTGGGATAGGTGATGCGCAAGCTGTTCAGGTGCGCGATCGCGTACGGCAGCTGCGCCGCATAGACCGTGACCGTCACCTTCTTGCCCTGGCCGACCTGCGTCGCGGCCAGGCGGCGTCCCATCTCGCTGATTTCCTCGCTGGGCGTGCCGCGCTCCAGGTTCCGCGTCAGGGCGGCCACGCGATACCAGCCGCGCTCTACGTACTGCGGTCCGAAGGTGTAGCTGAAGCGCACCGTCTGGTTCGCCTGCGCGTTCTGTTCACCGAGAGGCAGCGTGCCAACGGTAATGTAGTCACCGGCTTCCTCGTCCCAGAGCTCGATCTCGTACTGGAACACTTCAGCCTCATAATTCTGGCCGATGGCTGTAATATCGCTGGCGTTGATTTCACCGTCATTGTTGCTGTCGATGTGCCGCAACGGATTGCCCCAGGCATCGGTGATGCGGGTTAGATAGTTCTGACCGATCTGGGTCAGGTCGGTCACGCCGACCAGGCCGTCTTGGTTGTTGTCGCCCGGATTGGTGTAGTCCCAGGACAGGGTCCACCGGTCGTCGTCACCCTTGACGAGGCTCAGGTTGCGGGCCCGGCCGCGGTTGTTCGTGTTGACGCTGCTGGCCGCGCGCGTATCCGCCCCCGGCAGCAACGTGAACGCCACCAGTGGATCGCCGGCGGCCCAGCCCGGCCAGGGCTCGGGATCGTCCGGGTACATGTCATCGTCGTCGCCGCCGTCGGGTTCCGGCTGGGGCAGCTCGTCGCCGCCCTCGACCGGATCGACGTCGGTCAGGTCACCGGCGGGACTCGGTCCTTCGGCATCGCCGACCGCGACCAGGCCGGCCTCGATCGTGCCGGCATGGCCTTCGACGGCCAAGCCGAGTACCTGGGCCTGGTCCGCCCCGCTGGTGTCGAGATTGTAGGCGTGGTTAAACGTGGCGTCATAGTTGATCGCCAGGAATAACTCCGTCAATTCCGATAAATCGTCGTTCGCGGAGATGTTGACGATATAGCCGCCCCCACCCGGTTCTATCAGCACGTCCAGTTTGTTCAGGACGTCGGCCGGCGTCGGCGCCAGCGCCGTCACCTTAACTTCGGGCAGATCGCCACCCCCGGCGATAACCTGCTGGGCCTGCTCCTCCAGCGTCGACTTCGAACATGCAGCCGATACCAGCAAAACCAGAACAATGCCGATGATCACAAACCAATTTTTCTTCATAACTCGCACCTTCCGCGGTTAGAACCACGTTCGCTGTTGATCACGATATTGATTCGCTAATATTGTACCGTCTATGGCGCGCTCTAAGTGTAAAGAAGAGAAAATAGTAGGTTAAGTCTATATTTAGCCCTATAATCACTTCTGATATTAGCGTTTTACTCGGGAATTGACCTCTTTTTGTATGACGGAGCAGCAGTTCTCCGTTCAAGATTATTGGATTTTCTATAAACGTGCTGTAATCCGGACCAAAGCTGATATGATGCTGGCATGGCGGATTCCCCGCACGACGACGACAATGGTTCGATCAAGCCCCGCCGGTTTGAGATCTTCGATTCCGAGGGCCGGTCGCTGGATCCGCCACCGCGGCGCTCGCTCGGGCCGCTGCCCTGGATTTCATACGGCATCCTGGGGCTCTGCGTCCTGACCTACATCCTGGCGCTCGTTATCTGGCACTCGCCGCGTCCCCTGACGTTCAGCCCCGGTCTGGGCCTGGTGTTTCCGGGCATCATCACGCACATGTTTGCCCATGCCGACCCGCTCCACCTGCTGTTCAACATGATCGTGCTGTTTTTCTTCGGCACCGTCATGGAACGCACCTACGGCCCCTGGCGCTACCTCCTGCTGTATTTCCTGGCCGGCATCTTCGCGGCGCTGGCCCAGGCGGCGGTGATGCCGCACGGCCTGCTGCTGGGAGCCAGCGGGGCCCTGGCCGGCGTGATGGCCGCCTTCGTCCGGCACTACCCGCATGTGCGCGTCTATATCTGGGGTATCCTGCCGATGCCCGCCTGGCTGATGATCCTGATCTGGATCGGCTACAACATCATCGGCGCCGGGTCCGGCGAGGCCTCGGTCGCCTTCGTGGCGCATCTGGCCGGGTTCGCCGCCGGCGGAACGTTGTCGATTATCCTGATGCCGCCGGGCCGGCCGGGGCCGCAGCGCCCGGCCTGGCCGGACGAGGACTGACGCCGTCTACAATTAGCCCATGGCAATCATGGACATTCAGGTCTCACCGCGGCGTGCGGACAGCATTTCGGTCAGCGACGCTGTCGTCGCCGCCCACCGCGTGATCGAGGAGTCCGGGCTGGACTACGTGCTGCACCCGATGGGCACGTGCATCGAAGGCGAACCGCGCCAGCTGTACGACGTGGCGGCGCGGATCCACGCGGTGCTGGCGGAGATGGGCTATGCGCGGATCGGCGTGACGCTGAAGGTCGACGACCGGCGCGACAAGGTGCAGCACATGCGCGATAAGATCGAGGTGGTCGAGCGCAAGCTGCGCGGATAATCCCGCGGTACTCGGCGGTTAGCCGGTCAGGGCTGGGGCGGGTCTAGCCGCAGCCGCACTCGCAACCCGGCGCTGGCGTGCAGGTGTCCTGGTGGCACTTCTTCACCGGCGGGCAGACCTCGCACTCGCACTTGGGACAGAGCAGCTCGTACTCGGCGCGGGGGCAGCAGAGGTGGTAATCGACGCACCATTCCGCGCAGGGCAGCTTGCAGTATTCCGCCGGCGGGCAGCAGCTGAGGTCGAGGGTCTGGAAGCCGTCGTCCAGCATTGGAATCTCGGTAAAGCCACTGAAGATCCCATCCCAGCCGAACGGGCAGGGCGGTTCGCAGACGACCGGCTCGCAGCAGCAGAACACATCCGTGCACGCCGTCTCGCAGTCCTGGCGGCAGGGCTGGGCATGGTCGCAGGGTTTGCAGCAGTCATCACAGGCCCAGACCGGGGCCGTTACCAACAGCCACAAGACGCAGCACAAAGCGGCAAATCTCATATGCGCCCCTTTCTCTCAACCCAATATTACATTTGAAGCATAGCACAGCCGCTGGAAGTTGTCCACAATCTATCCACAGCCGCGAGTTGGTATTGTTACTGCGAGTCAAGCCAGCGGTGGTAGCCTTCGAACAGCAGGGCGTTTTCGTGGCTGGGCGAAGTGCCGACCAGTGCCGAGGCATGGCTTTGCTGCACCGCAGGACGGTCATACCAACCCTGCAGCAGGAAGTAACTCACCGCGCGGTCGTCCAGGGCCGCCAGGGCGGCGATCTGGTCGTCGGTCAGCACCTGCGGGTTGCGGCGCATGATCGTTGCCAGCACCCCGTCGATCTGCACTTCCGTCATCTGCGGCACGCTGTCAATCACGCGGGCGATCAGGGTCTCGTCGTGGCGGATCACCGCGTAGTCGAGCATGACCATAACCTCGCCCAGGGCCAGCTTCAGGGCCTGCTGGCGGTAGACATCCTCCGGCACGTCCTCGCTGTGGGGGACTTCGGGATCGCTGAACAGCTCCTCCAACTCGGGCAAGTCCATCGTGTCGACTTTGGTGTTGATGAATTTCACGACGCGGTTTTCCAGCCCCAGGCCGTCGGTGATCAGCTGCGCGTCGCTGCCCGGCAGGTAGACGCCGGGCGGCGCCGAAATCGCCACCGCGCGCGACATCTCATGCAGGATGATGGAGTTGTTTTTTACCGCATCGAGCACGTCCAGCCAGGTTTGCGCCGGCGCCCAACGCAGCAACGCCGCCCACTGCGTGCTGTTCCAGTGCGACTCCGGCGCGTACTCGATGTACAGGTCCCAATCGACCGGCTGGTTCACCGAACCTAGGAGGGCATCGAGGGCACCCAGGGTATAGCGGTCGGCGTCGTCACCGGCCGTAGCTTTGAGTTCCTGCCAGACCTCCGTCAGGTGTTCGTTGCGGCCGAGCGGGCCGCCCGGCTCCAGGTCCAGCTGCCCCAGCCCCCAGAGCAACTCGCGCTGTTCGGCATCCGCGGTGCGCTCCAGCAGGTTTGCCCATAGGTCCGGCGGTACCCGATACGCGCAGGCCAGGCCGAAGGCGGCGCCGAGAATGGCCCCGACGCGCTGGCCCGGCGGCTGAGCGGCGAAGTAGTCCTCGATCGCCGCGGTCTCGCCGTAATTCGAGGCCAGCAGCATCGCCGCCACCGGGTCGGCGGCGCTCAGCTCGCGCAGCTTGTCGGCGAAGCCGTCGAGCTGGTAGCGCTCGATGATCAGCATCGCGAAACGCTGCTCGTCGGGCATGTCGGAATCCAGCGCCAGCAGGATCTCGCTCTCGCCCGCACCGGCCTTACCGGCCAGCGGCATCGAGCTTGCGGGATTCTTGGACTGGTGGTCCGTCCGGCCCGCTTCCGGTGCGTGCTCGTTCGCGGTCCGCGGGCAACCCGCGACCAGCAGCAAAACGCCAATCAAGCCGATCAATCCTGCTCGCATCATTTCTCCCCGGCCGCGGCCAGCAGATTGCTGCCCACCTGGGCATGCTCCTGGCCGAGAGCCGCCAATATCGTCGCCCCGACATGGCTAAATCCCGCCGGCGGGTCCAGCCGCCGCCCGCCATTGTCCCGGATCGCCGCGTCGATTACCAGGAGCGGCACCTGCTCGCGCGTGTGGTCCGTGCCCGGCGTGGTCGGATCGTTGCCGTGGTCCGCCGTGACCAGCAGCAACTCGTCGTCCGTGAGCCCGGCCACGAAGCCGGCCAGCCAGTCGTCGAACTCCCGCAGCGCCACGGCGAAGCCCGCCGGATCGTTGCGGTGGCCGTACAGCATGTCGAAGTCCACCAGGTTGGCGAAGACCAAACCCCGCCATGCCAGACGGCCGTACGGGTCCAGGCCCGGTTCCCGTCCGGCCAGCAATGAGACCTGGCGCATCAGGTTTATGTTGCCGTGTACGGGCCACGAAACAGTGATACCCCGGCCCGCGAAAATGTCGTGGATCTTGCCGACGCCCAGCACGTCCAGGCCGGCCTGGGCCAGCCGGTCGAGCACCGTCGGTGCCGGTGGGGGCAGGGCGTAGTCGCGGCGGTCCGCCGTGCGCGTGAAGCCGGTGGCGGCGTCGCCGGTGAAGGGTCGGGCGATCACGCGGTCGACCGCCAGCGGGCCGGCGAGCATCCCGCGCGCGATCTCGCAGATCCGGTACAGCTCCGCCAGCCCCACGACGTCGGTGTGCGCGGCGACCTGAAACACGCTGTCGGCGCTGGTGTAGACGATCAGGTCGCCGCTGGCGAGTTGAGCGGCCCCGAGTTCCTGGATGATCACGGTGCCGCTGGCCGGCCGGTTGCCCAGCACGCCGCGGCCGACGCGCCGGCTGAATTCCGCCAGGAACTCCGCCGGAAAGCCGTCGGGGAACACCGGTGCCGCCGCGGCGCGGGTAAGGCCCATCAGCTCCCAGTGCCCGGTCGTCGTATCCTTACCCGCGCTCAACTCGGTCAGGCGGGCGTAATGTGCGCGCGGTTGCGCTACGCGTGGCAAGCCCGGCAGGCCGCCGGCGTACAGATTGCCCAGGCCCAGCGAGGCCAACTCGGGCAGCTCGACGGGCGCGGCCAGGAGCAAGTGCGCCAGCGTATCCGTGCCGGCATCGCCGAAGCGCGCGCTGTCCGGCGCCGCTCCCACGCCCAGGCCATCCAGGATAATCAGGTATACGCGCCTGTATTCCACCAGGGCATTATATCTGTGCATATCCTGTTTACGCCCTGTTGATAACTGGTGATAAAATTTATGCCGTGAGGATGGGGCCGGCGAATCGCGCCGGAGGCGGAAATCGACTCGCGACGAATAGCAGTCGCGCGAAATCGCGTATCTCCGGCATGCCCGCAGCCAGTGCGGCTGCCTACGCGCGTGCGCGGATCCCCCGTTCGGTTGGAGCGCTGCTGGCAGCGGCGGCGGTCCTGCTTGGGCTGGCGGTTTCGCCCGTGCTGGCCGCGGCACCGCGCGACGCAATCAAAAACATGCCGACCTTCTCCCACACCAGCACCTTCGATATCAAATCCAAGGACGACAACGGCGACCAGACGTACACCGACGTCTATATCGGCCAATGGGATCTCGGCTGGCGGCCGTCGGACATTCAGCTGGGTGCCGCCCGCGCCAGGCTGGATCTGCATTACCAGCTGCAGCTCAAGGACAACCTGAACCAGATCGAAGGAACCTCGCTGGACTATCGCAGCGATCAATGGCGGGCGCGGCTGGACTTGATGACCAGCCGCGCGCTGAAGGCCTACTTCCAGGTCGAATTCACGGAGAACACCAGCGGCGGCTCGAATTCCGCCAAGCGCACGCTGACCGACACGACCAACAAGAACGCCTCGGTGCAGTGGCAGCACGAGAACTGGCCGGCGCTGTCCCTGGGGTATATCTCGACGCAAAACGCCGATTACAGCGGCATCAAGCAATCCGGCGGCAGCGATGTCGAGACCGCGGACTTCAAGCTGGATTACGCACACGACAGCGGGCTGGCCTGGCAGCGCTACACCGTCGAGTCCCAGCTGATGCGCATGCGGAACTACCTGAGCACGAACGCCACCAGTTCGGACACGATGACCGTTGACGCCCGCCGCGAGATGCGCTTGGGCAACCTGGGACGGCTGCAACTGGGTTTGTGGCTGCAGGAGAAGTCCTCCAATTCGGTGAGTTCCAGCGACTACTCCACCACGCACGTCAACACGTTCTCGCTGGGCCTGGTCGACGGAAGCCCTTCGGGACCGTTGCCGCTCCGCTACCGGTTCATCTACAACGCGCGGCAGACCGGCTTCTCCAATTCAACTGGCAACCTGGATGTTTCGCGGCGGCTCGATTTCGGCCTGGACCCCCCCGTGCCGTCGGGCAAGAAGGCTTCGGTGCAGCTGGAGCAGTATTACCACGAGCTGGAATACGAAGAACAGGCCTCTTCCGACGGTTACAACAAAATCGCCTGGTCCTTCAATCCCAATCCGCGGACCGCGACCTCGCTGACCTATGTGCAAAGCAACCAGAACAACCTCACCAGCCTGATCAAGACCAACGAGAAGGAAGAGGTCGTAGCGAACTTCAGCTACCGCACGCCGGGCAACAAGACCAGGTACAGCGCCACGCTCAGCGAGAACATCACGCGCCTGCCGGATACCGACCGGCGCACGCTTTACAACCGCCTGGAGTTGAGATCGACCGTCAACCTGGGTCCGAAGGCCGATCTCGATTTCTTCTACAACCAGGCCTATACCAACACCTATAAAGGCCTGCTCGCCGAGCCGACGGGCAACGACCTGACGGAAACCGGGTTCAATTACAGCATCAACAGCGATTATCTGTCGCTGGCGACATCCTATACAGCCCAGCAGTTCAAGTATGTGCACACGGGCCAGAAGAAAGATACGGAGTTGGTCAACGTCCAGCTGACCTACAACGCTCCCGCCGGCTGGCGTTATTCTTTCAAAGTGCAAACCAACCTGACCAACGATGATAATGTCGAAGCCCCCCTGGGATACAATTACACGACGGAGGACCAGATCCTGGCCACCGTCACCTATTCATTCTGATGCGTAAACTGGTCGCTACAATCGCTGTCGTAATCCTGCTGACGGGCTGCTCGGGTTCACCGACGCCCACGGAGATCAGCGATGTCCGCGCGGCGCTGGAGGCCAGCCTGTACAAGCTGGCCGTCGCCATCGAGCGCGAGGATCCGATCCTGGCCAGCCAGGTCGCCAGCGAGCGTTTCGTGATGGGCGACAACATCGCCGTGCGCTACAGCGACGACGGCTGGAGCGGCGAGGGCATCGGCGCGTTCCGTTCGTTCTTCGACGGCGTATTCACCGTGCACGCCAACATCAGCCAGACCTTCGAGCTCCGCGACGTGGAGCAGGTCGGCGACGTGGCCACCGCCCGCGTCTATAACGAACTGGTCAGCTCGCGCACGGACCGCACCCCGCCGGAGGGGTATGTCGCCGCCGGTTGGGACTGGTTCATCTTCGAGCGCGTCGGGAAGAACTGGTTGCTGATCAACTGGGACGAAGCGTCGAATCCGGCGGAACACGAAATGGGCGACGGCGAAGACCTGTAGGGCCGGGAAAGGGACTAGGAACTAGGGACTTGGGACTAGGCTGGATGCGGATTTCCTGCGGTAGGGTCCACGCCCGCGTGGACCGATCAGGCCAAAGGCCACAGACCAAAGTGGGGTAGCGCGAGCGTCTCCGCTCGCGGTCCGGAGTCCGTAGTAAATGATGTGTAGCGGTGAGTCCCCGACCCACCGTCCCATAAGGCCAACAGCCCCGCCTGGGCGGGGCCGTTATACGTGTTGGCTTTGAAACGGGCTTGGGGAGCCCTTCCACACAGGTTTGTTGTCAGTTCTCAGTTGTCAGTTCCAGACTCCCCTGTAACCAATCCGCGCGGCCGCGTATCCTTTATACATGGGTCGTAGGTACGGGGTGGCAATTGGTTTAGCAGTGATCGCGCTCGCGCTGCCGGCAGTCTGTCTGGCGAATCCAAGTCCGATGGTGCCCCCGCCGGAGATGCTGCCCTTCGTCCTGCTGGCCGAGGGGGGCGTCTGGCTGTTGGAAACGGCGCTGATCCGCCGCTGGCTGAAGATCGAGTTCTGGGAAGCGTTGACCGCCACGTTTGTCGCCAACGTGGCCTCCGCGCTGATTCCGGCTGTATTCGTCCAGATCAGCTTCGCGCATGTGATGCTGTCGGATTTCAACGAGATCCTGGTGCCGGTGGATGATCCCGAGTCGGTCTTATATGCGCTGATCGATCACTGGTGGTGGTATCTGGTCGTAATGTGCAGTTGGCTGGTGATCGCGTGCGTGATCGAGATTCCGATCCTGGCGATCTGGTTCCGCCGCTACCGACCATACAAGTACGTGATCTACTCGGCCATCGGCATCAACCTGATCTCCTATCCAGTGTTCTATCTGACGCTGCTACTGGTCGGCTGGCTGCTCAACGGCGTCCAGCCCGCGACCAATGAATGGGGCTTTCCGGTGTAGCAACCGATCACTTCGAGGCGCTACAATCAAGCGTTATCGTATGGTGTTCGGCGAATCGATATGGTGGGGGATGTTTCTGTTACTGGAAGCAATGATCGTTCCAATCGTCTGGATTATGTATTGGATTCAACTGTTTGAAGGCAGCCTGTTTGAAAGAGTATTTGGCGACAGGTTCATGAAATCGTGGCTTGCCAGATCCTACCGCGCATACAAGCGCGACAAACCAAAGGACGTCTGGCGAATGTGCGCGGGAACTGGAATCGGCGTAGCAATATATTAGATTGCGTTCAGCTGTATTTTGGAGCAGTATTAATAGGCTCATGCCAGGGTCAGGCTTAGACCGGCCCCTACGGTGCAATCACCACAGGTTCAGCTCGGCGCCGTAGATGTGCACGTTCTCAAAGCCGTGGCCGCCGTTGACGATGCGCGGCAGCAGTCCCTCGACCTCGGCATAGTTCAGCCAGATCCCGCCCAGGTTGACCGCCAGGCCGACGGTGGGCTGGCCGTCGTAATCCCCGCGGCGGAGCTTGATCAGCGAGCCCAGGCAGAGCTCGGCGCCGCTGTGCTGCGTCCGGCGCTCCTGATTGCCCATGTGGATCGGACCCAGGCCGACGGTCTGCCCCACGCCGGTGCCGAGTTGTTTGTCGTAGATGTGGTTCTCGTCAACCACGTCGCGTGTCAGGGTCAGCCAGCCCGTCGGGTGCAGCGCCCAGCCTTCGCGGCGCGTGATGTGCTTGCTGGCGAACTCGGGGAAGCTGCGCTCCGCGGCGCTGTTGTCGAACACCGTCCAGTCGTAGTTGAGCTTCAGCTCGCTGACGCTGTAGTCCAGCCCGGGCCAGACGCGCGCCAGCACGCCCCATTGCTCGCCCTCCCCGTGGCGCAGCCAGCTGAGCCCTTGGGGGTCGGCGGGGTCGGGGGTGAAGCGCCCCAGGCTGCGGCGCAGGCCGATGCCAACTGCGACGGGCAGGCCGCCCGAAGTGGCAAAGGCGTCGTAGTCCTCGCTGCCCCAGTAGCGCTCGCGCGGATAGCCCAGGCGGCCGTCCGCCGGATGGCCGCGGAAGTCGTAGCCCAGCTCGCCGGAGAAGGTGAAGCCGTGGGCGTAGGTACCGACCATCAGCGGCACGACGACGGCCTCGGTATCGCCGTCGAGTTGGTCCCATTCGTTCAGCCCGCCCTCGGTGCTGCCGGGAAAGTGCCGCGCGGAGTGGTTGTACAACAGCGTCAGGTTGCGCACGCCGGCCAGCCCGGCCGGATTGTAGAACACGCTGGCGGGATCGGTCAGCGCGCCGGCCGCCCCGCCCAGGGCCAACGGTCGCGCCGAGAGCCGGACGAAGTAGTCGGCGTAGGTGTTGAAGGCGCGCGCCGTGTTATTGGCGACGATCAGCGCGAGCGCCAGGCCGAGCAGCCCGGCGGCACTTAGCCGCAGGGGGCGGGCCAGCGCCCCGGGAATCCGCCAACTGCTCGGTCCGTCGGTCATGCTACAATCGCTAAGCCTAGCGCCTGCCAGGATTCCCGGCAAGATCAGGATCGCGATATAACTCAGGACACAGAGCCGGCGGCGAAACTCGGTCCCGACGACCGCGTGCTGGCGCTGCTTTCGCCCTCCAACCTGGAACACCTGCCGCTGTTGAAGAAACGGCTGCCCGAGGTCTATCCGCACATCGATATCATCTCGCCCAAGGACCTCGACGACCTGGGACGGATCGTGCGCGGCTCGGCCAGGCGGCACCGGCTGGTGCTGGTCGTCGGCGGCGACGGCACGCTCAACCAGGTGCTCAACCATCTCGACGTTGACAAGCAGGTGCTGGGGATCCTGCCGGCGGGGACGGGTAACGACTTCGCGCGCGTGCTGAAATTTCCGCGGCGGCTGGCGGACCGCATCGGCCATCTGGCGCAGCTGGCGCCCCGGCCACTCGACTACGGCCTGATCAATAAGCGGCGCTTCATCAACTCGGGCGGCTTCGGCATCGACAGCCGCACGCTCCTCACGCGCCAGCAAAGCAAGGGCTTTGTCGCGCGCAACTACAACGTGGCATTTCTGGTCAGCCTGTTCAAGCTGCGAAGCTACAGCGTCAAGGTGGACTGCGACGGCGAGCGCTTGGACGGGGAGTACTTCTGGGTGCTGGCGATGAACACGCCCTATATCGGCGGCGGCACGCAGATCGCGCCCCGGGCGCAGATCAACGACGGCCGGCTGGACCTGCTGTTGGTCAAGCGCACCAGCCGGCTGAACCTGGCGCGCTTCCTGCCCGCGACGATCAAGGGCCGGCACCTCGACCTGCCGCTGGCGGTCTACCGCCAGGCGCGCGAGGTGCGCGTAACGCTGGATCAGCCGTTGGACTACCTGGCGCTGGACGGCGAACTGGCGCTGTGCGGGGAACGCGAACTGCAGATCCGCGCCGCCGGCGAGCGGCTGCTATTCCTGCGCTAACCGGCCGCGTCGGTGCGCGCCTCGGCCACCGGCAGGAAGATTCGGATCGCCGCCCCGCCGAGTTCCTCGGCCTCGCCGATCTGGATCAGCCCGTTGTGCGAAAGGATGATCCGGCTGGTCACGGACAGGCCCAGGCCCGTCGCCTTGCCGCGCTCCTTGGTGGTGAAGAACGGCTCCAGCGCGCGCTGCCGCAGCTCCGGCGGAATGCCCGGGCCGGAATCGGCGATCTCGATCACGCACCAGTCGATGCCGGCGGGCAGGTCCTGGCCGGGTTCGGGCTCTGGCTGGGTGCGGTCCACCGTGACCTTGATCTGGCCCTGGTTGCCCATCGCATCGCGGGCGTTGAGCATAATGTTGGCCAGCGCCTGGTCCAGGCGGCTGGCGTCGATCAGCACCTCGGCGTCGCGGCGGATGTCGGTGCTGATCTTCACGCGGCGCTGGACGTGCATCTGCATCAGCGGCAGGGCTCGTTCCAGGTAGGCCGACAGCGACTTGCGCCTCAGCGTGATCGGCACCTCACGGGCGAAGCTGGAGAGCTGCTGGATCAGCTCGGCGCCGCGGCTGATGTTCTGCTGGATGCTGTCGGCAAACTCGTAGATCTCGGAGTCTTCCTCGACCTCGTCCTTGATCAGCTCGGTCATGCCCTTGATGCCCGTGAAGATGTTGTTGAACTCGTGGGCCACGCCGCTGGCCAGCCGCTCGATGTTCTCCATTTTCTGGCTGCGCATCAGCTCGTGCTCGAACCGCGCGCCGCTGGAAGCGGAGTCCGAAATGAGGCAGACGACGCACTCCACGTCGTTATGGTCGTCGAGCAGCGGCCAGAGGTTCATGAACAGCATCAGCGAGTCGGTGGAGTTCCCGTCGCGGTAGGGCAGGCGGCTGGGGTCGTAGGTCAACGAGTGGATCTCGGTCGGCATGCCGTTCAAGGCGCGGTTGAACAGCGCGTCGATGCCGGCGTTTTTAATCTGGATGTCGTGGACAATCGAGAGCTTGTGCCGCGCCCAGTCGAACATCACCGGCAGGCCGAACAGCTCGTTGAAGCGCGGATTGGTGACCAGCACGTTGCCCCGCGCGTCCCAGACCTGGGCGGGCATCGACAACTGGTTGATGAGCTGGCTGAGCAATCTCACGCATGTCCCTCGGCTTTCAGTGCTAACGCTGATTATAACGGCAGTCGCCGCCAACTAGGGGGTATAATCCCACGGATGCAACCCCACGAAATACGCCAGGCACTAACCCGTCTCGGCGACCTGCTGGCCGAGATGCGGAGGTACCTTTGACCTGGAAAGCAAGCGCGCGCAGCTAGCGCAGCTGGAGGCGCAGCGCAACGCGGAGGGGTTCTGGGACGACCATGCCGCCGCCACCCGCGTCAGCCAGGAGATCAGCGGGCTCGCGGCCACGCTGGAAGACTTCGATTCCGCCGTGCAGGCCGTCGAGGACCTGGGTGAGCTCTGGGAACTGCTGCAGGAAGAAGGCAAGACCGAGGAGGACCAGGAGTACGCCGATTACGTCGAAGAGCTCCAGCGCGTGGCCGGCCGCTTGCGCTCGCTCGAGGTCGAGGGCCTGCTGGACGGCGAGTACGACGACCAGCCCGCGCTGGTCACGCTGCGAGCCGGCTCCGGCGGCGATGACTCGATGGACTTCGTCGAGATGCTCTACCGCATGTACGCGATGTGGGCGCCGCGCGAGAAGCTCAAGCTGGAAGTGATCCACGAGCACCGCGGCGAGACGGCGGGTGTGCAGTCGCTGACCTTCCGCGTCACCGGCCGTCACCCCTACGGCCTGTTCAAGGTGGAAAAGGGCACGCACCGGCTGGTACGCATCTCGCCGTTCGACAACACCAAGCGCCGGCACACTTCCTTCGCCGGCGTCGACGTGATTCCCGAGCTGCCGGACAACAGCGGCGTAGAGCTGGACGAGAAAGATATCAAGATGGACGTCTTCCGCGCTTCCAGCGCCGGCGGCCAGCACGTCAACAAGACCTCCAGCGCGGTGCGCCTGACGCACCTGCCGACGGGCATCGTGGTGAGTTGCCAGAACGAGCGCAGCCAGCACATGAACCGCCAGGTGGCGCTGTTGCACCTGAAGAGCAAGCTGGTGTCGCTGATGCAGGAGCTGCACAAGGAGACGGTCGAGGAACTGCGCGGTGTGCAGACCGACATCACCTGGGGCACGCAGATCAGAAGCTACGTGCTGCACCCCTACCAGCTGGTCAAGGACCTGCGCACCGGTTACGAGACCGGCAGCGCCCAGCGCGTGCTGGACGGCGAGCTGACCGAGTTCATCTGGGCCGGGTTGAAGTGGCTGCGGGAACAGCGCAGCGAGACCGCCAACGGGGAATGAACGCCGGCGGCTGGCGGATAGTCCTGCTTATCGCTATGATGTAAAGGAATCTTGCGTGGGCTGACGGTGATATGACAAGACAGGCTGTAATCATTTGCATGCTGGGCGGCGTGGTGCTGCTATGGCTCCTGCTCAGCCTGCCGGCGCTGGCCGGCGACGACGAGCAACAGGATGATCCCTACGACGGCAAGTGGGCCGCCGAGCTGGGCGCGGTGCGCGATCTCAACGCCGGCGAGCCCGTGCTGGTCAAGGCGCTGTTCCGCGATTTCGACGGCAACCTGATGGACGTCGAGAAGGTCTACGTGCGCTGGGAGTGGATCAACGAGACCACCGGCCGCTGGATCGTGCTGTCGGGAATCGACACCTACATGAAGTGCCTGGTGGAATACGACGCCGGCGACTGCTGCTTCCGCGACCCTTGCTACGGCAGCGAGTACGACCTGGAAGGGCACGTGACGAAGAAGCCCGCCAAGGAGGACCTGGCGGACTATTCCGACTTGGCCGTCCAGGAAGGCGAGAAGAAAGAGGCGCATCTGGTGCTGCTGCGCGAGCCGGAAAAGTAGGGCTGGCTGGATAACTAGTGGGTTGACGCCTGCGTCGACCGCAACAGCGATTGCAATTTTCTAGCCGAAAAGCTTTTTAGTTATCTAGGCTAATCGCAGTACTAATCCTGCTGGCTTCGCCCGACATTGAATTGCCGCCAGCAATACGGTCGACGCAGGCGTCGATCCTACCGTCAAGCGGGCGTCGCCGCTACCAGAAAATCCCCGCAGGTTAAATTTCCCGATTTTTGCGGAAACCACTGTTCATCGGGCCTTAGCGGTGGTAGCATTCTGATACCTACCGGGAAAACCCGGTGATCAGGAGAAGAAGATGGCCTCTAACAAGGGCGAAAAGGATAAGGGTAAAGCTGCCCGTTCATTGTCGGAAACCGCCGGCAAGCCCGGCGCCAAGAAGGCGAAGAAGAAGCGCACCAATCCGAAAGCGAAACCCGCGAAATAGTCGCGGTATCAATTTGAACAAATGCAGGCGGCCTACGGGCCGCCTTTTTATTTCCAGCGGGGCACATGTAGAGCGAAATACAGGTGGTGGTAACTCGGACGGCTCGTCTGGTTCAGCAAGTCAAAGTAGAAAGTCAAAGTAGAAAGGTGTCGATATCACTCGTCTCTAATTGTAAGTTCTAAAGAGGTTGTTCATTCAGGTGCCCCATGAGAAGCTGTGAGTGCAAGAAAACCACAGTGACCAAGGAGCACCCGAAT
>JAFGCY010000049.1 GCA_016932385.1 bacterium | reverse complement strand
GATCGATCGCGGTAGCGGTGAGATCGAACACGGCGTTGGCGTCGCCGGTGGGCGCGAGCGAGGCGGTGCTGGACGGGTCCTTGCCCAACCGAGAGAGTTCGTCCATGAGCAGGGCTTCAAAGTCTATCGTAGCGGCGGCCTCAGTGCCGCCGGATTCGTTCGCGGGCACGGCGGCCCGCGCCACCGGATCTAATCCGGCGCCGGGGATCCCGCCTAAGGCGGGGCCACTCCGGGAGCCGCCACAAGCTGACAGGAGCATCGCCAGCGCAATGGCCAGCAGTAAAGAGAATGCCCGGTGGCACTTGCACCGATCCATCCACGTCCCCGGTCCCCGCGTCATCTTGGTCCTCCCGTTATGCGATCCACGGCCCAGCATACAACACGACCTGCGTTTGTTTTGACCAACGGGCAGACGGCTGGTTCCGGGGAAGTCTAAGAGAATTCGGTCTGCAACCAGAGCCGGTTGCAGTACCCTTTTCCTGGGTGATAGCGCTTCATAAGGCGTAAGCGCGGGGGCTTGCGCTTATAGCTTAAGCTGAGCCTTTACAACCACGGGTCCCAGACGGGGCGCAGGCTGAGCTGGACCTTCTGCTTCGCCAGTTTGGCGCGCAGGTTGAGCAGCGTATCGTGGTCCGGCGCGATCCCCGCCGCGGTACCGGTGGCCAGGAACTCCTGGCGCAGCCGCCAGGGCCGGCTGATCCGGCAGTCCGCCGTTTCGCCGGTGGCCCGCAGAAACTCGACCAGTTCGTGCGTGGCGGCCGTGACCGCTTCCGCCGAAGGGCCGCGCAGCCGGTAGCGACAGGCCCGGCCGTAGGGCGGAAGTTGGCCCAGGCGCCTGAGGACGTGCTCCTGCTCGAACTCGGCGTGCAACTGGTCCGCGGTCAGCGCCGCACCCAGCTTGGCCGCCAGCCGCGCGCTGACGATGTAGAGGTGCTGGATACGCGGGTTGGCATACAACGCGCGCAGCCGCGCCACCATGTCGAAGGCCCGCGGCCAGTCGTCGACCAGCGCGCCGCGGCCCGCGATGTGGACGTAGATGATGTCCTCGGGCCAGAACTCCGCCGCCGGCTCCAGCAGCTGCACCGTGCCGATCACGGTGGCGCTTTCGGCGTGGACGCGGTGCTTGGCGCCAGTGCCGTAAACCAGCACGTCGCCGGGGCGGCTGACGATCGCCTCCAGTCCGGTGTGGCCGGCACTCAGGTTCGCGATGCCGCAGGCCGGGCAGCGCAGGCCGATAAAGGTCTGGCGGCAATCCGGACAGCGGTAGCTTTCGGCGGTGGCGCTGTAATAGACGCGCACCGAGGAGCAGGCCGGGCAGGTTACGTTGGTGCCGCATTCGGCACAGCGCAGTCCGCGCCCCTGGCCCAGGCGGTTGAAGTAGACCAGCCGCCGGCGCTCAGCCTCACGCAGTTTCAGCGGCAAAGGATTCAGGTCGACGCGGCCGGTCGGACCACCGGAGCTCTGGCGCGGATCGTACGGCGGCAGCAGGGCCACCTGATCGAGACGCGTCGCGCCGTCGAGCAGCGAGAAGCCGAATTCCACCAGCTGCAGCCGCGTCGCGCGGTTCTGGAGCGCCACCAGCAGCGCCAGCCGCGGGTCCAGCCAGGGCTCGCCTTCGGGTTCATACTGGGGATGCGCGGGATCGATGAGCAGCACGCGGTCGAACTGGCCGTAGGCCGCCAGCTTCCAAGCGCCTTCCAAGCCGAGGACCACCTGCCCCGGCCGCGTGAGCATACCGAGGACCAGCGCGGCCGCCGACGGCCCGCCCCCGGGCCGGTAGCGATGGACGCGGCCGGCCAACGGGGCCAGCTGCGGCCACAGCCGCGCCAGCATCCAGGCCTGCGGCGCGATCACCAGCAGGTTCTCGCTCGCAAGAACGGCGGTCTCGATTTCGGCCAGCAGTCCGCCCGGCACCCGCAGGTGTTCCCAACTAGCCTGCGCCCGTGCGGCAGCAATCTCCGCGATGGGCGGCCAGCGTTGGCACAGCGCCCAGTTTTCCGGCAGGCTCAGCGGCTGCCAGTCGAGTTCCGGCCGAACACCGCTGGCCCGCGGTTCGGGTGAGCGCCACTTCTTGACTTGCGGCCAGCCGAAGTTCAGGTCGTCCACGAGGCCGGCCAGAAAACTGCCGGGCAGGATCTGCTCCTTCTCCGGCAGCCCCAGCAGTTTCAGCATGCCCCGCTCGAGTTCGTAAGCCTGGCGCATTTTGCTATGCGGGCGGATGGCGCCGGGCAGGCCGACGATCTGCGCTGTCAGGCCGCAGTGCCCGGACCGGGCGCTGTGAACCACCTTGTCCCAGCCCACTTTGGCCAGCGCCTTACATTTGGCCGGGGTGAGTAGCCCAGCCAGGCTGGCCAGCTCTCCGCGCAGCTCGGGTGTGAGCTTGGCCGGTTCCGCGCAGTGCAGGGATAGTTTTAATCCCTGGGCCGGCGGGGCAAACAGCAGGTGCCCGGCCACGTCGCGCGGGGCCGCGCAGGCCAATTCGGCGATATCCATCAGCAGCGCGCCCCAGCCGGGGCAGTTCTCAGCCTCGACCGGGATTAGGCCGACCAGTTCGCGCGGGGAATCCACCTTGTCCGGGCCGAGGATCACGCCCAGTTCCAGGCGCTGGCGGAAGCTGACCGCGCAGAGCTGTCCGCGACCAAGGCCCGCCGGGCCCGCATAGGTAAAGGCGTAGGCCCCCGTTCCGCGCGTGATCAATGCGACTGAATACGCCGTGTTCAAGGGCGCTTAGTATAGCTTGCGGCCTAAATGAAACGTTTGAGGTGCCGGGGTAGTCTTTATATTATGGTTGGCACGGCTCCGCCGGAGTGGAATTGTGTTAACCTAAATTGATGGGGACAACCAAAACGGAGAGCCGCGATGTCTGACAAGGAAAAGATTTCCTGGGTGGTGGGCCGGCTGCGCCTGACGCGGCGTGCCCAGTTGGTGCTGGATTACCTGGTCACCGGTATGTTCTGGGGCGCGCTGCCCGCCGCGCTGATCATCCTCGCCAGCCGGATCTGGATCCTGCCCTTCAGCGAGTATATCCTCGCCGGCGGCATGCTGGTCCTGACCATGCTAGGCTTCGTGGTGGCGGCGCTTTGTGTGCGCCTGACGCCGCTGGCGGTGGCCAACGACATCGACGTTTCGCTGGGCTTGCATACGCGCATCAGTTCGGCGATGGCCCTGGACGAGGGGGCCACGGCCAAGGACCCGTTCGTCAAGACGCTGGTCAAGGACGCCGCCAACAAGGTCGACGGCCTGCCGCTGAGAAAGGTCTACCCCTGGGGGATGCCGCCGGCCTGGAAGCTGGCGTTGCCCGCCCTGCTGATCGCCGCCGCGATGGTCTTCGTGCCGCAGCTCAACCTGTTCGCCAGCGAGGAGGACCGCGCCGAGATCAAGCTGATCCAGGAAACCGGCCAGGATATGATGAAGCTGGCCGAGAAGCTGCAGGAGGAAGCCAAGAAGCGCGAGGATCCGGTGGTCCAGAAGCAGGCCGAGGAGATCAAGCGCGTCGGCGAAAAACTCTCCCGCGAGCATATGAACAAGAAAGAAGCGCTCAAGGAGCTGCAGCGCCTGAAGGAAAAGTTCGAAGCCCAGGCGCAGATGCAGATCCCCGAAGGTGAGCAGAAGCTGATGGCCGAGCTGGGCAAGGAACTGGCCAAGCTCAAGAGCCTCAAGGAGATCGGCAAGCAACTGGAAGAAGGCGACATCAAGGGCCTGATGGGCAAGTTCGAGGAACTGGCTGCCGACCTCAAGGCCGGCAAGATGACGCCGCAGGACCAGCAGATGCTCGACGACCTGGCCAAAGCGCTGGAGGAGGCGCTGAAAAGCGAGGCCGCCAATGACCCGAACGCCCAAGCGCTCAAGCAGCAGATGGAGCAGCTCAAGGAAGCCCTGAAAAAGGACCAGGAGCTGCGCAACCAGATGCAAAACGAACTCGACTCGCTCGAGCAGGACGTCAACAAGCTGACCAGCCAGATGTCGCAGAACGGGATGAGCCAGCAGTCCGAGCAGCTCAATCAGCTGATGCAGCAAATGCAGCAGCAGATGTCGCAGAACGGCATGGTCAGCCCGGAGTCGCTGGAGGCGATGAAGCAAGCGCTGGAGCAGGCCCAGCAATCGATCAACAACAGCCAAAGCCTCAGCCAGCAACAGCAGTCGCAGATGAACCAACAATGCCAGCAGTGTTTGGACCACTTCCAATCCAAGGAGAGCGGTTGAAAAGGCGGTGCGTGTGGCCAGTTAGGCAACCTCAACAACCAGATGATGCAGGGCCGCCAGGGCATGGGCCAGCAGATGGGCCAGGGCATGGGCCAGGGCATGGGCCAGGGCAACACGGCGCTGGGTGAAGCGCTGATGAAGCAGATTGAAAACATGAAAAACGGCCTGGGCTACGGCCAGATGCGGGGTGGCCAGGCCCAGAGCGGCTGGGGGTTGGGCACTTCACCCTATGCCGTGAATCCCGCGCCCGCCGACCCGAGCCACCAGGTCGAGGACCGCCAGGGCGACAAGAGCCTGGGTGATACCGCGCCGGTCGACTTTGACCCGCTCTACGCGCCCGAGGACAAGGCCCACAGCTTCACCAGCGAGGACCAGCTGCACGGCCAGTTCGATCCGTCGGCACCGCCGGAGAAGGTCGAGGAAGTGCGTAGCGCGCCGGAAACCCAGGAAGCGCTGGTGGACTACGCCGATATCATCGGCAGCTACGTCGAGGGCGACGAGTCGGCGATCAACCTGGAGCAGGTGCCGGTGGAGTACCAGGAGTTGGTGCGCAAGTACTTCGAGAACCTCAACGAGCAAAGCAACGCCGCCGGCGCCAGCGGTGAGGAAACCGAAGGTGACGGCGACGAGGGTGAGGGTGAGGGCGAGGGATAGGCGCGAGTAGGTTCAAGGTTCAAGGGCGAAGGGCGAAGGGAGAAGGGGAGCTGGGCCACATCACACGTGGCGCAGGCGGCGCGCCTGCGTCCCTTATCAGAGCGAAGCTGACCTCGCCCACGTTTGGTAGTAATGGCCATGGGCCAATCGGAATTCAAACGTTTTGATGATCGCCATTTCATCTGGGCTGACAGCGAAATGGTCTCCTTGCGGATCGAACATAATGCTGTGTACTTAATTATCGAAGACTGGAATAAAGACCGTTTTGAATTTCGGTTCAATGAAGTCTCATTGCTTTTTTGCCGTCCTCAAAATGCGTTCGGCGATCTAAATGTTGTGAAACATAGTGTGAACTGGCATTTCTGTGTTGAATCGTATGGAGAAAACGCCCTGGAAATCAAGTGTTCGAGTATGGACTACCGAAGCCTCTAGATTCATTCCTTGTGTATCGGGCGGACAGCGACAGCACATTCTTAACTGCAACATTCCAGCGAATCAGCAGTTCTTCAATCGCGTACTTCAACCACAGACGTGCCTTGATGACGTCGCTCGTGATCAGCACCCACCGGCTGTCATCACGCTTCACGTTACCATTCAACCGACTCCATTACCATTTCACAAACGGGTCATTAAGAGTGAATCATACCAGAGGTACAATTAACTTTTCCGTACCCTTGCGGGTTTGAATTCTCGATCGATGACTACCGGCAGAGCGCATTGAGACTAAGTCGCAATAGAGTGGGACTGGGAGGAAGGGGGCGGGGCATGTCGGCTTGACGTCGGCGCCGCCGGGCGGGACGCCCGCCCTCCCGGTAGAGTAAGCCGCCGTGTTTGCGGGAGCAAGTTCAAGTAGTAAGTTTAAGTTTAAGGGGGAGGACAATGTCGGCGAGCGTTACTCTCGTTTTACGGATCGGCTTTGAGACGGCGTCGGGGACGCCTTCCACACGATAATGTTGATCAGCGTACATAAACTTGCGACTTAAACTTAAACTACCCGGCCGGCTGGCAGCCGGGGCACCGGGAGGGGATGCCGGCATCGCATGGGGCAGTGTTAGAATTGCCAGATCTAAGGTGTTTTCGCTTGGGACGAATGTAGCAGCGGGAGTGTGATCTGCATGGGTGGGTTCAGGAAGTTAGTCGCTCCGGAGAACTGCAAATGGCGCCGGATGGGATCAGCGGGTTTATCGCAAGGTGATACTAGCTACCTTTCCGTGGAACTCTCCGGTGACGAGTTTCGGATGGCTATCATCGATTATACGGACGAGGTTTTGCTGCTTGCCTGGCGAGGGGTGAAAGCGCTGGCACTCCAAGATGATTTCTGTGAACCAGATGTTGACAGGTGCTTCTCACACAGAAACGGCTGGGTTTATCAGCTCTATCAGGACCGGCAGATAATCTTCCAGATTGTCTATGATTCATGCTGGTCTACTTGCTTGAAAACAGATCCCGAGGAATTGGAATGACCCATTACCTGATGAGGACCAAACAGTTGTTTGAAGCAGATGAGTATTACATTAGCTACAAAGCCGGCCGGCTGGTGGTTTCCGCTACTAATGAGAAACGAGACGCCCTGGAAGCAGCTTTCAGTGATGTTGATTACTTCTTCAATTCGCTGGGTGGCGGGTCGAAGTGCCGCGTCGAGCATGTCTACGTAGGAGACCGCTCCCGACTGGAAATGGTTAGTCAGTACGGCTGTTTCTTCAAAATCGAATACAAAGACTGCGAAGTGATTGAATATGAGAGGTGGTAAGCGTAACAGCGGATCAGGCTGTGTATTGGGCTCGATCGAGTTATCTGGAGTGCGCAAAAACAGAAACGCCTCCGTTGCCGGAGGCGTCGGGACAGGGATACTATCCCTATCGATGTACATGAAATTATTACGCAGAAAGGGAGTTTGTGCAACTTGGAGAAACCGCAGTGGCAATAGCTAAGCAACGGGTAATTGTCTACATTGACGGTTTTAATCTGTACTTCGGAATTCGAGACGCGAACTGGCGCCGTTATTTATGGCTTGATGTTGTGAGACTTGCACAGAACCTGCTGCATACCGATCAGGAACTTGTCGGGGTCAAGTATTTCACAGCGCGGATACGCGGCGATCAGAATGATCCAAACTTCCGAGCCAAACGTCAGCGCCAGAATCGCTATCTGGATGCATTGCAAGCCCTGGCCAATCTAACGATCACCGAAGGTAAGTACCTACTCAAGGCCTTCCAATGCAAGAACTGTGGAGTTACATCGCGCGTGCCAACCGAGAAGATGACTGATGTGAATATCTCAGTCTCGATGCTCGAAGACGCTGATGACAACTCCTACGACACGGCGCTGCTGATCTCCGCGGACGGCGATTTGGCGCCCGCTATACGCTCGATCCGGGGCAGGTATCCACACAAACGAATCGTGGCAGTGTTTCCACCAAGACGTTCGGCATTTGAATTACAGAATGCCGCCAATGCCTATTTTACGATCGGTCGTCGAGTGCTGGCGAGAAGTCAATTCGCCAACGAAGTAACAAACGCTGCCGGTGTTGTTTTACACAAGCCGGCGACTTGGAACAGGTGATAGGTGCCGCCATAGCGCCGGCGGAAGGGACGCCAGCCCTTCCAGAAGAGAAGGCCACCGTGTTTAGTAGATCAAGCCCCCGTGCTTGCGTCCCCAGAAGCGCAGGTGATAAGCGTAAGCTTAAGCCCCGTAGATACCGTGTTTGAAATCAACTCCTAGCCAGGAAGATATCCATGTCAAACGGAGCATTGGACCTGACCACGCCCTGGATGATGTACAGGAGCCGGCGCATCACGT
>JAFGCY010000048.1 GCA_016932385.1 bacterium | reverse complement strand
GTCGTTGAAGCACCAGAGGTCCTCGATGCTGCCACCGCCGCGGATCAGCAGGATCACCTCGATCCCCGGACAGGCGTCGGCGGTCTTGAGCGCCGCGATCAGCTCCGGCGGGGCGCCGTCGCCCTGCACGCTGGCCGGAAACAGCACGATGTCCAGATACGGCGCGCGGCGCTTGAGCACGTTGAGCACATCCTGCAGGGCCGCCGTGGCCCGGCCCGTGACCACCGCGATCTGCTGCGGCACGCGCGGCCGACCCACCTTGCGCTCGGAGTCGAACAGCCCCTCGGCGGCGAGTTTTTGCTTCAGCTCCTCGAACTGTGCCGCCAGGTCGCCCACGCCGGCCTTGATCAGGTCGTCGGCGATCAGCTGGTACTCGCCGCGTGCCTCGTAGACGCGCACGTCGCCGTGGACCATCAGCGCCTCGCCGTCGGCGGGCGGTTTGCGCTTCTGGCCGTAGCGGAAATAAGCGATGCGCAGCTGGGCCTGGCTGTCCTTGAGCGTGAAATACAGGTGGCCGCTGCCCGCCAGGCGGACATTGCTAACCTCGCCGCGCACCCAGACGTGCTCGAGCCGCGGCTCGCCTTCGATCAGCTGCTTGATCCACCGCGTCAGTTCGCTGACGGTGAGTTCCGTACGTTCGGCCGGCTGGTCCATCTCCAGTATTGTAATCGCCTCTCGGGCCCGCCGCTGCTACAATCGTGCTCTTATGCCGAAACGTCCAAGATGGGCCGAGGCCCAGGAGAAGGTCCTGGACCTTACCTACGCACCGACAACATTGACGATCGATACGGCCAAGGCCGTCGGTCACCGGCTGGCCAAAGCAGTGGTGGCCAAGGGCAACTTGCCGTCGCGGCCCGTGGCGCTGGTCGACGGCCTGGCGGTCGTGAAAAGCGACCTGGTCCCGGCCGAGTTAGCCACCCCCGCGCCCGCCCCCGCCGCTGACGATGACGATGACGCCGATGTCCCGGTCAACGGCGAGTTGGCCGAGGCCGACGAATCTCCGGCGGACGCGCCCGCGGACCCGTCCGACAACGGCCGGCCGGCCGGGTTGCTGCCGGTCAGCGAGGCTGAGCTGGCCGAGCGCGCAGCGGCGCCGGCACCGGCTCCACCCGAGATTACAGCCGAGCCCGTGGACGACCGCCCGCCGCTCGATCCCACGGTCCACCTGACACTCCGGCCGTTCCCCGCCACCAACCGGCGCGAGGATGCACTCGACCGCGGCCAAGCGATCCCCGTGCCCGTGGGTGGCGAGGTCCCGCGCGGCGGTGAGCTGGTCTACCCGCTGAGCGCGCTGGCTCCGGAGATACTCAGCGACGAGTCGGAGGACGAGACCGAGACGCCGGCGGAGAACGCCAACGGTGAGCAGGCGGAGGGCAACGGTGAGGAAAACGGCGATGAAGGCGCTCCGCCGGTGACCGAGCCTCCCCGCGATTGGGATCTGCCGGCCAAGTACGTGAGCGGTGAAGTGGAACTGCCGCGCTATGCCGAGGAGCCGGATACGAACATGATCCCGATCGGCGGCTGGGCGCGCAACCGCGACGAATTGGTGCCGGAACGTACGATCCTGCGCCCGCCGGAGATGACGATGTTGCTGGCGCTGGGCGTGGAGGAAGTGACGATCTACCGTCGGCCCGTCGTCGGCGTGGCCAGCCTGGGCCTGCCCTTCCCCACCGCGGGTCATTCGCAGGACGAGGTCGAGAGCCCCGGGATCTGCCCCTTGGCAGCGCTGGCCGCCAACCTGATGCGCGCCGCGCGCGTGGCGGCGTTGCCGCTGGGCTTCGCCCCGAAACGGTTCCATGAATTGGTCGCGGCCGTCGAGCGCTGGGTCAGTCAGGTCGACATCTTGCTGTTGGTCGGTGGCTCGCACAACGGCCCGCGCTGCCGCGGCCTCGATGTGCTCAACAGCGCCGGCAAGGTAATGTTCAGCGGGATCAACATGCAGCCCGGTGGCACGGTCTCGGTCGGCAAGGTCAAGAACCAGCCGGTGATCGTCACACCCGGCTCACTGCCCGACGTGCTGGTCAGCACGGTGTTGTTGGCCCGTCCCCTGTCGCACAAGTACCTGACGCCGCACCATTACGAGGACCAGATCGAGCTGGCGCTGGACAACGGTTCGCGGCTGAGCGTGAATCGGGATACCGTGATCCCGGTCCGTTACAGCTTCGACCGGATGCGCGAAAAGCACTACACGCGGTTTTCCGGTTTGCGCCACGATCCGTGGCTGGAGTTTATCCGCGGCCAGGCGCTGGTGGTGCTCCAGGAGGGGCGCCGCTACGAGGACGGCGAACCGGTTACCGCTTACCGCTACTGATCGTCTTTTTTAGTGCGCGGGTGCTTCAGCGGTGTATGGTGGTGGCCGACGGGCTCCGGTTCCCATTCGTCGGTCAGCTCGGTGATCCGCGCGAGGGTGTCTTCCCAGTCCAGGACCTCGCCTCCCAGGTCATCCTGGTATTCCCGGGCCGTGGCTTCACTGGCGAAGGCGTAAACATACGGGCAGTTGGATTTCTCTTCATCACCGGTTTCACAGTCGTACACGTACCAGGCTTTCAACGCGTCGAGCGGCATCTGCTCATCGGTGTCGAAGGTCGCGTAGTCTGTCACATAGATAAACGTCGGTTCGTACTCCTGGTCCTCCAGCATCTCGACCAGGCAGAACAGGCTGCAGGCGTCCAGCCTCTTAACGTGGCGGCCGATCTCGATGTAGGCCATCACGCGGCTGGGGCTCTTATCGGTATAGCGTCGGCAGGTTTCACAAATCGGGCGGATATCCAGCGCTTGGACCGGTTGGTACCAGAACAGCAACGCGGCCGCCCCCGCCAGCAATAGCATGCCGGCAGCGAATCGCCAGGCACGAAGGGTTCCTTTGGCAATCAGCGTCATCGTTTTCATCATACCGAATATTAAGATGCAAAACTAGCATTTGTGTTCCGGAAAACACCCCAGAAAGCCGCTAACCTTGCAGAACCTCATTGACCTTGTCGGCCAGCGTGGTAACCGAGAAGGGTTTCTGCAGGAACGGCACGCCGGGGTCCAACACGCCATGATGGCTGATGACGTTGTCGGTATAACCCGACATGTAGATCACGCGCACGTCGGGATACCGCGCGCTGACCTGGCTGTAAAGCTCCTTGCCATTCATATCGGGCATGACCACGTCGGTCAGCAGCAGGTCCAGTCTGCCCTCCAGCTTGGCCAGCAGGGCCAGGCAGCTGGTGCCGTCCTGCGCGGAGTGCACCGTATAGCCGCGGCGGGTGAGTACGCTGACCGCCAGGTTGCGCACCATCTCGTTGTCCTCGACAACCACGATCACAGCCTCGGCTTTCGTTTCGGGCTTGGCCGCAACGGGTTGCCGCGTGACGTCCACGGCGGTATCGGCCAGGGGGAAATACAGCTTGAACGTCGCGCCCTGCCCCGGCTCGCTGTACACCCAGATATGGCCGCCGTGTTGCGTCACGACGCCGTGGACGGAAGCCAGTCCCAGGCCCGTGCCCCGCGATTTCTCCTTGGTCGTGAAGAACGGCTCGAAAATCCGCTCGCGCGTCTGGGCGTCCATGCCGTGGCCCGTATCGCTGATTGCCAGCATCACGTACCGACCGGGCTTGACTTGGCTGTGCGTCAGCGAATACTGCTCGTCAAGGTTAAAGACGCCGGTATCGATCGTCAGGTGGCCGCCGCTGGGCATGGCATCCTGGGCGTTGATCACCAGATTGAGGATCGCCTGCTCAATATGGCTTTCGTCCCCCCGAATCGAAGGCTCATTGGGATCAAGGTGGAGGGCAAACTGGATATCTTCACGCAACGTCCGGCGTACCAGCGGTTCGACTCCGCGCACCACCGCGTTGAGGTTGAGCAGCTTGGCATCCAGCGCCTGCTTGCGACCAAAAGCCAGCAATTGCTGTACTAAGTCGCGAGCGCGCAGGCTGGCTTTCTCCACATCCTGCAAGGCGCTGTAATTCTCGTGGTCGGGCTCCAGGTCTTCCAGAATCAGCTCGGTGTAGCCCAGGATCGGCGTCAGCAGGTTGTTCAGGTCATGGGCGACGCCGGCCGCCAGCCGTCCGACCGCCTCCATCTTCTGCGCCTGCTGGTACTGGCGTTCCAGCTCCACCCGGTCCCGCGCGGCCTGCTCCTTCAGCTGCTGCTCCCGCATGATCGCCATGGATTTGGTGACATAGTAGGCATAAACCAGGCTGGCGGCGATCAGCAGTGCCAGGATGATTACGAATTTGTTGCGGAAGCTGGTCATCGTGGCCAGTACATCGTTTTCCGACGTGACGACGCAAACTGACCAGAAGGTGTTGCCCAGATGAATCGGGCAGAAGGCGGCGTGTTTGCGATGCTCCCTGACATGCTGGTCGCGGATCATGTCATAGTCATAGGTCGTCGTGCCGCTCTCCCCCGCCATCATCCGCTGCAGCAGGTCGATGACCTCGGGATAGCCGGCCGCGGTTTCTTCCCAGGGCCGGCCGACGAAGCGCTCCACCGGGTTGTGGATCATCACGCCGGCTTCGCTGATCACCCAGGCGTAGCCGGTCGACGCCGGCTTGATCTCGGCCAGGTATTCGGCCGTAATGATCTGGAAGGGAATCAGCATGGCGATCGAGCCGGTGAATTCGTCGCCGTTGAACACCGGCACGTGATAGGCCACGGCCTCATAGCCCTGGACTGCTGTGAACACCTCGCTGACCACTGGTCGCTCGCCTCTCAGCAACGTCTGGACGTGCTCCTGCGAGGAGATGTCCGCGCCGATGCTCTGCGGATTGTCCGGTACCGTGTACGTGATGATCCCGTGGCTGTCCATCCGCGTGATCGCGGTGACGATGTCGGCGTGGCTCTCCAGGTAGTCCTGCATGATCTGCTGGCCGCGCTCGTTGAAGTCGACGATATCGTCGAGCTGCGCCAAGTAATCCAGCTCGCGGTAGCACTGCGCGAAGAAGTTCTCGATGCCTGTGGCCGCCTGCTGGGCCAGGATCATCTGCTGGGCGTTGTATTCCTCGATCGTCTTGCGCTTAACATCGCCGTACGCCAGATACAGCATATAACCGAATATGCCGAAAAGCACGACTGCGATGACGTAACGGTAGCTGTGCATCTCTAATCCACTTAGAGTGTGGCTGAACCCGGACCCGATCAAGCCAGCGATCGAGCGTAATTATAGCGGACCCTGAGTCAGCTTGTGTTAAGAACGGCTCGGCTTCCGCTCCGGCAGCGCGTAAACTAGACCGTGCCTTCAGTTATGAAGATTGCTGAGACATCTGCAGCACTTCTTCCTTGCTCGGACCGTAGATTCCGTGCACCGGCAGTCCCGCCAGCCGCATCAGGACAAAGATTTGCCCGCGGTGATGCGCCTCGTGCTTGACGATCTCCCAGAGCAGCTTGCCACGCGGCATCTGCATGCCCCAGATCTCGATTACGCCGGCCAGTTCCTCGTCCCCCCAGTTTTGTTCAATCCAGTGGATCGCTTTGTCCGCCTGATGGCCGTAAAAGCCCGCCAGCGACTTCGCGGATGATGGTGTGTGATCGAGGAAGTCCTCGGGGGGCCAGAGCTGCAGGTCCTTGACGAACACGTATTGCCACAACGAGGCGATATGCCATAGGTGCTCGCGGATCGTCCAGAAACCATTGCCGGGGCTGGAATTTAGCGATTCGTCAGTCAGCCTGTCCCAGTTCTTCTGGGCCTCGACGACCTCCTCGTGGTAGTCAGCCAGAAAATCAGCAACTTGACGGTACATATGCTCCTCCAAGCATCGGGCCGGTTTTTTACCGGCGCTTTCCTTACTTACAGGCTAACACAAATATGCTGGCCGCAGAGGATTACCGATAAAAACCGAGCTGCCGCTCAGTGTTTGCGTACCGTCGGGATCGTGATGCCGCGCTGGCCCTGGTATTTGCCGCCGCGGTCCGCGTAGCTCGTTTCGCAGAATTCGTCGCTTTGGAAGAACAGCACCTGCACCAGGCCCTCGCCGGCGTAGATCTTGGCGGGCAGCGTGGTCGTATTGCTGATCTCCAGCGTGATGTGGCCCTCCCAGCCCGGCTCCAGCGGCGTGACGTTCGTGATGATTCCGCAGCGCGCGTAGGTGCTCTTGCCGACGCAGACGCACAGCACGTCGCGGGGGATCTTCATGTACTCGACGCTGGCGGCCAGCGCGAAGCTGTTGGGCGGAATGATGCAGATATCGCCCTTGAAGTCGATGAAGCTGGCCGGATCGAAGTTCTTGGGATCGACCACGCTGGAATTGACGTTGGTGAAGATCTTGAACTCATGGCCCACGCGCAGGTCGTAGCCGTAGCTGGACAGGCCGTAGCTGATCTTGCCCAGGCTGATCTGCTTCTCGGTGAAGGGCTTGATCATGCCCTGGGTCAGCGAGGTCTCGCGGATCCACTTGTCGCTCTTAATCGTCATGGCGGAAGCCTTCCTGCATCATAGGTGCTTTGGCCGCGGTTTGCGGGGCAGGCGGCCAAGAGGGGATTATAGCAAGGGCTGCTGCTTTAGCCGCCGATGTCCGTGGGCACCGGATAACCTGTGTGGGCAGGACGCGATCGGTGTAACGGCAGTCGAATCCGCATCAATCTCGCCTGCGGCAAGGTAAGATATTGCCTTGATGCTGGGTGGAAATCAGCGCGGAGGACCGCACCGGTTGTTGGTAACCGGCGGCGGCACGGCCGGTCACGTCATGCCCGCGCTGGCCGTGATCCAGGCGCTCAGGATGCGCCTCCCCGATCTTGATGTCACCTGGGTCGGCAGCGACCGGATCGAGTCGCATATCGTGCCGCAGGCCGAAATCGGCTTCCGCCGGATCGACATCCGCTTCAGCTACCGGCCGCTTAAACCGTCGAATTACAGTTACTACCTTAAGTACATTCTTCCGATCGCCGGCGGCAAGCCGTTCCGGCAGGGCCTGGCGTCGGTGGAAGCGATCCGCCCGGATATCGTGCTGGCGACCGGCGGCTATGTCGCCGCTCCCGTCACCTGGGCCGCCCAGCACCGCTCGATTCCGACGGCGCTGTTGGAGATCAACAATCCGCCGGGCCTGGTCAATTGGCTGTTCTCCGAGAAGGCTTGGCGGATCTACGCGGCCAGTGATGCCATCGCGCGCGAGTTCTACACCCGGTGCGCCGCCAACAAGGTCCTGGTCACCGGCTATCCGGCCCGCCGGCCGCAGCGCCTACGGGCGCGCGTCTGCCGCGACCACGGCATCGACCCGCGCCGGCGGATCCTGCTGGCGATGGGCGGCAGCCTGGGGGCCGGCGCCATCCACCGCGCGGTGCGCGAGCTGCTCTATGCCGCCTCGCGCTCGACTGACAAGCGCTGGCGCCAGCTGGCGGTGCTCAACGTCGCCGGCGAACGCCACAACCTGCGCGACGCCGTCGCCGGCAGCGGATCGCTGCCCGACGGGCCGGTCCACTACCATACCGTGGACTTCCTCGACGACGCGATGGGCGCGATCTGCGCCAGCGATTTCTACCTCGGCCGCAGCGGCGCGGCCACCGTCGGCGAGCTGGTCGCCTGCGGGATCCCGGCGCTCCTCGTCCCCGATCCGCAGCACAGCGACCGCCAGCAATACGGCAATGCCGAGGTGCTGGTCGAGTGCGGCCAGGGCACCATCGCCGACCAGCACGCGATCAACGGGCAGTTCCTGTTGGACTGGCTGGACCAGCACTGGGACCAGCCGCACGCGAAGCCGCCGCATCCGCCGGCCGCCGATCTGGTCGCCGAAGACCTGCTGAGCTGCTGGGAGGACCGATGAGAGCCGCGCTGGCGGTGCTCCTGGCCTGGACGCTGGTGTTCTCGCTGGCGCCGGCCTGGGCCGGTACGCATTACCTGATGTTGGGCAACAAGGTGGTCAGCTTCGACCATGCGCCGGTGGTGGAATCCGGCGGCACGACTTATCTGACGTTGGCCCTGCTGGACGAGCTGGGGCTGGCGGCTCCCAACGCCGACGAGACGGCGCAGCTGCCCGTCCAGCTGCCGTTCGATCCCGCCGCACGGATCGTCGCCTTCCAGGCCGACTCCGGCGCGGCCTTGCCGAATGAGCATTACAACCCCGACGACACCGGCGACGAGGCCCCAACCGAAGAGGACGTCGGCGGCAGCGCCACTGAGCTGAGTCCCCTGCCACCCCCGAAGACGACCGCGGAATTACTCGCCGGACGGCGGCGTTACCGGCTGGCCGGGCACACGCTCGACGTAGCCTACGGCCAGACCCAGCCGGCCGTGGAACTGGACGGCGGCGCGGTCAGCTCGCTGGACCTGCTGCGCCACGACGGGCACGATTACTTAAGCGACGCGCGCTATGCCGATGTCGGCCTCAAGCTGGCCTTCAACGCCCAGGAGGACCTCTTCCAGGCCGTCGGCCTGATCCACCGCGTCACCTGCGGCAACGGCGCGGACGACCTTTCGCTGGGCTGCCTGACGCCGGTCTCCGTCGAGGGTATCCAGGTCGACGACCAGCGGATCACTGTCATCGTCGAGGGCGGCTTCCTGGCCGATACCGCCGGCCGCGACTTCCCGGGCGATCCGTACCTGACGAAGGTCGGCTTCAAGAGCCAACCGGTGCTGGGACGCAGTTTCATCTTCATCCACCAGCCGCGGCGCACCGGGTTCAATATCCAGACCGATCCCGACCTGGGCTACGCCCGTGTCCGCTTCGGCAATTATTTCCAGCTGGCCAGCTACCAGCAGTCCAGCTCGGGCGATCTCTCGATCACGATCCAGCTGGGCGCGCCCTGCGAGCCGGAGACGCAGTTCCTAAACAATCCGCCGCGCCTGGTAGCCGATTTTCCGGGCGTGACCTTCGAGGACGCCACCAAGACGATCCCCGTCCACAGCGGCAGCGTCGAGCAGATCCGCGTCGGCCGTCCGCAGGTGGGCACCGTGCGCGTCGTGCTGGACCTGACGGAGTATGTCGATTACCGCCTGCTCAGCACGGACGACGGCGCGCGGCACTACATCCAGCTGCTGCCACCCACTCCCGTCGCCGCCACTTCGGCCAGCCAGTTCCGGCGCGGGCGCACGATCATGATCGACCCCGGCCACGGCGGCAGCGACCCCGGCGCCGAGGGCGTGATCGACGGCGTCTGGGAAGCGGATATCAACCTCGAGATCTGCCGCTACCTGGAGACGGAGTTGACGCAGCTGGGCTATCAGGTGCTGACCACGCGCGACCGCGACACGTTTGTCAGCCTGGGCGCGCGCGCCGATTACGCCAACCGCGTGCTGCCCTACGTCTTCGTCAGCGTGCATAACAACAGCCTCGACGATCCCGCATACCAGGGGCTGATGACGTTCCACCACCCGGCTTCCCGGCGCGGTCCGCGGCTGGCGCAGCTGATCCAGGAGGAGGTTCTGCGCTCCACGGGCGCCGTCGACAAAAACGTCCGCCAGGCCAATTTCTTCGTGCTGCGCGAGACGGTCGTGCCCTCGGCGCTGGTCGAGTGCGGCGTGCTGACCAACCTGGAGGAATGCCGGCGGTTGATCGACCCGACCTACCAGCAGCGCATCGCCCAGGGCATCGCCCGCGGGATCGACCGGTACGTCACCGGCCTGTAACGGCAGCCGGGCGGGATTGCCGGTACAATCTTTCATTACCGTGAACAAGAACATCACGCACATCTTGCTGGGCTTGCTGCTGGCCATAGTGGTCCTGGCGCCCGTTTGGGCCGAGGATGATGCGCGACCCGTCTCCGCCAAGCCGCTCCTGACACGGATCGGCGTGGTGCCGCTGCACGATGCGGGCAACCTGCGCGACGGCGCGGAGCAAATGACCGAGATCCTGCTGGGCCGCCTGGCCGCGCGCTTCGCGGACGTGGAGTTTCTCGCGATTGATCCCGCCGAAGCCGGGCTGGAGGACAAGCCGCTCTTGCTGGCTGACGCGGTCACGCTGGGCGAGGCCTGCGACGTCGAGGCGCTGATCGACGGGACCTTCGACGGCATCGAGATCGTCGGCGGCACCTGGCCCAACCAGGGCGCCGATACGCCGCAGGCCCGCGGCTTCCTGCGCTGGCGCCTGGTCGACTGCCAGGACGGCCTGCTGCTCGCCGACGGGCGGATCCGCCCGGCCAAGCCCGAGTTCTACTCGCGCCATATTCGCACCGAGGAGGCGTTGGTCCGGCGCGTGATGCAGTCGCTGGCCGACCAGGTCGGCGCCGAGATCGAAGACCTGGAATTACTGGCGGGAACAGAGGCACCGGAGGAAACGCCGGCGGCGAAGGAAACGTCTACACAGGAAGGATAGTGCAAGCACGACTGATCACTCTGGAAGGCATCGATGGCGTGGGCAAGACCACCCATATCGCGCACCTGGTGGGGTACTTGTCGGCGCAGGACCTGCCGGTGACGACCTATCGCGAGCCGGGCGCCACGCCGCTGGGTGAGGAACTGCGCCAGATCCTGAAGCACGGACCGCCGCGCTCACCACTGGCGGAGCTGCTGCTGTTCGCCGCGGCCCGGGCTGAACTGGTCAGCTCGCGCGTCAAGCCGGATCTGACCGCCGGCACCTGGGTGATCCTCGACCGCTTCACCGAGTCCACCCTGGCTTACCAGGGCGCGCTGGGCGCCATTCCCGAGAAGGTGCTGCGGGCGGTCTGCAAAGCCGCGACCGCCGGACTGGTGCCGGACCTGACGCTCTGGCTTGATTTGGAACCGCAGCAGGCGTTCAGCCGCCGCTACCCGCTGGCGGGGGTGCTCGATGCCCAGAACGGCGGCGCGCAGGCGGCCACCGAGCTGGATGCCATCGAGCAGCGCTCGCTGGGCTACTTCACGCGCGTGCGCGAACGGTATCTGGCGATGCACGAGGCCGAGCCGGAGCGGGTCCTGCGGATCGACGCCAGCGGCAGCGTCGAGGAAACGGCGGCCAAGATCAGAAAGGCCGTGACCAAGAAACTCAAATCCTGGAACAAGCGGGACTGACATGTCCGAATTAATCGCCATCCTGCTGATCACCGTCGGGCAGTTGCTCGGCACGAGTGCCACGCCGGATCAGATTGCCGGTGAACTGCAGACGGCAGTGGAAACCACCGCGCCGATGCCGCTGGAGGACCTGGCGGTGACGGTCGCGCCGGAACTCGCGGAGAATGGCGAGCCGCTCGGAACTTGGCTCGTGACCTTCGATTTCGACGAGATCTTTCTCGAGCCGGTGCTGGTGGACGAGTTGGCGATCACCGTCACCGGCCTGGCCCTGGCGGAGGATGGGACGGTCCGGCTGGGCGGCATCGATTTCACCGGCAAGTTCACGGCCGAATCGCTGACGGCGGCCCTGCGCGAGAAAAAGGATACGCTCAGCGACGCCAGCGTCGCCCTGGCCCGCGACGGGATCACCCTCAACGGCAAATACGCAACCTGGGTGGGGCGCGTGCCGTTCTCGGTCAAGGGCAACCTGTCGGTGGAGAACCAGACGCAACTGGTCTTCGCGATCGACAAAAGCAGCATGATCGGCATCCCGATTCCGGGGCCCGTCAACCGGCTGGTCCAGCACGAGGTCAACCCGGTCTACGACCTGGACGCCTTCGTCGAGCGCAGCAAAAAGGACATCCAGCGCGCCAAGGAGATGCTCGATTACGAGTTTTACCTGCAGGTCGAGGAGATCACGCCGGGGGATGGGCATATAATCGTAACCGGCAATGCCTAGCTTATGCAGATACACGCGGACATGGCAAAACTGATACGGTTCGGCGGGTTACTGGCGCTGGCCGCCGCCCTCATGCTGGCGGCCGGGTGCATGCAGCGCGTCGACAGCGAACCGCCGGTAACGAAGCAGGTCGATGTACCGCAGGTCAAGTGGGAATACGCCGGGGCCTTCGGCGGCCCGGCCGAAGTCTCGGCGGCGAGTGCTGATCCCTGGGAGGTCCGTTACAAGCCGGGCGGATTCCTGCAGATTCGCGGGCTGGATGTGACGGAAGACGAAGTCTGGGTCTGCGATCTGGGAATCAGCCGCATCCAGGTCTTCGACTACAACGGCCAGGTCCTACGGCAGTATGGCGAAGGCGTACCGATCGACGGAACCCTGGCCTCCAATAAAGATATCTACCTGGAAGAAGAAAACTACCCCTACCGCGAACAGACCAAGCCGCCGCGTTGGGAAGACGGGCCCGGCCTGCCCTGGGTCACCAACCAGACCGGCCTGTTCAAGGCCGCGGACGTCGCCGTCATCGAGAACGGCTTCATCATTTCCGATCAGGCGCGCACCGGCGGTCAGCGCAAGCCGAAGCGGCGCGACGAAATCGCGGTCTTGTACCGCGATGGATCCCGCCTGAACGTGAAGGGAGTCGACGTCAGCTGGCCGGAGTATCTGGCGGTTGACGGTACGCAGCTGGCCTGTGCGGAACCGCGCGGCAACACCCTGACGCAGTGGGAGATCGGCGATGCCGATCGCTGGGCCGTCAACCGCATCGGTTCACCCACCGAGTACGAGAAGCTGATGGATCTCGAGGTCAACTACAGCGGCTCGAACGAATACCTGATGGGCCAACAGCTGGCCGGCAACACCGGATACGGTCCCAAGGAATTCGCGTATATGGGCGGGCTGGCCCTGGCCTTCGACAAGTTGATTGCATGTGATATCGGCAACCAGCGCCTGCAGGTGTTCGAAGCCCGGCGTGATAATGCCGAGCGCTGGGGCAACCTGATCCGGATCATCCCCGGCAAAAAGAAAGACGGCGGGATTCGTTTCCACCAACCGCGCAATCTCACCGTGGACTCCGCCGGTTATATGTTCCTGGTCGATGTGCTGGAAATGGAAATCGTGGTGCTGGATCCCAAGTTCGAGCGGATCGGCAGCTTCGGCCGGGACCACCTGCGCGATGTCTACGACCTGGACATCTCACCGGATGGACGGCAGCTTTTCCTGACAGACCGCGAACTCAACCAGGTGCTCCACTATGTGCGCGGCGATTAACAACGACGCACTGGCCGACCCGGTCAGCCTGGGGCGCTTGCTGACCCGCCTGGAAGACGATCCCGGCGCGGCGCGTGAGATCCTGGCGCAGCTGCCCGCCCCGCCCCCCGGTACCCACCGGATCGGCATCACCGGCAGCCCCGGCGTCGGAAAATCGACGCTGATGGGCCGGCTGATCCAGCGCTACCGCCGCAACGACTTCCCGGTCGGCGTGGTGGCCGTGGATCCCACCAGTCCGTTGACCGGCGGGGCGATTCTGGGCGACCGCATCCGCTTGGGCGATGTCCAGGCCGATCCGGGCGTGTTTATCCGCAGCCTGGGCAGCCGCGGCAGCCTGGGCGGCGTAACCCCCGGCGCCAGCGCCGTGGCGGGTACGCTCGAAGCGGCGGGCTACCGGCGGATCCTGATCGAGACCGTCGGCGTCGGGCAGACCGGCTACGATGTGATCTGCCTGGCGGATACCGTGATCGCGCTATTCAGCCCCGAGGCGGGCGACGGCGTGCAGCTGTTGAAAGCCGGCATCCTGGAGATCGGCGATATCTTCGTCGTCAACAAAAGCGACCGGCCGGGCGCCGAGTTGATGTTCAAGGAGATCAGCCAGAGCCTGGAGATCTCTCAGCTGACGGCGGCCGACCGTCTGCACCACGGCCCGGCCGCGTCGGAGGAGCAGGTCCCGGACGCTCCGGTCGACTGCTGGCACCCGCCGGTGCTGGCGGTCAGCGCCCGTGACGACGAGGGCGTTGCCGAAGTGCTGGCGGCCGCCGAGAGCCATCGCGACTGGCTGGCCGGCCTGCCGGCGGACCATCCGCGCCGGCGCCGGCGTATTGCCCGCGAACTGGGATTCGTGCTGCGCTCGCGCGTCAGCCGCGCCCTGGAGCTGGAGCTGGCCGGACGCGTCGAGCAGCTGGCCGCGCGCGTCTACCAAGAAGAGCTGGCGCTGTGGGAAGCGGTGGACGAGTTGCGCCGCGACCTGCGCGAGCTGCTTTAGTCGCAGCATTGCTGAACGCTTCGCCGATCGCGCTAAGTTTTCATTAAGCCTGCAACCCGTAGCCCCATTCGCGTGTCTGCAAAGGAAGACTACCAAGCGGATTCATCCCGCATGCGAGGAGGCAATCATGGACCACGATGCGACTAGGAGCATGTCCAGCGTTAACGCCGAGCTGGATGAGTTGCGTGAACAACTCAGAATCCTGCGGAATGAACTTTCCGAAACCAAAGCCTTTTTCCGCGGAGTAACCGACGAACTTGTCCAGCAGGTCCGGGAGCTTAAGGCGCACGCCAACAGCCGCGACAGCGGTATCGCCGCCCCACCCCGTCTAATCCCGCAACGTTAATTAGAGTTGCGCCAGCGCTGCTCTTCCAGGGCTGCATCGAGTTGAGGTCTGGAGATCATTCCAAGCTCCACCATGACCTCGCCCACACGCTTACCTGTGTTGCGTTGCTTGCAGAGAGCTTCGTGCATCTTCTCCAAGCCGATTGCCCCGTGCCGCACCAGTATCTCCCCTAACTTCATGCGTCTTTTTTGCATGATATCACCCTACGGCCTAGCTTGTACCAGATTCTACCTGCGCTGAGCACAACTTGCTATGAACACGTGGTACACACTCCAGGAGCGGATTCCGCCTAAAAAACCGTGAAAAAAGTAATCGGACAACTGCACTTGACTTTCTCCACTTCTGTTAAGTATAATTATGTTATGGCAAAGCGTGTGACAGATAAGCAAAAGTCTGTGCTCAAATTCATTGCGGACTATGTCGAGGGCAACGGCTATGCTCCGGCGATCCGCGATGTAGCCGAGGCCTTCGACTGCAGTGTCAAAGGGGCCTACGACCACGTCGTCGCCCTGGAGAAGAAGGGGCTGATCGAGCGCGCCAAAAACCGCAGCCGCAGCATCCTGCTGGCAACGAAGGGCAAGCAGGTCCTGCAGATCGAGGAACCGCAGCGCGTGCCGATCCTGGGGCGCATCGCCGCCGGCGTGTTGAGTTACGCCGACCACCACGTCGAGGACTTTGTCAGCCTGCCGCTCGAGAGCATGGCCGAAGACGGGGCCCAGCTGTTCGCGCTGCGCATCCAGGGCGACAGCATGGTGGGCGCGGGGATCAAGGAAAACGATATCGCGATCTTCCGGGAGCAACAGGACGCGAACACCGGCGATATCGTCGCCGCGATCGTCGAGGACGAGGCCACCGTCAAGTTCTTCTTCCGCCAGAGCGGGCGGATTGTCTTGAAGGCGGCCAACCCGCTGTACCCGGATATGTATTTCAGCAACGAACTGCGCGTCCTCGGCAAGCTGAAAAGCCTGATTCGGCTGTATAACTAACCTGCTTCAAATAGCACCGCCGGCCGCGGTGGTCGCTTGACCTTGAAATTAATAGGCCGGGCCAGCTACGCCGGCCCGGCCTTTCCAACACAACGTTCAGCCTTACTTGGTGGGCTGATCCGGCACGACGACCCACAGAGCCAGGTAACCGTTGGGAATCGGCAAACACTTCACATAGGCTCTGCGGCCGATCAGGCTGGAAGCGAGTGTCAGCTGACCGTAGAATTGGCCGTTATCGGAAAGCTCAATCGCGGTGAATGTATCCACCGTCATGAGCAGGATCGAACCGTCAGCCTGATGCAGCGCGAAGGTCTGCTCGGCGACGTCAACATCGGTAATTACACCTTCAAAGCCGGTGGCCGCGGTTGCGGTGGCCTCGTCAAAGCTGAGCTCCAGGTTGTCAACCCAGCCATTGGCGTCGCCATCCGTCCCGACATAGTCGTCACCGGCCTCCAGGAAGTCGTCCTGGTCCACGTCATAAATCACCTGTTGGGTGCTGTAGACCACGCCATAGAACTCCTCATGCGCGCCATTGGCGTCCAGGCTCGCCAGCTCCACCAGCAGCATCTCCCCTTCCGTCGGCAGCAGTTCGCTGTCGGCTACCAACTCAATCGGCGCATTCATTCCTTCGCTGACGCCGTTGCGCTTGAACTCCAGGTTCACCTGGGCCACGCGGCCGGGTTGCAGGGCAATCGGCACGGCCTGGCTCAGCAGATCGCCGCCTGTCCCGTCGCCGTCCAGGTCCTCGGCCACCGCAAACTCGACCTGCAGTTTGAGGAAGGACAGCTCGCCGGTGTAATCCAGGCTGAACCGGCCGCCGAGATCAGGATTCACCTCGGACAGGATGTCTTCCTCCGGATCGACCAACCGGACCAGGACCCGCATATCGGAGACCTGGCTGACGGCGGAAGCCCCGTCACCCAGCCCCCCGCCTTCTTCGGTATTTATGATCGTAAAGCCGATTACCGTCAGTAAGCCTTCAACCGTTGCCGTAGCCGAATCATCGCTGAGCGGCATTCGCTCATTGCTGGCCACCACATACTGGCTTTGACCGCCCGGCAGGTCATCATCCAACTGGGAAGCGTCACTGCCGCCGGAACATCCGCCAACCAGCATTGTCAATACCACCACAACCCATAACAGCCTGATCATCATGCACCTCGTCTCACGATTCACCTGATGCCTGGCGCCGGTGCTGTGCCAACGTCTCCGTCAGAACCGATCCCAGGCGTTTGATTCCCAAGCGCAATTGCGGTTGGGTCAATGTACTAAAGGCCAGGCGAAGATTACTGCTGTCCCGCCGGCCGACATAGAAATAATTGCCCGGCGCGAATTCCACGCCGCATTTCACGGTCTCCTTCAGATAGTCCATCGACTTCAGCCAGCTGGGCAAGGTCAACCAGAAACTGAACCCGCCGCTCGGCTTTTTCCAGTTGACTTCGCTGGGGAAATGCTGGTGCATCAGTTCGTCCATCAGGTCGCGCCGCGCCCGGTAGATCCGGTCCACCTTCCGGCAGTGCAGGTCCATGAAACCCTTGCGGATAAACTCGTGGACCAGCGTCTGCAGAAAGTAGCTGTCGCTGCGGTCGATCGCCCGTTTGATCTTCACGAAACTAACGCCCAGGTCACGGTGCAACGCCACCCAGGCCACGCGGGTGCCCGGCAGGAAGCTCTTGGAGAAGCTGCCGATCTGGATCACATGCCCGCCTGTATCCAGCGCCTTCAGTGATGGTTCACGCTTGCCGTCCTGGCCCAACAGCATCGCCCACTGGTCTTCGATTACCGGAACCCGGTGGCGCTGCGCGAGTTCGATCAGGCGCGTGCGCTTTTCGTAACTCATGTTGATGCCGGTCGGGTTGTGCAGCGTCGGAATGGTGATGATCAGGCGGGGTTTCTCGCGGTTGAGCAGGCGGTCCAGGTAATCGATGTCCAGGCCGTCGGGCTCCATCGGTACGCCGCGATGCGCAATCCCGCGGGCGTTGAGCATGTTGAGAATCGAGTTGAACGTCGGATCCTCGACAACCACGGTTTCGCCTGGTTTCAATAGCAGCGTCAACAGGAGGTTCAGCGCCACCTGGAAACCGCTGCAGATGAATAGGTCCGACTGGTCGAGTTCCACCCCTTCCTTGGCCAGCCGCATTTCGATATATTCCAGCAGGGGCATGTAACCCTGCGGATGGCCGTAGTCGAAGAAGTACGCCTGCGGATCCCAGAGCATCTGGCTGCTGACCTTCTTGATCCGTTCGAAGGGGAACAGCCGTACATCGGGAATGGCCCGGCTGAAGCTGATCCATTCCTCCTCGCTGTGCCAGCGGTCCTTGTAGAGCGGCTTGCCGAAGAACCGGCCTTCAATCGTATACGGTCCCCAGTCCATCTGCGTCGTTTCCGCGGTCTCATCCGGTACTTCCGGCGCCATCACTTCCAGCATCGGAAAAGCGCTCGCTCCCGATGAGCTGCCGGTCAGGGCACTGCGGTCCAGCACGTAGGTACAGCTGCCTGGGCGGGTTTCCACCCAGTTGTCGGCCGCGAGCTCCAGGTAGGCCTGCAGGACGGTCTTGCGCGAAACCCCCAGCTGCGCCGCCAGCTCCCTGGTACCGGGCAACTTATCACCGGCTACCAACGTACCCATGGAAATCAAAGCTACAATCCCATCGCGTATCTGCTGGTAGACCGGCTGCCCGTTCGCTCTGTCGATGGACAAAAACATTCTTACATTTGAATTATATCCAGAATAACCACCGAGGTGTGGGTCCGGTATCACGGATAATCAGGGATACCAGTTGAGGTGTACAAATTTCGCAGTTTGGCCGCCAATCCGGCGATATCACGTAATTTCTTTTATTCATGCTACTTGGTCGGCAATGCCGGCGAAGCACCCAAATGTGCGAATTACCGGTGGATACCAGTTTCCGCCAACTGGTACCCCTGACTGAACCTTCACCGGGCCGCGGATTGCTACAATGAACTCCACGACACGCAAAAACGTCTGGCCTTTCATTGCTGCGACGTTTCGGAAGTAAATACAAGGAGCGAGAGATGACCCCATTAATCCGATGGACAAGTTATTACTTGGGCTTGGCGGCTGTATTCATGCTGGGCTTCGCGGTTGCCTGCCTGCTGCGCCCGCAGCCGGTACGGGCGGGGTTCGACGTCGGCGACCTGCTCGAGGGCGCGGTCAAGGTCGGCGGCGTCAAGCTGGCGATCGATGAATACGGCGACGAGATCAACGACGCCATCAACAAGCTGCTGGATAACAACGATGCCAGCGTGGACGCCACGACCAAGGTCGTGCCGATTATCTCGGTGCTGGGCAACAAGCACATCGGGGCGGCGCAGGTCGTCGGGCCGGAGGAGGCCGTCAACAAGGTCGAGGCCGTCGCCCAGCTGGAGCAGAGTTTCATGAACAAGCTGTTCAGGTTGCGCGCCCTGGTGCCGATCGAGGGTGACGATGTTGATAATCTGCATCGGGTGAAGGGCGTGGCCGTCAGCGCGATGATCGACGTCAAGCTCTAGGCGCGCCAACGCGAAATAAGCCGAGGGAATTACGTCAAAAGGCGGAGGTTACCCCATATGGGAACTCACCTCCGCCGATGCTTTGGGGAATCGCACTTTGTAATACCCGCTTACTCGTGTTGATTAACGTGGATTTTATTGAAATTTAGAATATATTGGCGCAGAGAAGTTATTGATAATGATAATCATTTGCTGATACCATCACGCCGGGCGCGATCGGCCACCCGCGGCCGCGGACTCAGCCCCTCCGCGGGATTCGCCCTGTATGCATCAGGCCCGAACTGGTTTAGCCGACCTGGAGTTGCGCGGTCAGCCGCTTGAGCGCCGCCACGGCGGACAGGGCCGCCAAGTAGCTGGTCCGCGGGTTCTCGGGGAACGGCATGTTGCGGGAGATGAACTCGACCTCGCCAGCCGCCCCGCGCGCCACCAGGTGATGCGTATTGCGCTCGATCGCCGGATCGGCCACCAGCTGGACCTTGGTTCTCTCGGCGCCGATGCCGGCCAGGCTCAACGCGATCGCCACGTTGACGTTCTTCGGGTACAGCTTGATCACCTCGGCGGCGCTGCCTTCGAAGACAACCGTGCGCTCGGCAACCTCGAGTCCCAGTCCCTGGGGCGGCTTGCTGGAAGTCAGGATCACCTCGTCCAGTCCCGCCACTTTCATGGCCTGCACGGCATCCAGGCCGCCCAATGCGCCCGACGGGACGTGGATCACGGGTCCGGGCGTTTCCAGTTCACTGACACCGAGCAAGCCGCCGACCGACATGATCAGCACATGGCCGGGCCGCCGATCCTCCTCATAGCTGAGCCGCGCCGCGTCCACCACCGCGGGCACCGCGGCACCGGCCGCACACTCGACCAGGACGTCGCACAGCGCGGTGGCGGCTTCCAGGCCCAGGACCGCCGCCTCCGGAGCGTACTCGTCGCGCAGCTGCTCCGCCGCCGACTGCTCGATGTCACTAACCGCGGCCAGGCTGTAGGCCAACTCCCTTTGCGCGATCGCCTGGGCGATCCGGCGGCCGATGCAACCCGCGCCGACGATGGTTAATGCCGGCAGGCTGTTCATGTTGACTCCTCGCGATTACTTCATCCAGCCGGATGCGCCTTCGCCGGCGTCCGGCGGCGCGGTGTCAGCGGCTGAGTTGGTCTGATCGGCCACGCCGACCCGGGTGACTTCCTTGGCCATGAAGAACACCATGCTGGTGTTGCCTTGGAATTCCGGGCTGTTCTTTAATTCCTCGGCGATCATGCCACCGAAGAACGGCATCTTCTCGAGTTCCATCAAGTCCCAGGAGTAGCACTTGCCGTAGGCGACGATCGTATCGCCCATCCCACCGACTGATGGCGCTTTGGTGACATCCATGACCACGATGTTGGAGCCCAGGACATAGCTGGTCATATCCTCCGAGTTAAACTCGTTGGTCGAGAAGCCGCTAGCTATCTGCCCAGCCTGGGTCAACTCACCGGTCAGCTTCAGCCACTGGCCTTCATAGCCCTTGGCTCCCGCCTTCAGCTGGTCGACATCGACTTCGACAGCACTGGCTTTGATCGTCTGGATATCGGTGTTGCTGACCGTCTCGGAAATCGACGCCATCTGCAGGCCCATGCCCATAAACGGCGCTATCATCCGCCAGGTGCAAAAGCCGACCAGGCCGCCGATGATCAGCAGCACCAGACAGGTTATGCCGCAACAGGCCAACCAATTGAAGCCGCCCTTTTTAGCTGGCGGTGGTGGGGGGGCTTGATATCCGCCAGCGGGCTGATAGGCTTGCTGGCCACCGGACTGGCTGTAGTCCATAGCTTCCTCCGCTCATTAAGTAATTCGCGAACGGCAGCCTGTCCGCGCATCGTTAATCCGCGGACAGGCTGACCGTCCGTATGGTTTACGTACTTACCTGAATACTAGACAGGCTTAAGCGCCTTCGGTTCCTTCACCCTCGCCTTCCGGAGCAGGTTCGTCGCCCTCGGCGGGTGCTTCGCCTTCACCGGCTTCACCCTCGCCAGCTTCACCTTCAACGGCTGCGCCTTCCTCGCCACCCTCACCTTCGGTCATTTCGGCGTCAGCGCCTTCCATGTCCGGGGTTCTGGTGTCACTGCCCATCTCGCCCGGCAGCGGCTCGTCCGGCGCCGGAACTTCCATCGGCAATACTTCGATACCACGGGCAATCACAAAGACCACGGTATCCGACATGCCTTCGACGTTTGCGAACTCCTGCTTGAGGTTCGGACCCACAATCGGGATCTTCCAGACGTCATCAATGTTGAGAACGAACAGCTTACCGTAGGCCTTGACCGTCGCGCCTTCGGGAGCATCGTCACCCTCGCCGGAAATGTCGATCGCGACAATCGCATCGTCCAGAACATAGCCCTTGTAATTCTCATCCTTGAAGATGTTCATGGCGATGTTCTGCGAGACACCGATGGATTCTTCCTTGCTCATCGTGCCTTCGACGATCACATAGCGGTCCTTGTAGCCGTAGGGATCCTTCGCCAGATCTTCGGCCTGGATGAACTCCGCCTGCTCCTCGATCTGCGCCAGCGTCATCTGTTCCATCTCTTTGAGCTGCGGCTCCAGGGCCATCACATCCTGGATGGCCGGAATATCCTTAGTGATGTTCCAGATATAGGCGGCTGCGATTACCACGCCGATTAAGACGACCAGGATAACGATGCCGATGATGGTTAACCAGTTGATTCCCTTTGGCTTTTCCTCACCGGTAGGCTTGTCCTCACTTTTTGGGGTAGTGTCCATACGTCTCCTCCTGCCAGGTTGGCCTAATTATAAACTATTCTGGGCGTAAGAGGCCTGTTTGCGACCCCTCCCGCGGAATAAGTTATGCTGAAATTTCGGTATCAATCAGCGCTGAACGCTGATTACATCGGGAATCATCTTTTTATACCCTGGGATTAAAATTTGGGTTAACTTGATTCACGATATTTGGTCATTGTTACTTCATTGCCGGAGTCATTGAATTCCACCGCATCCATCAATGATTGAATCAGCAGCAACCCGCGCCCGCTGGACCGGAACAGCTCCTCCGGATCAACATCCTGGGTGCGCGACCGGTAATCGAAGCCCGGACCCTCGTCCTGGATCGCCACGCGCATCAACTCCTCGTTGATCGTCAGGTTGACATGGATCGCCTTCTTGGCGTTGACCAAGTCCTCCATCTGTTCCAGCAGGTAATCGCGCCAATGCTGCTGGCCTTTCTCCAGGTATTTGGTCTTCACTTCGCCGCTGATACCCAGGTTCCCGTGTTCGAACGCGTTGGTCAGCGCCTCGTAGAGGCAGACCTTCACATCGTGCAGATCCTCGTCGCTGACCAGCCAACGCGCGCGCAGATGGGAGAAGATGTAATTGATGACCGTGTTGAGCAAGTCGAACTGGTTGGGGATCTCGAGTTTGATATCCTCGTGCGCGATGTATTTGATCACCTCGCGCTGATCGGCCTCCTCGGCCAGCTTGCGGAAAGTCTTGTCGATCGTTTCCAGGACTTCGTTGATATCGAACGGCTTCTTGATGAAGTCCTCGGCGCCGAGGTGGATCGCCTCGATCGCGTCGTCCAGTGTGCCGTACCCCGTAATAATAATGACCGGAATCGACGGCTCGATGCTTTTCAGGTTGCGCAGCAGTTCGATGCCATTCATCTCCTTCATCAGGAGATCGGAAATCACGAGGTCGACCGGCTGCTCCTTGAACATGTCCAGCGCGACCACGCCATCATCCGCGGTAAAAACTTTGTAAGAAGTTGTCTGCTCCAGCTTCCGGCGCAGTACATTGCGGATGATCTCTTCGTCATCAACGATGAGTATTGACTTGGCCATAAACTTCGCGCACTCCGCGTGCGAGCCCATTATACAGGAAAAAGCCGCAGCCATTCCGCCGGACGGGGTGCGAATGCGGGTGCTTGCTGGTAAAACCTTAATAGATGGCAGGGTTTGAAGAGTTGATGATCGTCTTGCTGCTGATGATCATCGCGGCGGCGGTCGCGTTATTCTGGCGGATCCAAGTGTACTTCGCCGATCCCCGGCGCCAGGAGCTGAACGAGAAGTGGTTCGCGCGGTTCGAGCAATTCATCCGCTCCCGCTACCGCGACCGCGAGTTGCACTGGCGGACCTATGTGCTGGAAGCGCAGTTCCGCGATAAATGATTGCACCGCCGGTAACGGTATGATAAATTCAGATGTCGATCCGCAACACACTCGAAATCGGATGCATCGTATAAAGCAGCTATGTACCAGACACTACAGGATTTCGATACGGCGCTGGCAACACTGATCGTGGTCTTGATCGCGATTGCCGTTGTCTTGTTCATCCGCATTCAGGCTTACATGGAGGACCCACGGCGCAAGGAAATCAACGAGGAGTGGTTCGCCAACTTCGAGGCGAACATGCGCGCGCGCTATCGGGCCAACAAGGAGTTGAACTGGCGGATGCATATCCTCGAAGAGCAGTTCCACGATCCTAACTCGATCTAACCATTTGGCAGTAGGGGGGACAGCCGGGCTAATCCAGCGGCGGAGTTTGCTTCCCCAGATCCAGGTCCAGGATCCAGCGCTTGTCCAGGTATGGCCGGTAGGCCGGTTCGCGGATCGCCTCCATATCGAGAATCGCCTGCTTGATCCTCAGCGCGGCACTCAATGCCTCCTGAGCCTGCATACCCACATCCGGCGCGCCCGGATCATTGGCAATCGATTCCAACACGGCGATGACGCCGGTCAGGGGATTGTTGATTTCGTGGGCGGTGGTCCCGGCGGCGGCCAGAATCGCCGCCAACTCGGCTTCCCGGCGTTCTTGTTTGCGTAACGCCTCTTCGACGCGCCGCCGCTCTTCGATATCGAGCAGGAAAACAACCGTTCCGGTGAATTTCTCGCTGACATCGAGCATCCGATGTAGCTGCACGATGAAATGCCGCTGCTCGCCGTGACATTCCAGCAGCTTCTCCAGGCGGCACCTGTCCTGGTCCGTTGAATGGAACTCAACCAGCTCCTTGGCCAGCCAGGGAATCCGCTCGCCGGTTACCTTGGGATTGTAATAAATCGCGCCGGGCACACTCAGCCCCTTAAACAACTTGGCGGCGGCGCTGTTCATGTTCTCGATTTCATCGGTGGCGTTCAGCAAGACCACGGGGCTGGGCAGGCTCTCGAAGATCGTCAGGAACTTGTTCTTTTCATTGGTAATCAGCCGGTTGGCCACCTGCAGTTCCTGCGTCAATTGACCGGTGGTATGGGATACCCATTCCACGAGAAACCCCAGTTCCACCGAATCGAAAAAGCGCAGGATAATCGCTTCGGACTGCGCGCGCTGGCGGGGCGAAAACTGGGCAATCTCCACAAGGTCCAGATAGCTCTGGCGGTAGTACTTCATCAAGCCCAGAAACATCCCCAATTGGATACCGCGGGAGCGATGCAGCTTGGCTTCCTTGACGCCGAACGCGGCGCTGGGATTGTTGGAGAAATCCTCCTGAGGCTGGAACTCCTGGGGCTTGTGGCTTTGCCGGATGGACTCGATCAAGCTGGCGGAGAGGCCGGCGATCGAGGCCCGCCAGGCTTCCGCCAATGTGGATGTGTATTGAGTATATTTCTGCCGCTTGGCATACGCCAGGATTCGCTCCATCAGCCAGTCTTCGGAGTCGGAAACCAGGGTGATCAGCGGATTCATCAGTGAGGTTTACCATATGAGAATCACTGATCGTTTTAATCAGATAAATATTTGATGTTAAATCCTAATTAGCGAAGGGAGAGATTATTTGCATCTTCATTACCGGCAAATATTGCAGGTTTACTAGTTGGTGGAAAATGCAATTACAGGTACGATCCAGCCCGCGCGTTCCGTGAAAAAAGTAATAACAGGATCCAGGCTGAAGCACGTAGGATTGGCTGCTCATAGTACTAGCCGGATAACTGCGCGGGTAACTGCCTTCCCGAACCGATGGGCTAAGGCTAGTATCCCAGCATGCTGACACGATGGGCGTAGTCGTTGGTCTCCGTGATCAGGTAGATATGCTGCGGGTATTCCCCGACGGCGCGCCAGGCGGCGAGCACCTTGCGCTCCTCGGCCTCGGTCCGCCCGAACAGCGAGAACGCGATCATCTCCTGCACGCTCACGCGGTACGGCAACAGCGGCTGGGTGATCGCATACGGCCGCTCGTCTAATTCCGGCGTCGCCGCCATCACGTCCCGCAGCCAGACATTCGCCTCGCTGAAATTCACGCCGATAATCCCCAACTGGAAGTAATAGGCTCCGTTTTCACCTTGCTTGTAGTCGACGATCAGGCTCTGGGCGCCGACCGCCTCGAGTTCCGCGGCGTGGTTGGCGAACAGGCCGGCGTAATACGGGTAGGCCGCCGGCACGAACCCGTCGGGCGCTTCGATCGTGATCAGCTGGCCGTCGTCCCAGCCCGTGACCGGCGCCGTGGTGGCCCAGCCGCCCAGCACGAGAAGCGCGGTGACGAAAGCCAGCACCTTGAGCCCGGTGCGCACCCGCGGCTTGCGCGGTGCGTCGAGTCGGCGCTCCAGCCTGAGCCGCGCGATCGTCGGATCGGCCTCGGCTTCCAGCCGGCCGAACAGCTGGCCGATCAGCTTTTCCGCCTGGTTGTCGGGTGTGGGATTATATTCAGTCATGCCTGGCTACTCCCGCCGCCGGAACGCCCAAAAAAGGGAGCGCCCCGTCCGGCAGCATCTGCTTCAACTTGCGGCGGGCCCGGTAGGCCAGCTGCACCACGGCGCGTTCACTCACCTTGCGGATCCGCGCCACTTCGGCGGGGGTAAAACCCGCCGGCCCCAGAAGCAGAATCACGTCCCGCTCGCGCGGGTTAAGCTTCGCCAGCAACTCCTTAACCAAAGTAAGCTGGTAGCCAAGCTCGGCGGGATCGCCGCTTACGCGTGCTGTGGCTTCAAAAATACTATGCGAATCGCCCAGCTCGGCTACCAGCTTGATCGGTCGTAACCGCAAGCGGTTACGAAGGTTCCTGTAGCGGTTCAGGAGGATAGCGAAGAACCACTCACGAAAACGATCGCGGCTCCGGAGTGAGTCAAACCGCGAGTAGGCGGCCAATACTGCGTCCTGCACGAGGTCCTCGCCGTCCATCAGACTTCCCGTTATCGTCTGGGCATAGGCTAGGGCTTTCGGATAAACGGGCATCAGCAGGTCCAGAAAAACCCGCCGGCGGTCATCTTCCGGCGGGATGCTGTTGTCCACAGCGGCTCCATCACTGAAGCGCGGCGGACCGGCCTGTCCGGCCCGTTCATCTGCGGCCCCTGGTCCACCGGCCCGATCAACGCGCCGGTCTTCCCTGGTTTCCTCGTTTGTGCGCTTTTCGCCCACTACTTACGGTGACAATCAACTCCGCTGGTAGTAACACTAGGCGCCCAAATTGTAACGGATTCTCGGAAATACCGCCGGGAGAAAGTTTAAGTTTAAGCCGTAAGTTTAAGCGCGCTGATCCGCATTGACACAATAACTCCATGTGGAAGGGCTCCCCGAGCCCGATTCAAAGCCGGCCTGTACAACAGACGGCCCGTCTGTTGACCTTACTTCTTGGACTTTTACTTGCTACTTTCACTCGCCGGCACAAGCACGGGGGCTTGTGATACCGCAGCGTAAGCCCACGTAGCGCCACACCGGATTCCCGTTGTGTTACAGTAAACAAGGTGAGGACTTAACGGGAATTTTAAGTCTTTACCATCGGATTTACCGAATTTAGACTTTTTTTGAGGGACCATGAGACTTCACGGGTTTTTAAGAGTCTTATTTATTGACAGGCGCGGCATCAAGGGAGGCTGCGCGCCAGGGGAAAGCGTGAAGAACACGCCAAAGACAATCGCCACGGGGGGTCTTCAGACAGCGCTGATCCTGCTGCTTACGGGCATCCTGCTGCTGTGCGCATCCTGCGGCGGCTCATCAACCAGTGGGACGGCCGTCCCTGGCCGTCTATTGCTGGATGCGGTGGATGACGGGCAGGGACGCCCGTCCTACTGTGATCTTGAATCCCTGCTGCTGGCCGAACTGGCCCGGCTGGGCAAGGACCCGTCCAGCACCGCCTCGCTCGCGCCCACCGGCGACGCCAACGCCGTGTTCGATCTCACCGCTACCGCGATCGATC
>JAFGCY010000047.1 GCA_016932385.1 bacterium | reverse complement strand
TTAATGGGGAAAGGTTAAAGGGGATCAAAAGAAGTAGGGACCAGGGACCAGTAGGGGTGTCCCGCCGTGGCGGGATTGCGCGAACAGTAAAAGTAGAAAGTGAAAGTAGAAAGTCCTGCGGGCACGCAGTGAGTTTCAAGCCACTTTCACCTTTACTTGCCACTTTCACTTGCCCGGACGCAAGCACGGAGGCTTGCTCTACTACAGCTAACGTAGCGGCGGCATCCCCGCCGCCGGATTGGAGCACGGACGCCCTCGTCCGCATCCCATAGTCCCGCTCTGGCAGGATGTCACCGGATTTTCCCGTCCGGGGTCCGCAGTCCGACAAATTGAAGCCACTAACACCCAATCAAGCTTGGTCGCCGATCAGCACAATCAAAGACGGCTGCAAGCACCACGTCCCCCCCAGCCCTCTCCAATGATCCTCAGGGCCAGTAAAGAATGTATTGTACCCTGGGTACAATTTGTTCTTTGAGCCGGCCCCCATCTCTTGAAGTGTTACCTATGTCTTGACCCTCCCCGAGTACTCCTCACTCCTATCTCCTCGCTCCTCTCTTGTCCATGGGACCGCATGAATACTGGGCGAAGCATGGCTTCGCCCCTACCCAAGTCTGATTACTGAAAACTGGCAACTGAATACTAATCCAGCGCCAGGGATCCCGCGAACGGCGGGACTACGTTTCTTGCTAGTCCCTGGTTCCTAGTGCCTTCTTCGCCTTGAACCTTCTCCCTTCTCCCTTCTCCCTTGAACCTGCCCGATGCGGACGAGGCGTCCGCGTTCCACTTTGGCCTTTTCGGGAGCCACGAGTGGCTCCCCTACCAGCTTACGCTTATCGCTTACGCTTACGCTTCCCCGGGCTCCGTCGCTTCAAACTCCACCAGCAGGTCGCCCGGCATCACGCGCGCGCCCTCTCTGAACGGGAAGCCCGTCACCACGCCGTCCGCCGGCGCCGCGACCTCGTGCTCCATCTTCATCGCCTCGAGGATCAACAACGGCGTGCCCTTTTTCACCTCCGCGCCGGCGCTGACGAGGTGCTTGAGCACCGTGCCCGGCATCTGGCTGGTCAGCTCGCCGCCGCCCTCGTCCTCCTCCGCCGCGCCTTCCTCGATGCGCTGGAAGCGGTGGTAGGCCGCACCGTCGGTCACCTCGACCAGGTCGCCGGTACTCCGCAGATGGAAACGATAGCGCGCCCCGTCGTAGTCGAAGCTCAGCGCCCCGTCCTCGCGGCTGACGTTGACCACCTTATACTCATCATCGCCCAGCCGGACCACTGCCGTAGCGTCGGCACCGACATTGGCTGATACCAGCAGTACTTCACCGTTGATGCGCAGTTGTTCTCTCATACGTTGCTCCAGGCCCCCTTGGACTGCCAGGGCGTCGGCAGCTCGCCGTTGCCGCCCGTCACCATCGCAGCCAGTGCCGGCCGCGCTGTGGCCAGTCCCAGCGCCGCCGCCAGTTGCGCCGGCACGCCCGCCTCCGGCGCCCGCCACTCCGGATAGTTCTCGCCGATGAACGCCGTGGTCGTATTGCCGGCGGCGAATTCGCGATGCGTGATCACGTCGTGCAAAAACGGCAGGTTGGTCGTCACCCCCAGCACGCGGTAGTCACAGAGCGCTTGGGCCATGCGCCGGATCGCCGCCGCGCGGTCCGCGCCCCAGACGATCAGCTTGCCCAGGAGCGGGTCGTAGTCCGCCCCGACCTCCCAGCCCGGGTAGAGCATCGTGTCCAGCCGCACGCCGGGGCCGGTCGGCTCGCTGTAGACCTCCACGCGGCCGATCTGCGGCAGGAAGTTGGCGGCCGCGTCCTCGGCGCAGACGCGGCACTCGATGCTGTGCCCGCGCGGGGTCAGCTCGGCCTGCCGAAGCGTCAGCCGCTCTCCGGCAGCGATCTGCAGCTGCCAGTGCACCAGGTCGACGCCGTAGACGTACTCCGTCACGGGATGCTCGACCTGCAGGCGCGTATTCATTTCCAGGAAGTAGTAATTGCCGGCGGGATCGAGCATGAACTCCACCGTCCCCGCCCCCACGTAGCCGACCCGCTGGGCGATCGAGACCGCGTCTGCGCCCATCCGCGCGCGCAGTTCGGCGCTGACCGCGGTCGAGGGCGTCTCCTCGACCACCTTCTGGTGGCGGCGCTGGATGCTGCACTCGCGCTCGCCGAGATGCACGCAGTGGCCGTGGGCGTCCGCCAGCACCTGGATCTCGATGTGCCGCGGGCGGTCGATCAGCTTCTCCAGGTAGACCGTGCTGTCGCCGAAAGCGCCCGCCGACTCGCGCCGCGCCGCCTCGATCGCGCCGATCAGCTTGGCGGGCTCGGCCACGGTGCGCATGCCCTTGCCGCCGCCGCCCGCGCTGGCCTTGACCATCACGGGATAGCCCATCTCATCCGCCGCGGCCAGGAATTCTTCGTCACCGGCGTCGCGCGACTCGAAGCCCGGCACCACCGGCGCTCCGGCCTGCCGCGCCGTCTCGCGCGCCTCGATCTTCAGGCCCATGCCGCGGATCGCCGCCGGCGGCGGACCGATCCAACTCAGCCCCGCCGCGCTGACCGCCTCGGCGAAGCCGGCGTTCTCGGCTAAAAAGCCGTAGCCGGGATGCACCGCGTCGCAGCCCGCCTCACGGGCCACGGCCAAGAGCTTCTCCTGGTTGAGATAGCTCACGGCCGGTGCCGCCGCACCTAACAAAAAAGCCTCGTCGGCCAGGCGTACATGCAGCGCCTTGGCATCCGGCTCGGAATGGACGGCCACCGTCCGGCAGCCCAGTTCGCGGCATCCCCGAATTACGCGGCAGGCTATTTCACCGCGATTGGCGATCAGTACTTTTTGGAACATGGCTAAGATTATAGCCAGCCGCTCCCCCAATCCGCGAGCGATGGCGCTGGCTGGACCGGCCCCGGCATGCGATAATCGGGCCGTGGGTGCGAAGGATGACTTGCAGGGCAACCGCCAAGAGCTCGATTCCTGGCGGGAGGACATCGAAGGCTCGGCCATGCTCCTCTCGTTCTTCCTGACCCCGGTGTTCATCGTCCTGCCCGTGATGCTGGGCCTCGGGCACCTGCTGGAACCCTACCTCGGGCCGGCCGAGGACTGGCTGACGGGCGGCAGCCACTGGCTGGGCAAGACGATCGCCATCGTGATGATCATCCTGATGGTGGTGGGTATCATCGTCGTACCGGGCTGGCTGATCCCGCTGTGGGTCAAGAAGTGGTGGGACCGGCATTACACGCTGGCTCAACGCATGCTCAGCGAGCACGACCTGGCGCTGTTGCTGCTCAGCGAGACGTTCATCGAGCGGATCTTCGATTACCTGAACCGCAGCCGCTGGCAGAAACTGGCCGCCACCCACCGGCCCGTGACGCTCAAGCAGAAGATCGAGTTCGCTTCGGACTACTGGCGGGCGCTCTTCTGGATCGCGCGCGGCCGCGAACGCGGACTCGGCCGGCAGGTCGCCTGGGGGAACCTGGTGCGGCTGCTCGACGATATCGCCCCGCTGGCGTTCAACGGCTGCGCCGGCATCCTGGTGATGGCCTTCAGCGGGCCGTTCGTGATCATCGTCGCCCCGCTCTGGATCCTGCTGGTCGGCTGGGGCATCCAACAGCAGGCCGCCCAGGCGGCCTTGCTGGACTATTTCAGCGAAGATGACGCTTAGCACACTTGAAACGCGTTTCACGCGCTATGATAGTGTATCCACTGAGGAGGTATTCACCCCCCATGTCCGATGAGCATCCTCATTGGCGTAATACGAAAGGCCCCGAGCCGTTTTACATCAAGTCGGTCGCGCCGATCCGCCGGATCTGCCGCGAGGAGCGCGAACGGGCGTTGGCCTCCGCTAAGTACAACCTGTTCAACCTCCAAAGCGAGGACGTCTTCATCGACCTCCTGACCGACAGCGGCACGGGCGCGATGAGCCATTACCAGTGGGCCGCACTGATGCACGGCGACGAGGCCTACGCCGGCGGCGCCAGCTTCGAGCGCTTCAAGCAGACTGTCCGCGACGTTTTCGGCTTCGAGCACATCATCCCGACCCACCAGGGCCGCAGCGCCGAGTTGATCCTGATGTCGCACTTCCTCAAGCCCGGCTGCTACGTCCCCAACAACATCCACTTCGATACCACCGCGGCCGCCGTGCAATTCCAGAAGGCAATCGACCTCAACCTCGTCATCGACGACATCTATGACTGGAACAGCGAGTTCCCCTTCAAGGGCAACATGGACCTCGCCAAGCTCGAGGACGCCCTGAAGAAATACGGCGACAAGATCCCGCTGGTCTGCCATACCCTGACCTGCAACAGCGGCGGCGGCCAGGCCGTCAGCCTCCAAAACGTCAAGGAAGTCGGCGCGCTCTGCCACAAGTACGGCAAGCCGCTGTTCATCGACAGCGCGCGCGTGATCGAGAACGCCTACTTCATCCAGCAGCGCGATCCGGTCTACCACGACTGGGCGATTCCGGCCATCACGCGCGAGATCATGTCCCACGCCGACGGCATGTGGATGAGCGCCAAGAAGGACGGCCTCGTCAACATCGGCGGGCTGATCGGCGTGCGCTCGGCCGAGGTCTTCGACGCGCTGAGGATGTACGGCATCCTGTTCGACGGCTTCAGCACCTACGGCGGCCAGGCGGGCCGCGACCTCGATGCGCTGGCCGTCGGCCTGTACGAATGCTGCGAGGAGGACTACCTGCAGCATCGCACGGGCCAGGTGGCACACCTGACCTGCCTGCTGCGCGATGCCGGCGTGCGCACGACCTGGCCGCCCGGCGGGCATGCCGTCTACGTCGACGGCCGCGACTTCTGCCCGCACATCCCGCCCGAGCAGTTCCCGGCGCATGCCCTGACGCTGGCGCTCTACCTCGAGGCCGGCGTGCGCAGCGTGGAGATCGGCAGCATCCTGCGCGGCCGCCATGCCGAGACCGGCGAGAACCAGTACGACGGGCTGGACCTGGTGCGGCTGGCGATCCCGCGGCGGACTTACACGTTCACCCAGATGGAATACGTCGCCGAGAACCTGATCGAGATGAAAAAGAACGCCGGCAATATCCGCGGCGTGAAATTCACTCGTGAAACTCCCGTGCTGCGGCATTTCACCAGCGAATTCGGCTGGGTAGGCAGCGCGGAATCGGCCGGCTAGGCCCGTTTCGCGCGTTTTTTCGGGCCAACCGGAACATTTGCGGCGAATTTCCCGTCAAATTAACCGTAAATTGGTTGAATCTACCTAGCATCCGTGGAGTGTTTGACATATAATATGGGTGGAATGGGACGAGTTTTAGCTATCGCGGGACTGACCTTGATGCTGATTGCAGCGCTGTGTTCCGCTTCCAGCAATCCCCAACGGGTGGATCTGCTGCTGCTGGGTGGCGATATTGAACAAAAGATCAACATTGCCGCCGACTGCTATCCCCAGGCCTTGCCGAACGACGGCATCAGCCAAGCCGAGATCAGCGTTTCGGTCACCGACGGCGAAAACCCGGTCAGCGACCAGGTGGTGCGCGCCGAGGTGGTCAGCGGCGACGGGCTGCTGGTGCTGCAGGAAGTCACGACGGACAGCGACGGCATCGCCAAGTTCCCCTACCGTGCCGGCCTGATGCCGGAGAAATGTGAAGTTACATTCAGCCTGATCGAATCCGAGGTCTCGACTTCGGTCAGCATTCCGCTGGCGCCCGTGGCCTACCTGGACGTGACGCTGGTCACGCCCGAGGAATACCAGGCCTACCTGGGCCGCCAGGTCGCCGCCGCGCCGATCTATACGATGCGGACCGAGGTCTTCCCGGACCAGCTCGCGGCGGACGGCGGATCGATGGCCGCGCTCTGGCTCAACCTGAACCATGTGGACGGCTCGGCCGCGGCCGGCGTACCGCTGACGGCGCAGGTGATCTCCGGCGAGGGTTCGCTGGACCAGGCGCAGGTCATCACGGACAGCGACGGCCACGCCGAGTTGAGTTTCACGGCCGGGTTCACGCCCGGCACGGCCACGGTCCAGATCATCGAGCCGTCGACCGGGTTGGCCGCCGCCGTGGACATCCTGCTGGTCGAGGCCGGACCGGCGCGCGTGCAGCTGTACTACGGCGATCCACTGACGATCAGCACGCCGCGCGAAGGCGCGATCATGCCCGCGGACGGCATTGCCGAGCTGCCGCTGATCGCCGAAGTGACCGATCTGATGGGCGTTCCATTGGCCGGCATCGAGCTCGATATCTCGGTCCTCGACACCGGCAACGGCTGGGTCGAGATGATCGATCCGGTCTCGGACATCGAAGGCCGCGTCGAGTTCGTCTACCGCGCCGGCACCAACACCGGCCCCGTGCGGCTGCGGGCGTTCATCGCCGACGGCCTGTTCGAAGAAGCCTGCGATCCGTTCACCGGCCTGTCCTTCAGCGAATAGCCGCACCGACAACCTGCCTACCTTGCCCGTAGCGACCATTGCCATGCCTGCACGCAACCGCGCACGCGCCAGCGCACGCCGGGCGCCGGAGGGAACCAGCGGTCGGGGCGGCGGCTTACGGCTCGCCGAGTACGTCGTTGAGCGAGGCGCGGTAGTACTCCGCCGCCACGCGCGCCGCGTTGGCGAAGTCCTCGTCGTCATGCTCGTCGGCGAACGGGCCGAACTTGTGGGCATAGATGATCGAGCGCGAGAAGTTGAACACCGCGCCCAAACCGTCGGCGCCGCAGAACGCCTGGGCGTCCTTGGGCTTGCCGCCCTGCACGCCGATGCCCGGCACCAGGATCAGGGACTTGGGCGCCACCTCGCGCACCGCCCGCGCGGCTTCGGGGTACGTCGCGCCGACGACCAGGCCCAGGGCCGAATAGCCGCACGCGCCGACGAAGTCCTGGCCCCACTCGTGAACCAGGCGCGCCATGTGCACGTAGACGGGATCTTCGCCGATCTTCAGGTCCTGCAGGTCGCCGGAGCTCGGGTTGCTGGTCTTGGCCAGCACGAAGGCGCCCTTGTCCTTGGCCAGGTGCTTGAAGAACGGCTCCAGCGCGTCGCGGCCCAGGTAGCCGTTGAGCGTCACGGCGTCGCACAGCAACGGAGACTTGTCCTCGTCGCTGTAATCATGGAAATACGCGTCGGCATAGGCCTCGCTGGTCGCGCCGATGTCGCCGCGCTTGCCGTCGAGGATGAACAGCTTCTCCTCGTGCTCCAGGAGCAGCCGCTCCAGGATGTGCAGGCCGGCGCTGCCGAAGCGCTCGAAGTACGCCACCTGGACCTTATAGCCGACGGTGATGTCCGCCGTGGCCTCGATGATGCGCTCACAGAACTCACGCATCGCCCACTGGCGACCGTGGCTGATCTCGCGCGTACCCAAGCCCAGCGTGGCAATTTCCCCGCCTTGCAGCGACAACGGAGCATGCTCCATCGCCGGATCGAGTCCCACGATGACGCGGGACTTCTTGCGTTTCATCAGGTCGGTAATTTGATCTGCGAAGTTAATGAGAGACATGCAGGCTATTTTACTACCGGCGCGGCCCAGGTAAAGCCCCGCGGCTTGAATCACAGAAAGCCGCGCAGATAGACGGGCTCCAGGTAATCCACGGGCTTCGCCGCCTGACCGGCGCGCCTCAGCCCCTCGGCGGGCACGCCGCTGCATTCCACGGTGGTGGCGCCGGCGCTGGTCGCGGCCGCCATGATTGCTCGCAGCACCTTGGCGGCATTGGGATAGTGCGGGCTGGGCTGCTCGATCACCACCGAGCCGATCAGCAGCCGCCCCAACTCGGCGGCCAGGTCAGCAAGCGCCAGCAGCCGGCACTCCGGCGCGTGGCCGGCCGGACCGTAGCAATACACCTCGCCGCGCCGCGCATCGCGCAGCACGACGCCGCGCCCCCCGCCGAAGACGCTGCCGGTCGCCGCCAGGCTGTTCACGCCCAAGAGCGGCACGTCCCCCCGCGCGCCCAGCCCGTTGGCGTAGCTGAGCGCTACGCGCGTGCCGATGAAGCTGCCCGGGCCCAGGCCGGCGACGATGCCGTCGAGATCGCGCGGCAGCTTTTCGCCCAACAGCGGCCCGGCCACGGCGGCGATATCCCGCGCCGCCTCGCTGCCGGCGGGCAACCGGTTCTCGGCGATCACGCCCTCGGCGTCGGCCAGCGCACAGACCAACTCGGCCCCCGAGCTATCGAGCAGCAAGTGCACGCAACACCTCCATGATGCGCTCGGGGCAGCCATCGCCGCAGCAGAACTCGAGGTTGCGCCGCGATTCCAGCGCGCCGCTGACCTTCTGGCCGGCGGGGTAGCTGAAGTTGACCGTAACGCAGGGCAGTTCCCGGGCCGGCGGCAGGTAGCGCCCCGGCCATTCCACCGCCAGGATGCCCTTGGCGCTGAGGATGTCCAGGATGCCGAGTTCCTCGATATCCGGATCGGACTGCGTGCGGTAGAGGTCGGCGTGGACCAGGATCAGCCGGCCCGAGTCGTAACGCTTGAGGATGTTGTAGCTGGGGCTTCTGACGACTTCCGTCACGCCCAGGCCCGCGGCGATGCCCTGGACCAGCGTGGTCTTGCCGGTGCCATAGTCGCCGACCAGTAAAAAGGCCAGCGGCCCCTCGGCCACCTTGCCCAGCGCGGTGCCGATCCCGCGCGTAATCTCCGCGCTCGCCGAAACGATGCGTACGATCATGTACCGAACACCACGCTTCTGAGCTCAAACACCGGGCCCTCCAGGCAAACGCGGAGGTTCTGCGTTTCTTCCCCTGTCTTAATCGCGGCCACGCAGCCGTAGCAGGCCCCCACCCCGCAGGCCATGCGCTCCTCCAGGCTGGCATAGGCCGGCACCGCGGGCGCTAGGACCTGCTGCAAGGCCCGCATCATCGCGTTCGGCCCGCAGGTGTAGACCACGTCGAAATACTCCTCGCACCCGTTGAACAACTCGACCACCGTCCCGGCGAAGCCCGTGCTGCCGTCCATCGTGGCCAGCTGCTGCGGAAAATCGTAATCGTTGAGCAGCGCGGGCACCAGGTCCGGCGCCGAGGCGCCGCCAAAGAAGCCGGTCACCTGCATCCGCTCGCCGTAGGGCTCCAAATGCCGCGCCAGGAACAACAGCGGGGCCAGGCCGACACCGCCGCCGACGAGCGCCACGCGCCGCCAATCCGGCTGCCACGGAAAGCCTGTCCCGAGCGGGTAGAGGCAGTCCAGTTCGGTGCCCGCCGGCACGGTGAACAGGTGGTTGCTCAGCCGACCCAGGCCCTTGTAATACACGCTGAGGGTGTTGTCCAAAGCGTTGGCATCGAGGATCGAAAACGGGCGCATCAGCGAGTGCTTGTCGCCGGGATCGCAGCGCAGGTGCAGAAACTGGCCCGGTTTGATCTCGGGCTGCGGCTCGGGTAGAGAAAGCGTCAACAGGCCGTGCCCGGGGGCCAGCTCGCGATTCTCGATCACCGTGGCGGGTACGTATTCCACGCTGTAATCATACCCTGAACCGCCCCGGCACCGTTATAATTCCAGCATGATCAAACTCACTAACGTCTGTGTATTCCTCTTGGTGTTACTGGCCGCCACCACCGCATCCGCGCAGGACGAGCCGGCGCCGTTCACCCCCCGCCCGTTGGTCGACGTGGACATCTACCAGGTCGACGCCGCCGTGCCGGTCTATGGCGATACGGTCGTGGCCGCGGCACGCCTGGCCGAGGAGGAGCGCTACACCTTCCTGACGCTGGACACCTCGGGCGCGCCACCGGTGGAATGGGTGCCGGACTGGGATCCCAGCGAGTACGGCTGGGAGCCGGCGGACGGACCGGTGCTGTTCCTGAAAGCCTCGCCGGACGGCCAATGGCTGTGCTACGACCAGTGGGTGCACTTGCCCGACGAGTTCGCGACCGAGTTTGAATACATGCACCAGGCGGAGTTGGTCATGCTCAGCCGGCCCGACGGCAGCGAGGCCCGGCCGATCGCGGTGACGATCCAGGTCGGCGGCGGCGCGGAGTTCGACTTCACCGCCGACGGCAGCCGGATCGTCGGCCAGCCGCTGATCAAATGCCTGCCCACGCCGGGGTCCTATGCGCGCTTCCTCGAACTGGACGGGGCCGATCCGGACGTCCCGCCGTTCAATTACTACGACGTCACGACCGGCGAGCGCGGTTATCTCGAGTCGCTGAACATCGGCGACGGCTATTGGAAATGCCCGTACTCGGACAACTTCCGCCTGGAGAACAACTGGTACGCCGAGCACCGTTTCGGCAATTTCATGTCGGGGGAGATCCTCGGCGAATGGATCGAACCGGAAGGCCGCGATGCCTTCCTCAGCAACTGGGTGCTGCCCGACGCGATGCTGATGTCGAACCCCGGGCGGACCGGCCTGCTCTACGTGGACGGCCGGTTCATGCCGGCGCCGCAGGACTGCTGGCACTGCTACTGCTGGCTGCCCGACGGCACGTTCCTGTTCAGCCTGGACGACGGCTTTACCGTCCGTTACGGCAAGGTCGACTGGAGCTCATTCACGATCGACTGGGCCACCGACGCCTCGCCCCTGGCGGATTACCTGTATTACAACTGGACTCCGCTGGCCGATTCCAGCGGAATCCTCTTGACGACGTGGGATCGCGGCGGCGAATTGCTCTGGACGCCGGTCAGCAAGGCGGGCGCCAAGCCGTAAACGCGGGAGACGGCCGCTAGGCCAGCACGCTGTTGGTGAAGTCCTTGACCACGGTGTGCGGCCCGGTGCCGCGCAGCACCTCCAACAGCCGCCCTTCCTGCGTGATGTTGCAGATCAGGATCGGCATGACGTGCTCGCGGCAGAGCGCGAAGGCCGGGCCGTCCAGGATGTGCAGGTCTTTCTCCAGCGCGTCCTGGTAGGTCAGCTGCAGGTAGCGCTTGGCGTCGGGTACAAGGGCCGGATCCGCCGTGAACACGCCGTCGACCTTGGTGCCCTTGATGAAGACGTCCGCGCTGATCTCGATCGCCCGCAGTGCCGCCGCCGTGTCCGTGCTGAACAGCGGGCTGCCGGTGCCGGCGGCGAAGATCACCACGCGGCCCTTCTCGAGGTGCCGCACGGCGCGCCGGCGGATGAACGGCTCGGCCACCTCGCGCATCGTGATCGCGCTTTGCAGGCGGGTGTAGATCCCCAGGCGCTCCAGGGCGTCCTGCAGGGCCAGGCCGTTGATCACCGTGCCCAGCATGCCCATCTGGTCGGCGGTGGTGCGTTCGATGCCGGTCTGGGCCAGCTGGCGCCCGCGGACGATGTTGCCGCCGCCGATCACCAGGCCGACCTGGATGCCGGCGTCGGTCAGGCGTTTGACCTCCCCGGCGTAAAACGACAGGGCGTCGGGACAGATGCCGGATTCATGCTCGCCCTTGAGCACCTCCCCCGACATCTTGAGTAGAATCCGGCGGTATCGCATAGCTCATGCTAGCACGTACCGGCCCGGGCCGCCACTTGCGCCCGGCGCTGGCGTTGGGGCCAAGCCGGCCGGTTTACCAGCCGGAATCGTTGCTGGAGATGTTGATCCCGTCCTCGGTGTCCGCCACCTCGCCGGAAGCGCTGCTGACCTCGTACCGGTGGTCGCGGGGAATGTTGTTGGGGTCGCCGCCCGACATCAGGTAGTAATAGTAATAGTCGTAGCCTTCCAGGCCCGGCGTCTCCGGATCGACGCCCCACATCGGGCCGTAGACGTTGTCGTAGTTGTACATCCCTTCGCGGTAGTACTCCGGGTAGTACACGCGCTCGTCGTAATAGCTGAAGTCGCTGTCGTAATTCTGCATGACGTAGGCGCCGGTGCTGTACGGGTAGTAATCGCCGTAATAGCCGCCGATATACTCGTCGCCGGTGCCGAAGTACATGCCCATCCGCTCGGGATCGAACTCGTAACCCTCGCCCGCGATGACGACATCGTGCTCGTTGCCGCTGTCAGCCGTGTATTCGGGGGAATCGGTGACATCAATGATGTCGCCGTCGGAGCCGATCGCCCAAGCGCTGCCCGCGAACAGCAGCAGCAAAACCAACAAACCACTTAGTAATCTAGTCATGCAAGCCTCCTGGCCGTTGCCCCTCCGGGCACCGGCCCGCTGATTCCTCAACGCCTACCATGTGTGCGCCAAGCACGCCCCATGAAAGGTGACATTGTACTATACCGGCGTTTGGAGTGGAATGTTGGGTGGCTGGCGATCTGACGGCCACCGCCTTCGGCCATATTTTCGCCCTGGATGACGCACTTGGCGAGATCCTCGAGGGCGACTGGAGCCTGGCTAAAGCGTGCGCATATATAAAGATTGCCCTTACCCTTGCGCAGCATCACATCTGGGGCACGCCGCTGCCGTCGATGCGCACGCTGATGGGCACGCCGTCCGGATTCGCTCTCGCTTTGCATATCTTCGAAACCGGCGAAGCGATTGTCAAGGATCTGCCCCAGGCTAGCCTGGCGGCGTTGGCAAAATGGGGGGTGGGCGAAGAGGAAATCGCGGCAGAGGAGCCCGCCGCGGAGGAAGAGCCAGAGAAGAACGTTTTGCAACGAGCCTGGGATTGGATCAAAAACGCTGGTACCGAAGTAGTTAAGTTCGTCGTCAGCGCGGCTCAGGCTATCGACCGAGGCATCAAGGCAGCCGGCAAGTGGGTCCAGGACAAAATCGACGTTGCCGGTGAGTATTGGTTCGGCAACAAATGGACCGAGTTCCGCGAGTGGTGTAACTTCGAGAACCCGATCATACAAGGCGCCATTATCGTTGCTTCCTTTGTCATTCCCGGCGCGGCTTACGGACGGGCGGCGGCCTGGATCGGGCGTGCCTTCGCGCGCGTCGGCATGGGCCTGCTGCGCGGCCTGGTGTCGGTTGCCAAGGTCGCCGGCAATGCGCTAAAGTTGGCTGGCCGCGGCCTGGGCAGGTTGTCCGCAGCCCTTGGGCCACGTGGAGGATTCGTTAGGCTTGGTGGCTGGGGGAGAGGTACTACGGGATTACTTGGTGGTAAGAAACCACTTATGAACGTCACCCCCGGTATCAAGTCTACAACAGGGGTTTCGCTGGGGGGGAACAAGTGGATTGCACACTACGACACATTCGGCAGACTATCGGTAGAGGAGCACTTCGCTTTTCGTGGTTCCAGTGCTGCTCACGGAATTCACCATCACGTATGGCGATACAATGATACTTTTCCGTTTGGGATTAGGTCCGGTCATATCCCGGGAAGATACGAAGGTCTCAAACCGTGGTACTGGTTTTTATAGATTGGAGGAACTAAGTGAAGTTAATTACCGACTATCGCGAGTACAACAAGATGACGGATAGGGGCTTCTTTGGTGCAACATCTCTGTTGTTTGAATGGGCTGAGAAGACCACAATTCCTGCACGTACACTCAACCTTACCGCTACTTTCAAGTCACATGTCGAAGACAATCTCGTTCTCGTAGTCAAGTTCTTCGGTGTTTGTGCATTGGAGCATGTATCTCCATTTGACGCTGCAACCACGCAGAACTTCATGGCAATTGAAGCAATTAGGGACCGGCAAATGGAGAATATCAATTATCGAGCATTTGACATCGAAGACCACGGCGAGTGCGTCGAATTCTTTTTCGATACTTTCTATGCGGTGATCGAAGACTGATGTATGCAGCGATAATCCGAACAGCGTGCTGAACCCGATGAACAGCCACCTGCTCTATGAGTGCGCGTCAGCGTAGATCAAGGATAGTGGCGCAGGGTGGACGGAGCGAAGAAGGGCTTGGCCCGCCTGAGCGAACGACCGGCGAGTGCTCGCATGAGCCGGCATGTCAGACGAGCGGCATCTGTTCTCCCAAGGGGAGCCCCAGGCCAAGGATTCCAGCGGCGACGGCGCCGACTGGTACGCTGGCCAGCAAAGCGCGGCGACGTTGTCGACGCCCGCAGTGCGCAGCCGCCTGTTCTACCAAGGCACGGTGGCGCCTGACGACCTGGACCGCGCCACCGACGCGCGTTCGCACAGCCGTATCGGCATCTTCGGCACCTCGCAGTCCTACGCCGGCTCCTCGGGCCGCGTGGTCAGCGAGGCGCTGGGGCGCGATCTCAATCCGCTGGGCCGCGGTGACGGCCAGGCCTATGTCGCCGGCGAGTTGAACCTGGGCCAGATCAGCCCGAGCCTGCCAAAAAGCAAGGCGGCCAGCGGCACGGGCTGCAGCGTGAACAATCC
>JAFGCY010000004.1 GCA_016932385.1 bacterium | reverse complement strand
TGCTGGGCGGGTTCGTCGCCGTAAAGGAAATGGTGCACCTCGGCGGCGATCGGCAGGTCGGGCCAGTCGGTCAGGTTGTGCTCATTCGGCCAGTCGTGGACGGCACGGGCGGCCTGGATGCCCTCGGCGACCTCTTTCATCTCGGCCTGGATCTGCGTAAGCGACTGCCCGCGCGCGCGGCGCATGCCGACCTGGAAGTTGCGGCTCATCTCGCTGGAGCAGGTCAGCATCAGGTCGCCGATGCCGGCCAGGCCGGCCAGCGTGCCGGGGTCGCCGCCGAAGTAGTCGACCAGCCGGCCCATTTCGGCCAGCGCGCGCGTGACCAGCGCCGCGCGGGCGTTTTCGCCGAGGCTGAGCTCGGTCACGGCGCCGGCGCCGATCGCGATGATGTTCTTGTAAAACCCCGCCACTTCCACGCCGACCAGGTCGTCGCCGGTGTAGATGCGGTAGTTGTCGCTCATCAGCTGGCTCTGCACCAGCTCCGCGGCGCGCAGGGGGCCGGCGGCCACCGCCGCGGCCAGTTTGCCCTTGGCCAGCTCCTTGGCGAAGTTCGGCCCGGCCAGATGGCACAGCGCCGCCGCCGGGAACAGCCGCGCCAGCCACTCGTCGGTGCGCTCGGTCGGGTTCAAGAGCAGGCCTTTGGTGCAGTTGCACAGGACCGCGCCGGGCCGCGCCCAGGCCTGCCAGACGGCGATGTTGTCCAGAATGAACGGTCGCAGGTAGCGCGTGGGTACTACCAGATAGGCGGTCTCGCTGTCGGCCAGGGCGGTTGCCAGATCCGTGGTCGCGGTAATGTTCTTTGGCAGTTCCAGATCTGTCAGGTATACTGGATTCCGGCGCTCAGAGTTGATACCGGCGGCAATTTCCTCGCGGTAGCAAAGCAAATAGACCTGATGGCCATTCAAGGCCAGCAGGTTGGCGATAGCCGTGCCCCAGGTGCCGGCATCGGCGACGGTAATTGTCTGTGGCATGCTCTGATTATAACGAGCACCTGATCCCGCAGTAGTCAAGGGCTGTGTTAATATTGCATAAAAGCGGTTTACGAATGTACTTTGCGGGTTGTAGAATACGCTGGCGGCCAATGCTGCTGGTTCCGGAGGTTTTCCTTGGGCGGAAAAAAATCCGGGGAGTGATGATACTGTGAACCAAATCGATCACGCAACACGCTTGAAATGGCTGCACGGCCAGCTGAACAAGGGCGCGCACCCAAGCGTTGACGACATCACGCGGGAATTCGACATCTGTCCCGCGTCCGCGTACCGCGACCTGGACTTCCTGAAGTTTATCCTGAAGGCCCCCCTGCGCTACGACTACGAGAAGGGCGGCTACTGCTATTCCAAGAAGTTCAAGTTGCCGGCGATCCGCACGACCGAGGGCGAGTTGGTCAGCCTGCTGATCCTCGACCAGCTGCGCCGGACCTACGAGAGCACGGATCTCGACCCGCTGATCGACCAAGCGCTCAAGCTGCTGGCCGAGAGCATGGAGGAGCAGGTCACGATCGACCACGACAGCCTGGACCAGGTGCTGCAGGTCGAGATCGACCCCTTCCCGCAGATCAACCTGCAGGTCTTCCAGGACCTGCTGCAGGCGATCCGCAACAACGAAAGCATCATCATCCGCTACTTCTCCGGCCAGAAGGCCGTGGTGGTGGAGAAGCCCTGCGACCCGTACCACCTGCTCAACTTCAAGGACAACTGGTACCTGGTCGCGTTCTGCCACGAGAAGCAGGACTACCGCGACTTCTTGTGCAGCCGGATCATGTCCGTCGAGCGGACCAACACCACGTTCCTGCCCGACCCGGACTTCAGCCTCGAGGAGCACAAGAAAGACAGCCAGCTGTTCGCCGCCGAGGCCCCGCAGGTGGAGATCGTCGCCGAGTTCGACAAGTACGCCGCACACTGGATCCGCTTAAAGAAGGTGCATCCCAGCCAGCAGGTGGTGGAGAGAAGCGACGGCAGCCTCGAGGTCAGCTTCAAGGTCTCGAGCCTGGAGAACATCGTGCGCTGGATCTTAAGCTTCGGCGAGCACGCGCGCATCCTGGCCCCGCTGGAACTGCAGGAGCGCGTCCGCCGCACGATCAGCCGGATGAACTACCTCTACAACCGGTTCTAGGATCCCAGCTTATCCTTAAGCGACTGCGGAGCGGTTAGTCCGCCGCCAGACCGCGCACGACATAGCCGCCTTGGTCGAGGAAAAAATTCGTCCCATTGTCGTAAACCGGTTGCCATTCCCAAGATCCGGGTGTTGTGCCGAATTCATCGACAAGTCCGCCGCCGGTAACCACGACGTATTCGAGGTTATTGGTCGCGGTCGAAAACTGGAGCACGGATGATCCGGTGAGTTTGACAATTGCGCTGCAATCGGCAAAATCGCGGCGGTAATAGGGATTGCCGCCATCATCGATCGCCAGATAATCGTCGATATCCACTGCCAGCGGGTCAAGTGGAGCGCCGGTGGGAATGGCCAGTTCCGGAGTCCACCACGGATAGGCATCGTTTTCACCGGCGGTATAGGGATCGTGGAAATACAGATAAGTGTGCTCGTCTCTGAGTAGTAGATAACAAGCCAAGACGGCCATCCGCTCATCCGCAGTGGACGCATGAGCATCCAGATCGCTGTTCAGAATGATAATGTGGCCGGAGTTTTCGGCATCTAGCACGTTTTGCATTACTACAGGGAAACGGGCCGAACCCGTACTCCAGTGATCTATATCACCCATCAGAAAGCGCTCAACGTAAATGCCATCGCAGGGGTTGTAATCCACTTCAACCTCGGTATAGGGCCATCCTTCCTTCAGAAACCAATCCCAAACGCCAACAAATACTTTAGGCCAACCGTTGTATTGATCATCTACGTGACTTAGCATGTGCGAAATCTTGGGCTGCCAGTAATCGATGAAATCGGAGCGGTTCGGCCAGCTGCCGAACGGGGGATACTGGTTGTAAGCCGGCTCTACTGCTCGAAGCAGGCCACCGTCGAAGTGATTTTCACCGAGGAACTGCATGATATTCGCGCCAATGTAGTACATCTGCGGGCTGTCGATGTCCAGCCAATAGAGCTCAAGATCATAATAGGGTAGCGCAGTTGACCGGTTGTGATATACCTCGTTGGAATCCGCGTGAACAAACCAGTTCTCATGTTGGCTGATATAGTCCCAATATCCTGACTCGTCAATCGTATTGCCATATATCATTTGGCGGATTCCAGTGGTAAGACTCCCTTGAAGTGTGGGGCTGGCAAATGTGGCCCATTGTTCATTGAGCGTAATGAAGTCCGGATTGTACGTTCTGATGCTGTCTGCCGCGTCCAGCGTGATTTCCAAGGCACCGACGTAGTTGTTTGCCATCCACTCTCTTTGTTGCTCGGTCATTAAATCAGGCCGCAGCTTGGAGGAAAAAACCTTCGTTTGATTTGTTGTGTCCGGCCAATCTCGGATAACCAGCTCGACGGAGCCGGTCGAGACTCTCAGAAACTCATCGGGAGACAATGCATATTCAATACCATCGACCACGGGAGCGACTCTGTAGTAGTAGTTCACCATCGGAGCTACCGCGGGGAAGGGCTGGGAATCATAAGGTGGATCAAGATACTTGCAGGTCGGAATCCAGCGGCCATCGTCGAATTCCATCGACTCCGTGAAACTGTTCTCCCCCTCCGGATCGGCTGCTACGATTCCGACCAGGAACGGTGCGGTGTCATTGGGAACCGTGCTGCGGTAGATTTTGTATTCATCAGCCGCGTAATCGTCCCATGTCAGAGTAACCGACGAATTACTGCTGCTACTGGATGAGAGGATTAGCCACAGGCGGATTATCACAGTTGCCTCTGACACAGCTTCGTCGCCATCGGTAACCCGGACGGTAACCTTGTAGACACCGTATCCTTCGAACAGCTTGGTAACGGTTGCACAGCCAAACGCCGCCTGCTCGGCATCGCTCTGATTGAAAACCTGGTCGCCGTCCAGATCCCATTCGAACAGCAGTTCGTCATCTTCCACGTCATAGGAACCGGATGCATCCAGGTCGACGCGCAACTTGTATTGCGCCGAGGTCGAACTTGCGACTAGCTCTACATGCGGCGGCACGTTGACGATGAAAGTTACTGACGCCGGTAGGGAGCTAACAGTGCCGTCATGAACGAAGACGCTGATTTGATGCTCACCCGAATCAGTGTAGGTGTATGCCGCGTACGGTTGCTGGGTTGTCTGTTCGTAGTTACCGTCCCCATTCAAGTCCCACCAATAGAGCAGTTCATCGCCGTCGGGATCGAACGATCCGCTGGCGTCGAAATGCACGGTATGCGGCGCATGGCCGAATTCCTCATCCTCGCCAATGGCCAGCATTGCAATCGGCGTGTTGTTGTCTTCGCCCGGTGAAGTCAGCGCTAGGATGTCAGTTGCCGTATCCTGGGCGCGGTCATTGTCTGTCACCAGCACCATGGGCTGATACTGTCCGGCTTGAGAATAAACATGATGCACCGTCGGACTGCTGCTTTCCAGATCGTAATTGCCGTCGCCATCGAAATCCCATTGATAAGCAATGATTTCTCCGTCGGGATCGATGCTGCCCGTGGCGATCAGCGCGATTTCCTGAGGCACAACACCACTGGATGGTGTACAGATCAAATCGGCGACCGGTAGTTCGTTTGCCGGCGGTGCCATGGCTTCGATGGTGATTGCGGCCTCCCCCGACTCGCCGTCGTCATCGGTTACGCGTACGGTCGCCGCGTACTCGCCGGCTAGCTCATAAGTATGCAGCACCGTCGGGTCGGCGCCGCTGTCCAGGTCATACTCGCCGTCGCCGTCGAAGTCCCATTCGTACTTCACGATTGTGCCATCGGGGTCGGTGCTGCCCGTGGCGATCAACCCAACCGTCAGCGGAATCTCACCGCTGGTGATGGTGGTGATCAGGTCGGCGACCGGCGGAATGCTGGTGACCTCCGTCTCGGTCACGGTGAACTCCGGCGATTGGAAAGTGTCCCACAATCCGCCGTTGTCCGTCACGCGCACCAGTGGCGCATACGAGCCGGGCTGGATGTAGGTATGCTGCGCCACCGCGCCGGTGGAAAAGGCGTCGAACAAGCCGTCGCCCTCGTAATCCCACTCGTAGAAGATGATCTCGCCGTCGGGATCGGACGACGCCGTGGCGTCCAGCGTCACCGCCAACGGCACGCTGGTACCGGTGTAGGACAAACCGAGCCGCGCCTCGGGCGGCAGGTTGAGGCCATCAGGGCCCTCGGGCGGATTGTCCATGTCCGTGGAGCAGATGTTGCTTCGGGTGCCTTCCGCTCCCAGGGCGTACGGCCGCACCCAGATCAGAAGCTCCTCTTCCTCCGCCGTGGGCTTGTAGGTGAACCACAAGCGATCGTTGAGCGGATCGCCCTGGGCCTCGCTGAACGGGAACGTGGCCGCGGCAGCGATGGTGGAGGGCTCGGCAAAGCCGGTCGGGATGTCGCCGACAGCGTCACTGGCGTACAGGTTGTAGCCCTCGACGAGGTTGAGATAACGCACGCCGATCACGGTCAAGTCGGCGATGGTGATCGCGTCGTCTTGATTGCCATCAACGGCGGAGAGCGCTGTGGTGAATTCAAACGGCCCGGCCTCGCCGAGGTTGCGGCCCAGCGGGACAAGGTCACTGACGCCGACCAGGCCGTCCTGGTTGTAATCACCGGGATTGACGTAGTACCAGCGGAAGTGTCCGGCGTCCTCGTCCCAGACTAACGGGCTCAACGCGCCGTTATGGACGGGTACGTTCGTTGCGCAGCGCGTCGCGGTTTCGACTGGCTCGCAGCTGAACAGTACGGTGGCCAGTACCTCGCCGGCGTTGACCAGTCGCGCTGCATCGTCCAGCGCCACCTGGCCGCAGCTGACCACGCCCGGCGCGTCCATGAGCTGCAGGCAGAGGCTTTCGCTGAGCGGCGCCAGCGCATCCGTGGCCTGGGCGGCCAGCGGGGTGTACTGCTCCTCGTCGTAGCGCAGGTCGAACAGGACCGCATTGAGCTGCTGGTCGCCGGCGGATGTAATTTCGACGGTCAGCTGGTTCGCTTGCGCCTGGGCCGTGCAGTTGACTGCCAACGCGGGCAGTTCCGCACCGGCGGCCGGCGCCAGCGCGAAGCCCTCCGCGGCTGGTACGCCACCGGCTGAGCCACTCGCTACGACCGGCTGCTCCGCAGTAGAATCAGCAAGGTTGCTGTTTAGCTGTGCAGTGAGTAAGCCTGTATTTTGCCCTCCGCACGAGTTCAGGCACAGCACGGCAAACAACGAAGCGAGAACGATTACGATAATTCTTGCAAACATATAACCCCTACCGGCAAATAATTGCGATTACACATTCAGAGACGATGTAGCTGTCGGCAGGTTACGCGTCCACCGCACGATCAGCCGGAGAAAGAGGCAGGCCGGCGCCGCCCGTGGGAAAGGGCATAGCAAACCGGCCGGATTTCTCCGGCCGGTTGTTTCAGAGTCCAGTTTGCGAATCCAACTCAAGCCTCGGTTCACGGCCCGAAGCCGTAGAGCCGGCCGTTGGCGCAGCTGACGTACATCCCACTCGAACCGATCACCGGCGAGGAGACGATGTCGGAGGTTAGCGAGAACGTCTGGTTCAGATCGCCGTCGGGGAACAGGCAGAACACCTTTTTGTCGAAGCTGGCCACGAAGATATTGCCGGAGCCGTCGATCGCCGGCGATGTATCCGCGTTACAGACCGATTTCCGCCAGAGCAATTCGCCACGGTAATCGATTGCGTTAAGGCCGTGATCGGAGCTGTTGATATAGACAGTTCCGTCCGCGCCCAGCGCGGGCGAAGTGCGGATTTCCGCGCCGGTGTCGTAACTCCAGGCCAGCGTATTATCAGCGTTGATAGCATACAGCCGGCCGTCGGCGCAGCCCACGTAGATCTTGCCGTCCGGGCCGATCGCCGGCGGGGCTGCCAAATCGTCTGGCGCGGAGAAGAAAGCCATCGCCTGGCCGCTGGAGGAAATCTTGAACAGATGGCTGCCGGAGCAAATGAACATGTTGTCTGCGAAATCCAGCACGGGCATGGTGGGAAAAACCGCCTCGCCGAAGGGTACCGTCCAGCTCTCCGAGTTGTCCGGTGCGATCGAATAGAGCATGCCCGCATCAGTAGCGACCAGGATCGAGCCGTCGCTGGCAACCACCGGAATCCCGCCCTGGCCGCTGATCACATGGGACCATTGGAACGATCCGTCGGAATTGAGGGCCACCAGTTCGTTCTCGGCGCTGGCGTAGACCGAGCCGTCGGCTCCGAGGGCGGGCGTGGGCGTTACGCCGCTGCCCGTGGAGTAGCTCCAGATTTCGAAGGTGAACAGCCCGTAGAGGCAGGATACGCTGCCCAGGTCGCCGCCGACATACAGATAGCCGTTTTCGTCGACCACCGGGCCGGAAACCTGATCCAGACTGCTGTAATTCACGGTCTGGGTGGTCGCCAGCGGTCCTGAGATCAGGCTGCGCTTGGTATTCTGCCGGTCGCGGCCGGCGCTCCACCAGGGGCCGGGACCGGTCATCAGCGGATTGGCGATCAACAGGTAGTGCGTACTGGCGAGCATGCCGTCATCGTCCTCGACGGCCAGGCCAATGTTGATGAAGCCGAACCAGTCGAACTCGTGTTCGACGATCGGTGTCAGCGTGAAGCCTTCAAAGAGGCCGTCGCCGTCCCAGTCCCACCAGTAGCGCAGAATGTCGCCATCCGGGTCGACTGAAGCGCTGGCATCCAGCGTAAGCGTTTCCGGTATGTAGCAATAAGCGGTGTTCGCCGTCAACAAAGCATTCGGCGGCATCGGATCGATAATGATCGGCAGGTCGGTGGCGGTCAGTTCCGTAGAGGCCGTTGCCGTAGCGCCGCCGTTGTCGGTGACGCGCACCACAGGCGTGTAGATGCCGGATGCCAAGTAGGTATACAGCACCGAGGGGTCAGCGCCGCTGTCGAGGTCGTACTCGCCGTCGCCGTCGAAGTCCCACTCGTACTTGACGATCGCGCCGTCGGGGTCGGTGCTGCCCATGGCGAGCAGGCCCACGGTCAGGGGAGCCAGCCCGCTGGTCTGCGTGGCGGCCAGGTCGGCGACCGGCGGGATGTTCGTGACTGCGGTTGTGGTGACGGTGAACGCCGGCAGCTGGAACGTGTCCCACAGGCCGCCGTCGTCGGTCACGCGCACCAGCGGCTCATACGTGCCGGGCTGGATGTAGGTATGCAGCGCCACGGCGCCGGTACTGAACGAATCGTAGAGCCCGTCGCCCTCGAAGTCCCATTCGTAGAAGACGATCTGGCCATCCGCGTCGCTCGATCCGGTCGCGTCGAAGGTCACGTTCAGCGGTACGGTGGTGCCGGTGTATTCCACGCCCAACCGGGCCTCGGGCGGCAGGTTGAACCCGCCGCTGCCCGGCGGCACGTCCAGCGTGGTGGCGCAGATATTGCTGCGCGTGCCTTCGTCCGCGCCGGCATACGGCCGCACCCAGAACAGGAGTTCCAACTGGGTCTCTTCCGGCGTGTGCGCGAACATCAGCCGGTCGGCCAATACATCGCCCAAGCCCTGATCCAGCGGATAGCTGGCCACGGGCTCCAGGAGGGATACGTCGGCGAAGCCGGTCGGAATGTCGGCCACGTTCGAGCTGGCGTATACGTTGTAACCCTCGACCCGGTTCTGGTAACGCACGCCGATCACCGACAGGTCGCTGATCGTGATCGCGTCGTCCTTGTTGCCGTCGATGGCGGACATGGCCTCGGCGAACTCAAAGGGCCCCGCCTGGCCGAGGTTGCGGCCCAGCGGCACCAGATCGCCGACACCGACGAGACCGTCCTGGTTATAGTCGCCGGGATTGACGTAATACCAGTTGAAGGCCTCAGCGGTGGGATTCCAGACCATCGGGCTCAACGCGCCGTTGTGAACCGGTACCGCCATCACGGCCCGGGCCGCGGATTGGTTCGGTTCGAGCGCGAACAGCACGGTCGCCAACGTCTGGCCGGCCGCCAGGTCCGTGGTACCGGTGCTGAGCGGAACCTGGCCGATGCTGACTACGCCCGGCGTATCCAGGAGTTGCAGGCACAGGCTATCCGAACGCGGTGCCAGCGCGTCGGTGGACTGAGCCGCCAGCGGAGAGAAGCGGCTTGCATCGTAGCGCAGGTCCACCAGCAGCGCGTTCAGCGCCTGCCGCCCGTCGCTGACGATATCGACGCTGAGCTGGTCATCGGCCAGGCTGTACTCCAGGCGCAGGGCGGCCTTGGCCGCACCGCCGGCTGGAACCAGGACGAACGCGTCCGGACCAGCGTCGAGCGCATCGGTTGCCGCAGGTGGTTCGCCAGCGGACTGCGTGAAATCCGCCGGTATCTGTCCGCCGCAGGCGCTGACCATAACGCCGGCGGCAATCATTACCAAGCACGTCAGTTTATTAAGCATATGGATCCCTTCCACCCAGTGATTGAAAGCAAAGACGAAATGCGTGCGGTCCGCTTCAGCCAGAGAATGTCAAACACCAACAGAATTGCCGGGATTCAGCAGTTGCCCGGACGGCCAGTGACCGCGCGACACCCATCGGTCCACGCGCATGCCGCCCATCGAGTGAGAACCCCCGGGACTTAGGTTAAAATTTCATTAACCGGCAGCCTCGGGTGCATTATACAGGCTAGACGGCAATTTTTGGAAACCGCCCGCTAACCCCGTGAAAACGGGAAAAACCTGCAGATCACGCTAGCCGTAACAACTTATATCAGGCTAGTGTGAGCGCGGGTTACACGTTATAATCTGCTGACCGCTGAGCCATGACTGGCTGAGCATTGTCGCAAATCACTGGGGGCTATACCTATGACCCGATTGACGCGTTTTGGGGTGCTGACCGCCTGCATTCTATGTGGTCTCTGGATCGCCAGTTGTGGAGGCAAGGGAGGCGTCACGACCACCGGATTGGTGGACACCGGGACCACGGTGGAAACCCCTGGTCCGGTGACCATGCCCGCTTTCCCGGTGGATGAACTGCCCAACGATCTGCCGCGCCTTGTCGCGGGTATGGACAACATCCAATTGGGTAAGGATGCTGCCAGAATTTCCGAGGTTGGCGCGAATCTCAACGGCGACGACCTGGACCTCGATACCGATGCCGGATCGGTAGCCTGGGGTATCTGGCGCTGGGGAGCCTTCAGCGAAGGTGTTCTGCCGGAAACACTGCGGATCTATACCGCGCCGGTGAGTGGCGGCGAGTACTGGCTGTTGATTTCCAACTACGATACCGGATACTGGGACATCTACGGACCGTTCACAGACACATTGCGCGCGTTCGCCTACGAGACCAATGTCGATTACATCTCGGACTACGGTTATACCTATGCGGCCCTGGTCGCGGAGGGCGGCAACGACGTGTCGATCGAGCAGCTGAACCTGGTCTGCGAAGAGGATGTCAACCCGCCGCTGGCGCCGCGGGATCTGGAAATCACCGATACCTCGACGACTTCGGTGGACCTGGCCTGGACCGCCAATACCGACGCGGATCTGCACCGCTACCTGATCTACACGGGACCGACCGAGGATTTTGACATCGACACCGAGGGCGAGAACGTCGGCCAGACCGGCAGCGCGGAAACAACTTTCACCGTCGAGGATCTGGAGCCCGATACCACTTATCACTTCCAGATCACCGCGCTTGACTATGCCGCCAACGAAAGCTCTCCTTCCAACACGGCGACCGGCGACACGCTGGGCAGCGGTGATTACCCGCCGCCCACCGACCTGGTGATTTCCAACGTCACCGGCACCAAGGCGTCCGTATCGTGGACCGATGCGGCCCATCCGGACGTGATCGGCTATGAAGTGTATTCCGGGCCGACGGCTAGCTTCAACATCGGCGACACAGGTGTCGTCAAGCACAATATCAGCCCGACCAACACGAAGCCGTTCGAGATGACCGGATTTCTCGCCTCTACCGATTATTTTTGCAGAATGCGGGCTTATTACGGGCCGGGAACCTACAGCAATCTGAGTGAGGCGGAGCCGTTTACCACGACGGCCAGCTCACCGCCCGAGCCGGACTTCAACTACAGCCCGTCCCCGGTACAGGTTGGAGTTCTGACTTATTTCAATCCGTCCGGCACGCAGGACGACGATACCGATCCCGAAGACCTGGTGTTTATGTGGGACTGGGAGAACGACGGCACCGTCGACGAGACAACCCAGGGGCCGGAACCGATGCCGCATACATTCGATGCCCGCGGGCCGGTGACGGTTAAGCTGACGGTCTCGGACGGCACTCCCGTCTCGATCACCAAAGATATCATTGTCACATTCCGCCAGGATTATGAATTCATCGGCGTTTCACCAGGAGATTCAGGCATGGTCGTGGCTGCCGATGCGGACCCCGCCACCGGCCGCCGCGTCGCGCTGGTTTTGTACAAGAACACCAGCCTGCCCTACATTGCCTATGACAATGGCAGCGGCACCTGGCAATCGCTGAATATGGACGTGGTCAGCGCCAACGGTTACATGGACGTAGCGCTGACGGCGAACGGCGTCGCGCTGCTGGTGGCCCAGCTGGGTACTACCTATTCCTGGGTGATCTATACCTGGGAGGATGGCTTCTGGACGTTCTTGACCAAACAGAGCGTCGGGGAAGTTGTAATTGTCCAGGGTGACCTGGCAGTCGCGCCCAATGGCCGCTACGGGGTTTCCCTGATTTTGGCCTACCCGGCCGGCAATGACTCGGACAACCGCATCTCGTCCTGGCACGAAAAGGCCGATGGAAACTGGACTTCCGACGAGCGCAGCGGATATGCCGTCAATGTGTGGCAGCCGGCGACGATTGAGCGGAGCAATAACGAGTCGTATGTGTTTTATTGTATGAGTGGAAACCTACGGCAGGTATTGCTGAACGACAGCGGTGCGTCGCAAAGCACATTGCAGACTTACACGGGCGATGTGACGACCATCAACAGCGACATCGATCCGTCCGATCCCACCCATGCGTATTACACGTTCTCAACCAGTTCCAACCGCGTGTATTACGGTGACAACTACGGCACAGCCAACGGCAGCACGCAGTATTACAGCTGCTCGACTTCACCGACAGCCGTCGCCGGTGTCGGCTTGGTGGGCGATAACGAAGGGCTGTTCTGCTGGACGGATCAGGATGGCCAACACGTCCAGACCCTGAACTGCTACGATACGACGGCCAATGCCGGCAGCGGTGCATTGTACGAGATCAACAGCGGCGTGGGTATGGCAGCTTTCGGAAACTTCAAGGCTTACGGTTCAGCCGGCGCGTATTTCCCTGATGGAGCTACGCCCGGCGTCTTCTCCGTTGTTTCCGAAGAACGGGATGGTGACTGCACGGGTTACCACATTTCCGGTGGTTCGTCCGCCGGTGCTGAAAGCCTGTATGAGCCGACCAACGAGGCGGGAGTCGGTAGTTCCTATGAAGTCCTGGCCTTCGCCGATGGCTCGTACCGGGTGTTGGGTGAACAGGCTTTTCCCTCGGCTAAGAGCGTCCGCGCTGCCTACGCCGGCGATACTACGATCTTCGAAGAGGTGGGCGAGGACAACTGGATCGTGCCTCATGCCGCTTGTATTACCCCGGTGGCGGGTGAGTACTTCGTCGGCAGTTCGTTGGCGGATTTCGGCGCGGATAGCTTCCTGCTGACCCGTTTTGAAGGCAACAACGAGACTGGCACGGTTGAAGCCGACCTGGCCGGAGTTGATGTCCCGGTGCTGTTTTATCACCGGGGCAACAGCGGTGTGAAGCTGTTCAGCCTGTCCAACACCAAGCAGAATATCGTCAGTTGGACCTGGAATGGCTCCGCTTGGGTATCCGACGGCATTATTTACTCCGGATCGCTTACGATCGGGGCTTACACAGTGGCGGAAGCGTCACCCACGGAATGGGGGATCTGCTTTGCGGACGCCGGAGACAACTTGCGGCTGATGGAGACCAGCGGCGGCGTGTGGCAGGCTCCGCTAGTCATCTCCACCGACGCCGTTAACACAAACTCAGGTATCGGCTTTTCTTATCACGACGACGGGCACATCGCTGTTTTGGTCAAGCGTACCGGAGCTGATAAGCAAATCTACATGGGTATCAAGCTGAATAGCGAATCTTCCTTTACCTGGGAATCCGTGTTTGATCCCGGCTCCTCCAACTGCAAGAACCTCTATGCTTTCTATCAATTTGAATCACCGGTGGCCTTGTTCCAATACTGTGAAGGCACATTTGCGTCTCAATGGAAGATGTGGGTGGCGGAAAAAGCTGACGATGAATGGGAAACCGTCAAGCTCAGCCAGCAGATGCACGGTGCGCCGATCGCAGCCTGTGTGGACACCGGAAACAACATTATCCTGGCGGGTTACCAGGTAAATTCGACCATGCAAAATGCCGTCATGACGATCCTGTACTACTAGGACCAGGACAATCCGGCTAACAAAACGGGCCGGGGCAACGCTAACAGGTGGCCCCGGCCCGTTGCTGTTTCCGGTTAATTACCTGGGTTGGGAGGAGTGCCGCCACTGGGCGCGGGGCCCTGGCCGGCGACGTCGGCGTATTCCATCTTCAGGTTCTTGGCCACGTTGAGCAGCCCGGCGTAATCGGATTCGGGCAGGTCGGCCCGCGTATTCTTGATGATGAAGTCGAACAGGTCGATCGCCAGCCGCGCCTTGTCCAGGTCGACGCTGACCAGTCCCGTCGCGGGATTCGGCTGGCGGCCCAGGTAGATCACGGCGAAATTCAGGACCAATTGCAGCTGGCCGTGCAGGTAGCCCGGCAACCCCATCTCGAACAGCATCTTCAACTGCAGCATCTCGGGCGATTCCGTGTCCAGCGGCGGCAGCTCCGACTCGCCCGGCTCCTCCGGCTCGGCCGGTCGCTGGGGCGGCTGGAAGTCCACGACTTCCCCGACGGGCTCGGCCGGCGGTTCCGGTTGGCCGGCAGGCTCGACGGGCGGTTGGGGCGGACTGGTTGCCGCGGGCTTTTCCGGCGGGGGCGCCGGTTCGGGATTCGCGGCCTCGGCCTCGCTCTCCAGGTCGCGCGCGTGGCGCTTGTCGGAGATGAGGATGCCTTCTTCGGGTTCGCGTTCGTGGTTGCGTTCGTCAGTCATAGTCTTTCCCTAGGCGATGACGCTGATGTCCTCGATGTTGATCAGGATCCGGTCGTCGCGCCAGCCGGGCTCGCCGGCGGCAGCCTTGGCATAGGTTTCCTTGTCCGCCGCGAACTCTCCGTTCGCGCTATTGATCCAGACCAGCACTTCGACGAAGACCTCATCGACTTCGTTAACCTTACCCGCGATGCGCATCTTGCAGCTGCGCAGGTAGAATTCCACGACCACATTGCGCGTCTTGCCGATCAGGTTGCTGTACATACTCCCTCCGCCGGTTCGTTAGTGGTCGGTCTTGCCCGAGAAATTGAAGCTCTCCACGCGGATCGCTTCCGGTACCAGGCAACCCGAACCCCAGAAACTACCATGATATACCAGCTCAGTGCTCATTCCGGTGCAGTTGGCCAGCGCTTCGAGGATATTCTGCGTGAAGCGGAAGTTGGTCAGACCGGCTGTCAACTCGCCGTTTTCGATCAGGAAGGTGCCGTCGCGGGTCATGCCGGTGATGACGGTCGCCAGCGGATCGACGACATTGGTGTAATGGAAGCGGCTGACATAGATCCCGCGCTCGACGCCCTTGACCAGCTCGTCCTTGGTCGAGTTGCCGGGGCTTAAAACCATATTGGACGGGATCGGCCAGTTGACACCGGTGTCGTGGCCGGTACTGGTCGTGCCGGCTTTCTTGGCACTGGCCTCGTCGTGGGCGACCGCGCGCGCCACCCCGTTCTCGATCAGCGTCAGGCGCTGCTTGGGCATGCCGGCCATGTCGCAGGGCAGGCCCATCGTCCGGGCGTCCAGCGGGTCGTCGACCAGCGTGATCTCGCGGCCGGTGATCAGCTCGCCGAGCTTGCCGCACATGAAGCTGGAACCATCGTTGTAGTCGCGGCCGGAGAGCCCGACCCAGGTCAGGAAGTTCAGCATCGTCGCCACGCACTCGGGGCCCAGCACGACGGTATAGCGGCCGGCGGGCACGTCGCGGCGCGGATTGGCCGAGCGCTTGGCCGTGGCCAGGGCCGCCACCGCGGAGCCGACGGTATCCAGGTCGCCGACGCTACGGCTGCTGCACTCGGCGTTGCCGCTGGAGTCCAGCCCCGTCCACTGCACGGTGTAGCGGGAGCTCGTGGTGCTGTAGACCGCCTCGATGCCGCGGCTGTTGGCGATCACGACGTTGACCTGGCCGGTGCTCAGGATGCCCGCGGCCTTGTATTCCTCGGTGTCGTTGACCGCCAGGCCGGCGATCACCATCGAGGCGCGCTCCTCCGGGGTACAGGCCGCGGTCGGTTCGTGGTACTCGACCTGCAACGGATACTTGCACGGGCCGTCGGGGAAATCGACCAGGTCGGGATTGGGTTCGCTGATCTTGGCGATCGCCGTGGCCTGGCCGACCGCCTCCTTGAGCGCATCCGGCGTCAGCTTGTTGGTCGTGGTGATGCCTTCGCGCTGGCCGACGCGGGCGTTGACCATTACTTGGGCCTCGCGCTCGAAGGTGCTCTGGTGGATCTCGCTGTTGGCGAAGCGGGTCAGGGCGCTGTCGCTGGCGATCAGCCTGATCGAGGTCTGGTCCGCGCCGGCGCCCGCCAGGGCCTCCTGCGCCATGTGCAGGTACTCTTCCTGCGCCTTGCGTACCTTACCGGCCGAATACTGCTTTTCCAAGGCTTCCGCCATCACACACCTCTGTTTTAATACTTGCCGGCCCGTTCCCGGGCATTCTTGGCATACACGCTGCCGCTGTCGTTCGCGGTCAGCGCGATGATCCGTTCGTCACATTTCTTAGCCAGCCCCTTGAGGTCGGGGCCGTTGGGTTCGCTCAGCAACTTGTCCATGTCCAGCGCCACGCGCGCCGCCCAGTCCAGGTAGTGCAGGTGGTCGAAGTGCTGGCCCGTGGAGAACCGCCGCCGCACCGCGTTGACGTCGTAGCTACCGCCGCCGGGTACCGCGTCGCTGATCGCCCAGTAGAAGCTGTACAGGTTCGTCTGGGCCAGCAGGCCGCGGCCGGGCGCCGGGTCCTCGGCGTAACCGCTGTTGATCTGGTTGAGCTGCTCGGGATCGCGCAGGGTCGCCTGCAGGATGCTGACCTCCTCGGCGCTCAGCGGGGGCAGGTCGAGTTTCAGCGAGGCCAGCTCGCTGCCGGCGAAACTGGCGTTGAGATAGCTGTTGATGGACAGGTAGAAGGCGCGCCGCGCCGCCAGCAGCTGGCGGCTGATTTCGGCTTTCAGTTCGCTGCCCTCGGTGGTGAGGAGCGCCATCGGCTGCAACAACGCCACAGCGCCGAGCACGTCGCCGGAGTAGATCACGCTTTGCAGGAACAGCGCCTCCTCCAGCTCGGCCACCGTGGCGTCTTCGGCGTTGACGATGTTCTGCAGCGCCTGGTCGGCGGCATAGACCTTGCCGGCCGCGATATCCGCCCGGGCTTGCTTCAGGTCGTCGTCGGGGGCCGCCAGCGCGATTGCCGGCAGCAGCACCATCACGATTGTTACCAATAGTCTTAGCATGTTTATTCCGACGGTTCCCCGCCGGTTGTGTTTGGCGTCCGGCCCAGGCGGTGGTTGGCCGCCGCGGCCAATTCACTTAAATTGCCGTCCGTGTCCAGTTCCGCGGCGCTTTCCGCCAGCCAGTCCGTAAACTCTCGTGAGTCGAAGGGCACGCCGGTGTCCAGCCGCTTGACCACCTGTTCCAGCGAGCCGGCGGCCGTCTCCAGGTCGTAGTAGCGCGCCGCGGCCAGCACCAATGCCACCCGCGCCTGGCCGGCGATCAGGCCCTTGCCCAGGCCTTCGCGGCCGTCGTCCCAGTTGGTCACCGCCGGGCCGAGGATCTCCGGATCGCTGTAGAGCTCCAGGTCGGCCAGGTGCTCGACGGAGACCAGGGGCAGGCGAAAACGGATGAAGTCCAGTTCGGCGCCAGCGCTGGTCAGCTCCAGGTAGCTGAGCCCGTTGGCGGTGAACTCCGCAGCATGGCGGTCGCGCTCGCCGGCCAGCCAGTGGCCGTATTCGCTGTCCTGCAGCTCGAAGCGCGCCAGCTCGGCGTGCAGGTAAAACGTGGCGCGCAGGTAGGCGGCGTCGATCAGCAGCTGCTGGACCAGCACCTCCTCGGCGATGTACTGCTCACCCGGTGTCGGGCCGATCTCCGCCAGCAACTCGCCGGCCTGCTCCAGCCGGCCTTCGCCCAGCTTCAGCTTGGCGGCGTCGAGCAGCACATAGGGATCACCCGCCGGCGCCTGGCCATGGACGGGCGCGATCAGCAGGACGGTGATTACCGTCGCGGCCACCGTGCTGAGCGCTCGATATGCCATGTCCTTATCTCATTAACCGCGGACGCCGATCTGCAGGTTCCGAAAACGCGAGGGCGCGCAGCCGTGGGCGACGTGCGCCGTCTGGCCGGGCTGGCCCTTGCCGCAGTTAGGGGTGCCCCAGATCGTCCAATGGTCTTGGTTGCAGATCGCGTCCAGATTGCCCCAAAACGTCGTCGTGATGCCGGTGTAATTCGGGTTCTTGAACAGCCGCCCCAGCTTGCCGTCGACGATTTCCCAGGCCGCCTCGCAGCCGAACTGGAAGTTCTCGCGATGGTCGTCGATGCTCCAGGAGCGGTTGTTGGAAAACAGCCAGCCCTTCTTGGTGTCGGCGATCAGCGCTTCCAGCGTCCACTCGCCCGGCTCGAGGTTGACGTTGGGCATGCGGACGATCGGCAGGCGCGCATAGCCGTCGGCGCGGTTGCAGCCGTTGCTCTTGACGCCGATGTACGGCGCGGTGTCGCGGCTCATCAGGAAGTTCTGGAAGATGCCGTCGACGATCAGCGGGTCGCGGTAGGTCTTGATCCCGTCGTCGTCGTAGGCATAGCTGCCCAGGCCGCCCGGCAGGGTCGGGTCGCAGGTGACGTTCATGATCTGGCTGCCGTACTTGAGCTGGCCGCGGTGCTCCGGCTTGACGAAGCTGCCGCCGGCGTAGGCCAGCTCCCAGCCCAGCACGCGGTCCAGCTCGATGGCGTGGCCGATGCTCTCGTGGATCTGCAGCGCCAGCTGCGGTCCGTCGATAATCACCGTCGCCTCCTCGCTCGGGACCACCGGCGCGGCGAGCAGCGCGACGCATTCCTCCGCCACGCGCGGCGCTTCCTTGATCATGTCGTACTTGAGGAAGCTTTCGTAACCGGCGGTGTGGAACTGGCCGCGGAAGCTGTTGGGATAGCAGCGCACCTGCTGGTCGCCGTCGGCGATCGCCTCGGCCTGGATGCCGCCGCCGCACTCGGTGATGACCATGTGGATGCGCGCGCCCTCGGTGTTGGCGTAGTGCTGGTCTTCGCGCCAGCCGTCGTAGAACGCCGAGCGGTGGCTGACGTTGGCGGCCTTGGCCATCGCCTCGTCCGCCTGCATCAGGTAGTTGAGTTTCTCCTCCAGCGGAACCGCAAACGGATCGCGCTCCATCTCGGTCTGCCATTCGCCCTGGACCGGCTCGGCCTCGGAAAGCTTCACCGGTTCGCCGCCCGCGACCTTCGAGGCCAGGGCGATGCGGATCGCCTGCTCGGTGATCATCGCCGCCTCGCTGGCATCGAGGTTGCGGCTGGCGGCGAAGCCCCAGCGGCCGTCGACCAGCACGCGTACGCCGAAGCCATCCTTCGCGTTGACCGCCATTTCTTCGACTTTGCCGTCGCGGACGGTGTGCTCCTCGCGCTTGGCCTCGATCACGCGGATGTCGGCGTAGCCGGCCTTTTTGGCCTCAGCCACGTTCAGAAAAGCATCGATAATTTCTTGCATGGATTGCCCTCACTCGAATGCATGATGTTACCACGCGTCCAGTGGATAAAAGAAAGCCCCGGCCGTCGGAGACCGGGGCTGAGTTTCGTAAATGAGCTACTACTTCACGTTGATATCGAGCGTGAAGATCCGGTCCGGTCGGACGCTTTCTTCAACCAAGAGGGCGATGGTGACATCGGCGTCGAACGTGGTCGAAGGAGCGGTTCCCGTGGCATCAACATTGAATGTTGCGCCGTCGAAGCTGAAGTCCCAGCTGAAGGTGGTCACATTCGGCGTGCCGTCGATCTCGCCGGTGTAAACGTTCGTCGGATTGGCATTCAGGCGGTAATTACCGGCATCCATCTCAAAACCGGTCCAGTCCGTGCCGTTACTATCAGTGACGGTGATACCCGCGCCCAGCGGGGCCACCACGTGCACCCACAGCGCGAAGGTGTCGAGCTGGCCGTCGGCGTCCTCGATCTCGATGTTGACGCCCTTCTGGCCCAGCGTATCCCAGCCGCCGGTCAGGGTGACCGGGTCGCCGTTGGTCCAGGCTTCTTCCACCTCGCCGGCGCCGTTGTCCCAGTCGACGCGGATCGTGAACGGCGCGGTACCGAGCATCACGGTCGGCGTGATCTCGAAGTCGGTATCGATCTCGGTGTAGCTCAGCGGCTGGCTGACGGTGATGTTTTGCAGGTACATTGACGGCTGGAACAGGTGCCCGCCCTCCATCGCATGGAAGGCGGCGCGCCCGGCGTCCAGCAGCCCGGCGGCACCGGCCAGACCGGTGATCGGGTCAAACTGCCAGGTATCCTGCAGAACCTGCCATACATCATCATCACTGGGTTCGGCATTGTTGGCCTCATGCAGGGCCTGGTGGACAATGCTGGCCGCGCCGGCGACATACGCCGCGGCATAAACCGAGCCCCAGCTGTCGTAAGTTAGGCGGTATGAATAGCCAGGCAGGATCTCTCCTGTCCCAGAAATGAAGTAAGGTCGGGCACTCCAACCGATGCCGTAACCCACGGCGGCGATATCGCCACCGGTATTGCAGTAGTCCGGGATTTCTCGATAGGTAAACTCGAAAGGCTCGCCAAACCACTGATTTGACCAGCCAATGCCAAGATTGTCGTAGGTTTCTTCGTTATACGTGATGGTTCCAAGGTCGCCACTGCGGTTGAAACCGGTTCCACTTACGGCGATGCAGTTAGGGTCCGAGGCGGGCGTGACATCGGTAACGGTGATATCAACGGGCATCTCACCCCAGCCGACAAAGCCGTTCTCATCGGTAATCAATGAATCGATGACATCGCCGGCGGGAGCAATGACCAGTGCGTTGTTGTCGCGAGCGCCTTGGATTGCCGTACTTACATTGGCACCAACCGCGCCTTCCGAGAACATGCCGAGGATGATAATATCGGCCTCGCAACCGCCATTAGGCCACAGGCCGCCATTGGTATCGGCGCTGCTACCGGCGGCATAGCTGATTGCCGCGGCGATCTGGTTGTCGTTGAACGACCAGGTGTCACCGGCAGCTTGCCCGGTCTTCAGCAGGATGTAAGTGGCATTCGGGTTGATACCAGTGATGCCTTCGTTCCAGAATTCCTCTTCCTCTGTTGTGGTCGAAGCGTCGAAATCATAGACATAGATATGATATCCGTTAGGAATACTGGGATCACCAATGTCATCGGCCAGCATTCCCAGGATCAACTCACCGGTCATACGATACGGGTAGTTCGTGGTGTCGGGATCACCATCGTCGTAGATATCCCAGCCGGCCGCCGCGAGACCGGTAGTGGCAGTTCCGTCAGCGGCAATGCTGCCGGAAACTTGGTCATCGACCGCGCCGCCGAAGTCGCTTCTGGTGTAGACTTCGTAGTCAAAGAACCCGGCATCGATCACGGCAATCCTGACTTCACGGCCGGCAACTCCGGGGCTGGTGGATACATCGAATGCCCCCTGGAAGTTGGACGGGGCCATGCCGTACGCCTGCCCCAGGTGGTTACTCGATGTCAGCACCAAGCTATCGGTTGAGAATTCGGGAGCGACGTAGGTATACATGTACATCGGATCAAACGGCAGGAAGCTGGAGCTCTTGGAAACCTCTTCGCTATAGCTGATGCGAGGAGTGCTGAGCACATTAACCTTCTCCGCCGTGGCGATGTTGTATTCCTTTTCCAGCTCCGTGATCGCCCAGTCCAGGTCCATGCCCGCCGGCAGCTGCACATTCGCCCAGCCGCCGCTCTTGGAGATGACGGTGATGCCGAACTTGGCCAGTTGCGCGTTGAGCGCCGTCTCGTCCGCGCCGGTCAGCACGTTAAGCTGGTCCTCGAGCACACTCGTCGAGTGCGAGCCGATAACCTCGGATGGGCCGATTACGTTGAGCTCGTCGGCCACGACCGTGGAATCGTCGTTGTTTTCGAGGTCCGGCGCCGTGGTGCCGCCTCCGCCGCAGCTGGCCAGGAAGGCGGCCAGCATCAGGATCATCGCGATAGTGATGCGGTGCATGGAATTGCTCCTGTCTTGCTTCATCTCACTTACTCTCTATGATACCCGCGCAACCAGCGAGGGCCCTTAATAGTAACTTAAGGTATTGCCTAGCTGCAACCCGCGGTTTAAACCCACTCCCTCGCCGGTACTTGTCAGACCGCGTGCTTCAGAAAGACTTTGACCATCTCAGAGAAGAAGTGTTCCAGCTCCTCGTCGTCGCTGGAGCCGGCGGTCAGCACGCCGTCGGAGCGCGCCTCCACCGAGCGGCGGGCGTCGTAGTGGTAGAAGTTGAAGCGCAGGCTTTTCAGATGCCCCGGGGCCTCGGCGATTGCCGCCAGGTCGATGCGGTTGTCCACCGTGTTGGCGGTGAAGCGGCCGGTCAGCTTGGGCTCGGCGTAGAACTTGTCCAGCACGATCTGGCCCAGTTGCGCCGTGTCGTAGAGCTTTAAGAAGTCCTTGGTCCAGGCCAGGACGTCCACCTGCAGTTCGGCGAACTCGACACTGCCCGCGCCGCTGCGCTTCAACAGCTCGGCGAACAGGTTAAGGTCGCGGCGCGCGCCGGGTGTACTGGCGACTCCCGCGGCCGTGTCCAGGCTGAACAGCAGCCGGCGGTATTCGTAGCGTTTCTCGCTGACCAGTTTCTGCTGGTGCTCGTCGAAGGCCGGCGTCTCGCGCTCACGGCGTACGGCGACCTCGGCACTCAGGCGCGTGCCGGCGACATCGACGCCCAGCACCTGCTCCTCGGAGTTGATGCCGAAGGTGATCTTCTTCAGCCGGTTGGCGGATGATTGCAGCGCGCTGTCGTCGAAGCCGGACAGCCGCGCGAACGTGTTCTTCAATGATGGCATGGCTGAAGTTTAGCATCCGGCGTAAATCCCGACGCCGTGGTTGAATCAGATTGCGAGAAAAAAAAACGGCGAGGTTACGGGCCCGAGTAAAAGTGAAAGTGGAAAGTAGAACTTGCTCTGGGAGTCGTTAGCAAAGTGCGCTACTTTCTACTAGCACTTTCCACTTTTACTTTCTACTTTCACTTGCTCACGTAAGGGCAGCCGCGGTCCACGCCCGCGTGGACCGCGGCATTGCCTTTTGCCACGATGATGCGAATGTCTGTAGGGTCCACGCCTGCGTGGACCGTAACGATCAAGACAGCGCGCCTATTTCTCTAATTCAGACAGGTGCTTATAGAAACTCGCGGTTTTCGTATGCCGCGCGTTTAACTCATCAAAATGCCAACTCAGCGGGTTGTTGACGATGTATTCCCTGATTGCCTGTAGTGCCTTTTCGGTCTGGATTACATGATCAAAAAATTTACGCTGCCACAGCGGCGTGTTGTGTCGGCTTTTCCAGTTCAGTTTGCGGCTCACGGCAGCTTTGTATGATCCGATGATTGCTCCCAACGAACCTCGCTTGGGCCCTGGTTTCGCCCAGTCAGGATGTACTTCAGCTTTCCGTGGGTTCGTAGGAATACTGCCTGTGTCAGCCGTCAGATCCCATTCCAGTACGATGATCCCGTGAACGTGATTGGGCATGATGACTAATTCATCGAGATGCATTGCTGGATGGTGCAAGGGTAGGTCCAGCCAGGTGGATTTCGCTTCTTCACCAATCGCAGTTGGATTAAATCTACCTTCGACAACGTTGCCGAGAATTTCACGGCGGTTGTGAGTGCAGATCGTCACGAAGTAATAACCAGCTTGTGCGTAATTGAAGCTGTCCATTCGTACATGCTTACGCTCAGGAAATTTTCTGGTCATGATTGAAACCAACGATAGCATAATCGAGCCAGCATGACAGGGACGGTCCACGCAGGCGTGGACCCTACACGATCTCAGTCCTGATCGCGGTTCCCAGGGATGTGGTCCACGCAGGCGTGGACCCTACACTGCGCAGCAACTACATCCACTATCCGCCCAGCGCCTTCTTCTGCCCGCTTAAAATCGCCGCGATCTCGGCGTTGATCGACTCCGCCGAGCGCTCGAACACGCGCTGGCGCAGCTTGTCGTGCAGTTCGCGCGGCAGCCGCAGCGACAGCGTGACCATCGTCGGCAGCAGCACTCCGCGCTTGTGGTGCTTGTCCGGCTCGACGCTGTAGCCGTGGATCGCCGCCCAGGCGTTCAGCGCGGGCAGGGCCTTGGGTGAGGCGCTCAAGTCGAAGTACGAGTCGCGCGGCAGCCCGTCGGGGGCGAAGCGGTCGCCGAAGCGCAACCGGTGCCCGTCGGGTGGGCGCCGCTGCACGCGGATCTCCCACTCCTCGTCGACCTTGCCCAGCCGGCACCAGTACTCCTCGCGGTGCAGGCTGTTCGGCCCGTTCAGGCGGTACTCGCAGATCAGACACACCTCGTGGGTCTCGTGAATCTTTTTAGCACGCTCGGTCACCATAGTACTATGATACCGTGGTATCACAGAATTTGCAGGCCCGGCGGAAATTCGCCTGCCGCCGGCCGCTCGACGGGCTTAGCGCGGGACCTGGCGCTCCGGCACGCCGCGCAGCGTCATGTGCCGCTCCAGGAAGGCCAGCACCTCGTCGCGGTTGCCGGCGAACTGCAGGTAGTGCCCGCGGAAGGCATCCAGCGCGCTGGGCGCGGGCATCGTCGTGACGTGTACGCCGGTGTCGTGGGCGTAGAAGTTGCGGTAGTGGCTCCAGGGCCGGTGGCTGGGCAGGCCGACCAAGTAGGACGTGATGCCGCGCGCGTCGAGCTGGTAGCGGATCGGCAGGTAGATCATCGCCGTCAGGCTGATCAGCAGGACGAAGGAGATGAAACTCCAGCCGATCGCCTGGCCGATCCAGTGCGCCCGGGCTTCGGCCAGCTTCTCTAGTTGCGCCAGCTCTTCGGCCGACGCGTCATCCACCTGGCTGCCGGGGGCCACCTGCGGGGCGGTCGCGTAATTGGGGTAGTTGAACGAGAAGCCCGCCAGCAGCGCGACGGCCAGGCAGACCAGCATCGCCGTCAGCGGCCGCCGCCAATTGGTCCGCCACGGATTGACGGTCCAGCTAAGTTCCTCCTCGGATGTCGCCACCGGTTGTATGTCATCGGCCATTGCGCGCGATTGTAGCAGCCGCCGGACCTAGCGCACCACGAGGTCGCGGAGCGTCGTGTTCAGGCACAGGCCCTGGCTGAAGCGCAGCAGCGGATCGGCCGCCAGCCGCCTGAGCGCCGCCAGCTCGGGCGAGGCCGGCGCCTCGATCGCGAACAGCTGCTCGAAGAAACTCGGCTCGCGGAATTCCATCACAGGCGTGTCTTCGCCGACGCCCGCCAGTTCACGGGCCTTGGTCTCGGCCGCCCGGAGCCCGCCGAGTTCGTCGATCAGGCCCACCTCCAGCGCGCGTTCGCCGGTATAGATCATGCCGGTGGCCAGCGCGCGCACCTGCTCCTCATCAAGGTTCGCGCGGCCCTCGGCCACGGCGGCGATGAACTGGTCGTGGACCTCGGTCATCAGGTCGGTCAGCATCGCGCGCTCGTCAGCGGTCATCTCGCGCCAGGGCGAGCCGATGTCCTTGTACTGGCCGGCGGTCAGCGTCATGTCTTCAATGCCCAGCTTGCCGGCGGCCTCCTCCCAGTTAAGGAGGTTGAAGACCACGCCGATGCTGCCGGTCAGCGTGGCGCCGTTGGCGCAGATGTAGTCCGCGCCGGAGGCGATGTAATAACCGCCGCTGGCCGCCACGTCGCCCATGCTGACGACGACGGGCTTCTGGGCCGACACGGCGCGCACCGCGCGGAAGATCTCGTCACTGGCCGCCGCCGAACCGCCCGGGCTGTTGATGCGCAGGACGACACCCTTGATGCTGTCGTCCTCCAACGCGCTGTACAGCCGGTCGCAGATGGTGATGGCGCTGGCGCCCGCTTCGCCGCCCAGGAGCCCGCCGCCACCCGAACCACCGGAAATCACACCTTCGATGTGCAACAGGGCTAGGTGCCCGGTGCCGGATCCCGACGCCGAGTTGGACCAGTACGGCGCTAAAACCCAGGCCAGAGCCACAATTACGATGAAAAACAGCAAAAATAGCAGGAACGCCCGCGGCGCTTTTAAACTCATTTCATCCTCGCTTTATCAACCGACTGCTATTATACCGGCAGTGTTGTGCCGTCGACCGGGCAATCACGTTTATGGATTTTCAAGGTTATCCACCGGCGATTGTTGATAGTTATCCACAAAATATCCCCACAATCTGGGACTTTGCTTAACGTTATTTAAGTACTATACCGTTTTGTGGGCTTGCGGCGGGGTGATTGCCACGGTTATAATTCGCCCAACGTCAGCAGCGGTGCTGATTGGGGAGTGAAGGCACTTTGGATTCCGGGGATTTGCGTCAGCCAATCCATCATAAGTGGAGCGGGTGAGTTTTCCGCCCTGCGCGGGCATTTCAACAAGCCTATCCCGTTTTTCCGCCTTTCTATACACGAGCCGTACCTTGCCCCGGGTACGGCTTTCTTTTTTTGGGCGGTAGGATTATGCTGTCATGGGAGCGCTCAGTGCACGATCAGCGTTGGCCGACCATTACTACAAGCTTCGAGCTCAGTCGACCGCGCGAGTAGCCTGGCAGCTGGCTTTTTCATTTCCATTGATCTTGGTGGCCGCTATGGTCGGCGGCTTTGTGGTCGGTGGCAACATCTTGGGCTGGCTCATCGGCCTGGCTGTGGCGGTTACCATAATCTGGATAAATGCCAAGTCGCTGTTCAGGCGCTGGGAGTACCAGTACTACTGGCAGACGAAACTCGTCTTTAGTTCCAGCTGGCTGCTCCTGGCTGTGCTGGAACCGGAGTTTCTGGGCGAGGCTGATTACGCGCGGATCCGCGGTGCCCGCCGGTTCAATTTCCAGTTCGCGGAGAAGACGCTGCTTGATCGGGCCCAACTCTATCTGCGCCATTTTCGCACCTACATTTCCGCTCAGTCCTACCGGCGCAAGTGCCGGACCGGCTGGCGTTCGATCCTGACACCCGGCCGGCTCATTTCCCTGTTTATCGTGCTCATCTTGGTGGGCGTGCTGGTGCTGGAAAACTCCTTGGCAATCCTGTCGCTGGATACGAGATTCGCGTGGATCGACTCGTTCTGGGACCTCGGATTCTGGTACTTCCTGGGCGGCATGCTGGTGATCACATTTGTCGGGGCGCTGGTGGCGCTCGGGCTGATGTGGCTGAAATCCCTGTCGCGGTCTACGGGCGCGTTGAAAGCCCTGTATGAAGAGGTATCGGCCGGCCGGCTATAATGTTTGACAGACAATAGCCTAAAGATGCAGCCAGGGTCATGCGCTGAATTTGACAGTCTACGTCTGAACAAACATCTGCCAAGTAACATCACGATTCCCAAGAATGCAGGCGCTGTATCCCAAATATGTGAATATGTTCATAGTGGATAAATGCGAAATTTGGGATTCCACGTTGCAAATGACGTTTAATCGTGATACTATTCAATTAATACTTTCACTCAGTACCATAGCGCAAACTAGGAGGGAAAAATGGAGAAGAAGCATGTTATCAGCCTTGTGGAACTAGCTGAGCGTTTTTCCAAGGCCAAAGGCATGGGTAAGGTTGGATACCAATGGTTGCGCCAGGCCCCGGGCCGCAGCACATCAAAGTCTGAGAAGGTTGGCAACAGCTTGGCGGTGCTTAAAGCCATTCGCGCCTTCAACTCTAAAAACACCAAGCCGATCGAGGTGTTAAAGGCCCGTGGATACGACGGAACACCCAAACAGGTCCTCGTAATCAACAAGGATGAAATCATTCGCTTGAAGGGCTTTTTACTGCGCGGCGGCGGCAAGCAGGCTGGTAAAGCCGCATCTGCCACGTCGTTCAAGATTGTCGGTAAAGTCGACGTTTAGTCTGGAGTTTTCCGGTTAACTGTCCATCCTAACCGCACTAACTTCAAACTGACCTAAAGAACCGATAATCGACAGCCACGAACCGCAAGCACTGCACTAACCGATGGAAGAGAGTTAGTTGGTGGCGCTAAGCTGGTGTATCCAAGGAATCGCGCCGAGTTAACAACTGATCGAGAATAATCTCGGCCCGTTCAATGATTTCGCGATTGCCATCGTAGCGCACGATTTCCTTGGCCGCCTCCAGCGTGTACCAATGCGCGCTGGCGATCCCTTCCTCGCGCGTCAGCGGCGTGATCTTCAGCTGCTTGTCGTGCGCCAGCATCAAGTAGAAATGCACTGTTTTGCGGTGGAGCTCCTGGCGTGGGACGGGTGGGAACGAGTAGTCGATTTTCCCGAGATAGGCGAGGATCTGCAGGTTCTTAACGGCGATGCCGGTTTCTTCGCTGACCTCGCGGCGCGCGGCGTCCTCATATGGTTCGCCGGACTCGACGTGGCCCTTGGGCAGCAGCCATTGCGGTCGCCGGCCCTTGTCGACTTCGATCAGGACGATCCGGCAGTCCTTCTCCAAGGCGTCCAGCACCACTCCACCGCAGCAAGTGTGGCTGATGAAGCTGAGACCTGCTGGTTGCCGCGGACCCGCCATTGACCCATTATAACATTAGAAAACACGTGAAACAGCCGTGTTCCACGGGCTAATGGTCGCGATTGACGGCCAGTTGGGCCAGCCGGCGCAGCGGGGCCGGTTCAGGCAGCGCCAGGTCCGAGATCTGCTGGTTGATTTCGGCCAGCAGGTTGGCGGTCAGCTGCTCGGATTGCGCGACTCCCAACAGCCGCGGGTAGGTGGTCTTGCCTTTGACCAGGTCGGCGGTCAGCGTTTTGCCGGTTACGCTTTCGGAGCCCTGGATGCTCAGCAGGTCGTCGCGAACCTGGAAGCCCAACCCGATGTTGACGCCGATCGAACGCAGGGCGGCGGCCTGCGCATCGTTGTCGCCGGCCAGGATCGCGCCCATCTCGCAGCAGGCGCCCAGCAACGCTCCGGTTTTCTTCCGGTGCAGCAGTTCAAGTTCACGAATCTCGAGCTCCCGCGACTCGCCCAGGATGTCCAGCACCTGGCCCGCCATGATCTCACCCGCCGCCCAGGACAGCACCTGGATCAGCCGGATCGCCGTGGAAGGCGGATAGGCGTCCTCCTCGGCCAGGCAGACAAACGCCAGGTTCAACAGGGCGTCACCGGCCAACAGCGCGGTAGCCTCGTCGAAAGCCCGATGCACGGTCGGCCGGCCGCGCCGCAACGCGGCGTCGTCCAGGCTGGGCAGGTCGTCGTGGATCAGCGTCGAGGTGTGCAGCGTCTCAACGGCCGCCGCAGCGGCCAGGCAGCGGCTGTCGTCGGCGGGGGCGAAAGCCAGGTAGGCGGCGCGGACCAATTGCGGCCTGAACAGCTTGCCCAGTCCCAGCAGGTGTCCGGAAGCGGCGGCCAAGTCGGGAACCGAAATCAGCCGCGCCAGCCGGGCCAGGCGGTCGCGGACCGCGGCCAGGAAACCGTCGTATGCGATCTCATCCTGCATGTTCAATCGCACCGGGCCACCGGTGCCGCCGTATTCTAACAGACAGGATTGCGGCGCAGGCCGAACCGGTGGCGTGGTTGGCCGCCCCGGCGGTTTTTGCCTATAAACGATATAATGTGCAGCCCGACTGCGGGCAAGGGGTTTTCAATGACTGAGAATGACAACGACGTTCGGCACGATATCCGGCCGCTGGTGCGCCGGCTTGGCAAGGCGCCGCAGGACTGGCGGCGCGCCGACCTGGCTAATTACTGCCTGGCGCACGACGTGCGCATCGTCAACTTCCGCTATCCGAGCCTGGACGGCAAGCTCAAGGAGCTGCGCCTGCCCGTCAACGATCGCAACTACCTCGAGCGGATCCTGGCCGCCGGCGAGCGCGTGGACGGCTCCAGCCTGTTTCCGGGATTGCTGGAGACCGGGGCCAGCGATCTGTACGTGGTGCCGGTCTATCGCTGGGCGTTCGTCAATCCCTGGGCGCCGGACGAGCTGGATGTGGTCTGCCGGTTTGCCGACCAGGACGGCGCACCCTGCCCGCGGACGCCGGACAACCTGCTGGCCCGCCTGGCCGACGACCTGCGCCAGCAGTTCGACCTGAGCCTGCAGGCGTTGACCGAGTTGGAGTTTTACCTGATCCTCGACCGCACCGACGATCGCTTCACCGGCCGTTCGCAGCGCAACTACCACCAGAGCGCGCCTTATTTACACGGCCTGCCGCTGGCCGACGAGATTCTGCGCGTGACCAGCGAGGTGACCGGCCAGGTCAAATACTGCCACAGTGAGGTTGGTTACATCGACCGCCTGGGTTCGCACGATCCCGAGCTGCATGGCAAGCGTGTCGAGCAGTATGAGCTGGAGTTCGATCTGATGCCGGTCGAGGACCTGGCCTGCTGGACCGCCGTGGCGCGCTGGCTGGTGCGCGTCGTGGCCGACCGCCACCACCAGTCCGCGACCTTCCTGCCCAAGCTCGACGAGGACATGGCCGGCAGCGGCCTGCACGTGCACCTGGCGCTGTACCGCGACGGCCGTAACGTGATGCATGGCGCGCAGGGCGAATTGAGCGACGAAGCGATGCAGATGATCGGCGGCGTGCTGTCCCATGCCGGTCCGCTGACCGCCTTCGGCAACACCGTCGCCGCCAGCTACCTGCGGCTGGTGCCCGACCAGGAAGCGCCGACCCGCATCTGCTGGGGCTATCGCAATCGCTCCAGCCTGATCCGCGTGCCGCTGGGCTTCGACCTGCCGGCGCGTGTCGATCAGCTCTTCAATCCCGCTGAGGACGGCGACTATCCCGCCCGCGAGGTGCTCGCGCGGCCGACGGTGGAATTTCGCAGCCCGGACGGCAGCGCGATGACCTACCTGATGCTGACGGCGATTATCGCCTGCGTACGCGATGGCTTGTCCCGCGACGACACGATCGAGTTGGCCCGCCAATTGCGGGTGGACGGCAATATCTTCACCCAGCCCGAGGTGCTCAAGCGGCTGGCGAGCCTGCCGGCGCATGCCGTCGAGGCGGCCCAGGAATTGGACGCGCACCGTGAGTTCTTCATCGCGCAGGGCTTCACCTCCGAGTTGATCGACATTGTCGTGGACAAGTTGATGGACGAGGATGACGACGAACTCAGCGAGAAGTTGCGCGACCTGCCCGCCGCCGAGCGCCTGAAGCGCAGCCGGATCCTGATGCACAAGGACGTCCACAAGCATTAATGGGGGATGCCACCGCTTCCGCCGGGGGTGTCGGGAGGTTTGACAAAGTAATAAGTACTGGGATAATATTTTCCATTGCGCATGCGCGCGTACTTGTTCGGAAGTGTTAGTAGGAGGCGAGTTTATGAAAAGGCTGACAGCCGTATTGGTAATTGGCGTTGTGTTGCTCTGGAGCACTGGTGCGTTCGCCCAGTATGCTGCTTTGGAAGACTCGCCGTGGGCCGGCCCGTGGGTGGGCGTCGGTGGTTTGGTAATCAGCGGTGACGACGGTACCGGTAACAGCAACGATGCGTTCCTGGGCACCATCAATATCGCCGGCCTGACTGATTACCTCGCCTGGCAGGTGTTCTATGGCATGGACGGTGAGGAAGCGACCGCCTGGGGCGGTAGCGTGGACTACATCGTCGCCAGCAATTTCGATGAGTGCTTCACCTGCCCGGAAATGGGCGTGTGGTGGTTCGGTGTTGGTGGTACGCTGGTCGACGCGACCGACCTGTACTACGATGCGAATGATGCCAATGCTGCGCTGGATGAGACTTTCTACGGCCCGAACCTCGGCTTCGGCTATGCCTGGGGTGATTGGATGCTGAGCCTCTACGGCCATTACCTGATGGCTGACGAGGACTCGATCGCCTTCCAGGGCATGGTGATGTACAACTTCGGCCGGTAGCCACCCGCCGATTCAATCAGTCTTGATAAAGGAACCCCCGGGCTGCGGTCCGGGGGTTATCCGTTTATACGAAGCGGGTTAGCCGTAATAGGAAACTTTTCGGGAACCTTTTTGGGTGACCGGAGTCTTAATGATTGCGTGTCCGCTCCGGCAGCTTAGGCTGCCGGTTTTGTTTTCAGGGGCAGCTGAGATTTTTTTGACGCAACCGTAGAATTTCCGCTATCATATTAGATTCACTAATGGATCTTGCGCTTTTCACAGACGGGGCTTATATCTGGCCGGTTTACCGCAACTTCGAGGCGTTCATCGCCGCGTTGGGCGTGCCCGGTTGCGATGCCGAAGGCCTGGACGCGGCCCCGATCTACCCGGCTCACGAGCGCACGGACAGCGCCGTGCACGGCGTGAGTGATGCGCTGGACCGCCGGCTGGAGACGCTGCATCGCGACCTGTACGATGCGCTGCTCAGGCCGGTCGAGATGTTCGAACGGGAGCCCCGGCCCTTGGCCGAGGTGTTCTGGCCCGATTTGCGCGGGACGAATGTCGACCGGCTGTTCGCCGCCTTCATGTTCTTCTTCGTCCACCGGTCACCGGCGGAGCTGCCCGTGACGATGGGCCTGAAGGTGCTGCGGTCCGTCTTTTTCAATCACGAGGCGGTGGAGCCCTCGCTGTGGCTGACCAGCGCGCTGGAGCGCGTTGGCGCCGAGCGGCGCCAGCTGGTGGCCCGGCAGGCCGAGTTCAAGATTCCTGAGACGACCCGAATTCACAATCTGGCCCTGGCGCTGGTGCTGGACAGCCGGCGCCCGGCGGGCGGGCCCGGCTGGCTGACCGCGCGGATTACGCGCAAGTCCGACGGGGCGGCCCGTGCGCGCGTGACTTACGGCCTGGATCCATCCCTGCACGGCGTGGCGCTCCCGCAGGCAGTGCTGGCGCGGCTGGATGCCGACGCCTGGGCGGGCCTGGCGCGGGTCTTCGGTTGGCGGGAGGTGGCGGCATGAGTTTTACGCCCGCCTGCCTGGTGATCGCCGGTCCCTCGGGGGTTGGCAAGACGAGCGTGATCCAGGGCGTCCTGGCCCAGACGGATAACTGGCGGTTCTCCGTTTCGGCGACAACGCGGCCGATCCGCGAAGGCGAGGAGGACGGCCGGGAATACCACTTTCTCGACCGCTTAGAGTTCGAGCGTCGGATCCTGGCCGGCGAGTTCCTGGAATACGCCGACGTTTACGGTAACCTGTACGGGACGCCGGCGGCGGAATTCGATCGCGCGGCCGCGGCGCACCAGCACCTGCTGATCGAGGTGGACACGGTCGGCTGCCTGAGCATTCGGGCCCTGCGGCCCGAGATCCCGATGGTGGCCATCCTGCCGCCGAGTATGGCGGCTTTGAAACAGCGACTCCAGGACCGCGGCACGGAAAGCGACGACTCGCTGCGGCGGCGGTTAAGCAATGTGGTGGCGGAGTTCCAGCGGATGCGCGGCTTTGATTACGCGATCATCAACGACGAGCTGGCCCAGGCGCAGCGGGAGCTGCATGACCTAATGAAAATAGTCGAGCGCGGCCTGGTCCGCGTAACACCGTTAGTCGACGACTTACTGCTAAACGCAGGAGGAAGGCATGAAATCGGATGATTCCCTGTTGTATCCAGCGCTGGAGAATCTGCTGGAGCGGATCCCCCAGAAATACGAGTTGGTGCTGGCGGCCACGCGGCGGGCCAAGCAGATCCTGCGCGAGCAGCGGCTGAACCCGGCCGCCTTCACGGATGACGAGATGCGGCGCAAACCGCTGACGATCGCGCTGTACGACATCGCCGAGAACCGGGTGGACCAGCAGGTGCTGATTGCTCCCGATATCGAGTTCGATGATCTCGAGCCGGAGGCGCCGGACATGTTCCCGGATGCGGAGGGCTTCGGCCAGCCGCTCGGTGAGCGCGATGCGTTGGCGGATGAGGAACCCGAGCCCGAGCCCGAGGAATTCGAGGATGACATGGATGACATGGGCGATATCGATGTGTTCGATCTGGGCGGGGACTTCGAAGATTCCAACGACTCCGACGACGGCGAAAAGTAGGCCGGCGTGATGCTGCTGGAAGGCCGGTCAGTATTGTTGGGTGTCTGTGGCGGAATCGCCGCCTACAAGGCCTGCGAATTGGCCCGCCTGCTGCTCCGCGAGGGTGCCCGGGTCCAGGTCGTGCTGACGCCGGCAGCGGCGCAGTTTGTCACCCCGCTGACCTTCGCCGCGTTGACGAACCGGCCGGCCCCGGTCGACGAATTCGCCGCAGCCGCGGCGGGCGGCGAGACCTATTCCCACCTGGAACTGACACGCGAAATCGATTGCTTCGCGATCGTACCCGCGACGGCCAACACCTTGGCGCAACTGGCGATCGGCAGTGCCGCCAATCTGCTGACGGCCTGTTACGTAGCCTGCCAGGCGCCGGTGGTGATCGCGCCGGCGATGAACGCGCGGATGTGGCGCCACCCGGCGGTTCAGGCCAACGTGGACAGCCTTCAGCGGCGCGGCCACCTGCTGGTGCCGCCCGGTACCGGCGAACTGGCCTGCGGAGATACGGGCGCGGGACGCCTGGCGGAGCTTACCGATATTTTCGCGGCGATCGTGGCAGCCTGCGCGGACCGCCCGGCTGGGCCTGACGCGGACGAGCCGGCGCTGGCGCCGTTACCGGCGGGTGACCTGGCGGGCCGGCGGATTATCGTCACCGCCGGCGGTACGCGCGAATATCTCGATCCCGTACGCTTTATCACCAATGCCAGCTCCGGCCGCCTGGGCCTGAACGTGGTCAGCGAGCTGGCGCGGCGCGGGGCGCGCGTGGAGTTGCTCGAGACCGGCATCGACGTGGACATCGCGCTCGAGGCCCAACTCAGCGCCCGCGAGACCGTCCGCACCGCCTTCGACCTGCGGGCCGAGCTCAGGCGGCGGTTGCCGGGCGCGGCGGCGCTGGTCATGCTGGCGGCGGTCGCCGACTACAGCCCGGCCGAATATCGCAACACCAAGCATAAGAAGGACGGCTCGCCCTGGGTGGTCGAGTTCGTTGAAACCCCCGATATCCTGGCGGAGGCCGCGGCCCACCGTGAGCCGGGCCAGGTGCTGGTCGGCGTGTCGCTGGAGGATACCGACTGGCTGGCGCGGGGAATGAAGAAAGCCCGGGCCAAGCACGTCGATATGTTGCTTGCGGTGGAGTTGGGAGCGGACCTGCCCTTCGGTGATTCGCGCCTCAATTGCGCGCTGGTGGACGCTGAGCGGGAACTGGTTCCCGCCGGCCGGCGCGCCAAGGCCGAGGTGGCCCGGCTGCTGGGGGACTGGCTGGCGACGCGGCTGGACGCCGCGCAGGAATAACGATGTTGATGAAGGAGTGCACCGTGTTATTACGCAGAGTATTGGTGGCGGCGATCCTGTTGGTGGTCCTGGCCGGGCCGGTCCTGGCGGCGCCGGAGACACCGGTGGCGACGAAGGACCTGAAGACCTACACACTGGAGGACCTCAGCCTGTACTGGCTGCGCAACCTGGGCAAGGACGGCCTACTGGACTTTTTCCAGACGATGGTGGTCTACCAGGAGGGCGTCAAGCAGGGCCTGGCCCCGACTGCCGCCGAGGTCGACGGGTTCATCAACAACACGATGGGCCGCGATATCTTCGACGAATTCAAGCAGCTTTACAGCGAGCGCGCGGTGCGCCAGCTGGTCGAGTACACGCTGGTGACAAGCGCCTATGAAACCTGGCTGCGCGACAAAATCCGCCGCGAACAGAACGTCACCGTCACCGAGTCCGAGGCGCACGATTTCTTCCTCGACAACATCGAGTTGTTCCACGTGCCCGAAGGCGTCTGGCTGAGCCTGATCTCGGTCCCGACCAAAGCGCAGGCGGACGAGGTGCTTCGGCGGCTGTCGACCGGCGAGAATTTCAACGACATCGCCGGCGAGGTGAACATGGACCCGCAGATGCGCGCCGAGCGCGGCGAACTGGGCATGTACCACCTCGGCGACGGCCTGCCCGAACCGCTGGAGCAGGCGGCGTTCGCGCTGGCCGAGGGCCAGTACAGCGACATCATCCAGGGCGCAAACTATCACATCGTGATGTGCCAGAAGCGCTATCCCGAAAGCAGCCCCAGCTTCGACGAAATCAAGGAAGACCTGATGCTCGAGTTGGTCGAAGCCAAGATCGATCCGTTCTATATTGATGCGCTCAACGAGTTGATGGCCCGCGAGATGCCGCGTTTCGACATCACCGCGGACCTGTTCCGCCCGGACGACGAGTCCTTTAACCAGTAGGAATTTCGCGCCGGGCTTTACTTTACAGACACCGAACGCCGACATGGATAATAGTGTCTGAGGGAATGAGATGAAGCAGGCGTGGGTCCTAAGACGGAGAAGACAGGAGCGCATCGCCCAGGAGCGCCGCCGCGATGCGTGGCTGGCCGGCGGGTCGCTGTTGCTGCATGCGCTGATTCTCATCCTGCTGCCCGGCATCGTGATTTCCGTGACACCTCCGCCGGAACTGCTGATCGAGCTGAATGCGCCGCGCGCCGCAGCCGGCGCCGGTCCGGCCAGCGGAGCCACGGCGGCCCCGGCCGCGGCGGTTTCCGAGCCCGAGCCAGCCGCCACGGAGCAGGCCGCGGTGGCCGATCCCGCCCCGGTGGAGCCGCAACCGGCGACGGCCACTCCGCAGCCGGCGGTAGCCACCGCGGAGCCCGCCCCCAAGCCGGACCAGGCACCGGTACCGGCCCAGTCATCCGCGGCCAAGGCCAACGAAGCGACGTCGATCACCTCCGCGCCGGTTGTCACCCCGCGCTCGACGGAGCATGTGCCCGTCACGCCGGTGCCGGAGGAAGCGGTGCCGGTGCAGCCGCAGCCGGTGGAGGATACACCGGTCAAACCGGCGGCGGATACCGCGCCCAAGCCTGAGGAGTCCAAGCCGCCGGCGCAGCCCGAGTCGCAGCCCGCGAGTCCGGCGGCGACGGCCGACCAGCCATCCGCCGATGCCCCGGCCCAACCGGCCGCGGACGAGCCCGCGGAAGGTGATGCCGCAACCGGCGACAGCGGCGAGGACGAGGAGCCGGGCCCGCCGCCCGGGCCGACGGCGGCCGAGCTGGAGCTGCTCGGCACCTATGGCGACGCGGCGCGGTTGAGGATCCGCAGCCAGGCGCGCAATCCCGAGCAGGGCGGCCAGGGGACCGTGACCTTCGAATTCGAAGTGGCCCGCGACGGCCATCTGATCGACGTACGCGTGATTCGCTCCAGTGGATACGCCAACCTGGACAACGACGCCCTGGAGGCGACACGCGCGGCCTTCAACGAGCGCGCGGAGAAAAAACCGTTCCCCAGTGATGTATCCGTCGCGAGCTGGGTATTTGTAATGAGCATGAAATATCCGCTGTATTAGCGGTCAGGAGTGGTTGTGCTGGCACTTATTGGTGGCGTGGAATGGCTGATCAAGGGCGGCTGGGCGATGTACCCGCTGGTGTTGTTGTCCGTGTACGCGTTGTTTGTGATCTTCAACCGGGCGGCGTTCTTTCTGGTCCACGTGCGCCAGACCGACCGCGAGCTGGAGAACGTGCTGCGCGGCACGTCGCTGTTGCCCGAACGCCTGGCCGGTGAGTTGGCGCCGCTGCTGGCCCGCGGGCTGAAGGACCGCCGCGTGGATCTCAAGCGCGCCGAGTTGGCGGTGGAGCACGAGCTCTTGGAAGGCGCGCGCTACCTGAACTCGCTCGATACCGTGGCGATGGTCGCGCCGATGCTCGGCTTGCTTGGGACGGTCAGCGGCATGGTCAAGACGTTCCAGCAGGTCGCCGACCTGCAGGGCCAGGTCAACCCGAGCGTGCTGGCCGGCGGGATCTGGGAGGCGCTGCTGACGACCGCCTTCGGCCTGATTGTCGCCATTCCCGCGCTGATGGGCTACCGCTATTTCCGCAGCCGGCTGGTCCGCTGGGAGAACCACCTGCGGACCGTGGCCGAGGATGCCGGCCAGCTGGCGCGCGAGGCCGGCGGTGAAGGCGCCGTGACGGCGGCCGGGGAGGCCGGGTAATGGCCCGTCGCTCCATCCTGGTAGACTCCGGCGGCGGTTTGCCCGTGGCGCCGTTGATCGACGTGGTGCTGCTGCTGCTGATCTTCTTCATGCTGGTCAGCCGCTACCTGCCGCCCAGCCTGTCGGTGACGTTGCCCGAGGCCAGCGCCGCGCGCGTGACCGACCTGCCGGCGGTGATGATCAGCATTGAACACGACGGCCGCTTGGTGGTCGACGGCCAGCCTTCGGACTGGGGTTCCCTCAGCCACATCTTGGCCGGCCGGGACGCCGAAACCCAGGTGCGGATTGCCGCCGACAAAACCGTGGATTACGATTACATCGTCCGCGCGCTGGATGCGGCGGCCCAGGCGGGCCTGACGCATATTGCGCTGGAAACGCAGGATAAACGCCAGTAACCGGGCGTGGTACTATAAAGGCAGTCAACCGGGCCGGCCGGAACCGGCCCAACGCTGGGACACGGGAGTGAAGATGAATCCGCCAGGACCGCCCGCGACCCCGCTGAGCCGGGCCCGCGAGCGGTATCAGAAGCGGCGCCGCCGTCAGCTGGCCACGATGGCCGCGGCCGGCGTGATCGCCATCGGCCTGATCTTGGTTGTCGTCGTCATCGCGTTGCTGGTGCGCGGTTGCCGCAGCGTCTTCATCAGCACTGCCCCGGTGGTGCCGCGCGAAGCCAACGATCCGCGCTGGGCCCACGAGCTGACGGCCCTCGAGCAGCGCAATGCGCCCTGGCTGTTCGAGTTCGACGGCGACCGGCTGTACCTGGCCAGCGACCGGCAGCGCCGCGACGTGACCTATCCCACTTGGCCGATCGACACGCTCAGCGCGCTGGCGGTCGCGGACGGCAGCCAGCTGTGGGAGCAGGCCGTCGACACCGAGTTCGCCGTGTTCTACTGCGGCGGCGATTACCTGGCCGGTTTCCGCAACTACCTGGCCGGTCCCCCGCGGCTCTTTCTGGCCTGTTACACCGCGGACAGCGGCGCGCTGGCCTGGACGCTGGAGCTGGACTACGCCACGAAGGGCTGCATCACCGCGGAGGATAACATCGTCGTACTCGGCTACGAGCTGCCCGACGGCTACCGCCTGGCGGCTTACAACCTGGCGGCCCAGGTCCAGGGCGACGCCGCCACCGAGGCCAAGGCCTGGGGCATGCGCCTGCCGCTGGACGGCCTGCTGGTGCAGGACCTGTCGTCCGAATACGGCGGCGAACTGAAGATCGCCAGCCGGTCCGGTCTCATCGTCTATCGGTTCCACAATGTCATCGGTCTGGTCGACATGGAGACCGGCGCGCGGCTGAAGGAATACGCCGCCCCGGGCTTCATCCACGACTACGCCCTGGACGTGGCCAACGATACGTGTTACCTGCTCGTCTCCGGCAATGCGGAGGGAACCTTCCTGCTGCAATCGATCCCGATTCATAACGGCCGCCCGCACAACCTCCCGCGCTTCCAGGGCCGCGGCGAGTACGGGCGCCTGCTCGCCGGCAACGGCGCGCTGATGTTGTGCTATCCCACCACGGACGCCGGGCGCAACATGAAGACCAAGATCATCTGCTACCGCGACAATACTCAGCTTGTCGAGCAGGAGGTCGACGGCGCGGTCGGCTCGACGCTGCACCCGCTGGCGGCGCCCGATGAATTCCTGGTCAGCCTGAGCGCCGGACTGGACGAGTATGGCGCACCCGTCGGCGGAGGGCAGCTGCTCAGCGTGCCGGCGGTGCCCGGCGGCGAGATCGCGCAGGTGGCGCGCTTCCGGCAGCCCGTGCAGGGCCTGGCGACGCTGAAGGACGACTGCCTGGTGCTGCTCAAGGGCGGTGAGATCTACAGCTACATGGCGGAATACCGCGCCCACCATCGCTTGCGCAAGGCCAAGTACCCGGTGCTGATCGCGGTGACCAGTCCGGACGACCGGCGCCTGGCCGTGTTCGCGACGACCGAGAAGTTCATGGACGACCAGCCGGGCCAGCCGTTGCAGGTCATCATCTTCGAATAACTAGTACCACTTCGGCTGCTGTGACGGGCAACCAACTATTTCTGGGACTCCAGGACGCCCATGCCGCTGCGGTCGGGATAGGCGGGCTTGGGCGGGTCGCTGACCGGATGCTTCTCCAGCTCGTCCAGCAGGTATTCGATCGCCGCGTCCAACTGGGGATCCAATCCCTGGGCCAACAGCCCCGGATCCTCCAGCACCTCGATATCCGGCGCCACGCCGTAGCCCTCCACGGCCCAGGTGCCGTCGGCCTCATAGAGGCCGAAACTCGGCACGGTGCAGATGCCGCCGTCGATCAGGCTCGGATTGCCGCTCAGGCCGACCAGGCCGCCCCAGGTGCGCGAGCCGATCAACGGGCCGATGCCGGCTTTTCTGAACATGAACGGGAAGGAATCGCCGCCCGAACCCGCCGCATAATTGATCAGCATCGCCTTGGGGCCGGCGCAGATCTGGTGCGGGGTGCGCCAGCTGACACCGTCGCGGCGCGCCCAATACTGCCAGGTCTCGTTACGGGCTAACAGCTCGATCATCCGGTGCGGGCTCCAGCCACCGCCGTTCCAGCGCTCGTCGACGATCAGCGCGTCCCGCCGGTACTGGCCCATGAACTGGCGCATGAAGTCGGCAAAGCCTTCTTCGGCAGTGTCGCGGACATAGATATAACCAATCCGCCCGTCGCTCTTTTCGTCCACGTACCGCCGGTTGGCTTCCATCCAGGTCCGATGGCGCAGCTCGTATTCGCTGGAGATCGGCTCAACCAGGACCTCGCGCGCCGTGTCGTCGATCACCGCTTTCGCGCTGATCAAGAGGCTCGTCGGCTTGCCGGCGCAATTCCTCAGCGCTACATACGGCGAAGGTACCGTGTCCAGCGCGATACCGTTGACCGCCAGCAGGAACTCGCCTGCCTGTACGTTCACATCCGGCGCCTTAAGCGGCGACTTGATCTCCAGCTCCCAGGGCGGCGTATCGTAGATCTTGGCGATCCGGTAGCCGCGGTGGCCTTCGGTATCCTGGGCCAGCTCGAAATCGCAGCCCAACAACCCGCCCGGCAGGCGCGCGGCCTGGTCGTCGGAGAATCCATAGACGTAGGCATGGCCGACGTTGAGCTCGGCGACCATCAGGCCCAGCACGTAGTTGACGTCGTCGCGGTTGGCGGCGTGTTTCAGGAGATCCAATGCGCGGTCCAGCTGGGCGTCCCAGTCCACGCCGTGCATGTGGGGATCGTAGAAGTAGTCGCGGTAGATGCGCCAGGCGTCGGTGACGATCTGCCGCCATTCCGCGCGCGGGTCGATCTGGGCCAGCATGCCACTGGTGTCAACCGGTGCCTCGAGCGCCGCGCCAGGAGCGGCAGCGGTTACGAAAAACTGCCCCTGAGTCAGCACCAGCATCTGCGACGCGTCGGGCGTAAGTGCATAGCCGTAAACACCGTCCAGGACCGGCGCTGCCTCCTTTTCCTCCAGGTCGAACATCATCAGCGTGCTCTCGGTATCGACGCCGTCGGGGCCGTAGTCCAGGTAGAACAGCTTGCGCTCGCCGCCCCGCAGCTTCAGGAAATTGCTGGCCTCGATCGGCAACCGGCGGGTCCTCGCCTCCAGCGTTTCGACCTCGATCTCGATGCGCTCGGGCTCCTTCTCCTCTTCCTCGCCGGTTTCGTCCGCGGTCTCCTCATCACCGGCGTCCGTGACTTCGGCGTCGGCGTCCTCGTCCGCAGCCGCAACCTCCGGCTGATCCGCCGCGGTGTCCGCGGCGGCGGCACCAGCATCGGCCGCATCTTCGTCCGGCGAGTCGTCCTTGACTTCCTCTTCGTCGTTCTTGGGGGCAAACGGCCACTCGACGTCGGCCCGAAGGGGCGCGCAGGCGAGGATCGCCGTATTAACAAAATAGAACTCACCCCAGTCGGCGACGTTGGAGAAGACTGGCTGGAAGGCGCGGTCCGTCACGAAGTACAGAAAATCGCCGCCCAGGTCGAAGGTCGGGTCATAACTGCTGAACATGCCCGAGGTGACTTGGTGGGCGGTGCGGTTTTCCAGATCGTACAGGTTGATGATGCCATTCCCGGTCTGTTCCTCGAAGGTCACATACGCCAGCCAGTTGCTGTCGGGGGCCCAGGCAACCACGATGCCGTCGTTGGCCCAAGGGTCCTTGCCGACGAAGACGTTTTCCTCCGTGTCGATCAGGCAGATCCAGTAGGATCCCGTCTGGTCCGAGTAGGCGATCTTTTGGGAGTCGGGCGACCAGGTCGGGTTGAGATAGAAGCCTTTATTATGATTGGTCAGCTGGCGCGGTTCGCCGCTGCCGTCGCCGGGCCGGATGCACAATTGGTACTCGCCGGACTCGTCGCTGAAATAAGCGATCCATTTACCGTCCGGTGACCAGGACGGATTGCGCTCGGCGACGCCGTCGCTTCTGGTCAGGTTGCGCTTGAAGCCATCCTCGACCGGCGCGGTCCAGATATCGCCGCGCGCGCAGAGCGCCAGGCGCTTGGCTTGGGGGGAGAGGCCCACATCGAAGATGTAATCGCTGACATTGGTCAATTGCGGGCGCACGTTGGGATGATCGCCGGGGATCGTCACTTCCACCTTATGCGTGGAGTGGTCGTCCAGGCTGAGCAGGTAGAGCGAGCCGTCGTATTCGAAGACGATCTCCGCGGGCCCGATCGACGGGAACTTCACCTCGTAATCGGTGAAGTGCGTGACCTGCTCGCGCTCGCGGCTGTCGATGTTGTAACGCCAGATATTGCGGCGGTGGGCCGGGCCGCCGTCGGACAGGTAATACACCCAGTCGCCGTGGAACATCGGCATGTCATCGGTGCCGGGGAAATCCGTGATCCGTTCAGCCTCCAGCGTGCCCAGGTTCATCAACCACAGGTCGGTGGCCGTCCCCCCCTGGTAGCGGTTCCAGGTGTCCCACTCGCGGGTCCAGGGCGCGAAGGCCACGGTCTGGCCGTCGTCGCTGAACGAGGCGAAGAAGGCATAGGCCATCGGCAGCTTTTCCGGCAGTCCACCCGCGGGATCGGCGTAATACAGTTGCGCCGCTGGGTAATCGGACGCGCGCCAGCTCATGAACACCACGCGGCCGTCCGGCGTGTAGTCGATCACCATGTCGTTGAACGGGTGGTAAGCCAGCTGCTGGGGTGTGCCGCCGCCGACGGGCATCGTAAAGACGTCCAGGCTGCCGTCGTAGTTGGCGCTGTAGGCCACGGTTTGGCCGTCGGGGCTGAACTTGGGCCGCAGCTCCTGGCCGGGCGGCGAACTGAACGGACTGGCGACGCCGCCCTCCTTGGGCACCATCCAGACGTCGTTGTCGTAGACAAAGACAATGTGGCTTTGACTGACGTCGGGATCACGAAGCATCGCCGCGTCCACCGCCGCCTGGGCGATGGTGGCGGTAAGCAACACAAACAACGCCGATACTGCGGCGAGTAGATACATTCTGGCGGCCATGTGCACTCCACTGGGGCCGGGGGCCCGTCATTCCCTAATTACCGTTACCGATATAGACGCATTCGAGCGGCAAAAGGTTGTTGCTATCCATATATTTCTTCGCGAAAGATTATCGCACCGGGTAGGGGGCATAGGTCGGATTGGGCGTTGTGGTTGGGTGCCTGGTGTGTTATACAAAACTGGACAGGATAACGGGTTGCATTGGTTTTTATAGCTGTTTCCGGCTGGCAAAGCGATTTACCGGCGGAGGAGGACCTGATGGGAGTGATATTACCAAAACGCATGGTGGCTGCTTGCTGCGTTGCGATTGTGCTGCTGAGCCTGATCGGCTGCGGCGGGGTGGGCAGCCGGCTGGCCGGGGCGGGCGGCGCGGATGCCGTGGCGCCGGCGGGGGTGGACGAGGCGGTCTGGGCGCAACTGGCGGACGAGCTGGCGCGGGTGCGGGCGGAATGCGGCACGGACGCGCGGGCCGCCAGCACGCCGCCCGCGGGTGAGGCGGGCGCGGCGGTGCTGTACTACTTCGAGCCGACCTCGACGTTGCGCTGGCTGTATACGAACGCGGGCGACTACGACCAGAACGGCGTGGTCGGGGTCAGCGACCTGACGCCGCTCGGTATGCACTTCGGGGAGGAGAGCCCCGGCGGCGCGGGCGAGCCGTTTCCCGAGGAGAGCCGCGGCGCGGCGATCGACGGGAACGCGGACGGGCTGATCGGCATCGGCGACATCACGCCGGTCGGGCAGAACTTCGGGCGCCGCGTCGCGGGCTACCGGATCTACGTGGCGACGGAGGAAGCGGCGCAGCCGGCGACGCCGGACAGCCCCAACGGGGTGGGGGCGGCGCTGGTGGCGGAGGTGGCGTTCAGCCAGGGGGACGCGGGCACCGGGCGGCTGCAGTTCAACCGCCAGGTGGTGCCGACGCAGGCGGAGCAGTATTACTGGTTGCGGCCCTACGACGGCGACGAGGAGGGGGCGGCGAGCAACGGCGTACATGTGACGCTGCCGCCGGACCAGGCGCCGGAGGCGGCGCTGGCGCCGACGGGCGAAACGGCGACGCCGGCGCACATCGTCTGGGACGCGTCGGCGAGCGATGATCCCGACGGCGAGATCGTGAAGTACGAGTGGGACTTCGACGGCGACGGGGTGTATGAGTACGACAGCCATGGCGCGGAGAGCGTGGACTTCTACTACTACGCGGCGGGGGAGTACGGCTGCACGGTGCGGGTGACTGACGGCGATGGAATGACGGACACCGCCGTCGTGGTTGTCACTGTGACGGAAAGCGCCACCTGGCACGACAACGTTGCCGATTTCAAGTTCGACTTTTATTTCAACTATCCGAATTACTACTGGGGCATCAAAGACCCTCAGCTGCTGGAAGTCGAGGGCCGGCCAGCGCTGATGTATGCGCGGCTGCTGGATGAATACGATCCTGACATCGGGAGCTACTACACCTCAGCGTACCTGCGCGCCGCTGACGAGCACGGCGAGACCTGGCCAGCTCCGCAATCCGTGCCGGGTTCATCAGGTACCGGCCGTGCACTCGTCGTCGATGGCCGGCCTGCTTTATTGATTGAGCGTGACTTGGAGTACGTTTCCCCGCCGGCACCTTACCGATGGGAGTACTGGACAATCTACACGCGAGCGGGGGATCCCAACGGAGCAGCGTGGCCAATCTGGGAAGTGATCAGCAACCATCGCACAAACGGCCCGGAGGAATGGGAAGGCACGCGGCTCGATGTCATCCGCGCGTTCTTTGTTGTCGAGGGCTTGCCGGTCATCATTGGCTATGGCTACCCCGGTGGTGAAGGGACTGATGTTTTTGTCCAGGCGCGCAATGCTACTGGTTCGTCATGGCCTGCTGAATACAGCCCGATCAGCATGTCGCTGTTGGGTACAATCTCATACGCTGCAGTCAACGGTAAACTGGCGTTTCTCCGCCGCGAGAACAGCGAGGACATTCTTTACAATCTGGCGCTGGAGCCGGTAAACGGTACCTGGCAGGAGCCCTCACTCGTGGATCACCTCGAACGGGTCGACGACGTATTCTGGCTGCTCGACACCGATGGAATTCCGGCGGCCGTATACTACGAGGAGCTGCAATCTACGCTGAAGTACCGCCGGGCGCTGGATGCTAGCGGTTCGAGCTGGGGCGAGCCGGTGGTGCTCGCCACAGCAGCGGGCCGCCACAGTCATGCAGCCATCGTGGATGGCCGTCCGATGGTGCTGTACGGCGATCGGATCGACGATCAGGTGAAACTGCTTGCGGCCAACGACAGCCAAGGTAGGCTGTGGGGATTTCCGTCGACCGTGCCGTTCTACCCCGGGGACTATCCTTACGTCGAGGGACGGCCCTTCGCGGGGGTGGCCGGCCGGCCGGCCTTTGTCTATCCCGCCTGTCATGACCTGCAGGGCGAGGAGCACGAAACGCAACTGCACTATGTAGCCTATTACTGAACTGGAGTTACTGCACGTTGGCCAGATCGCGTGTAAGCGCTGGACGACTTCGGCCCGGCTACATCTCCACGTCCGGTTTGGTGAAGAAGCGCTTGATGCCGTAGGCCAGCGTGTCGCGGCCCAGTTCGCTGATCGACTGCGTCAGCGGGATCTCCTTGGGGCAGACCTTCACGCAGTTCTGGGCGTTGCCGCATTCGACGATGCCGCCGGGGCCCATGATCGCCTCGAAGCGGTCGTGGCGCTGCATCTTGCCGGTCGGGTGCGCGTTGAACAGGCGCACCTGGCTTAAGATCGCCGGCCCGACGAACTCGTGGCGGTCGTTGACCTGCGGGCAGGCGTCGGTGCAGCAGCCGCAGGTCATGCAGCGGCTGAGCACATACATCCAGGACTGCTCCTTGGCGATCTGGCGCGGGCCGGGGCCGAGGTCGTGCGTGCCGTCCACCGGCACCCAGGCCTGGACGCGGATCAGGTTTCTAAACATCACGTCGCGGTCGACGATCAGGTCGCGCACGACCGGGAAGGTGTCGAGCGGCTCCAGCGTCAGCGCGCGGCCGATGTTGTCGATCAGGGCCGAGCAGCTCTGCTGCGGCGTGCCGTTGATGCGCATCGAGCAGGCGCCGCAGACTTCCTCGAGGCAGCTGCATTCCCAGACCACCGGCGCCACGGGCTTGCCCTGCGCCGTGACCGGGTTCTTGCGGATTTCCTCTAAGCAGGTGATGACGTTCATCCCCGGCTGGTAGGGCACGTTGAACTCCTGCCAGTAGCGCGGCTTCAGCGGCCCGTCCTGCCGGCGGATCTTCAGATGTACGGTTTTCTGCTCTGCCATGTCTCGCTCCAGAATCAATCACTGTAACTTCTAAAACGTTTGTTGCGCCACTGGAAGCTTCAAGTATTTACTCTCAGTTGCGCATAGCATTACTTCATCTTTGAATTTCTCTAGCAAACTACTTACTGTCTCATGTAATCTCTTGTAATCTTCATATTTAGGATAGCTATCTTCACCGTGCGCAATGCTGTTCCTGACTGCCAAAAGCTCTTTATCTATGTATGTTCCTTTAAGGCTGAATCGATTTACGTCAAAACCTAAAGCGCAAACAATATCAAGAAATTGATCTGAATTCAGGTTGGATGTATTTGGTATCACCTTTTGTTCTTCAATTGTAGACCGATCACCCAAACTTGCAATTAGCTGAGAAAAGGCAGCTATATAATCTCTTGGAGTTTTTGTTTCTATATAATTGTGTAATGCGCCTTTGAGAGAAACTGCTTGAAGGCAATTGATTATTTCTGTATTCCTTAGTCGCTTAGATTTGAGATGACAGACATAATATGTTGCAGCAGCTTTAATGAATCCCTCCCAATGCGCATAGAGCAGAGCAACACCAGCACGCCTTAGCATGTTTTGCTGAACACTCTCTACATCTTTAATTTGGCTCCTTACGAACGTCAATTCTCTTCGCCGCCACGCGAATTCTCTGTCAAGAGCATCTTGCAACTCCTCAATAGTTCTAATTTTCATTTAGTATGTGGTTCTTCCCAAATTCTGTAATACGTGGGATTCTAGTTGAAGCCCTCACTCCTGCACCAATATTATCTCGGAAATCCGCAGCATCCCACATTTGTTTAACTAAGGATCGAATCCTCTCTATTATTATATCTCTGCTAAGCTGTGGATTAACAGATAGAGCTCTTGCCAGTCCAATAGCCACGCACTCATATGCGGAAACTAGTAGTGGACCAACATAGCGATCTTTTTCTTGCTCGTATCGTCGGAAATTATATTCTGGATCTGCGTCGTGTATTATTTGGAAGCACTTCTCAAAAACAGCTCGCGCTGAATCCCACTCTTTTGGAGTAGATGCTAGGTCGGTCATAGTATCAGATACAGTGTCGTTTACATCGAAGCTGCCGGTCAGAGTATTGAAGTCTACGATACTAAACGCTATGAAACGAGCAGCAAGGTCCATATCAAATCTTTCTTGAGTCAGTCTGTCATTCAAGATGGCAGTACACTGCTTGAAATAATCATTTTCTGCCAGGGTCGCAAACCATTCATAAAAGTCTTTGTTCACCATGATTAACAGGCAATTACGAATTTCTTGGTCGGACAACCTCGAACCTAGGCTGTTAATTCTTTGAAATAGATCGTACTTAGCTGCTTGATCACTTTCTTTCTTTATGATATTAAAATCCAGCTTCTTCCTCTTGAAATCGATCCTTAATCCTGACGGTAGAGCTGTCGTATGCTCATCATTCTCTTGAGTTTCCCAAATTACTCCGCCCAAGTTCGGTAAGTACCTAGTCGGCAGTAATACTAATGGTGGTTTGAGTTGACCGTTTTCGTCTTTTAGAATTCCGACGAATTCAAATATCGTCGAAAGCCGCTGCACACCATCAACAACATCCCATACTCCGCTTTGTTGCTGAGATACAAAAATCGGAGGTATAGGTATTCCTAATAAGAGAGATTCAATGAACTTAGACTTTTGCTCAGCATCCCAGCGAAAGAAGCGCTGGAAACTGGGGTGAATTTCCAATTCTTCATCTTTATAGATGCTGATTACCTCTCCTATAGAGATCGGATAGGAGTCGGTATAAATCTCACCTGCTCGTTGTGCTACTTCTTGCTCTAGCACAGAAGGTTTTTCGTCAGCATCCATTCCTTACTGCTCCTGGGCTTCCTGGCCGCCGTGGCTGGCCGTCTTGTAACTTCTGAGCCGCGGCTTGATCAGCGAATAATCCACGTCCTCGAAACTGAAGATCGGGCTGCGGTCGCCGTCGAACTGGGCGATCGTGCTCTTCAGCCAATCCGCATCGTTGCGCTCGGGATAGTCCGGCTTGAAATGCGCGCCGCGGCTTTCGTTGCGGTTGAGCGCGCCCTGGACGATCACCTTGGCCAACAGCAGCCGGTCCTTCAACTCGCGGATGAAGATCATCTCCTGGTTGGCGTTGACCGCCTTGTCGGACAACTCGCAGTTGCCCCAGCGGTCCAACAGGTCGTCGATCAGCGCGTCGAGCTTGGTCAACTCGTCGTTCTTGCGCACTACGCTGCAGTACAGCGTCATGTTGTCGACCAGCTCCTGCTGCAGCTGGTGCGGGTTGACCTTGCCGTTCATCGCGCGCACGGAATCGAAGGCCTGGTCCTGCTCCTTGACGAACTTGGCCGCCGTGGCTTCCGGCAGGTCGGGCAGCTTGGTGTTTTCCAGGTACTTGACGGCCTCGGGGCCGATCACGCGCCCGGCCCAGAGGCAGGACAGCAGGCTGTTGGCTCCCAGCCGGTTGGCGCCGTGGTACTGGAAGTCCGCCTCGCCGCCGACGAACAGGCCGGGGATGTTGCTCATGTGCTTGTACTGGTCCCAGCCCGCGGGCAGCTCGCCCTGTTTGTTCGTCTCCTTGCCGTAGCCGATGTACAGCCCGCCCATCGTGTAGTGCATCGCCGGGAAGACCTTCATCGGTTGGTGGTAGGGGTCCTCGCCCATGAACTTCTCGTAGATCTCCAGCACGCCGCCCAGCCGTGCCCTGAGGAAGTTGTCGTCGAGGTGGCTGACGTCGAGGTAGACCATCCAGCCGCCGCCGACGCCCATCTTCTCGTTGACGCAGACGTCGAACAGCTCGCGGCTGGCGATGTCGCGCGGCACCAGGTTGCCGTAGGCGGGATAGCGCTCCTCCAGGAAGTACCAGCGCTCCTCGGGCGGGATGTCCACGCCCTGGCGCTGGTCGGCCGGGTCCTTGGGCACCCAGACGCGCCCGCCCTCGCCGCGCACGCTCTCGCTGATCAGGCGGCACTTGTCGGTGCCGGGGATCGCCGTCGGGTGGATCTGGATGAACTCGCCGTTGGCGTACCAGACGCCCTGCTGGTAGCAGCGGCTGGCGGCGGACGCGGTGCAGACAACGCTGTTGGTGTGCTTGGCGTAAAGCAGGCCGATGCCGCCGGTGCACATCGCCACCGCGTCGGCGAGAAGCGCTTCGGTCCGCATCGTCTGCGTGTCGGTCAGCGTGATGCCGCGGCAGTTGCCGGCTTCATCGAGCACGAGTCCCTGGAACGAGTGGTGCTCGAACTTGCGCACCTTGCCCAGCGACTCGTAGCGGCGGACCTGCTCGTCGAGCGCGTAGATCAGCTGCTGGCCGGTGGTCGCGCCGGCGAAGGCGGTGCGGTTGAACAGCGTGCCGCCGAAGCGGCGGAAGTCCAACAGGCCCTCGGCGGTGCGGTTGAAGGTCACCCCCATCCGGTCGAGCAGGTAGATCATCTTCGGCGCGTCGTAGCACATGTCGCGCACCATCGGCTGGTTGGCGAGGAAGTCGCCGCCGTAAACGGTGTCGTCGAAATGGAACTCCGGGCTGTCACCCTCGCCCATCGTGTTGACGGCGCCGTTGATGCCGCCCTGGGCGCAGACGCTGTGGCTGCGGCGCACCGCGACGTAGCTGATCAGGTCCACGCTGGCGCCCTGCTCGCAGGCCGTGACCGCCGTCATCAGCCCGGCCAATCCGCCGCCGACGATTATGATTCGCTTTTCTGCCATGTCATCATCCTTTCAATGCTTGCGTGCGTATGCTCGGTTCAAGGTCCGGCCGGACACCCGGGGGCGGGCCGGCTAGTGATGCTGAGATTCCGAGGTAAACGTGGTGCTCGTAGTGTCTTGCGCCACCTGGGCGTGGTCGGAGAAGGCCAGTCCCCACAGTGAGGAGAAGCCCAGCACGACCCCAAGCAGCGCGATCGCCAGCCCGCCGGCGATCGCCCAGCGCTGGCTCAGCTTGGAGCTGGTGATCCCCCACTTGTAGAGGAAGTTGAAAATGCCGTTGCCGAAGTGGTAGGCCGCCAGCAACACGAAGATCGCGTAGACCCAGATCCAGACCGGGTTGGCGAACAGGTCCTGCATCGTGTTGAAGATCCAGAAGTGCCCGCCGGCGAGTTCCGCGCCCACCTTGACCATGTAGGTCTGGAGCAGGTGGAAGATCAGCAAGATGAACACCAACAGGCCGGTGATGCGCTGGAAGACGTAGGCCCAGTTTTCGTACCAACTCAGCGCCGGCTTGTGGGCGTTGATGTCGCCCCAATAGATAATGAACAGGCCCAGGATGCCGTGGAACAGGATCGGCAACAAGATAAAGAGAATCTCGATCGCCCAGATGTACGGTACCTGGCCCAGCGTGTTCGGCACCCACTGGTAGGCCTCCTGCGACTGCATGGCGCGGCTGTTCAAGAACATGTGCACCAAGAAGAACGCACCCACCGGAATGATCCCGAGCAAGCTGTGCAGCCGCCGGATGAAGAAGTAGTTGGTTCTGTAGAAATCGCCCATAACCTCTCCTCACCTAACTAAGCAATGCGGGCGCCGTGCCCCGCGTCGCTCATTATAGCAAAGCAGTTGAGACGGCCGGACGGCTGTCGCCGCGGGCGCGCGGTTCGCTACAATAAGCTCATGGTTCGCGGGGTTTCCTGGTGGTATTTGGTTGTCGACGGGCTGATCATCGAGATCGCTTTCCTGGCCGCCTATGGCATCCGCTTTACCAGCGGCTGGATCGGCGCGCCCCTCGGCGCGATCCCCCTGAACGACTGGCTGGTGCTGACCGCGCTGTCACTGCCGCTCTGGCTGTTGATCATCGCGCTCCACGGCCTGTACTACGCGCGGCTCAAGCAGGCGTTCGGCGCCGAGCTGGGCGCGCTGACGCACGCCGTGGCCGAGGGCCTGGTGGCGACGATCATCCTGACGTTCGCCGTGCGCGGCCTGCCCGACAGCCGGCTGGCGCTGTTGATCGGCATCGCGCTGGCCTGGTTCTGGCTGGCCGGCTACCGCTGGCTGGCCCGCTGCTTCCTGCTCCGCCGCCCGCGCGCGGCGGTGATCGGCAACTCGCCGGTGGCCGACTACCTGCGGCGCAAGCTGGCGGCCAGCTCGACGCGCTTCGACCTGGCGGGCGCCTTTGACCACGCCGCGGCTTTCAACCCGGCGGACATCGACGTAGTGTTCTGCGACGACGCCCAGGCCCAGGCGCTCCTGCTGGCCCTGCCCGAGAACCCGTCGGCGCTGGACGTCTACATCCTGCCGGCGGGCGACGCGATCAGCACCGCCGGCGTCAGCGTCGCGACGATGGAGGGCATCCCGACCCTGGCGGTGAAGAGCAGCGCCGACCTGGCGGTGATGCGCCGCATCAAGCGCGCGGTCGACATCATCGGCGCGCTGGTGCTGTTCGCGCTGACCTCGCCGTTCTGGCTGGTCTGCCTGCTGGGCATCGGCCTGACGATGCCCGGTCCCGTGTTCTTCAGCCACAAGCGGCTGGGGCTGTTCGGCCGCACCTTCCGCCTGCTCAAGTTCCGCTCGATGGTCAAGGACGCGCACAAGATCTCGGTGGACCTGGCGGAGTTCGACGACAAGTACAAGCTGAAAAACGACCCGCGGATCACGGCCTTCGGCCGGCTGCTGCGCAAGCTGAGCCTGGACGAGCTGCCGCAGCTGATCAACATCCTCAAGGGCGATCTGAGCCTGGTCGGCCCGCGGCCGATCGTCGAGGACGAGGTCGCCAAATACGGCCCCTGGGGACGGCTCTTGCTAACCGTCCCGCCGGGCCTGACCGGGCTCTGGCAGGTCAGCGGGCGTAGCGATACAACGTATCAGGAGCGCGTGGACTTCGACCTGTACTACATCAACAACTGGTCACTGGGACTGGACCTGCTGATCCTGCTCCGCACCATTCCCGCCGTGCTCAGCCGCAAAGGCGCGTATTAATAACGCGGGCCCGCCCACCAGTCGGGCGGTTCCAACAGCAGCCACAGGCCGGCGATCAGGAGGATCGAACCCATCACGATGTTGAAGGCTCCCACCGCTTTGAGATTACGGGCGGCCTGCTGGTCGGTTTCGGCGGCACGGCCGGCGGCCTGCTTCCACCCGAGGATGAGCAAGGCAAACCCGGAGGTGATCGCCAGATACATCAGGCTCATGAGTAGACCGTCAAACGCACCAAGCACGGAAATCATGAGCTAATCATACTGGTTGTCGTCCAACCCGGGACGCGGGATTCATCAACCGCCGCAGAGCGGCCCCGGCAGGGGAATGCGGATCAGGCCGAAGGCATGTCCCAACAGCAGCAGGCCCAGGAAGATCCCCAGCACCTGGACCGAATTCATCCAGCGCGAAGAGTACACGTCATACACATCGGCCTGGGTCAGCAGGCCGCGAATGCAGCCCACGACCAGACCGGCGCCGACCAGCACCTCCGCTGCCCAGATCAGCAAGCCGATTATTCCGAAAAACACTTGTCCACCCCAAAAAGCGATATCTAAGTCTACCGTTTTAAGACGGCAGCTGCTACAAACCGGCACCAGCCGCTTGGTCAGTGAAAGTAGAAAGCAAAAGTGGAAAGTGAATAGAAGCCCTTTGACTTTTTACTTTCCACTTTAACTTGTTAGCCAAGGCAAAGAACCCCTGATCTGCGCTTACGCAGCAAGCAATAAGCTGGCTCCACCTAAAATATCAGCCCCAGGATCAGGTTGACCACCGCCACGACGAAAGCGATCGTCCAGGCCGGCTCCCACTTGCAGTTGAACAGGAACTTAGCCGCCACCGACGTGCCCACGAGCAGTACCGCCGCCGATAACAGCGAATTGAGCACCGGCACGAACCACAGCGGGAACAGCAACAAGGTCAGTACCAGCATCACGACGTAACTGGCCAGCGCCACCACCAGGCTCATGATGAAGCTGGCCTGCTCGATCTTGGCGATCTTGGCGCCCCACCAGATCAGTAGAGCATGTACGATAAAGCCAATCAGCCCACCCAGTGCGGTCATGTTTCATACCTCTAAACAGTGATGATTATATTATAACATAGAACTTGATTATTATAAGAATATAAGCATGTATTGCGAAACCATATTGAATATCAATAATTCAAGACAAGTTGATTCTCGAATCCTGTTGGAACCTAGCGAAAAAAAGGGGCGGAGTAACTCCGCCCCGCGGTTGAGTTCGCGGTGGGGTTTCTGAACTCAACCTAGTTGGCTAGGCACCAGGTGCCTGGCCAAGGTAACGGAACCCTGATTTAGCAGCAGGTCGCGGTCAGCCGTTGCTTCGGGAACAGCGCCTCCGGTGAAGTCCCAGGAGGGGATAACTCCTGGCCACCGCAAGCTACAAACGACGTATTCAGCTTTGATATCGGAACTGCCATCAAGGTTTTCCGCAGGTGCATTTTCGTCCCCGGTTTGAACTCTCCAGGGGATTGTAACAGCTAGTCGAATCCTTTGAATACAACACTTACGGCGTAAAACAAGGGGACAATCCCGGCGGAAAAAAGGGGCGGAGTAGCTCCGCCCCTGGTTAACTGCTTGGTTGGCCGGTGGACTAGAAGTCCATGCCGCCGCCCATGCCGCCCATGCCCGCGCCGGCGCCGGCGCCGGCATCCGGCTTCTTCTCTTCGGGGATGTCGGCGACGATCGCCTCGGTCGTCAGCAGCATGCTGGCGATGCTCGTGGCGTGCTCGACGGCACTTCTGGTGACCTTGACCGGGTCGATGATGCCGGCCTTGACGAGGTCCTCGAACTTGTGGGTCGCGGCGTTGAAGCCGTAGTTGAAGTCCTTTTTGTTGTCGACGATGTCGCGGACGATGACGCTGCCTTCCTCGCCGGAGTTGCTGGCGATCTGCTTGGCCGGGTCGATCAGGGCGCGCTTTAGGATCATCGCGCCGATCTCGCCCTCGGTGTCGTCCTTGAAGACCTTGAAGTCGATCGCTTCGCTGGCGCGCAGCAGGGCCACGCCGCCGCCCGGCACGATGCCTTCCTCGACGGCCGCGCGGGTCGCGGACAGCGCGTCCTCATAGCGGTGCTTCTTCTCTTTGAGCTCGGTCTCGGTGGCCGCGCCGACCTTCAGGACCGCCACGCCGCCGTGCAGCTTGGCCAGGCGCTCCTGCAGCTTTTCCTTGTCCCAGTCGGAGGTGGACTTGTCGATCTCGGCGCGGATCTGCTTGATCCGGCCCTGGATTGCCTGCTTGGTGCCCTTGCCCTCGATGATGACGGTGTTTTCCTTGTCGACCTTGAAGGTCTTGCAGGTGCCCAGCTCGCGGATGTCGATGCTTTCCATCTTGACGCCCAGGTCCTCGGTGAAGAACTTGCCGCCGGTCAGGATCGCGATGTCCTCCATCATCGCCTTGCGGCGGTCGCCGTAACCCGGCGCCTTGACCGCGACGACCTTCAGCGCGCCGCGCAGGTGGTTGACCACTAAAGTCGCCAGCGCCTCGCCCTCGACGTCCTCGGCCAGCACCACCAGGCTGCGGCCGCTCTTGAGCACTTTCTCCAGCAGCGGCACGAGGTCCTGGGCCGCGCTGATCTTCTTCTCCCAGAGGAGGATGTACGGGTCCTCGAGGCTGCATTCCATCGCCTCGCGGTCGGTGACGAAGTACGGGCTGATGTAGCCGCGGTCGAACTGCATGCCTTCCACCAGCTCGATCTTGGTCTCGGCCGTCTTGCTCTCCTCGACGGTAATCACGCCGTCCTTGCCCACGGCGTCCATCGCGGCGGCGATGTTGTCGCCGATCTCCTTATCGTTGTTGCCGGAGATCGCGGCGACGTTGGCGATCGCCTTCTTGTCGGTCTTGATGCTGATCGCGTTCTTCTTCAGGTGCTCGACGACCATGTCGCAGGCCATCATCATGCCGCGCTTGATCGCCATCGGGTTGGCGCCGGCGGCGACGTTGCGCACGCCCTCGCGGATCAGGCCCTGGGCGATGATCGTCGCCGTGGTGGTGCCGTCACCGGCGATGTCGTTGGTCTTGGAGGCGACTTCCTTGACGAGCTGCGCGCCCATGTTCTCCAGGTTGTCGCTGAGCTCGATCTCCTTGGCGATGGTCACGCCGTCGTTGGTGATCGTCGGGCTGCCCCACTTCTTCTCCAGGACGACGTTGCGGCCGCGCGGGCCCAGCGTTACCTTGACCGCGTTGGCGACCTTGTCCACGCCCGCCAGCAATTTGTTACGGGCTTCCTCCGAGAAAATAATCTGCTTTGCCATCTTTGTCTCCTATATCCTTCTGAGTTGGGTTAGGCCTGGACCGCGAGAATGTCGTCCTCGCGCAGGATCAGGTACTCGTCGCCGTCGATCTTGACTTCGGTACCACCGTACTTGCTGTGGAAGATCGTATCGCCGATCTCGCACAACGGCTCATTGCTCTTGCCGTCGTCGCGGCGCGACACCGTGTAGGCGACGACCTTGCCCAACTGCGGGCGCTCCTTGGCGCTCTCGGGCAGGTAGAGGCCGCTCTCCGTCTTCTCGGTCGTTTCGAGCGACTTGACGATCAACCGCCCGGGGGCCGGACGGTACGCGAAACTTGCTTTCGCCTTTGCCATACTTCGATCCTCCAACGTCGTGATCTAGTTTTTTCCCGCTCTGGGCGAGCCCGGGACAACGGCAAAGCTCGCAGAATGGAAGGTTTGCCTTCGCCCCGCGGAGGTAATTACCCCGCCCAGCAGACATTATTTTGGTCTGCTAGCAGTCTCGCCCAAAGACTGCTAACGAGAAATTATATCGAGAGCACCGCCGCTGTCAAGTGGATCTGCGCCGGTTTAGCGCAGATTAGCCCCAAGTAGCGCGGAAAGAGCACGGGCACCCTCGCCCGCATGTAGTTATAATCTCAATCAGTGACTGACATAGATAACTCACGCAAGCACAAGGATTTCTATACTCGCGGTTACCTGCCTCATCTGGATCAGCCAGGGCTGACACACATGATCACGTTTCGCCTGTTCGATTCATTACCAAATGAAGTACTGGCCAAGCTGAAAGCGCAATCGAAATCGACAACCGATCCCGATTACCTTAACTCAATTGAGGAATACCTGGACAACGGCAATGGCGAGTGCAATCTGCGCTTGCCGGAGATCGCCGATGCCATGCAAGCAACCTTGCTGCGATCCGACAATGAGAAATACATCTTATTGGCCTGGGTTATCATGCCGAACCATGTACACGTTGTTGCCTCACAGTGCGAAGGCTGGCCGCTGGCGAAGATCGTCCATGGCTGGAAGTCTTTTACGGCACATCGGGCCAACAAGTTTCTCGGTCGCAAAGGCCGGTTTTGGCAACCTGATTACTTCGATCGCATGATCCGGGACGACGACCACCTGCATTCAGCCATCGAGTACATTCACAACAACCCGGTCAAAGCCGGACTGGTCTCACGCGCCGATAGCTGGGAGTATTCAAGCTACAGGCGCTTAGTCTTTGGAGAAACGAAATAGCTGCCGCCCATCACTAGCTGATCTCAGCATGCGGGCGAGGGCGCCCGCGCTCCCCACTTTGGCCTAAACGGGCGGCACAAGTGCCGCCCCTACAGCTGAGCCATGATCAACACAGGGTGCAAAGTCCCGCCATCGGCGGGACTACGTTTCTTACGGCTTACGCTTACCGCTTACGCTGATCACATATATTTCAGCGCCTGGACGCGGTCCTCCACCGGCGGGTGGGTGGACAGCGCGTTGGCCCAGAACCCGCGCGTGGGCTTGTGCTTCTGCGGGTGGTCGATGAACAGCGCGGACAGCTCCTTCTCGACGAACGGCATTTTCTCGGGGCTATTGCTGATCTTGTTCAGCGCGCTCATCAGCCCCTCGGGGTTGCGCGTCAACTGCACCGCCGTGGCGTCGGCCAGAAACTCGCGTTTGCGGCTGAGCAGCATGTTCAAGAGGTTGGCGAAGATCGGCGCGAGGATCAGAAACACCAGCGCCACGACCAGCCCAATCACGCCGCAGCCGCCGCCCTTGCTGTCACGGCGGTCGCCGCCCCCGCCCCAGAACAGCAGGCGCAGCATGAAGTGGCTGAACATCGAGATACCGCCGACCAGTACCGCCGCCACGCCCATCAGCAGGATGTCGCGGTTGTAGATATGGCTCATCTCGTGGGCGATCACGCCCTCCAGCTCTTGGCGGTCGAGCTGCTCCAGCAGGCCGGTGGTTACGGCGATCAGGCTGTGCTGGGGATCGCGGCCGGTGGCGAAGGCGTTCAGGGCCGGGCTGTCGATGATGTAGGCCTTGGGGATCGCGGGCAGGCCGCAGGCCAGCACCAGGCCCTCGACGGTGTCGATGAAGTACTTCTCGATGTAGACGCCGGGGTTGGCCGGGCGCGCGTTGACCATCTTCGAAATGATCTGGTCGGAGAACCAGTAGCTGACGCCCGTGCCGATCAGCGCGAGAATCACGAAAATCCCGCTGATGAACCCGCCGAGGATGGTCTGGGCGGCCGCTTCCTGGGCGATCTCCTCTGGCGTGGTCGCCCCCTCGCTGATCCCGCCGACCAAGAGATAGCCCGCCGCCCAGCCGAGGACGGCCATCAAGGCGATGAAAGCCAGCGCTACGAAGAAGGTCTTCGTCTTATTAGCGGCGATGTGTTCTTCGAATCCGTACATTGCTTTAATTTTATCGCTTCATCGCGGGCTTTGGCCTAAGGTTCCAGCGCGTAGAGCACACCGTCGTGCATGACGTACAGGTTGCCGCCCGCGAGCTGAGGCTGGGCCTGGCTCGACGCCAGCGTCGGGTTGCGCCAGCGGACCTGGCCGTCCGGCCCGATCGCCAGCAGGCCGTGCTTGTTGTCCTGGAGGTAGGCGACACCGGAGCTGCTGAGCGCCGGCACCATGCCGACCCAGTTGAGCCGGTCGTACTGGTACAGCTGCTGCCCCCGCGGGTCGAACAGCATCAGTCCGCCGCCCAGCCCGACCACGCAGACCTGGCCGGCCGCGTTGGCGACGGCCTGGGTCTGGCCGTAGTAGTAGTACTTCGTGCCGTAGTTGATGCTGGGCAGGGGCAGCTGCCAGACCAGCCGCCCGTCCTCGCTGCTGACGGCGCTCAGGTTGTTGGCGGAGTCGATGACGTAGACGAGCCCCAGGTCTGTGGGCGTCGGCAGGTAGGTCGCGCAGCCGGGCAGCGCCCGGCGCCACATTTCTTCGCCCGCCGGGCTGACCATCACCAGCTCGGACTGGGCGGTGGCGTAATAGAGGTTGCCCGCCCGGTCGACCTGGGGCCACATGTTGTTGTCCGTGGCCGGTATCGCCAGCTCCCAGGCCAGCGTGCCGTCCGTGAGCGAGAAGGCGTAGAGCGTCTGCTCGTCCATCACGAACACGTACTGCCCGGACACGTTGTTGCCGCGCATGTCGCCCTTGTATTCCACCGGCTGCTGCCAAAGGCGCTGGCCGCGGCTGGAGATCACCGTGACCACGCCGTGATAGCGGGTGGTGGAGCCGCTGTTGTCCGCGAGCGTTTCGCACAGCGCCAGCCTGCCGTCCGGTGTGACCTCGTGGCAGACGTTGGCGTAGTTCAGCAGGTACGGCGAGCGCCAACGCTCGCCGCCGTCGGGGTTCAGGCAGACCGCCTCGCCGCGCAGGCAGAGGTAGACGTGGCCCTGGGCGTCGACGGCGGGCTGGTCGTGCTGCAGGCTCGCGCCGTAGGCCAGGATCGGGTCCAGCTTCCAGCGGATGTGCGCGAATTGCAGGCTGTAGTGGTGCCAGACCAGCGCGGCGATCGCTGCGAGGTAGATCACGAACAGCACCGCGCAGGCCAGGCCGATCTTCTGCCACTTCTTCATGCTCGTCCCCGTCGGTGCATCTGGGATGAGTGTAACAGAAGCTGGCGGCGGCTTGTGGTGATTGTCTCCATGACAGCGCTAGTACGGGCTGTTGTGGCCGCTGATGGGAAGAGGTTAAAGGTTAACGGGGAAAGGTGAAAGGGAGGGAAAAGAGAGGAATGGAAAAGTGGTGGATAGAACCGCTTTTCCCCGAGCTATGAATACAGCACGGGCGGGAAATCAGTTCCGAATTAGCTTGATAGTTCTCGCCCCCTTTAACCTTTCACCTTTAACCAGCCCAACACAGCTGGTTGCTCGTCTTGGCAGATTCGTGGTCCTAGCTTAGGCGCCGATCAGGTTGTTCCTGGCCGCATACGCGCCCACGCCGGTCATGAACAGCGCGCCGGCGCCGATGGTCATCACGCTGGCCAGGCTGGCGCTGACGGCGGTCTCGCCGAACGACAGCGACAGGGTCAGGTCGGCCAGTTCCCACTCGGCGGCGGCGAGCAGTTCCGACGCGCCCGGCCACAGGACCGTCACCACGGCGGCGAGGATCAGGCCCAACGCCACTTTCTCGCCGCTGGTCAGCAGCTTCAGTGCGTAGATCGCGTCGCGCCAAGTGCGGCGCGGCGTGAGCAGCTCGGGCTCCGGCAGGCGGTTGATCTCCGCCATCACGTTTTGCTTGAAGTCCGCCGAGAGCTCGACGCCTTGTTCCGCCCTCAGCAGCTCTTCCACTTTGTTTAACCTCTTCTCGTCCATCTCCGTGTCCTTCAAGATACCCGCTTTTCGTCAGTCCTCCAGCGCGCGGGGATCGAGGATCTCCGCCAGCCGTTGCTTGCCCCGCCGGATCAACGTCCGGACGGTGTTCAGATTCAAGGACATCGCCTCGGCGATCTCCTCGTAACTCAGTTCCTCGAAGTAATACAGCCCCAGGCAGGTGCGCTGCCTGGCGGGCAGCCGGTTCATCGCCTGGGCCAGTGCGCGGTTGCGGATCGTGCTTTGGTCCGCCGTATCGCGTGCGTCGACCGGCTGGCGGCCGCTCTCCAGCGCTTCCTCGACGCTGGCGGTCAGCGGCTTGGCTGCCTGGCGCTTCAAATGCCCGCGGGCCACGTTGAGCGCGATGCGGTAGATCCAGCTCGACAGCTTGGCCTCGCCGCGGAACCCCGCGATTCCCTTGTAGGCGTTGACCAGCGCCACCTGGGCCAGGTCCTCGACATCGGCGGATTCGACTCCCTGGCTGGCGATCGCGCCGGCGACCAGGCCGGAGTAGGCATCGATGATCTGCGCGAACAAATGCCGCTCGCCATTGGCGATCCGGCGGCACAGCGTCAGCTCATCCGAGCGCTCCACGCCTCTGGCTACTCCTTGTTGGGCAATCGTCCTGGTCTCCATTCTAAAACACCCGTCTGCGCCTTGTTTCAAATTCCCGCAAAACCGGTGTTTTGCGATGTTAATTGGAGCGTCTTTCGGGCGCTATAGTTTCAAGCTGTACACTAAGTACTATGGCGAAACGAGCTAAGCATAATTTGATTGACGGCAAGTGGGTCAAGGGCCGCGATGTGCTGCCCGTGACCGATCCCTACACCGACGAGGAGCTGGGGGGGCTCGGGCTGGCCACCGCCGAGCAGGTGGAACACGCGCTTAACGCCGCCGAGAAGGCCTTCCACACGACGCGCACGATGCCCGCCTTCAAGCGCGCCGCGCTGATTCTGAACGTGCGTGAGCGCATCGCCGCGGACCGGGAGAAGTTCGCGCGGTTGCTCAGCCGCGAGGCCGGCAAGCCGATCACGCTGGCCCGCGGCGAGATCGCCCGCAGCCTGGAGACGCTTTTGCTAGCGGCCGAGGAGGCGCGGCGGATCGGCGGCGAGTACCTGCCGCTCGACGTCCAGCCGGGCACCGAGACCTACCAGGGTTTCGTGAGGCGCGTGCCGCGCGGACCGGCCACCGCGCTGTGGCCGTTCAACTTCCCGCTGAACCTCTTAGTGCACAAGATCGGCCCGGCGCTGGCCTGCGGCTGCCCGGTGCTGATGCGCCCGCCCTCGGCCACCCCGCTGACCGGCCACCGCGTCGCCGAGTTTTTAGCGGAGGAAATGGACAGCCTCGGCTTTCCGCCGGGAACGGCGCAGTTCCTCGGCACCACCCATCACGTCGCCGCGCCGCTGATCGAGGACCCGCGCGTCAAGGCGGTCAGCTTCACCGGCAGCGACACCGTCGGCTGGGACATCCGCCGCCGCGCCTACAAGAAGCAGGTGATGCTCGAGTTGGGCGGGCAGGCCAGCCTGATCGTCGAGCCCGACGCTCCGGACCTGAAGTTCGCCGCCGAGCGCGCCGCGCTGGGCGCCTTCGCCTATGCCGGCCAGGTCTGCATCAGCGTGCAGCGCGTGATGGTCAATAAAAAGGTCTGGGACAAGTGGGTGCCGCTGTTCATCGCCGCCGTCAAGCGGTTGAAGACGGGTGACCCGGCGGATGACAAGGTCACCGTCGGGCCGCTGATCGACGACCGCGCCGACGAGAAGTTCGATGCCTGGATCGGCGAGGCGCAGGCCGCCGGCGCGACCAAGCTCTGCGGGACGAAGAAGCGCAAACGGCTGTATACGCCGCACGTGCTGGAGCACGTCAAAAACACCACCCAGCTGCACTGCGGCGAGGCCTTCGGGCCGGTGGCGGTGCTCGAGCCCTACCGCGACCTGGACGAGGCGGTGCGCCTGACCAACAACTCGCGCTACGGCCTGCAAAGCGCGGTCTTCACCGCCAACATCGACAAGGCGCTTCACGCCTGGCGCGAGATCGAGGTCGGCGGACTGATCGTCAACGACTTCCCGACGTTTCGGGTCGACATCATGCCCTACGGCGGGGTCAAGGACAGCGGCTTCGGCCGCGAGGGCGTGCGCTACGCGATCGAGGAATATACCGAGCCGCGCCTGATGGTCGTGCGGGGGACCGGTTAATCGCTAGCGGCCAGCCGCGCTTCCAGGAAGTACAGGTCGTCGCGGTCGATCAGCTCGACCAGTTCCAGTCCGGCCGTCGCCAGCAGTTCCGGCCACTCATCGGCGGCGGGCAGCAGGTCGCCGCTGACCGGGCCGCTGACGCCGGCGTGGAACTCGTTGATCCGCCGCCGGCCCGCCGTGTGCATGACGATCAGCCGGCCCGCGGGCTTGAGCGCCGCCGCCAGGTTGGCAAGCGCGGCGGACTGGTCGCGGAAATGCGGGAAGCAGTGATAGCAGAACACCACGTCGAACTCTTGCTGGCCGGGCACTTGGAGGCAGACGTCCACGCAACGGAACTCCGCGGCGATGCCCTTGGCCAGCGCGATTTCCAGCATCCGCGGGGCGAAATCCACCGCCGTGACGTTGTGCGCGCCGACCTTGGCGGCGAGCCAGGTGGTGGTTTTGCCCGTGCCGCAGCCGATCTCCAGAAGCCGCAGGCCGGAGCTGAATCGCAGTAAATCCTGTTGGGCTTCAAGCTTGGCGGCCATCAGCGCGGCGCTGGGCTCTTCGCTGTCCCAGTTTTCGGCGAGCCGGTTGAAGTAGTCGATGCGAGGGTCACGGCCTGCTGCGGCTAACTCTTCGAAGTCCAACACGGGTTTATCCTGCACGCTACTGGATTGGGTGGTAGTTGAGTAAAAATTCTAGTATAAATCGGCCGATTTTCCAAGCCCTTCGGGGAGATTAGCCCGATTTGAGCATGAAGACCTGGTAGGCGAGGGCGGCCAGGCCCAGTGCGATAAACAACAACCCCCCGGTCACGATCATCAGCATGCTGTTTAGGCCCTGGTTGGCGATCGCCAGCCGGTTCAGCTGGATCCGCTCCTCGTCGGTCATCCCGCCTCCGCCGGCTTCCTCCGCCGGCTGCTCGGCGTCGACGGCGTGCGCCCCGGCCGCATCCGTGTCCGCCGCTTCCGCTTCCGCCGCGTGCGTGCTGTGGCTTTCCTCCGTGGCCGGCACGGGCTCCACCGGCGGTTCAACGGTTGGCTCGGGGGTATGGACGGGGCTGGTCGGCCCGGCGGCCAGCAACTGGGCTTGCCTGGGATGCTCGCCCAGCCAGCGCACCGTGCCGGTTTCCAGCTCGTAGACCGCGCCGACCACCTTCAGCCGGCCGTCGGCCAGCCGCTGGCGTACCGCCGCGCTGCCGCCGATCAGGTCGCCGATCGACTGCCAGACGTTTTCCACGACGGCCTCGGGCACGACCTCCTCGCCGTGCTTGCCGGTCAGGGCCTCGGCCCGTGTCACGGCGGGGATGATGTTGCCGATCAGGCGCGGGATGCTGCCGTGCATCTCGACGCCGGTCGCCACCGCCGTCACCGCGCCGCAGTGCTCGTGCCCGAGCACCAGCAGCAGCGGCGTGCCCAAGTGCTCCACGCCGTATTCGATCGAGCCGATCTCGTTTACGCCGCAGACGTTGCCGGCGACGCGGATCACGAACAGGTCGCCCACGCCCTGGTCGAAGAGCAGCTCGACGGGCACGCGCGAATCCGAGCAGGCCAGCACGGTGGCGAAGGGCTCTTGCCCCTGCTCGACGGTCTCGCGCAGGCGCGATTGCGACAGGTTGGGGTGCTGGGTGATGCCGGCGGCGAACCGTTGGTTGCCCGCTTCGAGGCGGTAGAGCGCTTCATCCGAGCTGGTCGTTGTCATGGCCAGTACCGGTCCGGCGGTGGCAAGACTCAAACCAAGCAAGCCTGCAAGCACCGCCCGTAGTTTAACCACTGACAACCTGGTATCCATCAAGCCACCTGATTATTCTGCCTTCCATCTTAGCAGGCCCGCCTTCGCCTGCCCGGCCCGCCTGCCGCCAGATCGCGCGGCAAACCGGCCACATATTTATTCATCGGCTGAATCCGCGGGAAGTGTACTTAGGGAAAAAAGTTGATATGGCGCAAGCCGGTTGGCTCGTCATTGCCTTTTCCACATCACTAAATTGACGATGCCGGCCAGTGCCAGCAAAGCCGCGGCGGTAAATGTCAGCACATGCGGGTAGGTGTACGCCTGCGCCGCGGGCAGCTGGGCAAGGTGGTGGTACAGTAGGAGCGAAGGTACCAGCGTCAACAATGCCATAACGAGGCAGATGATGCCGATAATCAGGGACATACGCTTGACGGCGAATTTAACCACGGGATCAGAGGCCAATGGTTGTTTAGACGGCATGTCTGATTCTAGCACCGCCGGTGCCGGCACGGGCTGCTATGCTTGTCGCTAATGAGAACGGATAATCACGATAACGCCGCCGATCCCGCGATCGAGCGCCACCGCCGGGACGCGGCGGACTACGACCGGCAAGCGCTCGATTACGACTGGTACGGCCCGCAGATCCTGTTCGGTTTGGCCTACGGGCAGCTGGCGCCCGGCGGCCGCGTACTCGACCTGGGCATCGGCACCGGCCTGTCCTCCGAGCTGTTCGCCCGCGCCGGGTTCAGCGTCACCGGCGTGGACGGCGCGGCGGAGATGCTGGCGATGTGCCAAAGCAAGGGCTTCGCCGCGGAGCTATTACAGCACGACCTGCGGCAACTGCCGCTGCCGCTGGCCGACGGCAGTTTCGACGCGGTCATCGCCGCCGGGCTGTTGCAGATGTTCGGTGACCCGGCACCACTGCTTGCCGAAATGCACCGGCTGCTCAAGCCGGGCGGGCTCGCCGCGCTGACCACGCTCCCGCCGGCGGAGGACGATGGGCCGGATCTCACCTGCGACAACATCGAGGGCATCAACGTCTATTCCTATCGCGATGAGTACTTCCGCGACCTCGCCGGCGAACTGGGCTTAGCGGTGGTTTGCCGGGCCACGGCGCTGATGAAAAGCTGGCAGCACCCGGGGGAGCTGGTTCCCTATCGCAACTGGATCCTCAAGCGCTAGCCTATTCTTCCTCGCCGGCCGGCGCTTCTTCCTCGTCGCCGCCGATGCCGCGGTGGTTCGGGCACTCCGGGTTGGAGCAGTAGCGGCGCCAGCGGTCGGTACCGCGGATCTTCTGCTCGGCCAGGAACCACTCGCAGCGCGGGCATATTTCTAACAGCGGCTTGCCCCACAGGACGAAATCGCACTTTTCGCCCTTGCTTTCCTCGTTGGCCTGGCAGACCAGGATCACCCGCCGGTTGGGCAGCCGCCGCTTGACCAGGTCGCCGCCGCACTTGGGGCACTGCGTCTGCAGTTCGCTGGTGAAGTCGCACTTGGGGTACGACGAGCAGCCGACGAACTTGGTCCCCCAGCGGCTGACCTTGACCGCCAGCTTGCTGCCGCACTTCGGGCAGATGCGGTCGATTTCCTGGCCGGCCTCGCTGACCGGCCGGTCGACGATATTGCCCTTGTCGTCGACATTTTTGATGTTCGAGCACTCCGGGTAGGCCGAGCAGCTCAGGAACCGGCCGTACTTGCCGTGGCGCAGCACCATCGTCGCGCCGCACTTGTCGCACTTGTGCTCGGTCTCCAGCGGCTTGGCCTTGAAGTATTTCTTCTCCTCGCCGGCGGCGTCCAGGCGCTCCTTGAACGGGCCGTAGAAGCCGCTTAACACGTCGCGCCAGTCGTTGTCGCCCTGCTCGACGCTGTCGAGCTGCTCCTCCATCTCGCGTGTGAAGCCGACGTCGACGATGTTGGGGAAATAGTGCTCCATCATCTCGGTGGTGACGAAGCCCCATTCCGTCGGCTCGAAGTGCCGGGCCACGCGGATCACGTAGTTGCGGTGGATGATCGTTTCGATAATCGGCGCGTAGGTGGAGGGCCGGCCGATGCCGAATTCCTCCAGCGTGCGCACCAGCGTCGCGTCGGTATAGCGCGGCGGTGGCTTGGTGAAGTGCTGGTTGGGCGTGACCTCGGCCAGCGCGACGCGGTCGCCTTCGCTGACCCGCGGCAGGCTCTGGACCTCCTGGTCGGCGCTGCGCTCCTCGCCGTAGACCGCCAGGTGGCCCTGAAACTTGACGTTGGTGGCCGCGGCGCGGAAGGAGTAGGGGCCGCCGTTGATTTCCAGCGAGTGGATCTCGAAGATCGCCGGCATCATCTGGCTGGCCATGAAGCGCGTGTAGATCAGCCGGTACAGCTTGTACTGGTCCGTGCTCAGGTACTGGCGGATGCTCTGCGGATCGCGGCCGGCGCTGGTCGGGCGGATCGCCTCGTGCGCTTCCTGGGCGCCTTTCTTGGACTTGTAGAAGTTCGGTTTCTCCGGCAGGTACTCCTGGCCGTAGCGGCGCACGATCTCGTCGCGGACGCTGTTGACCGCGTCCGGATTGACGCGCACGCTGTCGGTACGCATGTAGGTGATCAAACCCTCGCTGCCGCTGCCCAGTTCGACGCCCTCGTACAGCTGCTGGGCGATGTTCATCGTGCGGCGCGCGGTCCAGCCCAGCTTGCGCGCGGCGTCCTGCTGCAGGGTGGAGGTGGTGAACGGCGGCTGGGCGCGGCGCGCCTGCTGGCGCGTCGCGAGCTCGCCGATCGTGTACTGATGCTTGATGAGGTCGGCGGCGAGTTGCTGGGCCTCCGCCGCGTTGCCGATGATGATCGTGTTGTTGACGGCGGGCTCGCCGTCCTCCTCGGCGCGGCGGTGGTCCTCGCCGGGGCGCACCAGCCGCTTGCCGTCGATGCGGTTCAGCTCGGCGACGAACTGCTCGGACTGCGCCGCGAAGCTGCCGGTGAAACTCCAGTACTCCTCGGGAGTGAAGGCGCGGATCTCCTCCTCGCGCTCGCAGATCAGCCGGACGGCGACGCTCTGCACGCGGCCGGCGGACAGGCCCGGCTTGATCTTGCGCCACATCAGCGGGCTGATCTGGTAGCCGACCAGGCGGTCCAGCACGCGCCGCGCCTGCTGCGCGTTGACGCGGTCGTAGTCGATCTCGCGCGGGTGCTGGAGCGCGGCCAGGACCGCCGGCTTGGTCACCTCGTGGAACTCGATGCGCTTGACCGGCAGCTTGAGGATCTCGGCCACGTGCCAGGCGATCGCCTCGCCCTCGCGGTCGGGGTCGGGCGCCAGGTAGATCACCTCGGCGTCCTTGGCGGCATCCTTGATCGCCTTGATCGTTTTGGCCTTGCCCTTGATCGTCGTGTATTCGGGATTGAACCCGTCGGCGATATCCACGCCCAGTTTGCTTTTCGGCAAATCGCGGACGTGCCCGACGGTGGAGACAACCTTGTAGTCTCCGCCCAAGTAGCGGCTGATCGTCCGCGCCTTGGTCGGCGACTCTACTACCAGAACCTTCTTACCCATCTAATCATCCGTTGTGTAACTTATTCGCCGCCGGCACCGATTTGGGTCAAAAGCCGGCGGTCATCTTGCGTACCTTATAACACACCGCCGCTATAAGCGCACGTAATAGCCGTTTCCGGAGGCCGAAACCAGCCCCTTGATCTCCAGCAAGGTCAGCTGCGCGATGCATTCCCCGGTGCTTATACCCAGTTTTCGGACAAGGTCGTTGACATGCGTGCCCTCGTAGCTGAGTACGTTCAGCAGGCGGGCCGCGCCGCCGTCCAGCGCCGCAACGTCCGCGGCAGACGCACTGGCCGCCGCGGTTTGTTCAATCAGCGGCAGCTGCGGCTGGGCCGCCCGTTCGCGGCGCAGGCTGGCGCGCGTCGCGCCGTACTCGACCAGGATGTCGTCGACGTTCTCGGTAAGCTTGGCCTGGCCGCGCTTGATCAGGTCGTGCGTGCCGCGCGTGTAGGGGCTGCCGACCGGCCCCGGCAAGCAGAAGACCTCGCGCCCCTGGTCGATCGCCAGCCGCGCCGTGATCAGCGCCCCGCTGCCCAGCGGCGCTTCGACCACCAGCGTCCCGCGCGCCAGGCCGGCGATGATCCGGTTGCACTGCGGAAAGTGCTCCTTGAGCGGCGCGGTGCCGGGCAGGTACTCGCTGACCACCAGCGCGTCCCGGCAGAGCTCTTCGTACAGCTCGTTATGGCGCGGCGGATAGACCACGTCCACGCCGCAACCCAAGACGGCCACCGTCGGCCCGCGGGCCTCCAGCGCGCCGGTATGCGCCGCGCCGTCGATGCCCAGCGCCATGCCGCTGATCACCGGCACGCCCGCCTCGGCCAGCTCGCGCCCGAACCGCTTGGCCAGCTCGCGGCCGCGCTCCGAGCACTTGCGGCTGCCGACGATGCCGATGCCCTCGTGGCGCATCAGGCCCGCGTCGCCGCGGCAGAACAGCATCAGCGGGGCGTCGGGCAGGCGGGCCAGCAGGTGCGGATACCCCTCGTCCCCCCAGCCGACCGCCGCGATCCCCTGTTCGCCGAGCTTCTTCAGCTCCGCCGCCGGATCGCAGCCCGCCAGCGCTTCCCGCAGGCGCTGTTTGTGGCCGGCCGGCAAGTCCAGCGCCGGCCACTCGGCCTCGTCGAGATCGAACAGCGCTTCCAGACTGCCGAGCTGGGAAACGAGCAGGTCGTGGTGGCGCGGCTGGAAATTCCGGGCCGCCGCCAGTAAATAAAGCGCCTGGGTCCGCTTGTCCATCTGTCAATAATAGCGCACCACAGGGAACTCCGGATTCGGTACAATACTAAGCGGGAGAAAGGGGAAGATAGCCGACTGGAGCCGAATATGCGCCACCTGATACTTCGTCTGGCCGTCCTGGCCGCGCTGATGCCGCTGGCCTTCAGCTGTGGCGGCGGATCGCCGTCCGCCGGGCTGGATGCACCGGCTGATCTTGCGCTGGACGATGCCAATCCGGCACCGGCGACCGGTCTGCCGTCCCTGGACGGGCTGCCAGCGGCGACCGGCGGGCCGACCAGCCGCCGGGTCAGCGAGGCGCAATACGAGCTGCTGCTCTTCGATCCGGTGCTGTCCTCACCAAACGGCAGCGCGGTGCATGCGGACGATACGCTGACGCTGGACCCGGCGCTGAACGAGGGCCTGGCCTGGGCGGTCTACGCCCTGCCGGGCTTCCCGACGGACGGTACGGTGCTGCCTGTCAAGCTCGCCATTGACAAGGGTTCGGACCGCTTCTGGATCGGCCTCAGCGATTACGCCATCGGCAGCTGGCGCCTGCTGCCCATCCAATACGACAGCGAGTTCCCGCTGGAGGATGCCGCCGACCTGATCGCCCCAGCCGGCACCACGAGCCCCGGGACGATGTACGTGGCGGTGATCGCCGATTGGGGTGAACCGGAGGCCAACTCGCTGGCGATTACCACGGACAACGACCTGCCGCCGGCGCCGACTCCGGTGATCAATGTGCCGGACTTTATTTACGAAGGCCAGGAAGTGAATTTCAACGCGATTGGATCGACCAGCGGCGATGGTGACTTTATTGATTTCACCTGGACGTTTGAGGAGACCTACACCGATGTAACAACAGACCCGGCCACTGATGTCCCCCATGCATTTGCGAATGCCGGAGCAGGTAAAGTCAACCTACTGGTCCGCAATACCTATCCATTGTCGTCTGAGGTTGAGATTGAAGTAGAAGTGCGTCCGTACGTGCAGGACCTGCTGATCATCTACAACAGCGACATGCCCGAGGACCTGGACCTGGTCAACTACTACAGCTCGATCGACACGGGCCGGGCAATCGATCCGGACTACCGGCTGGGCCTGCCGCTGGGCAGCTACAATTCAGAAATTAGCCGGGAGAATTACGAAACGCAGATCCGTGATCCTATCCGGGCCTTTATAACCTCGCATGCGGAAATTTCAGCAAATATCAAGTACATCCTACTGATGAAGGGTGTGCCGCATAAGATTCCCGGCGTCAGCGAGTTCGACACGGGGGCTTCGACTTATTCGTCCGTTGACAGCGAGCTATGCCTGCTGTACCAAGAAGACTATCCCATCGCCAGTTGGATATGGAACGACCCGGTTTACCAACAATTCGGGGATGGTGAGGGGTTCTACTTGGCCGGCGATACGGATTTCGTGGCTCGTTCATTCGGCGTAAGTGATCCGGCCAGTTCCACTTATATCCTGGATTATTTGGTCGGCCGCCTCAGCGCGTATTCCTACGATGACGCCAAGGCCATGGTGGACCGCTCGTTAGCAGCAGCGGCCAACGCGACGGCCTGGGTGGTTTTCGATTCGGTCGAAGCTCGTAAGACGCTTGATACGATGGTCGATCCGGTTTGGCCGATTCCAGACAACAGCTGGGATAGCGGCGAAGAACTGCTCAGCGCCGCCGGCTTTAACGTGTTTGCGGACCTGTCCACGACGCGGATTACGATCAACGCCACAGAACTGCCTATCGGATTCGAAAACAGCATTATTGGCTACGCCGGTTGGGGTGTTAACCATACCGGTGGCAGCTGGGCCAACGGGAATGAGTACATTCTTAAAGACCTAGGCTGGATTTACGAACCCGGCGCTTGTTTTATGAGTTACGAAAGCTTCAATGGCACCGACTTTGACGACAGCGACGGCATTCAACGCCGCGGCCAGGGCCAGATCTCCGACTTTTTCCGCATGGGCGGGACGGTAGCAATTGGTAACGCCTGGGAGCCTTTCACGATCGGTGTGGGTGACGAGCGCTGGGTATTTGACCGCTACCTGAACCATGGTGATCGCTGGATCGAAGCGGCCTATAAAGGGCTCAGGTTGCTCAGTTGGCAGGAAGTGGTCGTCGGCGATCCACTCTGCCGGGTTGTGGCGGATTAGTTTAGCCGTAGCTGATTAGATATTTGGAGTCGCGCTGTTGAACTGAGCAGGCTACTCGGTGGCTTCGGCCTCGCCGTTACCGTTATCCGCGCCGCCGCCATCCGCGCCGGTTTCCGCGTCCGCCGCGGCGCCCCCGGCGTCGGGCCAGCCGGCTGCCTTGCCCTCGGCCTCGATCGCGGTCAGGTCCAACAGCGTCAGCTCGTGGGCCGCGGCGATGTTTTCCAGGTACTGGTTCTCCAGTTCGCCCGCCAGTTCGCCCTGGTTTCGAACCTGCTCGCGCTGGTCCACCCCCGGCGTGTCCAGCGGGTACTGCTCTTCGGCCTCGGCCCAGGCCTGCTCGCGGGCCAGCATGATCTCCAGGTAGACCGCCCGGCGCGCTTCTTCGTCAAGGTTGTCCAGGTTTCCGGCGAGCTCCGCGCCTGCCGCGCCGGTTCCGTCCTCCGCCGTGGCCGCGGGCGGGGCGCCGGCGTTGGCGAATAACTCGATTATCTGGTCCGCCTTGCCCATCAGCGGAAAGCCACGCTCGAAGAAGGCGATTTGGCCTTCGCCGTCGATGCCGACCAGCGTGCGCTGGGCGTATTGGCCGCCTTCCGCCGCGCAGCCGTAGCGCTGGGCGATGGCGAGCCCTGGGTCCGCCAGGACCGGCAGGGTCAGCTTGTATTTCTCGGTGTAGGCCTGGTGCTCGGCCCGGCTGCCGCCGCTGATCGCGTAAACCGCGATGCCGGCTTCACCCAGATCCTTGCTGAGTTTCATCAGGGTGTTCAGGTGCCGCGTCGAGTTGGGGGTGTCGTCCGCTGGAAAGAAGAACAGCAGCAGCTGGCGCCCGTCCAGCCCGGCCGGCACGCTTAATTCACTGCCGTCGGTAGCGGCTGCGGTGAATGGCGGCGCCACCTGGCCTACCTCGAGCGCGATGATGCCGTCGGCGGCGAGGCGTTTCTCGTTTTCGGCGACCTGCTTGGCGCGGTCGGGCATCATGCAGCCCGTGACCGCCACCAGCACCGCCAGGCACATTATTAGGTACTTATACACGGGCGCGAGTATAGCATCCGCTAGCGCAGATGACGGTTAAGTTCTCTGGCAAGAGAGTGAGCCTCAGGCTCGAGAACGGCTACTTGAAGTGCATTTCCAGCTGCACCGCGTTGTCGCCGTTGAACTGAATGAAGTCCTTTAAACTGACCTGAGCGCCGTCGCGGTCCTTGACCGCCAGCCCGGCCTCGCGGCCGGTCAGGCCCTCGGCGATCTTGCCAAGCGTCAGCGCCTGGCGCGGCGTGACCCGTACCTTGACCGTCTGAGGCAGCTTACGGGGGAACTTCACGCAATCCATGCCGCCGTTCTGGGTGCAGACCGCGCCCTCGTAGACGCCGGACTGCCCCAAAAACGGCTGGACCAGGGACTGGTCGACCATGCCCAGGCTGCTTTCCAGCAGCAGCCGGTTAAAAAACGCCTCGGCCGTTGCGCCGGTATCCAGGGCCAGGTGGTAGGTTTGCTCCGCGGCGACCTGCTGTTCCGCCGGCGGGTTGATGATCTCGGCGGTCTGCTGGCTGTAGAGCATCAGCCCGAAGGTGATCGCCACGACCACCAGGGCTACCACCATCGCGCCCGCGAAGGCCCGTTGCGGCGTGATGAACGCCGGTTCCTGCCTGGTCAGCGCCTTTTGCATGCGCAGCCGAAAGCGCGTCGGGTGGACGCTGCCGTCGGGGATGCTGCTGAGATAGAGGCTGATCCGCCGGAGCTGTTTGTATTCCTGGTGGACTTCCGGGTTCTCGGCCATGATGCGCTCGAGCTCGGCCTTGTCGGCCAGCCCGATCTCACCATCGAGATACTCGTTTATCCACCGTCTGATAATCGCACGGTTCACTGTTCTTCACCTGCCATGTTCCAGATCACGTGTCCTTTCGTGTCCGGTCCATATCTGACTTTCAAATCTACTAACCGTAACCCCAATACTCCCAGCTCACCAGCCAGGCCTCGGCCTGGCGTCAGTCCAACCTCACTTTCTGCCGGACCAGGTCCCGGGCCCGGCTGATCCGGGACTTCACGGTCCCGATCGAGATGCCGAGAATCTCGGCGATCTCCTCGTAGCTTAATTCATTGACTTCGCGCATGATTAAAATGTTCCGGTAGATTTCCGGCAGCGCGCGCACCGCGTCCATGATCTCCTGGACGATCTTGCGCTGTTCGATCGTCTTCTCCGGGTTGTAGCTGTGGTCGGGCAAGGCGTCGAGCAGCTCGAAACTGCGCTCCTCCTCCTGCTTGGTCGTGCTGATTGGCACGAACAGCCGCGCCCAGGAGCTGCGCCGGCGGGCGTGCGTCCGGCAGTAGTTGAGGACGATCTTGTAGATCCAGCTTTCCAGGCTGGCCTGGCCGCGGTACTTGCGGATGAACTTGTAGATGCGGACGAAGACTTCCTGCGCCACGTCGTCAATATCGTCGATGTCGCCGAGGTGCTGGTAGATCAGGTTGAAGACGTAGCGTTGATAACGGGCGATCAACTCGTCGAACGCCTCGCGGTTGCCGGTCTGGCAACGCACGATCAGGTCGCTGATCTCGCGCGAGTTGTACTCCGTGTATGTCCGCTCCGTCATGACTGCCGGGTATAGCACCTAGCCTTAGACCGAAGCACCGCTGGACGGGTTCCCGATCTTCAGCCGGATTTGACCCTATATATCATACCGTGGATTGATTTGGTTGAGATTTAATTCTAGGTACACACATTATTCTCTGGCCAGTCCAGGACAGGGGCACACTTCGGGCTCAGTTCCAGGGGCACATCCCCAAAGGGCTTTGCTTGCGGTTATCTTGTGCTATCATGAGCACGCTTAGAACTGCGAAAGGGCGGAGTATGGCGGTGCTTTTAAGCATAACAAGTTTGTGCCATGATTCAACAAGACCCGCTGTGCCGCCACTGTTATTTAAAATCCCATCCAGGGGGAAAGAGGATGCTTAAGACACGGTTTGTCGTTCTGCTGCTGCTGGCCCTGATTAGTTTGGCGGCCTGCGGTGGTGGTACGTCTGGCTTGATCGATGACGATCTGAGCGCGGACGGGACATATATGGGTATCTCCTCGGGCGATTTCAAGGCTGTCCGTGCCAACGATGCTGGTTATCGTGACAGCTCCCTGAACGCTACGTTGAGTATCCAGTCCGTATCCCTCGGTGATGTGACGGAAGTCAAGATCGCCGTCAATGATACGGATCCGATGTACGGAGTGACGCTGGACCTCAATTATGACTCCAGCCGTTACAATCCGGTTGACGTGCAGTTCGCCGGGTTGATTGACACTCCGGTCGAGCTCGCCGTGACCACGGTCAACGGCGTTGTCGGTCTGGGACAGGTGGACGTCAGCGGACCGGCAGTGCGTAGCGGTGACTTTGTGACCGTTACGTTCGCGAACGAGCCGGCGGCGATCAACAAGCTGGCTTCGGCGGTGCATACAGGTGACGAGCTGGAAGCCGTTTACGGCCCGACTGCGCTCACCATCGACCCCTGCACGGCGGGAGTGATCACCGCGCCGGCGACGGCGGGTGGCGATGCTGCCTACGTGTTCCATGCCAACTTTGCCATCGGCGACGGCAACAGCGACGGTGAGTCCGGCACAGCCGACCTGACCCCGCTGGTGTCGCACGGTCACTTCAACGAGAACCAGATGATCTCTGATACGACGTTGGAAGTAGCCACCGCCGACTATAACGGCGACGGTCTGGTGACGGTCAACGACATCACGCCGCTGGGCCAGCACTTCATGGAGTTCACGAACGGCATCGAGCTGTTGATCGAGGACGCCAATGACTTCACCGGCGCCACCGCCGCTGCCACCCTGGCCTGGGCCGACAGCAACGCGCACACCCTGCCCGCGCCGGCCGGCACGAGCAACTGGAACGCGGTCTTCCGGACCTGGGAAGGCACGATCGCCGCGGCCGACATGATGGCGGTTGACGTCGCCGGTAACGGCGACGGCCACGTGTTCGTCAGCGCCCGCCTGGTGGGTCCGGACAACACCGGCACCCCGCTGCCCGGTGTGGACTGCATGACGCAGGCTCCGCCGATCGATGACTGGCTGATCACGGGTATCACCGTTCAGATCGACGGCGCTACGGGCGGTACCGGCGCGACCAACGATTACTTCGCCGACGGCGACACGGCCGATGTCGTAGCCAACAGCGACGTGACCCTGAACATCACCGAGATCGACGGTACCTTCGACGGCACGCCGATCGACGGGACGGAAGCGGACTACGCGACGGTCCTGGCCGACATCGGTGCGCGCGTGACCTGGGTGGCTACCAATACGGGCCATGCGGACATGGAGTCCACGGGCCCGGTCCTCGACCTGGCGGCCACCACCGGCACGGCGGTCAACGGTACGGTTTTCCCCGATGACGACCTCGAGGCGGATGCCGAGGGTAACCTGGTCTGCAACCTCGCCATGGTTACAAACTACATTCCGGGCGCTCTCAGCATTTCCATCGACATCGACGTAGCCGCCGATGACACCGCTCCGGTGATCGTCGACATGTCGTCGGATGCCGGCCTGGAAGGCGACGACGTCCTGGTTAACTCCGTGGGCAACACCAACCTGGAGATCCCGTTCGACTTCGGTACGGGCGGCGCTCCGGCGGACCTGTCCACGATTCCGGTCTCGATCTACGATCTGACCGACCAGCAAGCGGACATTGCCCCGCTGACCTGGTCCGAAACGCCCAATGCGGCCAACATGTACAACATTCGCGTGAACGGCAACCCCGAGTCGAGCCACCTCGCGACGATCATCCTGGGCTCCGGCAACCTTTCGCTGGGCCACATGTACATGGTTCGGATCATGGACGGTGTCTACAACTCGGTCAACAAGCCGGGCTTCTTCCTCACGCCGGGCGGTGCTCCTCCGACGGTGGAGTTCATGACACTGCCTCCGAACGTGAACCAGAACACCGACTACCTGTGGGTCTTCTATCCGGATCCGAAACTCCATGCCAACCCGCGCGGTACTTACAACCTTATCTCGAACACCTTCGAGCCCGAGAATAACGCGCAGTTCATGGATATCGTCAAGACCTCCGGCTACCAGTTCGTGCCGGAGAACAACGGCGGCTTGTTCCCGCGTGTCTTCATGGTGGACGGCGCCACTCCGAGCGCGATCTCGTTCAACGATCCGGCTGCCGAAGCCGGCATCGGCTATCAGATCATCTGCCCGGGCTACATCGTGCTGGACATCGCGGTCCTGACGACGGGTGGCCGGCCGGATGCCACCTACGGTTACCGCGTCTTCACCGGTGACGGCATCCCGCTGGGCGGTGGTGAAGTCTTCATCGGCCAGGATCCGATGGCGCCGTCGGCGGCGGTCGGTATCAACTGGGGTATCAATATCTTCGACAATGCCGGACGTGGCGACCTGGCGCTGGGTGCTCGTGCCTATGACACCTTCACCTTCCAGGGCCAGGATGTCAACACGGGTCAGCCGCCTTGCCTGTTCGTCGAGTTCGGCGGCGGCGACATCGGCGACTGCCAGCTGCCGTTCAACACTTCCACGAACATGCTCCTGCGGCTCCACAACGACACCTACGGTGACGAGGACCTGCTCTGGGAGCCCTGCGTGGCGCTGACGGCCGGCGGCAACCAGATCGCCATCCACAGCTTCATCCCGATGGACTTCCGCGTACCGGGCTCGCCGGGCGTCGGTGGTAACCTCGAAGCCGGTGGTGAGCAGTTCACCCTGCGGCTGATGAACCCGGCTGGTACGACGATCCAGCATGAGTTCGCGCAGACTCTGATCATCACGGGTACCAACCCGAATGACACCTAATTCGATTTAGATCGGATTCAGTTGGGCCCCGGCTGCGGCCGGGGCCCTTTTTTATCTGGGTTTAGCCTGCGGGAGCGTGGCGAAGGGGTAAAATACAGGCGAATGCAGCCACGAGACTACCATTCCGCGGCGCGGCGCTGGGCCAAGTTCCCGGCCGCGATCCTGTTCATTCTGGCCGTCGTCTGGCTGATCCAGAACTTCTTCGAGCTGAACTGGGCGGAGATCGGCGCCCAGACGCGCACCGGCCTCGGTTCCGTGCTGGTGTTCCTCCACCTGGTCGTGATCCCGCTGGGCAGCATTCTGATCGGCGTGTGCGTGATGTTCTTACAGCGCTGGGCGCTCTGGGGCGCAGGGGTGATCGCGCTCTACCCCCTGATGGTCAAGACCTTCGATCTGGCCGCCCGGATCGACGCCAAGTTCACCCTCTACCGGCAGGGCGGCGAGATCTCGGAGTTCGGCGGCGGAATCATGACCGCGCTGGAACTGGTCGCGATTTGGGCGCTGTACGGGATCGTGCTCTACCACCTGTACAAAGCGCTCTACTGGCACGCCCGGGCCCGGCAGTGGGTCAAGCGCCCGACCGCACGTCCGGCGGCCAAGGGCCAGGTGTCCGGCGGCGGGCAACCGCGCAGCCGGCCGATCGCCGAAGTCGATGAAGGGGATGTCTGCCTGCTGCTGCCGAATACGCAAGAAGAGCAGGAAGACTAGCCGCGGGCCAATCCGGCCAGGTATAACTGCAACGCGGAAAACTCACCCGCTTTGGAAGTCTCGCCGGTCGTGCGGCCGGACTTCAGGTTGTACTCCAGCTCGGCTAGCCCGCGCAGGGCCAGCGCCAGCCGCGGCCCCGGCCAGCGGCGCTGCACGTTTCTGAGTTGGTTGGCCAGAAACGGCGGCATCACCTGCTCGCCGCGGCTGAGCGCCAGCAGGCCCAGAAACCGCCGCTTTAACTCGTTGACCAGGCGGTAAGTCTCGGGCTCGGCGCTGTACCAGATGCCAAGCTTCCTGAACAGCTGCGGATTGCCGCCCAGGATCGCGTCGACCAGCTCGTAGAACCGCGCGCCGGGATTCTGGCTGATGATCGCGGTGATCTCCGCGTCCGCCACCTGGCCCGCCTGGCCCTCGCTTCTGAGCATCCACAGTTTCTTCAGCTCGCCGTCGACCAGTGCCGGGCGGTCGTCGTTGGCGTTCAACAGCCGCGTCAGCTGGTTGGGGCCGATGTCGAGGTTATAACGCTGGCGGGCGCGCTGTTTAAGCCAGTTGACGGCCTGGCTGCCCTCGCTGAGCTGGCGCAGGTCGGTGACCGGAGCGTCCAGCGTCCAGCGTTTGTAGGTCTGGCCGTTCAGCGCCTTGGTCTCCTCGCCGCGGGTGGCGTATTCCAGTACCTGGGTACAGACCAGCGTCGTTTCGGCCGGCAGCTTGGCGAAGATCGCCGCCAGCCGGTCGCTGTCCTTCTTGCTGAGCAGCTTGAAGTCCAGGAAATCGATGTACTGGAAACAACGCTCGGCGGCAAACAGGTCGGCCGTGCCCAGCTGGTTGAAGATCGTCTCCAGGTCCAGATCGGCGGCATGGTGCTTCTCGACGGCCGCCGCGGGCCCCAGCAGCTTCTCCACCGCCTCCGCGATGATCAGGGGATCGCGCGCGATGATGTAATGGCGCGGCATGCTGGTCCCGGCTTACTCCTGCCAGTCAGGCCGGCGCTTCTCGATGAAGGCGTTGATGCCCTCGACGCGATCCGCCGTGCCCCAGGCCGCCGAGAAGATCTGGCTTTCCAGCGTCAGGCCGTCCTCCAGCGACATCGCCGTGCCTTCGTGGACGGCGCGCTTGGCCAGGGCGAGGGCGCTGCGCGATTTCTGCAGGATCTTCTTGAGGAATTGCTCGCCGGCGGCGGGCAGGTCCGTATAGCTTTCCACCAGTTCGTCGATCAGGCCGTACTCCAGGGCGGTGGCGGCGTTGATCGGATCGCCGGTCAGGATCATCTTCAGCGCGCGGCTCCGGCCGATCAGCCGCGGCAGGCGCTGCGTGCCACCCCAGCCGGGAATGACGCCGAGGTTGATCTCCGGCAGGCCGAAGCGCGCCGTTTTCACGCCGATTCGGAAGTCGCAACTAAGCGCCAGCTCCAAGCCGCCGCCTAACGCGAAGCCGGAGATCAGCGCCACCGTCGGGCAGGTGAGCCGGCCCAGCAGGCTGAACACCTCGCGGCCCGCGGCGGTGAACAGCGAGGCCTCCAGCGAATTCAAGTCCTTCAACTCGCCTTCGATGTCGGCGCCGGTGGAGAACACCTTTTCGTGGGCGCTGACCAGCAGCAGGCCCCGGGCGCGAGGCTTGACGCGCTCCGCGTGCAGCACCTCGTGGAGTGCCTCGATCATGCCCGAGTCGATCGAGTTTTTCTCGCTGTCCTGGCGGTCCAGGGCGATCGTCAGGATGCCGCTCTCGGTGTCGAATACCGTCTTCAGGTACTTGCTTGTGCTCAAACTTCAGCCTCCCTCTGCTGATCGGTTCAATTGTACACGTTGGGCTGGCAGGTGCGCCGCCGGAAGCTATAATCGCTTAATGCCCCGAATCATCGCGGTGGCCAATCAGAAGGGCGGAGTGGGCAAGACCACCACAGCGCTCAATCTCGCGGCGGCACTGGCCGACGGCGGCGCGCGCGTGCTGCTGATCGACCTTGATCCGCAGGCCAATTGCACGGCCGGGCTGGGCGTCGATGCGCAGCCGGGCCGCTCGATCTACAACGTGATTTCCGATGGGCTGCCGCTCAACGAAGTCGTCGTCAAGACGCCCGTCGCGCGGCTGCTGATCGCCGTCAGCCATATCGATCTGTCCGCGGCGGAGCTGGAACTGGTCAGCGCCCTGGCGCGCGAGTACGCGCTCAAGCGTGCGCTGGACAAGGCGCAGCTGGATTACGACTACGTGCTGATCGACTGCCCGCCCAGCCTGGGGCTCTTGACCCTGAACGCGTTGGTCGCCGCGCACGAGGTGTTGATTCCGGTGCAGTGCGAGTTTTACGCGCTGGCCGGCTTGGCCAAGCTGCTGGATACCGTCGGCCGCATCCGCGCCGCGCTGAATTCGGAGCTGCAGCTGGCCGGCGCCGTGCTGACGATGCATGACAACCGCACGCGCCTGAGCAAGGAAGTGGTCGACGAGGTGAACGCCAACTTCCCGGGGCGTGTGTTCAAGACGCTGGTGCCCAGGAGCGTCCGTGTGGCAGAATCTCCCAGCCACGGCCTGCCCGTAATCCTGCATGACCCGCAGGGACCGGGTGCGGAGGCCTATCGGGCCCTGGCGGCGGAGTTGGCAGGAGAAAGGATGGAGGAACGAGTATGAGCAAACGCCGGGGACTCGGCAAGGGACTGGCGGAGCTGATTCCGGCGGCGGCGCCGCCGCTGGACAGCGAGGTCATCCGCGAGCTGGAAGTGGGTTTGATCGATCCCAACCCCTACCAGCCACGGCGCAATTTCAATCCGGAGGAACTAGCCGAGCTGGCCGCCTCGATCAAGTCGCAGGGGCTGTTACAGCCGGTGACGGTGCGGACCACACTCAACGGCCGCTTCCAGCTGATCGCCGGCGAACGCCGCCTGCGCGCCACGCGCGACCTGGGCCAGACCACGATCCGCGCGATCGTGCGCGAAGTGGACGACCGCCAGCTCCTGGAACTGTCCCTGGTGGAGAACCTGCTGAGGACCGACCTCAACGACATCGAGGTCGCCGAAGCCCTGCGCGAGCTGCAGAACCGCTTCGCCTACAACACCACACAGCTGGCCCAGGTAATCGGCAAGTCGCGACCGGCGGTCAGCAACACGCTGCGCCTGCTGGAGCTGCCCGACACCGTGCAGGGGCTGGTGCGCGACGGCCGGCTGACGGCGGGCCACGCCCGCGCCGTACTCAGCTTCCCGGTCGACCACCAGGAGGCGATCGCCGCCCAGTGCGTGACCGAGAGCTGGAGCGTGCGCGAACTGGAGAGCCGCGCCGCCGAGGCCAACCAGCGCAAGCCGATGAAGCGCCCGCGCAAGAAGGGCGGCAGCATCCCCTCGGCGCCCGCGGCCCTGCGCCGCGCCGAGTCGCAGCTGATCGAACACCTGGGTACGCGCGTGAAGATCAGCGAGCAGCGCGGCACCGGCACGATCCAGGTGACCTACCACGGCGCCGACGACCTGCAGCGGATCCTCGACATCCTGCTCAAGGGCGTAAACCCGATCTAGCTAGGCGACGACCGCCTGGAGCAGCGTCCCGCCCGTTTCGCGGACCAGCAGGTCGGCGAACTCCTCGGTGATCGCCGCCAGTTCGGCGGGGCTCCAGCCGTCGGTGCTGCCGTAAATGACGCCCAACAGCCCGCCCGCGCCGGGGAAAACCTTGGTCGCCATCGAGTCCTTGACCGGCGTGCCGACCGGCTCGCCCGGCGGCTGCCCGTTGCAGCAGGCGATGCAGCGCTTGACGTCCAGCCACTGCCCGCTCTGGTTGAAGACATAGCCCTCGTCCGGTTCACCGATGCGCACGGTCAGCGTATCGCCAAGCTTGGCGGTATCGAAGATGCTGATCGGCAGCAGGTGCGCAAGCGAGATCACGTTGTTGACGTCCACCACGTTGTTGATGTGGTGGAACTCGCCGCGCTCCTGGAGGTCGCGGACGAGAAGCTCGTGCGCGGGCCGGTTGCGCCCGCTGGGCGAGAACCCGCCGATCTTGAGCAATTGCCGCACGGCGCGGCGCTTGTCCTCGGGGATCGCGTAATCCGCCCCGCCGCGCGAGGCGAGCAGCTCGGCGCCGAGGGCTTGGAGTTCGGGGCTGGCCTCGCGGACCTCGCCGCCGGCGGTCTCCACCACGCCGAGGATCAGGCGCGGGTCGTCGATCAGCTTCACAATCTCAATCGCCATGAAATCATTTTAAACCAGCAGCGGCCGTCTGATCCGGCCAATCGCCAGCCCATCCGCGCTGCCTTAGTCGCCGCCACGACCGATCCCGCATAGGTCATCCTCATCGGCCTCTGTGTAGTGGCCCAGTGCCTGCCCGCCCCAGCCCAAGTCGACGTAATCACTGCGGCGTTTCCGTCCGCCGCGGGTCAGCAGCCGAAACGAGTTCATCAAGCCGTAGAGCGCCAGGATGAAAAGCATCACGCCGCCCAAGACGATGAACACCAGGAAGATGCCGTTGGCACTGATCCAGCCCGCCAGGATGTCGCAGCGGAACCCGAAAAAGACGATCACCGCGCAGGCTACCAGGCCCGCGAACGTCAGCCAGCGCTCCTGCGCCGGCGTGACGCCCGCCGGATTCCAGTCGCGGTCAGCCATGTCCAAAGCATACCTCACAAATGCGCGTCGAGCGTGAACATCGGCGCTGCTATACTCTTCTTGAGGTGCGGATGCAAAGAACGCTGATCATCGCGCTCATGCTCTGGCTTGTTCCGCTGGCCTGCCGGGCCGCGGTGATCGATGCCAGCGAGGCCGAAGCGCTCTACCAGGCCGGCGATTTCAAGGGCGCGCGGCAGGCCTTCGCCCAGGTGGTGGCCGACTTCGGCGCCGCCAGCAAGGACAGCAACGACTACAAGTCCTACCGCGAGCTGGCCTATTACTACGACCGGCTGGCGGACTGCTGCTTCACTCAGCGCGACTGGTCGGCGCTGAAGGTCTACACCGACGGGTTGTTGGAGGTGCTCGAGGTCGAGCGCAACCTGACCGAGACGCAGCTGACCGGCGCCCTGGCCAGCGGCGTGGCGAAGGCCACGGCCAGCTATCTGGTCGACCGCGCCGACGAATCCTCGCGCCTGTCCGTGCTGGCTCAGCTCAAGCGCACGATCGCCCTGGCGTTGGTGGAGACGCAGGGCAACGGACCGGCCGGCGAGGGCTCGATCCGCCAGTACCAGCAGATGGCGGCCGCGCTGGTCGGGGTGATCGGCACCGACGAGGGCTACATCACGCTGAACATCGCCCGCCTGGAGCAGAACATCGACAAGTTCGACCAGATCCACACCGACCTGGGTGAACTGGTGGACATCGCCGCGCTGTGGCAGACCTACCCGCTCGACGGCCAGCCGCCCCTGCCGCCCGCCGCGGACTAGCGCTGCGGTTAGTTATAATCAGGGCATGCGACGCTATGTAATGAGCCTGATCCTGCTGTCGATTTGCTTCACGGGCCTGGCCCAGGCCGACCAACCCCCCGCCCTGGGTGTGCCGACCGGCGCTCGCGCACCCGCGGAGCCCGTGCCCGCCCTCGAGACCTTGGGCGCGGCCAACGCCGTGGCCGGCGCGCTGCTCGCGGACGACTACGGCGCGCTGGGCCCGCTGGTCGACGGCTGCTGCATCTGGGAGCAGCCGGGCGTGGCGCTGGTGATCACCAACCGCTGGCAGGCGGACGGTCCCGTACCCGAGCTGTGGCTGGACGATGCGCGCCTGGCCCAGTTCCTGCTGGCCGAGCGGCACCTCAGCCAGGAGAAGCCCCTGTTCGCCCCGCTCGAGCCCGAGGAGGGCGCCGACGGCCTGTCGCTGATTCCGACGGTGTTCATCCTCGACAGCGAGCTGGCCCGCGAGCGGCTGACGCACCACATCGACAACCTGGTGACCTGGATGGAGCTCAACGAGGACGCGGCGTTCCTGCTGCCCCAGCCCGACGACGTCGCCGTCGACTGCGCCGTGGTGTTCATCGATTCCGCCGGGCCGCTGGAATTCTACTTCCAGCAGACCGACGACGGGCTCAAACTCAAGCATCTGGTGCATTACTACTGGTTCAGCGCCTAGCGCGCATGGTCTATGATTGAGTAGCGCCCTGGCGATCTAGCGTAACGGAGTCCCTTCCGATGAAAGTAAGCGCACTGGAAAAATCGCTGAAGCTGGCGGGCCACCGGTTCATCGCCGGTTGCGACGAGGCCGGCCGCGGAGCGCTGGCCGGGCCGGTGGTGGCGGCGGCGGTCGTGCTGAGCTACGACAAGCTGCCCGACCTGCTGATGGATTCCAAGCGGCTGACCCGGCGCCGGCGCGAACTGGTCGCCGCCGAGATCAAGGAGCAGGCGCTGGCCTACGCCACCTTCCGCGTCGAGCCGCGCGAAATCGAACGCATCAACATCCTGCAGGCCTCGCTCAAGGCGATGGCGCGCGCCGTCGACAAGCTGGGCATGCCGGTGGATGCCGTGCTGATCGACGGCAACTTCCCGCCCAGGATCAACGGCGGCATCCGCGTCGAGTGCGTCGTCGGCGGCGACCGCAAGATCGCCTGCGTCGCGGCGGCCAGTGTCCTGGCCAAGGTCGAGCGCGATTTCATCATGGAGCAATACGCGCGCCAGTTTGGCAAGTACGGCTTCGAACAGCACAAGGGCTATCCCACCGAGGAGCACCTCGCCGCGCTGAAGAAGCACGGCCCCTGCCGGCTGCACCGCACCAGCTTCAAGCCGGTGCGCGAGCTGGTCACCCCGCGCCTGTTCGACGACTGAGGGCTATTCCTCCCAGCGGTAAGCCGCCAGCCGGCCCAGGTAATCCCCGCAGACCAACAGCCCGTCCTGCATAACCAGGCAACCATAGGTCGGGCTCGTGCCCACCAGGACGAACGGGCCCCAGGGCTTGCCGGTGTTGCTGACCGCCACGGCCTGGAGTTCACCGGAATAATCCGGCGCGCCGGCGTCCCAGTCGTTGGTGACCACCACCGCACCGCCGTTGGGCCGCGTCAGGCAGGCGTGGAGCCGCTGCGCCGGATTGTAGCCGTAGGCCCAGCGTTCCGTGCCGTCGCGGTCGATGCAGCGGATCGTGTAGTCCGGCAGCAGCAGGTGGCAGGAGCCATCCCCGTCGGCCGCCGGCTCGAACAGGTAGGCCAACTCGGGATACTCCCATTCCAGCCGGCCGTCGGCGCCGACCGCGACCACCGGGCCGTACTGCCCGAGCTCCCCGCCCAACTCACCCGGCTGGGTGCAGGTCGCCAGCAGGAACGAACCGTCCGCGCGCGGCCGGGCGTACTGCACGTTGATCGGCAGCTCGGTGTAAGGGGTGGCGTCGAAGCGCCATTTCAGATAGGCGTCAGCTCCCAGGGCGATGAACTCCTGCGTCAACTCGTCGAAGTCGGTCGCTTCGACAATGAACTGCCCGCCTGCGCCCAGTAGATGCCGCGACAGCAGCGTAGATGGTGCCAGCCCGTGCACGCCCCAGGCGTAATCGCCGTTCGACTGGATACCCCAGACCGTACTGCTGTTCGGGTCGATCAGCGTCGCCGCGGCGTAGCGGATCCGCTTCAGCGGCGGCGTTTCCGCGACGATCCGGCGCCAGACTTCCCGGCCGTCGGCGTCCAGCACCGCCACCTCCGGCGCGTCGAACAGCCAGATCCGTCCGTCGGCGGCCACTTCGACATCTACGCCGAGAATGCCGCTGGCATAGATCCAACGCTGAGTTCCTTCTGAGTCGTAGGCGCAGACGTCGCCGTCGCAGGTGACGGCGAGGATCAGGCCCAACCCGGGCGCCGGCACCAGCGTGGCCAGGTCAACCGGCAGTTCGGCGGTCCAGGAATGCACGACGCGCAGCGGAGGATCGATCCGGCCATCCGCGGCGAGGACCGGGCCGGCCCAGAGTAAGAAAACCACGATCAGCGGCAGGTATATCTGATGCATGCGTACATACTATCAGAACCGCGCCGGCCGTGGGAGACTTCCGCGGCGGGAGACCGGCGCTTATAATCTAGCCATGCGGACAGGATTACTCATCGCAGTGCTGCTGGCGGCCCTGAGCGCGCCGGCCTGGGCCGGCGACGTCGAGATCGAGCTGACCGGCGGCGAGGTGGAGGGCACCGTGCGCGGGCAGGGCACGGCCACCGTCGAGGCGCGGGTGACCAACGTCTCCGAGCGCGAGATCCAGGGGCTGAGGATCGCGGTGTATTACAGCACCGTCGACCTGGCGCCGGCGGATCCCGAGAGCGCCGACTGGCGCGTCCACGAGTTCGTCTTCGAGCCAGCGCTTAAGCCGGGCGACAGCACCACGCTACGCTTCAGCGACGAAAACGCCGCGGAGTACATCCTGATCGAGGAGCGCTACGTGCTGGCGGGCGCGGGGCTGACCTACAACGGCCAGCCGGTCAGTTTCGACTCCGGTATCCAGGAGCGCGACGGGGTGAAGTACGTCGCCACCCGCGACCTGGTCAACGTGATCGGCGGCAGCCTCAGCTACGACTCCGCCACCTACGAGGTGGTGATCCTGCGCCGCGGCGTCGAGGTGCGCTTCAAGGAGAACTCCGACCGCGTCAAGGTCGACGGCCAGGCGCAGCAGCTCAGCACCAAGGTTGTCTCGATCGACGGCGCCAGCTATGTGCCGCTGTTGGAGTTCTGCCCGTTGGTCGGCGTCGACGTGATGCATGACGCCGCCTTCGACCTGATTACGCTGACGGATTAAAGCGCGGCAAAACTCCGGCAACACGCGCGGCGATCCGCTATGCTATCCGCATGCGCATCTATCGATATCGCGTCGGCAAGGCCGATTATTACGGCGAACTCGTCGATGGCACGCTGCTTAGGCGCTGTGTCCGCCTAAGCGCGGACCGGTTCGAGCTGAAGCACGCCGGGCCGGAGGAACCGCTGGCCGAGGTCGAGCTGCTGCCGCCGGTGAAGCCGAGCAAGATCGTCTGCGTCGGCCGCAACTACGCCGACCACGCCAAGGAAATGGGTAACGCCCCCGTCGAGGAACGGCCGCTGATCTTTTTAAAGCCACCGAGCTGCTTGATCCCCTCGGGTGGGACGATCGTGCGCCCGGCCGGCTGCGAGCGCGTCGATTACGAGGGCGAGATCGCCCTGGTGATCGGCCGCGAGTGCCGCCAGGTGTCCGAGGCCGAGGCTTTCGACTGCCTGCTCGGGATCACGGCGTTCAACGACGTGACCGAGCGCACCTGGCAGAAGGGCGACGGCCAGTGGACCCGCGGCAAGGGCTGCGATACCTTCGGCCCTTGCGGCGCTTTCATCGACACCACGGCGGCCGAGGCGCTACGCGCGGGGGGCGAGGAACGCACGCCGCTGGAGGTGACGACGCGGCTCAACGGCGAGCAGGTGCAACACGGCAGCATCGCCGACCTGACCTTCGGCTTGGCGTTCCTGATCAGCTATCTCAGCCGGTACATGACGCTCTGCGCCGGCGACATCATTGCCACCGGCACGCCGGCGGGCGTCGGACCCTTGAGTGCGGGCGATACCGTCACGGTGGAACTGAGTAACGGGGTGGAGTTGGTCAACAGCGTCAAGGACGCCTGAGCGATCAATCTTGACCATGTACAAAAGGGGGCCGGTCCGCCGACCGGCCCCTGCGTGCGTGATAGTTAGCCGTCACCGGCCAGGCCGGTGGCGGAGTGGATTACCGTTTCAGGTTGACGATTTCGTTTAGGATCTCGTCTTGCGTGGTGAACACCCGCCCGTTGGCCTGCAGGCCGCGTTGCGTGATGATCATGCTCGTGAACTCCAGCGCCAGGTCGACGTTGGATTGTTCGATATAGCCGTTGAACACGGCGCCCGCGCCGCCGGTGCCCGGCTGCAGCCGCACGGCCGCTCCCGAGTTGGTGGTCGAGCGGAAGGTGGTGGAACCGATGCGGTCCAGGCCTTCCGGGTTGTTGAACGTCGCCAGGGCCAGCTGGGCGATCGGCCGGCGCTGGCCGTTGTCGTAATAGGCGATGATCGTGCCGCTGGCATCGGCCTCGAAGTCGGTCAACACGCCCATCGCGTAGCCGTCCTGCTCACGGGCGGCGGTCGTCGTCGCCGCGGCGAACTGGGTGATGCCGTTTAAGGCATTGCCGTTGCCGTCGAAAATCAGCTCGACGCTCGACTCCGACGCGCCGGGCGCGGTGAAGACGACATCGAGCACCGGATTGCCGCTGGTCAGCAGGCCGTCGGTGCTGAACTCCAGGCGGCCGGTGGTGTTGGCCAGCAGGATGTTCGGCTCCTCGGGCAGCGAGATCTCGTAGTCCCACTCGTTTTCGTTGACGTGAGTGAAGGTCGTCGTCAGGTTATGGGCGTTGCCCAGCGTGTCGTAGACCAGCTGGCTGGTGGTGTGCGTGTAGGCGTCCTCGGTCCGGAAGTTGGCCTGGCCGGCCGAGAGCTCGTCGATGCTGATGTTGACGCCCGGCATCAGCGGGAAGCTGGCGCTGGCGCCCTCGATCGCCGATTCGACGTTGCCGAGGTCGCTGCTCTGGTAGTTCTGAGCCGGTGAGCCGTCCGCGGGGGAGGCGAACAAGGTCGGCGGAATCGTCGGGACGTAAGCCCAGTCCTCGTAGAAGCGCGTCAGCGCCTGCGAGCCGTCCTCCGGTGTGAAGACCAGCTCGGCCATCGCGTTGACGCCATTGTCGATCGTGGCGACCGAGTTGACGGCGTCCCAGCCGTCCAGCGAGGTCAGGCCCCAGCGCGAGGCGATCACGCCGCCCGAGACGGAGTCGTCGATGTAGATATCCACTTCCTCATAGCCCGCGATCACGTTCGGGGCCGCCCGGAGGGTGTAATCCGCCTGCTGTTGCTGGCCCAGGTAGGCATGCGCCAGAGTGATCGTGCCGTTGGGGTTCGCCGTGGCGATCACCGAGATATCCTGCGTGTTGTTGATCTCGTTGGCCAGGATCACGGCGTTCTGGGCCGCGGTGTTGGTCGCGGCGTAAGTCTCGGCCAGCACGACTTGGACGCCGTTGATGTACAGCGTGTCGCCGGTGGCCGGGGCGTTGGTGGCGCCCGTGCCCACCGGAACGGACGTCGTGTCCGTGGCGGCCTTGGCGTCGGTGACGGTGATCGTGTTGTTACCGACCAGGGCCGAACTCGGCTCTTCGGCCGGCTCCACCAGCGTGGATGTCCCCGGCAGGCCGGTCAGCGGGGCCAGCGAGGCGTCGATCGTGAAGGTTGTGCCGGGGCTGACGCCCTGGATCACGACCTGGTAATTGCCGTCGTTCTCCACCACCGTGGCCTGGACCTGCGCACTCAAGATGCTGTCGAAGTTGATCATGTCCGCGACGATCTGCGCGTACTCCTGGGCATCGTTGGCGTTGATGCCCACCGGCGGCAGGGTCAGGATCTGGCCGTTGATATCCAGCGTCTCCGAGCCGCCGAGGATCGGGTAGTTCAGCGGATCGTCGTCGACCGGGTCGCCGACCAGTGTCGCCCACGGCTCGGCCGCGCCGGCGAAGGTCAGGATGCCGGTGGTGCCGACGCTGGCCGTTTCGTTATTGGCGCTGCCGTAGCGGAAGCTGGCGCTGTTGAGGTTGGAGGCGTAGGTCAGCCAGGTCGAGGGCCGGGCCTCCAGCTTCTTGCCGAAGTTGATGACGATGTCGCCGATGCCCTGGCCCGGATCGATCTCCGTGCCTTCGGCATTCAGGCGGTTGTAGCCCTGAACGCGCAGGCCGTCGCCCGAGAGCAACAGGCCGTCGCGGTCGACGTTGAAGTCGCCGGCGCGGGTATAAACGTTCTCCTGCCCGTCCGTCAGGATGAAGAAGCCGGCGCCGTTGATCGCGAAGTCGGTCTGGCGCGCGGTGTTCTCCAGCGCGGACTGCTGCATGATGTTGTGGATCGCCGCGATCTGCATGCCGAGGCCGATCTGTTTCGGGTTGATACCGCCCAACTCGCCGGTCGGCGCGCTGGCGCCGCGCAGCGTCTGGCTCAGCACGTCGCTGAAGATGACGCTTTGGCCCTTGTAGCCCGTCGTATTGACGTTGGCGATATTGTTAGCGACCACGTCGATGCGCAACTGGTGGTTGCGCAGGCCGCTGGCTGCAGTGAAGAATGCACTTCCTGCCATTACATATCCTCCATGAAATGGTGTGATGGTACGGCCGCCTGGGCGGCGCGTGTCATGGAGGAGCGGCCCACCGCTGTCGGTTGGTGGGTCCTGAGGCTTCCCGTCCCGGCCTCCAGCCGGCGACGGGTCCAGCCCATCCGCTCCCAATTGTCAAATGCTTGGTCGCCGCGCGGGATCAGCCAAGCTCGTTTACGAATACCGCGCTGTCAATGTTGGTAACGACGCTCTCCTGGAGTTGCTCCTGGTCAAAGGCCGTCACGACCGTGCGGCTGGGAATGTTGACGACCATCGCGTAATTGGACGCCAGCATCAGGCTGTCGCGCCCGCCCTTGGCCGCCGCACGGTCAACCGCTGCCTCCAGGGCCGCCACATCCGTCGTGCTCAGCTGGATGCCGCGGCTTTCCAGGCGCCGGACGGCATGGGCTGAAAACTTGACCCCGCCCGCCGTCCGCAGTGTCTCATCCAATAGCTGCCTGAAGTCAACGTCCGGTTGGGTAACATCCGTCCGTGCCGTATCCGTCCGGGTCTGGGCCGGACTGACCGGCTGGATCGGTTGACCCGGCAGCAGCTTATCTACCACGTCTATGCACCTCCGTCGGTGGTGTCCGTCCCGCCGGTCAGTCCGTACAGGTACTCTTCGTCGGCCGGCGAGAGCTCATCAATAATAAATACCTCATCCAGGCCCAACATGCTATCGCCGACGACCAGCTTGGCTTCGCCCTCGACAACTTTCACGTTGTCGACATAGCCCGTCACCACCGAATTCTCGCCGTCCAGGCCCTCCACGTAAGTGCCCAGCAGGGCCGTGGCCTCGCTGAGCTGCGAGGACTGCAGGCTCTCCTTGAGCAGGCTGTTGATGCTGATCAGCTGCTCCAGGCTGTTGATCGCCGCCAGCTGCTGGGTGAAGGCGTTGCTGTCCATCGGGTCCATCGGGTCCTGGTTCTGCAGCTGCGCGATCATCAGTTGCATGAAGCTCTGGCTGGAGTCCTGGGCGGTTTGGGCAATCACCGGGTTCTCGGGATCTACGTGCTTGACGATCTGCGAATTGCTCTGCGTCTCGTCCACATAGGTGCTGCTGCTGACTCCGTTGATACTGCTCATCAAATGCTCCTTATCTCACTGCTAATCGGCCAGGCCGATCGCCGGCACGGTCCGCACCGTGTCGTGCACCGCCGGGGCCGACTTGGACACCTGGTCCGCGGGATCCTCGGCGGAACCATCGTCCTGGGTGTCCGCCTGCTGCTGGCCGTTGCGGTCCTCATCGCCGTCCACTTCGACCACCATCAGGTCCACGACGTACAAGCCGGAATCCTCCAGGCTCTGGCGCAACGCGTCCAGGCTGTCCTTGAGCTGCTCCCGCGGCACGGTCGAAGCCACCGCGATCTGCAGGGCCACCGCTTCGCCGCGGACCGAGATGTTGACGAACATCTTGCCCAGCGACGGCGGGTTCAGGTTCAGGTGCGCGTTGTAAAGACCGTTGCCGGCGCTGCGGGCTTGGGCGACTTGCTCCTGGATCCGCTCGGCGAGCTCCAGGTACTGCAGGCCCGTGTACTGCGAAATCTCGAACGTGGTGCCCGTGAATTGCAGCTGCTGTGGCACGGTGGGCTGTACGTTGACGACGATCGACGGGTCGAGCAGGGCGGTGTCTAACGTGGTGGTCGCCGTCTCGACTCCCAGCCGCGTCGTGGCGGCCGAGTCGGATGCCACCACCGGCACCGGCTGGCCGGTGCGCGACAGCAGGTTGTCCAGCACCTGGTCCGCCGCCCAATCGGCGGCCGCGTTGGACTGGCCACCCGTGCTTTGCTCGGCGTTGGCCAGCGTCTCGGCGGTCGTGGTGTCCACCAGCGCGACGGACTTCCCGCTCAGCGCCGGCTGATCCTTGGTCAGGATCGACGGTGACTGATTGATAGCCGCCGCGACCAGCGGGTCAGCCACGGTCTTGACCAGGCTGTCCGCTGACTGGGGATCCGCGATCGTCGCCGTCAGGGCCGACTGCTCCAGGTTGGCGGTGACCGTCGGATCCAGCAGGCTGGTAATCGCCTGGGCCAGGCCGGTCGTCGCCGTCAGAATTTCCGCCAACGGCTGACCGGTGGCGGAAGTATCCGTCGCCGCGAGATTCGCGGCCAGGAATTGCTGCGGCAGCACCTGGGTCCAGTCCTGGGCCGTGGGCGTGGCCGCCAGGACGGTCTCGGCACCCGGTGCCTGGGGCAGCGCCGCGAAATCCAGGCGTTGGACAGTCAGCTGGGCCTGCCAGGTCGTGGCCGGCTCGTCCGCGCAGGTGACCGTGACGTCGTACTGCTGGACGTTCAACGTGGCCGGCAGCGGGGCCGAGGCCAGGCTCAGCTTGATCTCGGTCCCGTCGGACAGGCTGATCTGCGTGGTCAGCGGCTGGGTGGCGGAACCGGCGGCCGGGGTGACATCCACGGCGTTGGCCAGGGTCTCACCGGCCGGTTGGTCCGCCGGCTGCGGGCCCAGGCTGACGATGCCGGCGGTCTGGAACCACTGGATACTCGCCGGCAACTGCTCGGATCCGCCGGTCGTCGCCAGGACGGCCGTCGCGGTATCGCCCGGGGGAAGCCCCGGCATCCGCGTGGTGGCCGCCAGTGACACCACGGCGCTCCGCACCGACCAGGGCAGGCCGGTCGAGACCGGCTGGGCCTCGTTCGGGACCAGCGCGCCGGCCGTGACCTTGGCTTGGCCGGCGGTCAATGCGTTGAGCGTCCGGATCGCCGCGCGCCAGGCGCCGGGCAGCTGGGTGGCCAGCCAGTCGGTTGACTCGCCGTCCACCATGACAGCGGTATCCGCGTCCGCGCCAAGGCCGAGTGTGGCCTGCATGTTGCTCAGCGCCTCTTGCAGGCTGGTCAGCGTGGCCGTTTGCGCGCTGGCCAGCTTGAGCGTACCGGCGTCATCGGCGGATGCTCCCGTGGGCAGCACGGCCTCCAAGGCCTGGCGTAGCTGCTCCGCGAGGGCGTCCAGCGTGTCGGCCAGCGAGGCCAGCATCGGCAACAATCCCGTGGTTGCTGTGGAGCCGGTTGCCTGGGTTGTCTCGCTGGTGGCGAGGCCCGCATGCAGCGCGGCCAGCAACTGCTGCTCCGTGGCCAGCAGGTCCGCCATGTCCGTCGCAGTGGTCGCACCTGTCTCCGCCGCGGGCAGCGCGAACAGGCCCTGTTCCAGCAGCAGCTTGAACTGGCCGCCGTCGGGCAGGATCTGGTTGTCCACCTGCGTAGCTGATTGCGCGGCCGGGGGAGCCGCGAACATCAGCGCCAATAAATTCATTGCGTTCACTCTCTCACCTCCTTGTCAGAGAATCTGGCACCGGCTTCGCCCGGTGTTATGCGGTGTTCGTGTCCGGGGGCGGCTCGGGTTGGCCGCCGGCGCTCGCCGCCTCTGCCTCATCGGCGGGAGCTGATTCAGCCGTCGCTCCGGTGTCCTCGGTTGAGTCCACCGCGGCGGTGTCGTCGGTTGCCTCCGTCGCCGGAGGAGTGCCATCAGGGTTTTCAGCGGCCGCGTCTGCGGCGGTATCGGCTGCGGGCTCGGCCTGGGCTGCCGCCGCCAGGGCGGTTCGGCGCTGCGCCTCGGCCAGGTCCACCGCCGCTTCGATCGATTCGACCCACTGGGCGGCATCCGCGGCCGGGGCGTATTCCAGGATCCGCGCCAGGTCGCGCTCGCGCAGCTGCAGCAACAGCCGCGTCGCGGTCTCGGGAGCGGTGAAGGAGAGCATCTCCGCGGCGGCTTGGCCGTCCATCCGGCCCAGCGCCTGCACCAGTTCGAGTTGCGGATCGAGCTCGTAGCGGTCCGCCGCCGGTTCCGCCGCGTCCGGTGCCGTAATCTCCGGGGCAATGGGGATGACGGCTTCCGGGGGTACCAGGGCGGGCGGCGCGGTTTTCTTCTTTTTGGCTTTCTCGGTCTTGACTTCGGGCGGGGGGGCGAACAGCGAAGCGAAGTCGACCTGGCCGGAAGACATCAGGCCCAACAGGCCGACCAGGGCCACCAGGCCGATCAGCGCCGCCAGGGCGGCGTTGCTGAAGCCCGATCGCGCCAGGCGGCCTGGCGGTGCCTGCCAAGACCCGCCTGCGCCGCGCGGCGCACTCCGCATGTGTCTGTTACTCCCCAACAGATACGTTATCGTCAGGGATCGGCCCGGCTTGAGCCGCGGAACACGATTTAGCTGCTCAGGACTGGTCCTGCTCCTGAATAACCAGGTTGACCGTGACCGTTTTGCCGGGGGAGAGGGTGAATTCCTTGGCGTCAGTCGGCAACTCGCCGCCGCCTACGGTCATCACGCGCAGAATGTACTTGCCCGGATCAACGCCCTGGAACATGTAGTTGCCCGCGTCGTTGGCATTTTCCACGAACAGGGGCTGGTTGGTTTCCACGTCGATCAGCTGCACGGCGACATAGCCGCGGCCGTTGCCGGCTGCGTCCATGACCTGGCCGGCGATCGCACCAGGGATGTTCTTGACCATGTTGCACGAGCCCATGCTAGCGATTGCCAGGGCCGCCACGATCAAAACCGAAATCGCTGCTAGTGTCTTATTCACTTAACTTCACCTCTAATTGCGCCACGTGAATCTTGGCTGCGTCGCCGCGGCGATCTCGCCAATTAGCAGCGCACCATACTCTTGTTCGCTGCAATAGTCAAGAATTGCCGGCACGTCATCGGGCTTGACCACGATCGTGAAGCCGATGCCCATGTTGAAGACGTGCCACATCTCATCATCCGCAATGCGGCCTTGCCGCTGGATAAAGTCAAAGACGGGCGGAACCGGAACCTTGTTCCGGTCGATGACCACGGACAGGTGCTCCGGTACGACGCGCGGTACATTGTCGATCAAGCCGCCGCCGCTGATGTGCGCCGCGCCGGCCAGCCGGAACTTGTTGTTCAGGTCCGCCATTTCGTTGGCGTAACAGCGCGTCGGCTTCAGCAGCGCGTCGCGCAGATTGCCGCCCAGCTCGGGATTGTCCGCCAGCCACTCGTCTGCGCTGAGGTCCGCCAGCGCCTTGCGCACCAGGGAAAAGCCGTTGCAGTGCACCCCATTGCTGGCCAGGCCGATCACCGCGTCGCCGGCGGCCATTCTCGCGCTGTCCAGCATCGCCGAGCGGTCGACCAGGCCCAGCGCGAAGCCGACCAGATCGAAATCGCCCGGTTTGTAGACATCATTCATCTCGGCGACCTCGCCGCCGATCAGCGCGCAGCTGATTTCACCGCAGGCGGCCGCCACCCCGCCGACGATCTGCTCGACCTCGTCCGGCACCACCTTGTTGATGGCCAGGTAGTCCAGGAAGAACAGGGGCCGGGCCCCGCTGACGATGATGTCGTTGACGACGCAGCCGACCACATCGCGGCCCGCCGCCTGCCAGGTGCCGAACCGCGAATGCAGGATCGTCTTGGTGCCGAGGCTGTCCGTGCTGCTGACGAAGACCGGCCGCTCGATGCCGTCCAGCCGGGGGGCGAACGCCGCACCGAAAGCGCCGACGCCGGCCAGAACCTCCGGGCCGTGCGTCTTGGTCACGGCGTCCTTGAATCTGGCGATCGCTTCATCCTGGGCGTCGATGCTGACTCCCGCGGCGTCATACGTGAGGGGCGCGTCTGCCATTCTGCTACCTTTTCACCCGTAGGTTGCTAAGCTCAGTAAATCATACCAGAGCACGGTTTCGCGCTATACTATCAACGACGGCCGACGCCGTCAGCAGCATATCTTCGGCGCCCGTTGGGGCGCGCAGTTTTTGTGAGGTAGGAAATGGAGGCAGCCAAACCCATGTTCGCGCATCGGATAGCAGAACGCATGCAGGGCTGCGGCACGGAGGGCGCGTTCGTCGTGCTGGCCGAGGCCCGCAAGCTGGAAGCCGAGGGCCGTGAGATCGTGCACCTGCAGATCGGCGAACCGGATTTCGATACGCCCCGCAACATCATCGATCGGGCCCACTGGGCGCTGGACAACGGCTGGACGCACTACTCGCCGTCGGCCGGCATTCTGGAGATGCGGGAACGTTACGCCGAGTTCGTCTGCAAGCAGTACGGCGTCAGCGGCATTAGCGGCAAGAACATCGTGATCATGCCCGGCGCCAAGCCGATCTGCTTCCTGACGGGTCTGGCGCTGATCGATCCCGGCGACGAGGTGATCCTGTTCGATCCGACCTACCCGGCCTACGACGCGGCGATCCACCTGACCGGCGGCATCGCCAAGCGGCTGCCGCTGAAGGAAGAGACCGGCTTTCGGTTCGATCACGACGAATTGGCGGCCCTGGTCAGCGACAAGACCAAGCTGTTCTTCCTGAACTCGCCGCAGAACCCGACGGGCGGCGTACTGACCAGGGAAGACCTGGAGTACATCGCCGAGTTGGCGCGCCGGCACAACTTCTACGTGTTCAGCGACGAGATCTACAACCGGTTTGTCTACGAGGGCGATCACGCGAGCATCCTCCACGTGCCGGATTTCCTCGACCACACGATCATGCTCGACGGGCATTCCAAGACCTACGCCATGACGGGCTGGCGGCTGGGCTTCTCGGTCAGCAGCGAGGAGATGGTCAAGCACCTGACCGTGCTGATGACCAACGCCAACAGCTGCACCAGCAGCTTTACGCAAATCGCGGGCGAGGAAGCCCTGCTCGGCGACCAGAGCGGCGCCGAGGAGATCATCGCGCGTTTCAAGATGCGCCGGTCGATCATCGTCGACGGCCTGAACTCGATCCCCGGTGTCAGCTGCGCGATGCCCGCCGGTGCCTTCTACGCCTTCCCCAACGTGAAGGAGTACACCATCAAACAGGACCGCACCAGCCAGCAGCTGCAGCGGCTGTTGCTGCATGAGTACGGCGTGGCCTGCCTGGCCGGCACCTGTTTCGGGCCGATGGGCGAGGGTTATCTGCGCTTCAGCTACGCCAACAGCAAGGAAAATATCGAAAAAGGCCTTGAGCGCCTGAGAGAAGCCTTCAGCCGTCTGGCATAATGCAGGGGGCTGTCAGTAGACGGGAGCGCGAGTCCCGCCGGAGCCCGAAGAAGATGAAAGGAGTTTTTATGAAAGGTTTTGTTCCAGCGTTAATGCTGATCGCCTTCGTCCTGGTTACGTTGACCGCCTGTATGGACCCGGAGCCGTGCGAGGTTTCGTTCATCACCAAGATCAACGGTGATCCCAAGGGCTGCACGGTCCAGGCTTTCAACGCCAAGGGTATTCAGATCCAGCAGGAGTCCACGGATTTCAACGGGATCGGCTATATCAAGGGCCTGGCGCCGGGAACCTACACGTTCAAGTTCACCGATAACAGCGGCAATTACTACAGCGCGGTGAAGACCGCCACCCTGCGGGGCGGTGAATCCCTGCCGATCGAAGTTGACCTGAACGAGGAGCCGCCGGCTTCCTAAGCCCGTCGGTCGCTAATACTCCTGGCGCAGCGCTTGGATCGGATCGAGCCGCGCGGCGCGCAACGCCGGATAGGCGCTGAAAATCAGGCCGGTGGCCAGTCCGAACACCACGGCCGTCACCAGCGTGGCCAGGCTGACATACGGGTTCCACTCGGCGTAGATGCAGTAGAAATGCACGCCGCCGATGCCCAGCGCGATCCCGCAGACCGCCCCGATCAGCGCCTGGATGCCGCCTTCCAGCAGAAACTGCAGCACGATGTCGCGGTTGGTCGCGCCCATGGCTTTTCTGAGGCCGATCTCCAGCCGGCGTTGCGTCACGCGGATCAGCATCACGTTCATGATGCCCAGGCCGGCCACGAGGAGCGCGATGCTGGCGATACCGGCCAGCACGGCGCGGAACAGCCCCAGCGTGGAATTCAGCAGCTGGCGCGCCTCCTTGATCGTCACCACCATGAAGGTCGTGTCGAGGTCCTCGCCGGGCTTGACCAGGGTGGCCAGCTGGCGTTTGACCGCGGCGACGGCGTCCTCCTCGCTGACGTCCTGCCGGTAGCGGCAGATCAAGCCGTGGATGCTGTTGAATTCGTAGAGCTCCTGGGCCGTGCCCAGCGGGATATAGACGCGGTTGTCCAGGTCCTCCAGCCCGATCCGCCCCTTGTGCTCCATCGTGCCGATGACGGTAAGCGTCTCGCCCTTGATCGTGACCTCGCTGCCCAGCGGATCGGCCTCGCCGAACAGCGTGCGCCGCACCGTCGAGCCGAGGCAGACCACGCGCGCATGGGCGGCCTCGTCGGCTTCGCTCAGCCAGCGGCCGCTGTCCGGTTCGTGGCCGCGCAGGATGCGGAAGTCGACGCCGGTGCCCTGGACGGTGGCGAAGGTGGTGTCCTCGCCGTGGGAAATGTGGCCCGGCAGCAACAGCGCGCCCGCCACGGCGTCGATCTCGTCGGCGGCCAGCACCGTCGCCAGGATCTCGGCCGGCAGGTGCGCCGAGAGTTGCGAGGGATTGACGCCGCTGAACGGGCCCTGCTCCAGATCCATGTACGGCGCGATGATCAGCAGGTTGGCGCCGAAATCGCCGATCATGGACAGCACCTGGCGCCGGCCCAGGTCGGTGATGCTGATCAAGAGAATGATGTTGGCCACGCCGATCGTCACGCCCAGGATCGCCAGCAGGCTCTGCAGCCCGAAGCGCGTGAGCTGGCGAAACGCATAGCCTGTCAGGTACTTGAACACCGGGCGTAATGATACCGCCGGGAGCAGGATATTGCGTGCGCGGATGCCGGTATAATGTTCATCAAGCCGGAGGGGCCGCCGGCCGCCGGTCAAGGAAGGGAATAATTGAAGCCACGCTACGACCCGCGGATTTTCCTGGCGCTGGAGCTCTCGCGCACGGCGCAGGAGCGGATGGGCCAGGCGCAGGCCGACCTCAAGCAATACCTGTCGAATTGGCACTTCATTCCGCCGGTCAACTTCCACGTCACGCTACGCTTCTTCGGCGAAGTGCCCGAGGCGAAGATCACCGAGATCGATGCCGCCTGCCGCGAGATCATTCCGCGGCTGCACGCCCTGTCCCTGCACTGGAACGCGGTGGATTTCTTCGGCTCGCCCGACCGGGCGCGCGTGCTGTTCATCGGCGCCGACGGCTGCCCGGAGCTGGGCGAACTGGTCGGTGCGATCCTCCAGACTTTTCCCGGCCCCGACCAGCGCAAGCACTTCCGCGCCCACGTCACGCTGGCCAAGGCCCGCAAGCACATGGAGCCGGGCTTGGCGCGCATGAACGCCAACATGCTCAGGCGCTTGCGCGAACTGGGCCGGATCGGACCCGAGCCGATCGAGGTCGACGTGACGACGGTGCACCGCGAGATCGTGATGATGGAAACGATCTGGGTCGGCCGGGCCGTGGAATATGAAGTGCGCAAGCGCTACCCGCTGATGATGGAAAGCCACTAGCGGCGGCTAGGGCTCGCTGTCCTCCGCCAACGGGGCGTATACCCGCAGCTCGATCCGCGTCCGCGCGCGGACCAAGAGCTTGCCGTCCGGCGCCAGCGAGAACCCGGCGCAGTCCGGATCGATCAGGTACTTGTCCCCCGAGAACACGTCGATCAGCCAGAGCTGGTTGGTGATGTAGTCCGAGGTGTTGTTGATCAGCACCAGGCCCGGCTGCGGCAGGGCCACCAGGTCCACCGGGTGCGCCGTCAGCGGGATCTCGCGCGGCAGTTCCTGGCCGGGGATCGCGACCTGCAGCACGTACTGCGCCTGCTGGGCGTCGACGGCGTAGCAGGTGAGTTTGCCCCACAGCGCCTCGGCGCCGCGGACGAGGTCCAGCTCGTTACTGGTGAATTGCCAGGTGTTGGCGGCCAGGTCGAAGCTGACCAGGCCGTGCCGCGCCTCGAACTGCCCGTCATGCAGCTTGGCGGCGGCATAGAAGCGGGGCGCGTTGTAGACGGCACCGCCCCACCACAAGTCGCTGATGAAGTTGACCTGCTGGGTGCTGAGCCGCCAAGCCTCGGTGCCCGCGGACAGGTCCAGCGCCAGTACGCTGACGTCGCTTTCGCCGTGCATCGAATCGTGAATGAAGACGGCATAGCGGTCGTCGGGGGAGAACAGCACATCGAAGATGTTCATGCCCGCCGGCGGCTGGAAGCGCTTGAGCTTGAAGTTGGGCACGTCGCTGATTTCGAACAGCGTCCACTGGCGCCCGCCGTTGTCGTCGAACCAGCCGAAGAACAGGTATTTCTTCTGGGGCGACAGCCGCCACTGTATGCGGCCGGCCAGGTCGGGACGGCAGACATGCCGGCTGAAGAACCCCGCCGACATGAACGGTTCGGGCAGGGCCGTCGTCGGATAGGTGTGCCGGTAGACCTCGGTGCCGCCCGGCGTCAGGGCCAGCGTCAGGTAGTGGCTGTTGTCCAGCCAGGCCACCTGCGCGATCGCGCCGTTACTGGGGTAGATGCGCTCTTCCAGGGCGTAGCCCGGCTTGGCCTCGGCCCGCAACGGCAGGCAGGCCAGCCAAAGCGCCAGCAGGCACAACACCGGCAGGCCGCGCACGGCAAAGCTGACGCCATCACGATGCGGGTTCGTTAGCGCTAAATGACAACGACCGAACACATGCCAATTATACTGGCCGTCGCAATATTCCGCGCGCGCAAGTGAAGAATGCGCTGGTTGGGGCAGGATTAGCCCTTGAGCTTCTCGATCGCCTTGACGACATCACCGACCAGACGGAACTCGTCGGTATCCTCGTTGGAAAAGTCAACCTCGTACTTATCCTCGATCACCATGACCAGGTCGGCCAGGTCCAGCGAATCCGCGCCGAGATCGTCGATGAAGTGCGATTCCGGCTTGATGTCACTGGGCTCGATGGAAAGTTTTTCGGCAATCATCTGCTGAAGCTCTTCGAAAACAGCCATTGTATCTCCCCTAGGGCGTAAATGACCTTGATAGGTTACACTACTCTTCTTCGCGTTTCGTCCGTTCACGTTTGACGAACACTTGCCGGCCGGCGTAGAAGCCGCAGTTGGGGCAAGCGAAGTGCGTCCGCTTGAGAGTCGCGCAGCGTGGGCAACGGTTAAGCTCAGGCTTCTTGATCTGACTTAAAAAGTTTGCCGCGCGGCGACTCCGCGTCTTGCTGCGCCGCAGTTTGTATTTTGGTAACGCCATCGTTCACCGTTTCTCCGCTCAGGTTTCTCGTACGGAACATGGGATTATATCCGTAGCGTCCGGCATGTCAACACTTCCGGCCAAAATTAAACCGCCGGGTTGCGCCGCGATCACCGATTGGCTAGGAAAGTGACCGCATTTACATTATAATCGGATGGGGATGAACGTAAGCAAGATACTTTTGGTGCTGTTGCTGGGTGTGCTGGCTACCGGGGCGATCACTCCCGTGGGCTTGGCACGGGCCGAATCCGAGGCGATCGAAATCACCGCCGCACCCGCGGAGGACGAAGCCACGGAGGCCGACGAGGCCAGCAGCGACGAGGTCCAGGCGATCGAGGTCACGGCGCTGGAGACCGCCTCCCTGCGCGAGGTCGGCAGCGCGCCGGTCGAACCGGCCGCCGAGCCCGCCGCCACGCCCCTGGCGGATGTGGTAACGCTGGAACCGACTTACCGGGTCGCTGCCAGCTTCAACTCCGACGAGCAGGAAAACTGGTGGCCGACCGACAGCTATGCCAATCCTTACGGCCTGGGCTATCAGTGGCCCGGGACCGGTACCGAGCAGTCCGGCACCACGGGCGGCCAATCGCAGGACTGGAGCAGCTGGGCCCAGGACGCGGCGGACAGCAGCGGCTATCGCGCGTCCGCGGGAGGCACGGAGCAGACCGGCTGCTGGCTGATCGGCGGTACGCTGGGCGTCGGCACCGGTTCGGCGACCTATGCCGATAACGAAACCCAGGAATTTTCGCTGAAGGAATCGCTGAAGACGCTCAGGGGCGACCATTACGAGTTCTACCAGGAATACGCCGTTGACCACAGCTACGTCAACAGCGGCACGCTGACCGTCGGGGCGCGCCAGCGCTTCCGCGACTGGGCCTATGCCGGCGACCTGCGCCTGACCGAGGAGTTCAAGCTCTACCGCGACCGCGACACCAGCGCCAACGACCGCCAGGAAGGGCTGTTCGCGCTGCGCTTCGATCCCGAATGGCAGGACGGCCGCTGGGACGCCACGCTGGACTACAAGTACCGCGTGCGCGTCTACGAGACGTTCTCGACCCGCAGCTATATCAACAACGCCGTCCGGGCCGCGCTGGAGTACAACGTCACGCCGGCGCTGGCGGCGACGACGCAGCTGCGCTTCGACGACTACAACTACAGCACCGGCAGCACGCGGGGCAACAACCGCACGGCGCTCAGCCATGAATGGGAATGGCAGGCCACCGACCGGCTGCGCCTGAGTGCGGGCGTGGAAAGCGAGACCAAGGAATACAACGTTGACAAGGACCGCAGCTACAACGAACAGGGCCTGACGGCCGGCGTACGCTGGGACGTGGCGCGCGGCAGCCGGATCGAGGTCGAGGGTTCGCGGACGGACTACGACCGGCCCAACGAACTCGACGAAAGCTATGAGGATACGCGCGCCGAGGTGCGCTGGCGCCAGGCTGTGACCGGCTGGCTGGATTTCGACGTGCGCCTGGACAACCGCGAGAAGCGCTACGATATCAGCCCGCAGGACGACCTGGACCAGAGCCAGTTCAGACTCCGGCTGAATTTCAACCCGAACCAGTGCTGGAATTTCTACACGGACTACGGCCAGGCGCAGTACGATTACGCCAACCAAAGCCGTGCCTTCGACCGCCGCGACCTGGGCTTCGGCCTGCTCTACCGTTTCGGCCAGCTGCGCGCCACCGCCGACTATAAGCAGCGTGAGGTCAGCTATGACACCAGCGCGCTGCGCGACTATACGCGGGACGACTTCGACCTGAACCTGGATTACCGGATTGACCGGCACCGCTGGCGGGTATATTACGGGATTGGCGTGCTGGACCAGGACAATCCCGCCTCGGTCAACGGATTCGACGAGGTCCGCCTCGGGGCGCAGTGGGATTACAAGCTGGATTGCCGGACCAGTCTGGAATTGAGTTATGACTTCAGCGAACGTGATTACGACGCGCTGAGCTCGATCGACTACAGCCTGCTGGAGGCGAAGCTCAACTTCGAGTTATAGCGGGCGGTGGCCGTAAGCCAAGGAGACGCGAAGATGGCGAAGACAAGCAACCGTACTACTTTAGTCACACTGCTGGGTGGTTTGTTCGCCTGTATTGTGCTGCTGCCGGCCGTGGCGCAGGATACGCCGGTGATCAAGATCGCCCGGCTCAAGGGCACGGTCGAGGCGGCGCATGCCGAGGAGACCTCCCGCGAGTGGGTGGCGGCGAGCGTCGGCCAGGAATTAACCGAAGGCTGGCGGCTGCGCACCGGCGCCGACTCCAAGGTGCAGCTCGTCTTCCCGCGCGACAACGTGGTGATCCTCAAGGAAAACTCCGTCCTGTACGTCGACCAGCTGGATCTGGGCGGCGGCGCCAACCTCGAAGCCGACCAGGGCAGCCTGCTGGTGCAGTTGGCCAACGCGCTGGCGCCCGGCTCGGACTTCGAGCTGGAGACGCCCACGGCGCTGGCCGTCGTGCGCGGCACGACCTACGGCGCGGATAATATCGGCGATTATGGCGTGACCTTCTACGGCTACCACGGCCAGGTCGAGATCTTCGACAGCGGCCAGATGTTCGAGCCGGTGCTGCTGACCGCCGGGCAAGCCGTGGATGTGTTCGCCGGCGAAGCGCCCAGCCAGCCCTACGGGGCCGGCGACGCCGGCGCGGACTTCCTCAACGCGGCCCTCGATCCGACGGGCTACGAAGCGACGACAATCGCCCTGATGCCGCTGCATGCCAAGCTGCAGCAGTTGCACATCCGGCTCAACCAGCTCGACGAGGAGCTGGCTACCTACGAGGCCGAATGGGCCCGTTACGACAGCAAGGATCAGGTGCCGGAGCAGCTGTTGCTCTACCTGCAAGTACTCCGGCTGCGCGAGCGCCTGGACGACCTGGCCGATGAGTATGCGGACTTGGTCGAGCCCGCGGCCGAACCGGCCGGGCTGGGCGGCTTATTTGCCGACCTGAGCGCTGCGCTGGCGGAGCGCGAGATCGGCGTCGACCAGGAAGGCGCGGCTTTCCGCGATGTCGTCGACGCGGTCGACGAGCACTTCGACGGCGGGCCCGGGCCGGAGGACATCGGCCTGGCGCTGGCCGCGGTGGCCCACCAGTTCTCCGATCTTTACTTCCGGCTCTACGAGTTCGAGTTCGCGGCCGAGCCGCTGGTGACGGACAACCAGGAACTCGTCGACGAGCTGGCCAGCGCGATCGACACCGGCGATCCGGCGCTCGGACTGCGCTGGGGCGTGTTCGATACCGATAACGACGGCGTCAACGACGCCGACGAACTGGTGATCGGCAGCGATCCACTGGTCGACAACGAGGCCGAAGGCTTCATCGAGCTGATCGCGCCGGACGACGGCGACGAGGTGGATTATCCGGCGGACGAAGCGATCACTTTCGAGTTCGAGCCGCTCGACAGCGACGCGGTGACGGGCTATGACCTGCTGGTGGAAGCAAACGGCCAGCAATGGTTGCGCCAAGGCGTCGACCCCAGCGAGGACGTCGACCTCGACCTGTTGGTCGGCAACGGTGGCGCGTTCGCCGAGCAAGCCTCGGGCGCTGCGGCGCTGACCGTCAGCTGGCAGGTGATCGCGCGCCTGGACGCTTCCGCCGCGGCCAGCGGGCCGTACCATACCAGCCGCCAGGCGGCGCTGTCCGTGCTCAACGTCACCAGCCTGACCCGCGAGCTGACGATCAACCTGCCTGAGCCCGCCGACGTGGTCGTCGTCAACCTGGAGGAAGCCGGCTCGGCGACGGTGGCGCCGGAGGAGACCGTGACCGTGCGCGGTACGATCGAGGGCGCCGCCAACCTGGGCAGCTGGGAGATCACGATCGTTTACGACCCGTCGGTGCTGGTCTTCGAGTCCGGCCGCCGGCTGGGCCTGTTCGGCGACACGACGTTGTTCTTCGGCGACCAGCTGGGCGGCGTGCTGACCATCTCGGGCAGCGTGCCGGCCGGGGCCGACACGGGCGTGACCGGCGACGGCGATATCTTCGAGCTGGAGTTTTTCGCCAACACCGTCGGCAGTTCCACCGTCGAGATCGACGCGCTCAACCTGACCGGTTTCTTCGGCGCGGATATCGACGCGGAGATCGGCACCAGCGTGGATATCGACGTCTACTAGGCGCCAGCGGAAGCAGGCCGGGTTTCACGGGTACTTGCCGCCGCATGGCGCGGCGCGGATAATGCATTCATGGCGACGCTATCCTATCTCGAGGTGCTGGCGCTGTCCGGCGACTGTTTCATGGGCGGGTTGCTGTCGGTCAATGAAATGGGCCTGCCGACGGAGTTCCTTTACAGCGAACCGATCCGCCCCTCCAAGCTGCAGCTCAGCCTCTACGGCACGACGCTGGGCAAGTACCTGATGGTGGACGTGGTCGGCAAGGGGCTGGTGGAGGCCTCGCAGGCGCGCGGCGTGCCGGTGCTCGTCGGCCACAGCGAGCTGTTAAGCCTGGCCACGCGCGTCAAGCGCCCGTTCTGCCGGGTCACGGCCACCAGCCAGCGGCCGCTGGGCGAGGTCGGCGAGATCCGCGAGAAGAGCCCCGAGGAGTTCGCGGCGCAGCTCGACGAGACGCACAGCCCGTACATGGTCAATATCTTCGACCGCGCCAACTTCGCCGTTGACCAGCACCTGCCAGTGCTCGTCGACTGCGCCGGGCGCTTCGATCTGCTTGAGCCGCTGGAGCGCGTCAAGCGCAGCCTGGAGGTGGTTAGGCACGGCGATGAGTGACCGGATGCCACCCCCCGACGTTACCGACCCGCCCGAGCCGGGGACCGCCAGCGGCCTGGACGAGCGCCAGATCGCGCCGGCGGACCTGGACTTCCTCCAGGCGGCCTGCCGGATTCACGAGCTGTTTGCCGAACAGCCGGCCGCCGCGATTCCGGCCGGGCTGGCCGCCGGGCAGGTCACCGCGCGCGCAGTCGAGATCGAGCCGGCCGGCTACCAGCGCATCCGGCCCGCGCCGCTGCCGGACCGCTGCCGCGTGCGGCGTGTCAACATCGTGCCGCCGCCGCTCAAGCGCCAGCGCGACCTGCCGCTGGCCCTGGCCCAGCCGATCCGCCGCCGGCGCCTGCAGCTGATCGACCTGCCCGAGCGGCAGGCCAAGCTGCTCCACCGCAAGCTGTTCGAGCGCTACGGCGACCAGGCGGAGCAGATGCGCATCGAGGCGGTCTTCCCCCACGTGCCGTCCGAGGCCGTCGGCGCGATCAGGCTCGCGCCGGACCTATCGCAGCTGACCTTCACGCTGCCGGAGGACGTTTCGCCGCGCAGCATCAAGCCCGGTTCGTATCTGGTGATAATTAGCGACGCCGGCGTTAAAACCCGCAACGTTTTCTTTCGTCTATAGTTGTACCGTGCGTAAATCAAGCCTGTTAATCGCGCTGCTGGCCCTGGTGCCGTTGATCACCGGTTGCCCCGCCGGCGGGGACGGCAACGGCCAGGCCAGCGGCACATCCACCTCCGGCGGCTCCGCCGCCCCGGCGGCCCCGGCTATCCAGGTCACGCTGGTCCAGACCGACCTGGGCCTGGACGACGGCTACCTGGTCCGCGATGCGGCGGCGGCCCTGACCGCGCTGGCCGGCCGCGGCCTGGTCGACTTGCGGGCGTCCGGCCCGCTGCCGCAGCCCACGCCCGCGCCGGCGACCAGCTACGAGTTCGGCCTGCCCGTCGACGGCTCCGGCAAGCCCGGCGAGATGACGCTGGCGGAGGCCGAGCTGCTGCTGGACGAAGTCGAGCCCACCCAGTGGCTGCTGTTGACGAACTGGCTGCTGCTCGAGCCGGCGCTGGAGCGCATCGCCGACGGGCGCTTGCAGGCCGAACTGGTGCTGGTGCTGAACGACCTGGGCCTGCTCGAACCGGTGGCCGACCCGCCGGTGCCGGTCTACGTGGTTAGCTACGATATCCGCGCGATCGGCTTCGTCAGCGGCGTGGTCGCGGCGCAGTCCAGCAACAACGGCATGTTCATCGTGATGGCCGGCGAGCTCGATCCCCACGCCCAGGATTATCTCGACGCGGTTTGGGCCGGCGCCAAGTACCACACCAACGGGGCGATGGTCGCCGAGGCGATCCTGCCGATGAACGACCGCACCGGGCTGGTGGAACCGGAGATCTTCCGCAGCGTGCACCTCGACCTGAAGGAACAGAAGGGCGAGTATTTCATGAGCAACCACTACATCATCGCCGCGGGACGGTCGACGGCGACGCTGTTGTATTCGCTGGCCGAGCAGCCGACCAACGCCTTCGTCGTCGGCGCGTACGGCGACCTGCGCCAGGCGCGGCCGGCGCGAGTGCTGGGCTGCGGGCTGAAACACCCCGGCGCGGTGCTGGAATACATCTTCTCCGCCCCCGCCGCGGGCGACCTGGCGGCGCTGGCCGACGAGCAGGGCAGGATCCAGGTGGGCCTGGACCAGGGCGCGGTGGGTTTCACCGACTTCGAGATGTACTCCGGCTACCATCCGGACGGCGATGACATCGCCGAGGCCGCGGCCAACGTCTGGGCCGAGATCGCCGCGGGGGAGCTGGATGTGGCCGAGCTGATCGCGCAGCACAGCGGCCGCTAGGCGTCGCCGGCCTGCTCCAGGCGGTCGAGGACGACGTGCAGGTCGAGAGCTTCGTTGCGGCAGCGCAGGTCCAGGTACAACAGCGTTTTCAGGCACTGCCAGACCGGGACGATCACCAGCGCGACGAATGACGTGATCGTCATCGTCAACCCGGCCAGGGTCACGTCCTGCTGCTGCGAAGGATCCATGATTTTATCGGCGAAGTTGGCACCCGTGACGGCCGCGTCGATCAGGGCCAGGAGCAGGTTGGTGCCCTCGCTGATGCCCTGGGTGATTAAGTAGACGGCGACGGCCATCATCAGCAACAAGCCGCCCAGGCGCGCGTAATTACCCGCCGACAGCTCCCAGGCGCGCCGGAGGTACCACAGCCCCTGGGCCATGATCCCGCTGCCCTCGGGCTCCTCGCTGCACTGGATGATGCCGGAAAGCGCCATGAAAAAGCGCGGATAGATCAGCCACATCGCGAAGCCGGCCAGCGGGATCAGCAGCAGCCCGGTGATCGCGAAGCTGATCACGGCGGTTTCGCTGCCGGCGTTCTGGGCGGCCAGCACGGGCAGCAGGATCAACAGCGACAGCACCAGCAGCGGCAGCAGGTAGATCGCCAGCGCCACCTGCGTCGGCCAGTAGCGCCGGCGGGCGAAGGCGAAGGCCTCGCCCAGCGTGATCTCCTCGTTCAGCGCGGTCCGCGTGGCCAGCCGGGCACAGGTCAGGTTGGCCAGCGGCAGGATGAAGACCTGGTAGAGCGGCACGCAGCCGGCCAGCGCGATCGCGAACAGGCTCTGGTCCAGCAGGTCCATCGCCCAGGCCATGTCGGGCATGCCGCCGGTCAGCTGCATCATCTGCAGCTCACCCGCCGCGGCGATCAGCTTGAGCCACAGCGGCAGCGACAGCAGGACTAGCGGCAGCTGGGCGACGGCCATCGCGATGAACATCGCGGTGAAGCGGTAGCGGTAGATCCGGATGGCGAAGTCGAAGAGGTGCTTGATCTCCAGGGGCCGGAGGGCAATCAGCTGGCGCCGTTCTTCCATCGGCCAAGATCATGAAGCCCGTGGCTCCGCCTGTCAAGAAAGTCGGGCGGCACGCCGGTCGATTCGCCGATATAATCTAGGTGATGGACCCGACACCGGCAGCCATGCACGCGCCGGTGCGGGAGCCCGCTGAAGTTGGGGAATTGACGCCGCTGACGCGGACCGCGATGCTAGAGCGCATGGATCGCGCGCTGGCCCGCACGGCGGAGTCGTTCAAGACACTACAGGAGGTAGCCCCCCGCGACGCAGTTGCTCCACGCGAGGTTGCGCGTGCGGATTCAGGGCGGCAGGCGGACAACCTGCCGGCGGCTCCGCGCGCCCAGTCCGATCCACGGGCGGACCTGGGGGCCGCGCGGGTTGACCGGCCGTTCGCGGTGACGGCGCTGTTCCCGCACCAGCGCGTGCCGCCGGACCGGCGCAACGTGGCGGTGGCCGGGGACGGCGTCGGGCTGGCGGATACGTTAAAGGACGTGCGCGGCGAGCTGCAGTCGATCCGCGCCGAAATCGCCGCAATGAGCCGGCTGTTGGGCCGGCCGGTGCGGACTTCGGCGCCGATCGAGAACCAGGGCATCCTGCAGCAGTACGACCAGCTGGACAGCAACCGGCGGCTGGATGTATTCCGCCGCGAGGACACCGTGGCCGAGGGCCGGGCCGCGATCGCCGACGAGCGCCGCGAACTGCGCACGCGCGATACGGAGCAGCTGGTGCGGGAAATCGAGATCCAGCGCATCGAACGCCGCCAGCGCGACCTGCTGCTCGCGCTCAGGCGCGCCGAGGACCGGTTGTCCGAAGCGCCCGAGGACTTGCCGCCGGGCCTGCGCGACAGCATCATCGGCCAGATTTACCGCGCGCGCTATTCGATCGCGCTGTTCGGGGGGACCTACGGCGGCGCCGGCGTGACCGGGTTGCTGTACAACGCGACGGCGTGAGAGAAGCGTAAGTGGTGGGTGTAAGCGTAAGGTAGGGGTTGCATTCATGCGGCCCGAGCAGGCCACAACCAAAGCAGGTAGAGTAAGCCCCCGTGCTTGCGCCCAATCAGGTTCAAGGGCGAAGGTTCAAGGGCTCGTAGCCCCGCCTGTGGCGGGATCGCCGGATTAGTGGTCAGTTGCCGGTTGTCAATGGGAGGGGGAGTGTCAAGACATAGGTAACACTTTAACGTTGCGAGCCAGCCAGAAATATAAATTGTACCCAAGGTACAATACACTTTTAGACAGCCTGAAGATCATTTCATAGAGGGCTGGGTGGATAAGGCGCGTGCGGTTTTACCTGACAGTGTCCAGTGTTGATGCGGCATCGGAGGCGCAGGAGCGCACGGCTCCCCTTGTATATTCAGCATACAAGGGCGAAGCCATGCTTCGCCCTGTGTTGATGGCTGCAACTCGCTGTTTGGCGGAGCCGGTGTGGATTGGGGTTGAGGGTCAAGCAGCGCAGGCCGTGCCGGGCAGATTGCCACTGCAAGCACGAGGGCGAAGCATGGCTGCGCCCCCACCCAAGAATCCGCACCCAGTCTCGGCGCGTTCCTCTGGTTACCACATGCGGCCGGGGCGTCCGCGCTCCCAATCCGGCGACATCCCGCCCACGGCGGGACTACGAGAGCAGCAGTAAAGCAAGCCCCCGCGCTTGCGCGGGCAAGTGAAAGTGGCAAGTAAAAGTGAAAGTGGCTTGAAACTCACTGCGTGCCCGCAGGACTTTCTACTTTCACTTTCCACTTTTGCTGTTCGCGCAATCCCGCCACGGCGGGACACCCCTACTGGTCCCTGGTCCCTTCTTCTAGTCCCTGGCCCCTGGTCCCTTCTTTTCTTGATCCCCTTTTACCTTTCCCCGTTAACCTTTTCCCTTTCTTCAGCGGGACGGCCGTCCCTTTTTAGGCTTGGGCCTGATTACCACCGGACCACGGCCCATCGGCCCGGCGGGCGGCAACCTTTACGTCGGAGCAGGATGCAAGGCGATTGATCCCGTTCCGTCGACCACGTAAAGGCGTTTCCGCGGAGAAGTTCGAACTTCACAGGTAATATAACAGACAAAGCCTGGCAACGCAAGGAAAATAGCGCCGTTTAACATTTTTAACAGCGCAAGCAGCAAGCGTAAGCAAGAAGGAGCGCCGCCAGCCTGGCGGCCCGGGGATGCCGGCTGGCAGCCGGCGCTCCAATCCGGCGATCCCGCCAACGGCGGGACTGCGCCGCGAACCAACGGGCTCGTATAATGGTCACTAAGACGCGAGGTGGAAATCATGACCGACAAGCAAGACGCATCCGGCGACGCCACGATCATCGCCCCCGGCGTGGCGGCGGACGAGGCGACGGTGGTCGCCCAGGCCTCCGGCGACGCGACGGTGGTGGTCAGCCAGCCCGGCACCGACGCCACGGTGGCCGCGGGCCGCCTGGCCACGGTCGACCTGGCGCAGCTCAAGCCGCAGGTCGAGTACCAGCTGAGGGCGCACAACACCTACGCGCTGGCCGGCCAGACCACCCAGAACTACCTGATGGCCGACATCAAGGCGTTCTTCGGCGGCGGTCTCGCCGGCGCGCGGGCGCCGGTGGCCCTGGCCCTGGCGATCGACAGAAGCGGCAGCATGGAGGGCAAGCCGATCGA
>JAFGCY010000003.1 GCA_016932385.1 bacterium | reverse complement strand
GAGTCCGACCGCCGGAGCTTGGACTTGTTTCGGGGACCTTATCATGGAATTCTACGTGTACATCCTTCGTAGTGAGTCCTCAGGCCGTTATTACTGTGTAGGACAACTGCTGTCGGGCGGCGGCCAGGGCCTGCCGCGCCACATCCACCTGCGCCCGGGCCGCTGCGTATTGCTGCTCTTGCACGGCGGTTTGCTTGGTGGCCGTCGCTGCCGACTGCACGGTGCCACGCGATTGCTCGACCTGGGCCTGAGCGGCACTCACACCGGCCTCGGCTTGGCGCAGCTTGTCCTCCTGGACGGCAACATCTTCCCGTGCGGCGTCGACGGCGGCCTGCGCGACCTTGGCGGCGGTTTGGGCCTGATCCAATTTCTGCGTGGGCACGACGCCGGCTTCCGCCAACTGCAGGATTCGCTGACCATCGCGGGCAGCCTGATCGGCCTCGACCCGCTGGTTGTCGGTGAACTCGATGCTCGTAATGGTCCCGCTGACCCGGCTAGTGAGCGAAACCACATCGCCTTGGATCGTCGCGTTGTCAGTGGACTCCTACGCCTGAGCTAACTGCAACCAATGTCAACCGCCGAAGCCGCCGCCAACGAGAACAAGAGCGATCACGACCAGTCCGGCATTCATCATGCGCTTTGCCGGCCAAGCGTACCACCGACGTCAGCGGGCCGGAGAACCAAGTTGGCGCTTAGGCTAAAGCCAGCACTTCGGGGATAGTTAGACAAAGCACCAGCGTCAATCACACTGGGCACCGACTGGGCAAGGCGTCATTTAACGAGCGACGGGAGCTCTGGCAGCGGATTCCCGGACCTACGCCTGACCGTCGCCCGCATTACGCCTCGAGGGAGAAGTATGAAAGCGATTACGTATCGACAATATGGTTCGCCCGAAGTTCTCTTTCTCGGCAGTCGGGCCCAACCAATACCCAAGGCTAACGAAGTGCTGATTCGCGTACGCGCTGCGGCGGTTTCACAGGTCGACAGCCAGGCCCGTCGAGGCCGGCCGTTCGCCATTCGGCTGGCTGTCGGGTTAGTCGCGCCGCGGATCCAGGTCCTGGGCACGGAGTTCGCGGGCGAGGTTGAACAAGTGGGCCAGACCGTAACTGGATATAAACCCGGAGATCTGGTCTATGGCGGAACCGGAGATCGCTTCGGCGCGCACGCCGAGTACATCTGCCTGCCGGAGGACGGAGCGCTCGCGCGCAAACCTGCCACCGTCGACTTCGCGGAAGCCGCGGCGATCTGTGAGGGGGCGTTGACGGCACTGCCCTTCCTGCGTGACGAAGCACATCTTCAGCCGGGCCAGCGCGTTCTGATCAACGGCGCATCGGGCAGCGTCGGGACTGCCGCCGTACAGCTGGCCAAGCACCTGGGCGCGGATGTCACCGGCGTGTGCAGTACTGGCAAGCTCGAGTTGGTACGTTCGCTGGGCGCTAATCAGGTGATCGATTACACGCAAGAAGACTTCACCACTGCGGGCCAAACCTATGACGTGGTTTTCGATGCAGTTGGAAAGAGTTCATTCGTCCAGTGCCGGCCGGTGCTTAATCCCACCGGGGTATACCTTTCAACCGTCCTCGCCTTACCGATCCTGTGGCAGACGCTTTTCAGTGCGAGAAGCCGTGGACAGCGGGCCAAGCTGGCACTGACCGGCCTGCGACCGGAACGCGACAAAGCGCAAGACCTGGTCCTGATTCGAGAGTTGGTCGAGGCTGGCAAGTTGCAGCCCGTGATCGACCGGCGGTTTCCCCTGGAGCAGTTCGCCGCGGCCCACCGGCTGGTTGATTCGGGACACAAAACGGGCAGCGCCATACTCAATCTGGCTGCAAGTACTTATTAATTGAAGCTTAGTATTCCGGGTCGGGTTATTTGACTGTGAATTTCTCCGCCAATAGCTCCTGAATCCTCACTGTTGCCTTAGAATGTTTGGCGCGGAGAGCTTCCTCCGCGGTTCGCCGTCAACCTGATGCGTCATTTGCCAATTCCCGGTCTGATCCCGTGGAACCATAGCGTGCCGGCTGGGTAGCCATCGAAATGCGCCTGATACCAATCCTCATGCTTGTTCTGTCCAATGTCTTCATGACCTACGCCTGGTATGGTCATCTTAAGGACTTCCGCGCGCGGCCGTTACTGCTGGTCATTCTGATCAGCTGGGGTATCGCCTTCTTCGAGTACATCCTGCAGGTCCCCGCCAACCGGTTGGGCAGCACGTTGTTCTCACTCCCCCAGCTCAAGATCATCCAGGAAGTACTGGCAATGGGCGTCTTCGCCGCCTTTTGCGTTGTTTATATGAAGCAGCAACTGACCTGGGATTACTTCTGGGCCAGCCTGTGCTTGGTCGGCGCAGTTTTTTTCATGTTCCGCCAGCTGCCGGCTGTCAACTAAACCACGCAGCAAAGCGCGCGGCCATGCAACTTATGTTTGAGATTGCTTGATTAACCGAGATCCTGGCCGCGCTGGGCAACCAGCATACCAATGTACGCGCCGACTGCCTTCCATTCCTCGCCGGTGAGTTGCTGGCCAGCGAGCGGATGCGGTGCGGGTGGCGCTTCGCGCAATCTGGCCCGGGCCAGTTGCTCCTCGTCGAGATAGCCCGCCAGCTCCATCAACCACAGGTAATCCAGTCCCAGGACAACAGCCAGCCGTGCCAACACCCGCGGCGAGGGGCTGTTCACCACCCCGCGTTCCAGCTTATGCAGGTAAGCCGTCGAGATCTTGGCCGGCGTGGCGATTACTTCCAAGGATGCATCCATCCGCTTTCTGGCGCTATTGAGCTCATTACCAAGTCCGTCCAACATACCATGATTATAACTATAGTTAATGTATTTGTCTACTATAGTAGATAGCCAGGCCAGACGCCCGGTCCAGCCCCCGGGTTGTGGCGCTGATCGCGTGGCGTGAAAGGCAGCTTTCGCGCAGATGATGAACGAAGTGGCTGCCGCTCAGAGCGTATCGATAACTCAGCACCGGTAGCCCTCGCTTGATCGCGTCCACAACGGAGTCAACAGCCAAGTGGGTGTGTAAGGACAGCAGCAGCCGCGGAAAGCCGGCATTCAGCCTTCCGCGGCTCCGCTGTTAATTGGGCTTAAGCCATTTCGATCCGATTCACGCGAACCTCGAGCGTCCAGTGCGCGACACTGGGACGGGACGAGGACGAACTCTCCAGCATCAAGTAACAACTCGCCTCGCTGATCCCGTCGCCGTCGTCGTCGGGATCAATGATCGCATCCAGCTGTGTGACCTGCTCCGTCACACCCGCCGCACCGACGGCAATCCGCGCGCAAACTTCATCGCGATCGACCTTGCCCCAAGCGGCCTTGCGCCGATATTGGACAGTATTGCTATCGGGATCGCAGATGAAGACATGGGCAAACCCACCGCTGCTGACCACCGCGCAGCTTGAACTGCTGCTCGAGGAGCTCAGCTGATCCACGGATGTCCGCCGCGTGGCCAGGTCGCGGTGGATGATGTAATCACCGTCCGGCGCATTGCAGACAATATCCAACCGGCCATCGCGGTCCAGATCCGCGCTGAGATAACCGCGCGAAGTGCCGTCCGCATCCACCGGGCAGGACAGGTCGGCAACGACCTGGCCCTCCCACCCCGTGGCGCCGCGTTGGAACACATAGACCGCCCCGCCGTCTCCGTCGGTGCGACAGACGCAGACCAGATCGTCCCATTCGCTCATTAATAAGTCCGGTCGCTGGCGAATGCGTCGCCCGGAGAAAATCTCCTCCTCCTGCCACTCACCACCGGGACTGCGCCACGAGTGCAGCAGTGCTCCACTCGACGGATCGACATAGCAAACGTGCTCGGTGCCTGCGCTGTCGACGACGATACTCGGGCAAACATCGGGATCAAAGGGCGCGCCCGAAGATTCGCCGTTGTGGAATGAACTACTGCGCCAGAGCCCTTCCGGCGCCATCCAGCGGACGGGACCAACGTTACGCCTGCTGTCATACGACGCAACGTGCGGCAGGCTGGCGGGATCACAGGCCAGACTGACATTCGGGCCGGACCCGAATGTACCGGGAATCCGCGTGGTGGCACAAGTGCCATCCACGCACCGCGCATGGCGCAGGCCGCTGAAGCCGGTGAAATATGCCAGTTGGTGCGAGCCATCGTCGCATCGTTCTGCATCCAACTCCTGCTGCCCGCTTGGAATGAAGCCGCTCCGGCGCCCATCGTCCAGCACGGACAGCTCCCAACCACTGGATACGCTCAGCTGCTCCAAGCGCACGACTCCGCCCCCGCCCCCGCCTCCATAGCTGGGAGCGACGACAATGGCCAGCAGCAAATCAACCCACCCGTCACCATCGCCTCCGTCGTAATCGTCATCGGGCTCGAACCGCGCAGTCGTCGTATTCGACCGCGAGGAGTTGTAGTCCTGGGCTTTGACGTTCCAGCTGTCGGTATTCCAGTCGGCCAACGCGACATACAGGGGGTTCTCGCCGCTTAAACCGCCTTGAAACAAGGGGTCCAGCCGCAATGTGAAGTCCACCGCTTCGTCTGAAGCCGTGCCCTTGGGTGCCGACAGATGATAAAGCGCATAGGCAAAGCGCCCGTTGCTTAAACCCCGGCCGCGACCGCGGAGGCTCTGCGGCTTGAAGACAGCCAGGTCACCCCAACTGGCGACACGGCGATGCGGCAGCTGCTGCTCATAGCCACTGCCTGGGCAGATCTCAACCGGATCGCTGTCCAAACGCCGGCTGAGGCTGCTTGGTTGTGGTAACAAGTTGCGAGGCAGCAGATCGCTGACTTCGCGCGAATCCGCCCCTGGGCTTTGCTCCGCAGCCGAGTTCTGCTCGGTCAACGCCGCAGCGCCGCCTGTCACCATACCACCGCCACAGCCCGCCGCTCCGTAAAGCAGCAGCACTGCTCCCAGAATAAGCGCCACCGCAATCGTCAGCTGTCGCGGGGAACCCACACTTTCTAACCTACGATGCATAAGTACTCCTTAACGACGGACTTGGTATCGTCCGCTAATCAGTAAACACAACCGAGAATGAGACTCAGTATCGTTATGCCCATTATAACGCAGAATTACCACCTGCACCAGAATTGTGGCGCTGGTTCCCCGCGCGCACAGCTTGATCGGGTGGAGCGCGCGGTTCAGGCGCGTTGCTCAATGCTGCTAATCGGGCCGTGGCCTGTGATATCCGCGGCTGGCTCATTCAATCCAGCCTGTGTTGCCTGGCAACAACACCAGCAGAAGCCGGCTATTAAATCCTTATAAAAAAGCGATAAGTCTCTATAGCACGATGCTATACATTATTTATTAGCGGTTGAGGTGAATCGTTACCGCGATTCACGAACGCCCACATTGCTAAGCGGTGGCTATTATCCAGCCAAAACCAGCGTTGATGGAGCAAGTTAATGACTCGAGATAAATCGAGTTATCAGATCAATATTGGCGGAATTGTTCTCGAATGGCGACTCGACCAGGGAACATGTTCTTTCGCCGGGCTCCCGATCACGCTCATGTGGACCAATACTACGTTGGCCGGTTTAATGACGGGCTTACACACGATGGTCGGAACCAAGCGCTTTGCCCTGGCGTTACAGGCCGAGGGCCGCAAAAGCGTGGACAGCGATTGGGAGATCATTTCGAGTTATCCCGATTTTCAGCAAGGATTCGCCGCGTTTGCGGCTTCCGCCCGCGTGGCCGGCTGGGGTAAAGGCCGGCTGACGAATCTCGATTTTCAACGTAAAGAAGCACACTTCATCATTGAAAACAGCTGGGAAGGCCGATACCAGAAGGCGATCGGCGTCTGTTGGGGCAGTGCCATGCTGGCCGGCAAGCTGTCCGGCTACGGCGAGAAGCTGTTTGGCGAAAACTGCTGGACGGAGCAAACCCAGTTTATCGCCAACGGTGATGCATTTGACGCGTTTACCGTCCGGACGTCGTCGCGCACGATTGAATCCGAACTCGCAGATTTACTGAAAGCTGACGAGGCGACCCGAGCGGATATGGCCGTAGCGTTAAAGAAACTCGAAGATGAAATCGAACAGGGGCGGCTGAAGGAGCTTGAGCTTACCGAGGCTAACGACCAGCTGAGTGTGGCAGAGGAAGAGCTGCGCAGGCAATACACCAGCCTGGCCGCCAAGGAACAGGCTCTGCGGCAGAGCGAGGAACGTTGGCAGTTCGCGTTGCATGGCGCCGGTGATGGCCTCTGGGACTGGGATGCGCAAACTAACAAGGTGTTCTACTCCGGTCAATGGAAGGCGATGTTGGGTTACGCCGATGCGGAAATTGGCGACTCGCTGGAAGATTGGAAGCGACTTGTCCATCCTGAAGACCTGGCGCACGTCATGGAGGCAATCGAACAGCATTTTTCCGGCCAGACTCCCGTCTACCACAACGAACATCGCTTGCGCTGCAAGGACGGCAGTTATAAGTGGATCCTGGATCGCGGCAAAGTCATATCGCGCACCGCCGAAGGCGATCCCCTGCGCGTGATCGGCACCCATACTGACATCAGCGACCGCAAGCGCGCCGAGTTGCGTAATCAGCAAATTAACAGCCTCTACGAGGAGTTGCTGAAACCAGCTGAGTTGGTCGAAAAGCTGCAAATTGTCACCGACCGGGTGGTGGAGATCCTCGACGCGGATTTTGCGCGGGTGTGGCTGATTCGAGCGGCTGATCGCTGCCGGGCGGGCTGCGACCATGCTGATACCAGCGCTGGTGACACGACCTGCCAGGACCGGAAAAATTGCTTGCATCTCGTCGCGAGTTCCGGCCGCTATCGACATCGCGATGGCGGAATCCACGCCCGCATCCCACTGGGCTGGCATGAAATCGGCTCGTTGGCCAATTCCGAAATGACGGGCTTCGTCACCAATGAACTCAGCCACGATGTGAACTTATCTGATCGCCAGTGGGCGGCGGATTTGGGACTCACCGCTTTTGCTGGCTACCGCTTGCTGGGTAACGCTGGATCGCCGGCCGGAGTGCTGGCGCTGTTCAGCCAGCATCGCATTACCGCCGATGAGCAAAACGTGATCGAAACCCTGGCCAATACCGTTTCGTTAATCGTGCAAACCGCCCAGGCCGAGTCTGACTTGCGCTACGCCTATGGGCAGATCGAAGAAATCAATATCCAGTTGACGCAGGAAGTATCGGAGCGGAAAGCTGCCGAAGACGCGATCACCGAAAGCCAGGCTTATAACCGACTGCTGTTTAGAGACTCCCATATCCCGCTGATCGTGATGGATGCGACAACCTGGCAGTTCACGGACTGCAATGAGGCAGCGGCTAAGGTATATGGCTTTGACTCCCGCGAAGACGTCCTCGGGAAAAATCCTCTGGATGTTTCGACCCCGACTCAATACGATGGCACTAATTCCAAACAAGCCGCCGCCGAACGTATCCGCGATTGCCTGGAGCACGGGTCCGCCGTTTTTGAGTGGCGCCACCTGCGTCCCAATGGCGAGATCTGGGACGGCGCAGTCTATTTAATGAGGTTTGAGCACCGCAATGAGATTATGATCCAGTTCAGCCTGCAGGATATCACCGAGCGCAAACTGGCGGACGAGGCCTTGCGGTGCGAGAAGGAGTTTTCCGAAACGCTGATTGACAGCATGCCCGGCATTTTCTTCTTATACGATTCCACGCTCCGCCTGAAACGTTGGAATCGGGCTCACGAGATCTCGCTGGGGTTCACGGCCGATGACCTCCAGGACTGGTTTCTCGGCGACTGGCATCTGGATCCAGAAGTGCGCAGATTGGGTGTAGCGCACGCCCGCCGGCAGTTGGAAACCGGGGGCAGCGCTCAGTTGGAAACCTTGCTGATTAACAAGCAAAGGCAGCCCGTCCCCTATCTCGTGTCCACGACCAGGTTGCTGACACCCAAAGGCCCGATGGTAATGGGCATGGGCATTGACATCTCCGAACGGAAAAAGACCGAACAAGCACTGCAGGAAAGCGAGAGCAAATACCGTATGCTCGTTGAGTTAGCCCGTGAAGCAGTCTGGGTCACGGACACCGAACACCGGCTGACGTTTACCAACGCGTCCGGCGCCGAAATGCTCGGATACTCCGCCGAGCAGATGATCGGCCGCCCTTTGGCCGACTTTCTGTTTGCCGTTGACCTGCCGAAAACCGGTCAGTTGCCGTTGCAGTTACGGGATACAGGCACGGCCTATGAGCAACGCTTCCGCCATGCCGATGGTTCCGAAGTCTGGTGTATCGTCTCGGCGACACCCATCTTCTCGGCGGATGGCAGCTATCAGGGGGCGTTCGGCATGCTGATGGACATCACCGAACGCAAGCAAGCCGAAACGGAAAGACTGGAGATCGAGCGTCAATTGCTGCATAGCCAGAAGCTGGAAAGCCTGGGTGTTTTAGCCGGCGGGATCGCCCACGATTTTAACAACCTGCTGATGGCGATCATCGGCAACCTGGATCTGGCGGTCATCGACCTTCCTGCAGCTTCAACTTCGCGCGAGTTTCTAAACCAGGCATTGCAGGCCTCGCGCCGGGCCAGCGATCTGACCCGGCAGATGCTGGCCTATTCGGGCAAAGGCAAGTTTGTCCTGGAAGGCATCGATCTGAGCGAATTGGTCAAGGAGAACTCGCACCTGTTCAAAGCCTCCGTGGCTAAAACCGCTACATTGCAGCTGTCATTGGAAAACCAGCTGACCAAGATCGAGGCTGACGTTGGGCAGCTGCAGCAAGTTATCATGAACCTGATCACCAACGCTTCCGAAGCGATCGGCGAGCAGCCGGGCGTGATTAAAGTAACCACCGGCGAACGAATCTTCACGGAGCAAGAATTGCAGCTCAGCCGGGTTGAAGACAAGCCGCGGCCGGGGCATTTTGTTTTTCTAGAAGTCACCGATACCGGCACCGGTATGGATGAAAGAACCCTCCAACGGCTGTTCGATCCGTTTTATACAACGAAGTTCACCGGCCGCGGGCTGGGTTTGGCCGCCGTACTCGGGATCATGCGCGGCCATCAAGGCGCGATCATGGTTGAAACCGAGCTGGGACGCGGCTCGAAGTTCCGCGTGTTGTTCCCGGTCAATCCTGACGCCAAGGTCCGCGATTCCGGCACCGACGCAACCCTCAGCCAAGCCGAACCCGAGTCTTCGCTGGAAGGGCTGGCCCTGGTTGTCGATGACGAAAAGTCGGTCCGCCTAGTCTGCAAGAATTTCTTGGAGCGCCTCGGTATGCAGGCCATCAGCGCGGAAGATGGAGAGGTTGCGGTCCGGCTGTTCAAAGAGCATCCCGCGGATATCGCCCTGGTTATTCTTGATCTGAACATGCCGCAGATGGACGGTATCAGCGCGTTCCGTGAAATGAAGCGCATTCGCCCAGATATCCAGGTCATCTTATGCAGCGGATACAACGAACAGGAAGCAACCCAGCACTTTCTCGGCGAAGGCCTGGCTGACTTCATCCAGAAGCCGTACCAATTCGCTGAATTCAAACAGAAAATCATGCAGGTGCTGCGCAACGAGCCGGCGGATGCGACTCATCACTAAACGCGCAGCGGACGAAGCGAAATCGGTTCCCACCAGCCAACAACCTGGACACCGGCTGCCCGTCGTTTACCCCAGTAGCTAACGCTCAGGTTCTCGCCCGCCGCACCCATTAAACTTAACCTCATCATGGATTACGACATTCACACCGACACTAAGTACGAGCCGCTTGAGCTTATCGAAGCCGGCAGGCTGGCGCAGTCCTGCCCAACTCGCTGGTGGAACCAAACGCTATGTGCTGTCAATGACAGCGTCGTCCGCCTGGGTGTCTTCGCAGGCGAGTTCCACTGGCACAAACACGATCGCGAGGACGAGTTGTTCTTTGTCTTGGAGGGCGAACTGCTGCTGGACTTGCCTGAACGGACCGTGTCGTTACTACCGCTGCAAGGCCTGGTCGTACCCCGCGGAGTAATGCATCGCACCCGTGCGGACCAGCGGACCGTGGTCCTGATGGTGGAAGCAGCCGGTGTCCAGGCCCGGGGTGACTGAGCCAACCTGCCCGGTTCGGAAGCAGACGGTACAATCCGTCTAAGCACAATCAGCAGTCGAACCACCAAGTTATGAGTCACTCGTCAAAAAAGGTAATCTACGCCGCCCTGGCCGGGAATACGCTGATTGCTGCGACGAAATTCGTCGCGGCGGCTGTCACCGGCAGTTCGGCGATGCTCTCCGAAGGCATCCATTCCCTGGTCGACACCGGCAACCAGGTCCTGCTGCTGTACGGCCTCAGGCGAGCCGCCAAACCACCGGATCAGGATTTCCCCTTCGGTTACGGCAAGGAAGTCTATTTCTGGAGCTTTGTCGTCGCGATCCTGATCTTCGCCGTGGGAGCCGGGGTTTCGCTGTATGAGGGTATCCAGCACCTTGGATCGCAGGTGCAATTGTCTGCGCCGCTACTTAATTACATCGTACTGGGCATCGCCTTTTGCTTCGAGTTCATGGCATGGTTCGTCGCCCTGCGCGAGTTCAAGCAGGCCAAAGGCAAACGCGGCTACTGGGAAGCCATCCGGCGCGGCAAGGATCCTTCAATGTTCGTCGTGCTCTTTGAAGACACAGCCGCCATGCTGGGGATCGTCGTGGCGTTCGCCGGCGTGTGGTTGACCACCTTGACGCACAACCACAGCTATGACGCCCTCGCCTCAATCGTAATCGGCTTGATTCTTGGTTGTACGGCGCTGCTATTGGCTTACGAAACCAAAGGCCTGCTGATCGGCGAGAGCGCCAATCCCCAGGTCGTTACCGACATCCGGCAGCTGGCCCAGTCCTATCCGGAAATTCTCAAGGTCAACGAAGTACTGACCATGCACATGGGACCGCAGTACATCCTGGTCAACCTCAGCGTGGAATTCGTCGATGAAGCCACAACCGTCGAGATTGAGCAGGCCATCGCGCGGCTGGACCGATCGATCAAAGCCGCGCAGCCTGCCGTGAAGCGCCTGTTCGTCGAGGCCGAGTCCTGGGTCAAGTCCGCCGCGAGCAGACAACCCGACGCGCCAACGCAATAACAGCACCGGCGGGCCAAGCGACGCGACAGCCGGCGAAGCATGCCATACACTAGAGTCAGGCGGAGCGGTTTTATGCGATACCTGACCCTGTTTCTGATACTCGTTTGCTCGCTGCTCGCGATTGCGGCACAGGCCCAAACCGAGCCGATCTTGCTGTATACAGCGCTGGAACAGCGCGGCGACGCGGACTGGTCGCCCGGCGGCACTCAAATTGCCTTGGCCAGCACCAAGGGCGAGCAGTTCGGACTGTGGGTCATGTCCGTCGACCCTGCGCGGATCGAGACCGAGCGCGGGGCGTTGAAGCGAAAAATGTGACTACTACGGCAACCAAAGCCAGCGCATCCTGCCGGCTTACTCAATAAGGGCCAGATAGCCTACAACGGCGAGGTTGACAACAACATTGCCGACTTTGTGCGGAACCAATAAAATCAGCGAATTCCAGAAGAGCAGCAGCGCCAGGAGTGAGGCCGCCGCCGCGCCGGTCGCCAGGGCGCGCCAACCCTCGATCGGGGCCAGCCAACCCGCCAACCCCAGGATTGCTCCCGTAAACCCGGCGAAGGCTGCCAGCCACAATACGGCGCAGATCGCCCGGCTGACCCGGGCACTCAGCACGCGACCGAGTAACCAGGAGCGCGCATGCCAGTTACGGCGCCAGGCCGGGCCGCCTTCCGCTCCCGCGCCCAGCAATCCCAGCGCGGGTATAACTCCCATCAATTGGCCCACGCCGTGAAAGGCCAACACGGCGATCACTACCCAGCGTAACGTCGCTTCGTCCATCTAAGCCTCCCAATGACAGCCCGGCGGATGTGCGGCGCACTACGCCCGGTCCGCCAGGTATTTTATCCGCTGAGATCGCTCAAGTACTAGCCGCGCACATCGCGCCGGTGCTGCCAGCTGCGCACCCAGAAGAACAGCACCGGAATCACGAACAGCACCATGATCGTCGAGCTGACCAGGCCGCCGATCAGCGGCGCGGCGATCGGCTTCATCACGTCGGCGCCGATGCCCGTCGCCCACATCAGCGGTAGCAGGCCGACCAGGCTCGTCGCCACGGTCATCAGCTTGGGCCTGAGGCGCTTGCCCGCGCCCTCCAGCACGGCGCTGTAGATATCGCCGGGCTTGAGCCAGCCCTTAGTGAGGCGCCTCTCCAATGCTTCCTGCAGGTAGACGATCATCAGCACGCCGGTATTGACCGCCATGCCGAACAGAGCGATGAAGCCCACCCAGACCGCCACGCTGACATTGAAATGCAGGTGGCCGAGATACCAGATACCGCCGCTGAAGGCGAAGGGCAGGCTGATGAACACGAGGACCGCGTCGGTCAGGTCGTTGAAGGTCAGGTAAAGGAACACGAAGATGATCAACAGCGCCACCGGGATCAACAGCAGCAACCGCGCCCGTGCGCGCTGGATGTTCTCCCACTGACCGGCGATCCGGAAGTAATAGCCCGGCGGCAGGTCGAGGCCCGCGTCCAGCGCCGCTTCCAGGTCATCCACCGTGCTGCCGATATCGCGGTCGCGAATGTTGGCGAACACGATGCTTCGGAGCAGGCCGTTCTCGGCGGCGACCATCGACGGTCCGCTTGTATACTCCATCGTCGCGACCTGTTTCAAGGGGATTGGCCCTTGATGCGGCGTATCGATCAACACTTCGCCGATCGCCGCGGGCGTGTCGCGGTAATCGGCTCCATAGCGCAGCTGCACACGGTAGCGCTCGCGCCCTTCGACGGTCAGCGTGGCGGGAATCCCACCAATCGCCAGTTCGATCGTGTCCTGGACAGCGCCGATATTCAGCCCGTAGCGCCGGCAGGCCTCGCGGTCGACCTTGATGTCGAGATAACGCCCGCCGCTCAGCCGCTCGGCGAACTGGTCCTTGATCCCGTCGACGGTGCCGGCGATCTCGCTGGCTTCGATCGCCAGCCGCCCCAGCGTGTCGTAGTCTTCGCCGTAGATCTTGATGCCGATATCCGTACGCACACCGGTGGCCAGCATCTGGATCCGGTTGATAATCGGCATCGTCCAGCCGTTGGTCAGCCCCGGCACCTTGATCGCCGCATCGAGGTCGTTACGGATATCGCCGATGGTGTATTCGCGGTACTTCGCGTCGATTTCGCGCCAGTCACCGTACTTGCCGGAATACAACTTGCTTTTACTCTTAACCCATAACGCCTGGTGCCAGTAGTCCTCGTTCCACTCCGGCAGCTCACGCACATCGCTGAGCTCCAGGAACTGCACGAAGGTCTCAATCATGCTGACCGGCGCGGGATCCGTTGCCGTGTCCGCGCGGCCGACCTTACCCACGACATTGGCCACCAAGGGGTGGTCGTACATGAGCTTGTCGGTCAATTGCAGCAACCGTTTGGCCTCGGTCACCGTCACGTTGGGGAGCGTCGTCGGCATGTAGACCAGCTCGCCCTCGTTGAGGTTGGGCATGAATTCGCGACCCAGGCTCTTGTAAACCGGCCAAGTCACCAACAGCGTCGCGATCGCCAGCAGCACCGTCAACCAACGCAACTGCAGGGCCCATTTCAGTACCGGCTGGTAGAGTAGGTTGAAGAAGCGCGCCAGCGGATTCTTCTCCTCCGGCGCCATCCGCGTCCGCATCAAGAGCTTCATCAGGACGGGCACCAGCGTCACCGCCATCATCGCGCTGGCCAGCATCACGAAGCTCTTGGTGAAGGCCAACGGCGTGAACAGCTTGCCTTCCTGGCCGGTCAGGAAGAACACGGGCGCGAAGCTGGTCAGGATGATCAGCGTGGTGAAGAACACCGGTTTACCGACCTGCTGGGCCGCCCGTTTGACGGTCAGCGAGATCTCCGCCCCACTCGGCCGGCGTCCGGCCCACCGGCAGCGCTCCCACAGATTCGCCAAGTGCCGGTGCGCGTTCTCGACCATCACGATCCCGTCATCGACGATCACGCCGATGGCGATCGCGATCCCGCCCAGGCTCATGATGTTGCTGGTGATGTTGAACCCGCGCATGCCGATGAACCCAATCAGGACCGCGATCGGCAGCGTGATGATCACCACCAGGCTCGGCCGCAGGCTCAGCAGGAACAACAGGATTACGACGACGACAACGACCGCCTCTTCCTTCAAGGCATGCGTCAGCGTTTCCACGCTGCGCTCGATCAGCCAGCTGCGGTCGTGGGCCGTCTCGATCACCACGCCCGCCGGCAGCCCGCGCTGGACGTCGGCCAGTTTGGCCTTGGCGGCATCGATCACGCTCTTGGCGTTCTCGCCGTACTGCATCACCACGATACCCGCGACGCACTCCCCCGCGCCGTTATGCTCGATCATGCCGCGGCGTACGCTGCTACCCAGCTGCACAGTCGCCACATTACTCACGCTGATCGGCACACCTTCCTGGCTGTGCGCGATGATCACATCGCGCAGGTCCTGCAACACACGCTGGGTCGTCAGCCGCTCCTGGGCCAGGCCGGCTTCGGCGGTGAGTGGCGCGTCCTCGCCGGGCCGCTTGCCGAGATAACCTTCGCTGCGCACGAAGAACTCGATGTCGCTCTGCTCGACGATCCGCCCGCCAACGTCGGCATTGCTTGCGCGGATTGCCAGCTTCACCTGTGCCGCGGTCAGCCCGTAACGGCGCAACTCAGCGGGATCCAGGTCGACGTGGTACTCCTTGGTGTAGCCGCCGCCGGTGGCAACCTCCGCCACGCCGGGCACGGTCGCCAACTGGTAGCGCACGTACCAGTCATGCAGGCTGCGCAGCTCGCTTAAGTCATAACTGGGCGTGGCTGGGTCGTCGTCGTTTTTCAACAGGTACCAGTAGACATGACCGACACCTGTGCCTTCCGGGCCGAGTCGCGGCGAGACGTCGGGCGGCAGCAGGTTGCCGGCGCTGGCCAGGCGCTCACTCACCCGCGTGCGCGCCCAGTAAATGTCCACGCCGTCGTCGAAGATTACGTAAACCATGCAGAAGCCGAACGCAGCCTGCGTCCGCACATCCTTGACGTGCGGCAGGGCGGCCAAGGCCGTGCTCAGGGGATAGGCCACCTGGTCGTCCAACACGCGCGGGCCGCGCCCGGGCCACTCCGCCAGAACGATTACCTGGTTGTCGGACAAGTCGGGGATCGCATCAAGCTTGAGGCTGGTCAGTGCCACATAACCCAGCAGGGCCACCAGCGCCACGGACAGGACCACGATGAACGGATTGTCCACGCAGTAGCCGATCAGGCTGGCGAAAAAGCCGCGCGGGACGAGGATCTCGCGCTCGACCTCCGCCAGGTGCGGATCGGGCACCGGTTGTTCAGTGGCCATGTCCGGCATGGGTACCATCCTCCGTCTGCGGCTGCTCCGCGGCCACTGGTTCATCGACGGGACGCGGCACCCCCTTGAGTTGAGCCTCGCTGTCGATCAGGAACACGGCCGTACCGGCCACGGCCTCCGTGGCGGATAGACCGCTGCGGATTTCCACGCGATCGCCGAAGTCATTGCCGATCACGACCGCGCGGGGCTCCCACAGGTTTTCACCGGCCAGGACGTAAACCAGATCGCCGTCACCGGTATGCAGGATCGCATTGCGCGGCAGCAACAGCATCTCGCCATAATCCACGGTCAGTTGCGCATCGACGATCATGCCCGGCCGGAGGATCAGGTCGCGGTTGGCCACATTGACGCGCACGCGGTGCGTCCGCGTCGACACGGTCAAGAGCGGCTCGATCAGATCGATCGTGCCGTGGAAGGTCATGCCGGGATGGATGGGGCACAGCAGCACAACACGATCGCCGAGTTGCAACTGGGCCATGTCCGCTTCGAACACCGCCAGCTCCACCCAGACGTTATCCAGGCTCGCGACCTCGAACAGGCGCGCGCCCTCCTTGACATACTCGCCCTCATTGACGTGTTTTTCCATAACGATACCGCCATGGCCGGCATAGATCGGCACGTGCTCGCTGATCACCCGGGCGGTCTCCAAGTCGGTCAGCTGCTTGGCGGTCAGCCCCAGCCTGAGCAGCTTGCTGCGCGCGGCCTCCAGCAGCTTCTGGGAGCTCTCGGCGATGCTGGCGTAAGCGCTGTCGCCCAGGTTCTGCGCGGCGCTCAGCGCCAGCAGATATTCATCCTGGGCCTGGACCAGTTCCGCGGAGTAAATATCCAGGATGTGGTCGCCCTGGGCGACCGTGCCACCCGTGTCGCGCAGCACCAGGTTGTCGATCCGGCCGGCCTGCCAGCTGACCAGCGAGTTGACCTGGTTTTCCGGCAGGCGCACTTCGCCGATGGCCTTGATCTCGACCGCCAGCTGTTCATAGCTGGGATGGACAGCCTGGACATCGGCCAGCACGGCCTGCAACGGGCTGAGTTTGACGGCGGCAACGCTCTCCTGCGTCGCCGGGTCCACCGCGCCGGCGTCATCCGCCTTCGGCACCAGTTCCATGCCGCAGATCGGGCAGGTGCCCGGGTGATCCTGCTCAATCTGCGGGTGCATTGGGCAGGTATACAGCTCGGTAAGCTCTAGTCCGGCTGGAGCCGCGAGTTCCACCGGCGTCATGTCCATGCCGCAGACCGGGCACTGGCCGGGTTCATCCATTTCGACGCAACGCATCGGGCACATGTACTTCACATTGCCCGCGGCGACCGGTGCGGTGGATTTGCCCGGGCTGGCCTGCCCATTGGCGATCAGCGCTTGCTGATAGAGCACGCCGGCCACGGCCAAAACCACCAGTCCAACCAGAAACGTCATGACGCCGGGTGAAACTCGCATCTTCGCTCCTTGGCAGCCCTAGCTGCTCTTCACCAGCTGCATGCCGCACTGCGGGCACTCGCCGGGCTTGTCAGATGAAATGTTGTCGCAACAACCACCGGTGCAGGGGCAGATATAAGTCGCGTCACCGTCGGCATCCTTCGGCTGGGGCGCAGCACATCCCGCGCAGAGGCCATTCACCTGGCAATCCACGCCGCTGTCCTCGCTCAACTGCTGCAGCATACCGGCGTAGTCGACCAATTCGCCACCGAGTTCGCCCTGGGCCGCCTTGGCGGCTTCCTCGTCGGCGAAGGCGGCAATAAAGGGCGCCATGCTGCCCTTGAGCCGTTTGGTGCCGTATAAATAGCTGGCATCGCTGGCAGCGAGCACCGCCGGCACATCGGTACCAAAGCTGTTGAAATCAAGGATCGCCAGCTCCGTAACTTCGGCTTCCTTGTCGTAATTCTCGGCTAGGTAATTGAGATAGCAGCCGAGACTCTCAAACTGGTGGGCGTACTCCTTGTCGCCGCTCGTAATGCTCGCCGTCACGTGCGTCGGGCTGTTGGCAATGAACATCCCGCACTGATCGCAACGCGGCTCCTGCTCGGCGGCCCAGGCACTAGCGACCGCCACGACAATGCAAAGCACACTCGTCAACAGATAGCGCATATGTATCCTCCAGGATATTGCTAAGCGAAACTCCTAATCCCATTTGGCCTGGAGCCCGGCGAAGTCGGTTACTTCACCGCCAAGCTCAGGCTGGGCCGCTTCGGCGGCGGCCCGTGAATCGAACGCCGCTACATAGGGCGGCATGCTGCCGGTCACCGGCTTGGTGTCGTATAAAAACCAGGATTCGGCGGCATCCAGCCACCGCGGCTTGTCCTGGGGGCTGCCATAAGCCAGGACCTCCGCGTTAGCCATTGACAGATCCTCGTCCTGGCCGTAGTAGATCGCGCAATCCCAGCTGTCATGATGTGTGTGGGCGCCATCGGACCAGGAGGCAATCACGTGGCTGGCGCTCTTGTCGGCGAGCATTCCGCAATACGGGCAGGTCTGGTCGTGGTCATGCAGACCGGCCAGTGGTTCGTCCTCGATAGGCATCGCTTCCCCTCCAGCGCTTGGATTGGTTACGGTTTCTTCATTGACCGCCTCCGGCACAGCCAATGCATTATGTTCAACGGGCTGGTCATGCTCTGGTGTCTCAAGTGCTGCGGGTGCAGTTGTCGTTAGCTCCCATTTGGCCGCCAACCCTTGGTAGTCAACCAGTTCTCCACCCAGTTCGGCCGCGGCGGCTTCAGCGGTCGCCCGATCGGCGAACGCTGCGACATACGGGGGCATCGAGCCATGCACCGGTGCAGTCCCATACCGGTAATATGCATCCTCCGCATCGAGCAGTACCCCGGCAGACAGCGCTTGTTGCTGTTTGGCATAGGCGACTACCTGGATCCGCTCCGGCAATCGCTGTCCCGCCTGGATCTCACTGAACAGGCAATCCCAGCTGTCGAAATTGCCCGTTGTCCCGTCAAGCCAGTGTGCCTGGATATAGCTGGCGCTGGCATCGGCAAACATTCCGCAGTAATCACAACGCAACCGTTCTGCGGCTGACGCGGTTGTTGCGGCCATCCCAGCTTCATGCGCACCGGCTGCGGGAGTTCGCGTGAACGCCAGCAGGTCGCTCGGCACTTTCCCGGGTGTCAGCCAGTAGTAACCGGTGGTTCCGATTACGGCCAGCAGCACGAGTGCCACAACCACGCCCAACATGTCCTTAGCGCTCATCCGTGGCGGCTCCTCGTAGAACTCGAGCTCCTCGTGCTTGATACCGACCGGCGGAGTTGACTCGACGGGCTTATTCATTTTCTTTATCCTCTAGCCCGACGGGCGGTGGGGGTTGATAAGGCGCATAGAAGTCAGTGGAAGTTGTCGCAGCTTCGACTGGTTCAACTGGATCATCGGCACGCGCGACAGGCTCAGACGCCTGCGGCAGCTCCAATTCGGAGATAAAGCCCGGCTGCGTATTTATGGCGGGCTCGACTCCCGCAATCGGTGGTGGTTCTTGAATCGGCGGGACTGTTGGCGGACTGGTCGCATCCGCCGTTTCCAGCGGGGCCAGATTGGCGCTGAACGCGTCGGCGGCAGCCACCAGATCCAATGGCGCTACACCATCCGCCGGCGCGCCATCCCGCAAGTACGGCAGTGGGTCAAACTCACCCGCGGTGAGTACCTGCAGGCCGCTCAACGCGGCCAAGTACGACACCGAAAGCTCTTCAAGTTCCAGCTCGTAATTCAGCAACTCGGTCTGAGCCTTGAGCAACATCGCCAGATCCACCTGATCCGCGGCATAGCCGGCGATGGCGCTGTCGAGCGCCAGGCGGGCTTGGGGCACAAGTCCCTCGCGGTACAGCCGGCTGAGTTCCACGACCCGGGTTAGGTCGACGAGGGCCAGGTTGATCTCGGTGGCGAGCGAATTTTCGAGCATCAGGCGGTTGCTTACTGTCTGGTCGAGCGTGGCATAGGCCTCCTGCAATTGGGCATCCTGGCGCTCCGCCTTGTGTGTGAACAGCGGAATGCTGATACCTACGGAGATAAAATCGCGTTTGCCGTAGCGCAGCCCGTACGACGCGGACACAGTATAGTCCGGCCGGTAGGCCCGACGCGCCAGCTCGATCTGGTTGAGCTGCTGGTTCTCCAGAACATCGAGCCGCTGATAATCCGGTAACTCTCCCAGCGCCACCGGCACCAGATCTTCAACAGCCATATTCATTTCGCGCGGTACGGGGTAGTCGATTGACAGCCGCAGATTCTCGGGCGCGAACTCCTCGGCATGTCCCAGCAGGCCGGCCAGTGTTTCCATCTGCCTGTCATACAGGCTGCTAAGCGCAATCCGCCGTTCGGTCAGCTTGGTCAGTTCCAGCTGTGCCTGCAATACCTGTGCCTGGGGGGCCGTTCCCAGGGCGTACTTGCTTTCGGCGAATTCCTTGAGCAACACCAGTAGTTGCTCGTTGTCATCCAATACGTTCAACCTGGCTTTCGTACTGGCCAAGTCGTAATAGACGCTCGTGACCTTCTTGACAATGTCCAGTTCGTGCTGGGCCAGTTCAAGCTGGATCAAGTCCTCGCCGAGGCTGGAGATCCGGCGGCGCAGGTCACGCTTGCCGTAGCTTTCGTATTTCTGGCTCCACCCCAGCACGTATTGCGTCATCGGCACATCGCCGGCGTCCAGTTGCGGCAACGGGAAATTGGCCAGGTTGAAAGCCAGCATCGGATCCTGCTTGGCCCCGGCCTGGCGAGTACGGGCGGCCTGGCCGGCCAGCCGTGACCGAAACGGCGCCAGCTCCGGATTGTGCTGCAGCGCCAGGGCGATCAGCCCGGCCAGCTCGTCCGCCGTCGGCTGCTCGACGACGACACTGCCGCTGAGCTCCGGCGGCAGGGCATGCAAAGCTTGCAGCAAGCTATCGGCGTCGTTGAGCAGTCGTGCGCTGCGATTGAGCAACTCGCCGCCGCCGCCTAGATAATGCCGATCCTGATCATAAGCTGTATTTGGCAGGTAGAGGCCCGTATCGGCCACCTCAAGGATGATCGCATCCTCGGCCGTCGCGGGTCCGGCCAACCACAGCCAGAGCACCAGGAAAAGCGGGATTTTCACCGTTAAAGGTTGCATGCCTTTCTCTCGCGTGTTACTATACCACATAGTAGCTACGAATCTTTTAGTAGCTACTAGACAAAATAGATATAACCCGCCTGCCGCGGGGTAGTATTGGTATCGTTATGGCAGACAAAAAAGCAAGTCACGCGGAAACCCAACTCGGGCCACTTCAGCGCCAGGTGTTGGAATACGTCTGGGACAACCCGGGTTGTACTGCGCGGGATTGCGTCGACGCCTTCAACTCACAGTCCGAGAAGCAATACGCCTACACCACGATCAAGACCGTCTTTGATGTGCTGCACAAGAAGAAGCTTGTCTCGCGCCGCCGGACGAAGACTGCCTATCATTACTTGCCGCGCCAATCGCGGGCCGGTCTGCTCAAAGAGCGTCTCAGCGACTTGTTCAGCCGGTTCCGGGGCGATGCCGCACCCGTGGCGAGCTCGCTGGTCGATGCCCTGCAGGAGGACGACCCGGAACAGCTCAAGGCCTTGATTGCCGAGTTAAAGGAACGCGGCCACATTAAGTGAGGTGGCAAATTAGGTAATCTGAAACGGTTGCGTGGGTACTCATTAAATACTTATGGAAGTATGGGCGCTGATCCGGGTGGTTTCGCTGGGTTACCTGTTGGGTCTCGCCACCCTGTCACTCGCCAGCCTGCTGCTGGCGATCTTGCGCCCCCGCCTGGCTCCCGCCGTGCGGGCGGAGACCGCGTTCTTCATTCTCAGCGGCGCGTTTCTCCTTAACTCGCTGTTGGCCGTCACGATCTATCTGGGCGTAGTCAACGACCGGATCCAGATGACCACGCCATATTTCCACCGGCTGATGTACGGCGGCTGGGGCGCGGCGATCGTAACCGCCGGAGCGATCACATTGGCAACCAGCCTGATCCTGGCGTGGCTGCACTGGCGGCGGGGCCGGATTCCCGACCACACGCGTTCTCCGGCAACGATCCGGCATGGCAAGTACACGCTGCGCGCGACCGAAACGATCCCCACGATCAGCCTGGTCGGCGTCTGGCGGCCGGAGATCTGGGCCAATCCTGTATATTGGGAACAACTGGATGATTTCCAGCGTGACATGGCGCTGGCACACGAGAACTGCCACCGGCACCGGCGTGACAACCTGCACCGGCTGTTGATCATGTATATAGGCGGGTTGTACGCGATCCTGCCCTGGGCTCGCCGTTGGGCGCGTACCTACGAGTTGGACTGCGAGCTGGCAGTCGACAACAAGTGCCGGCAAAACTGCGACGCCCGGGCATACTTTTCGCTGGTCATGCACGCCACCGGCTTTGCTCTGAAATGGGAGAGTCCGGCGGTGGCCAGCCACTTATCCTATGCCGAGCAGAGCTTGCGCTTAAAGGAATTGGTTAAACCATGCGGTTGGTGTTCTATTATCCCTGCTCGGATACTGGGCGCGGTCGTGGCCGTGCTAAGCGTTGTTCCGGCGGCCGCGATGCTGCTCAATCCAGTCTCGCGCTGCCTATGCGCCTGTTACCTTGGCTATTAATCGGGTTGCACAACTTGGTATTCGAGGGGAATTAACCATGGACGCCGGCTAGGCGCCCATGGTTGATAAGGCAAGTGACTAATTCGCCGCTGCCGACGCCGGCTCGAGGATTGCCCTCAGATCATCCGCGGGCGTCGTGATTGCCTTGAGATCAAAGGCATCCACCAATACACTCAGCACTGCCGGCGTAATAAAGGCTGGCAGGCTCGGACCGATCCGGATACCCTTGATACCAAGGTGCAAAAGCGTCAGCAGAATCGCCACGGCTTTCTGCTCATACCAGCTGAGCACCAGGCTCAGCGGCAGCTCGTTGACCGTGCAGCCGAAGGCCCCGGCCAGCGCCACCGCGATCTTGATCGCCGAGTAGGCATCGTTGCACTGGCCGATGTCCAGCAGGCGCGGAATCCCGCCGATCTCACCGAATTCCAGCTTGTTAAAGCGGTACTTTCCGCAAGCCAAGGTCAGGATCATGCAGTCGTCGGGCACCTGTTCCGCCAACTCGGTGTAGTAGTTGCGCCCAGTCTTGGCGCCGTCACACCCGCCGATCAGGAAGAAGTGGCGGATCGCGCCGTTCTTGACGGCCTCGATCACCTTGTCGGCAACCCCGAGCACCGCGTTGTGGCCGAAGCCGACCGTGATCGTGTGCTCCGCCGCATCCTCGGCAAAGCCTGGGGCGGCCAAGGCGGCCTGAATCACCGGACCGAACTGATAGTCCGTGACATGCGTGACGCCGGGCCAGCCAACCAGCCCAGTTGTGAAGATACGGTTTTTATAATCCTCGCGCGGCTTCTGGATACAGTTGGTAGTCATCAGGATCGCGCCGGGAAACTCCGAAAACTCCCGAGCCTGGTCCTGCCAAGCTCCACCGTAATTACCAACCAGATGGTTGTATTTATTCAAACCCGGATAAGCATGGCAGGGCAGCATCTCGCCGTGAGTATAAACATTGATGCCTTGGCCCTCGGTCTGCTTGAGCAGCTCTTCCAGATCCTTGAGATCGTGACCGCTGACCAGAATCGCCTTGCCCTTGACCGGCGTGGTACGGACCTTGGTCGGAACCGGATGGCCGTAGGCCGTGGTGTTGGCCCGGTCCAGAAGCTCCATCACGCGCAGGTTGATCTCGCCGGCGGCCAGGCAGCGCTTCGTCAACTCATCAATCGTGAATGGACCTTCGGCCAAATAACACATCGCCTCATTGAAGTCAGCGTAGAGCTGCTCGTCCTCGACGCCGAGGATCAAGGCGTGGTCTGCATAGGCCGCCGCGCCCTTCAATCCGTATAGATAGAGCTCCATCAGACCGTTGACGTCGCCGCCAAGCTGCCGCTGCCTTGATGCGATCGAAACTCCCTGGCCCTGCTCGACCAAACCATCGCGGGTTTCGGCAGGCTGCCACCCGGCCGCGGCATCGCTCGCCACTTCGACCCTAAGCCCGGCGCTTTTGCACATGCCCCGGGCTCTGTCCCGCAGTTCCGCGGCTTGGTGAAGCAACTCCTCAATCCTGGCGGCATCGAAGTCCACGTTGGTGACCGTGGCAAACAGCGCTTCGATCACGAACACGTCGATCTCCCGATCATGCAGACCGGCGCTGTTCGCGCGCCAGGCGTATTGACAGATGCCTTTCACGGCCTCCACCAGCAGGTCCTGTAACGCAGCCGTTTCCGGGCTTTTACCGCAGACTCCCATCGCAGTACAACCAGAGCCTTGGGCTGTTTGCTCGCACTGATAACAAAACATACTCATTGGTCGCCTCCCGATTGTGTACTTTCCACCATTCATTTCGAGCTAAGACGTTGCGCTTAGGGAAATTGATGGTAATATGATTATTATACTCAGAAATATCAGAATTGCAAGCACTACAGCACAGCATTTCTGATTAAGAGAGAACAAGTGGATCGGGCGGTTCTGCCGGTACTCTGCATACGGCGAGCGGCTATTCGACTAAGGTGGAGCGATATGGTAGCATTTCAGTCGCACCCAGGACTGGGTGGATTCAAGATGCTCAGCAAAACATCAGAACTTGCGGTACAAACCCTGGTCTTCCTCTGTCTGGCCGAGGACCAGGACTACATTCCACCGGCCCGGATCGCCGAGGCGATCGGCGCTTCACCTTCATATACGACGAAGGTGACGTCGCTGCTGGTGCGCGCCGGCATTCTCAAGGCGCAACGGGGTGCCCGGGGTGGCGTACAGCTTGGCCGCAGTCCCGTCGCGATCACCCTTCTCGACACTGTCGAGGCCTGCCAGGGCCGGATTCTCGGCGACTACTGCGCCGAGTATGACAACCTCGACGTTGTCTGCAGCTATCACCGGGCGATGCATGAATTGCATGGCGCGATCACGAGCGTGCTGAGGCGCTGGACGGTAGCCGACTTGATCAAGCAGCCCTGCGCGCATAAGTCGATTTTGGACCAGGTCAACTGCAAGATGAAATGGTCGGCCAATCCAAGTCGCTTGAAGTCCACGCAGGATAAGTAGCAGCCGGCAGCCTAGATGCTAAGCGGCAGGAAGAGGGCAAATACCCCAAGCATCGTCCAGTAGCTTAATGTCACGATCGCGGTCTGCGAGGCGCGGGGGACGATCCAGACTAGGTAGATTGCGAAGGCCAGCCCGGAGACTGTCAGGATGATCGGAATACCCAGCCCGGTGGGGATCAGATGCCACAGCATCAACACGGCCCCGAAGACACAGGAGATGGTCATGGCGACCCGGATTACCGCCGGAGGAGAATCATAGACGTCGCCGGTATAGCCCATTACGGAAACCGCTTCACCTTTACTCAACCACTTTGCCAGGAGCTGTCGCATTACGCCACTCCGCAAAGCAAAATTTTCTTGCATGTCCACCAATCAGTCAATCCGGCAACCGCTAAACCCCGGTCACCGATGCCGGTTATTCGCCGACCGTTTCCGGAAGTGCCGCCAGAAATACTTCTACCAGACCTTGGCCGGCAAGCATCTGTATAATTTCGTTTTTAGAGAGCAGCGGCTCGGCGGCGCTGTCGTAACCGGCCGGTGGATGGGCCAGGCGTTGCTGGTCGACCGCGCGCAAGGGCTCGACCTGGTAGTAGCTTTCGAATTCGGAAGCGTAGAGCGCTTCCTCGGGCGTCATCAGGGATTCATACAGCTTTTCACCGGGCAAAAGGCCGATTTCCTTGACCTCGATCTCGGCGGGTTGCCGGCCGAAGCGCGGCGCATAGATCTCCACTAGCGCGCTGATCAGGTCGGCAATCCGCAGCACGGGCATTTTCAGGATGTAGATGTCGCCGCCACGCGATTTCAGGCTGGCGGTCAGGGCCAGTTCCACGGCCTGCGGGATGCTCATGAAGAACCGCCGCATGTCGCGATGCGTCAGCGTCACCGGACCCCCGTCGCGGATCTGCTGGATGAAGCGCGGAATCGCGCTGCCGCGGCTGGCCAGTACGTTGCCGAACCGGATCACGGTGAAGCGCGTGCGGCGGTCGCCCTTGTACTTGTTGGCCGCCAGCACCACCCGCTCGCTGAGGAGTTTGGTGGCGCCCATGGTGTTGGTGGGGCTGACCGCCTTGTCCGTGCTGATGCCGACCAGCAGTTCCATGTTGTAGTCCAGCGCAGCCTCGACGACGTTCTGGGTACCGCTGACGTTGGTCTTGACGGCTTCGAAGGGGTTGTATTCGCACACCTCGACGTGCTTCAGCGCGCTGGCGTGGAACAACACTTCCACATCCTCGCAGGCGCGCATCAGCCGCTCGCGGTCGCGCACGTCGCCGATCATGAAGCGCAGATCCGGCCGGTCGTTGAAGTCCTTGCGCATCATGTACTGGTTGTACTCGTTGCGGCTGTAGACACGCACCACGCGCGGGCCGTAATTGAGCACCTGCCGGACGATCTCGCGCCCGATGCTGCCGGTTCCGCCGGTGACCAGGACTGTTTTGTTATGAAAAGCCTCGTCCAGTGTCTTGGGGAAAGTCATGGGGCTCAGCCGGTCCGCCGCAAGCTGGTTGGCGGCGGCAATGCGTTCGACCGCCTCCTTGAGCTTGTGCCGCTCCTTGTATTTCGTCACGCCTATATTATCGGCGACGGACCAGCTGCGGTTCACTTCTGATTGGCGAGTACTCCGGGATGTATTTCCCGATTCGAGTTCAAATGCTAAGCTGCCATTGATGGCAGACGTCAGTAGGAGGTATGGGGAAAGCGTCGGGCCGCTGATCAGCTTCGTGATTCCCTGCTACAACCGGGCCGGGCTGATCCGCCGTGCGGTCAACAGCTGCCTGCAACTGGACGGCCCCGAAATCGAGGTCATCGTCGTCGATGACGGCAGCACCGACGGGACGGCGGCCGCCGTAGCCAAACTCCGCGACCGGCGCGTGCGGTTGATCAGCCATGCCCTCAATCGCGGCATGAGCCCGGCGCGCAACACCGGCATCGACAAGGCTCGCGGCCAATGGATCTTCCAACTGGACAGCGATGATACGCTGCTGCCCGGGGCCCTGGCGGTACTATTGCAGCACTGCCGGAATGCTCCCGCCGATGTCAGCCGCCTGGCGGCACCGATGATCGAGCCGGATGGCGCGAAAACGCCACGGGCTGAATTGCCAACCGGTCGCTGGGGCTATTTGGACTACCTGTGGTTCTACGAGCGTACGCTCGGCAGACCGGATTTTGCTTATTGCATCCGGCGCCAGGCTTTGCAGCATTTGCGCTATCCGGAAAGCCGAGCCTGGGAGACCTGCTTTTATTTCGACCTCGCCCAGCACTATTTATCGCTGACGCTCGCGGAACCGCTGGTGCGACGCCGGAATGACGCGCCCACCCAGCTCGGACAGTCCGGACCGTTTAGGATCAGGCGCTTCGCCGGCGACCAGGCTGACAGCATCTATGAGCTGCTCAGCCGGCACCAGGATGCGCTGAAGGAGCATGCCCCGCGGACATACCGGCGGATGCTGACGCTGGCTGCCAATTACAGCTTCCTGGCCGGCCGGCGGCTGCGTGGCTCGCACTATACCTGGCGCAATATCCGCCAGCGTCCCTTGGATCCGCTGTTGTGGGGGGCGCTGATCGGCGGTTGGCTGGGTCCAGCTGCATATGCCGCCGGCATGGCGCTGGTTTGGCACTGGCGGGGAGTTCACCGGAACTGATTGCCCCGCTGGTCCAACAATGCGCCTATTCAGAACCCAGATTTGGCCAGTCTGTATTTACATCGGCCCACCAAACTGGTACAATATATCCGCAATAGCGGATATGCGGATTAACGCTTTATAGAGGAAGGGGCGCATCATTCGCTATTCAGACCCCAACCTTCGCGAGGTCTTTTATGCGCAAAGGCTATGTTGAAGTTCTAGTCGACCGCTGCAAGGGCTGTGAGATGTGTATACCAGCCTGTCCGCGCGGCCTAATGACTTTCCCCATGAAAACACTGAACAAGGCCGGTTATTTCATCGCTGAGTTCGAGGATCCCGAAGAGCAGTGCCCGGCGTGCAAGATGTGCGCCATTGCCTGTCCGGATGCGGCGATCGTCGTTTACAAGCGTGTTAAGGAGCCGGCGGGAGGTGCCAAGTGAGCCAGATGACCGCAGAAGCGATGAAAGACGATCTGGCCTGGCTGCCCAAGGGCCGCCAGCTGATGAAGGGCAACCATGCGGTCTGCGCCGGCGCGATCCGCGCGGGCTGCACGGCCTATTTCGGTTACCCGATCACCCCGCAAAACGAAGCGATCGAGTACATGAGCGGGGCTCTGTTGGACGTGCCGAACGGCATCTTCCTGCAGGGCGAAAGTGAGGTGGCCAGCATCAACATGGTCATGGGCGCCGCCGCCGCCGGACGGCGCGTGATGACGTCCAGTTCCAGCCCGGGCATCAGCCTGAAGCAGGAGGGCATCAGCTACATCGCGATGATGGAACTGCCGATGCTGGTGATGAACGTCGTGCGTTGCGGCCCCGGCCTCGGAAACATCGCGCCGCATCAGGGCGACTACTTCCAGGCCGTCAAGGGTGGCGGTCACGGCGATTACCGCCTGATCACGCTGGCTCCGGCATCGGTGCACGAGATGGCCGAGCATGCCCACCTGGGCTTCGAGCTGGCCTGCAAGTGGCGCAACCCGGCCATGATCCTGACCGATGGCGTAATCGGCCAGATGATGGAGCCGGTCGACCTGGACGCCATTCCCGTCGTCGACTGGAAGAAGCCTGACTGGGCGATGGGTGTCAACCGCACGGGCCGCAAGCCGAATCTGGTGACCAGCATCTGGCTGGATCCGGAAGACATGGCCCAGAAACACCTGGAGATCATCGACAAGTACGAGCGGCTCAAGGCCGCCGAGGTGCGGTTTGAGGAGTACATGTGCGACGACGCCGAAGTGCTCTGCGTAGCCTACGGCAGCGTCAGCCGCGCGGTAATGGGCACGGTTCGCAAGCTGCGCGAGGAAGGAATGAAAATCGGCTTGCTCCGCCCGATCACCCTGTGGCCGTATCCGTATGCCACGCTGCGTGAACTGGCCAAGAAGGTCAAGTCCGTTGTCACGTATGAGATGAGCTGGGGCCAGATGATCGAGGATGTCGCCTTGGCGACGCGGCTGAATCCGGTTCCGCTGCATTTCGTCCCGCGGCATGGTGGCTTGACGTTCAATCCGAACGACGTCGAGACACCGCTGCGCGCGATCTACGCAAATCCGCAGAACAGCGACACGCTCTGGGAGATCAGCTAGCAAGCCGGACGGCGCAAGGAGAAGCATGATGAGTGATGCAATTAACGAATTAAGAGCCGAAGTACCCCTGCCGCAGGAAGGCTTCGAGGTCGTTTACCAGCGTCCGCATTCGCTGAACGACACGCAGTTTACCTACTGCCCCGGCTGCCAGCACGGCCAGGTGCACCTGTGTATCGCCGAAGCGATCGACGAGCTGGAAATCAAGGACCGGATGATCGGCATGGCCCCGGTCGGCTGCAGTGTGTTCGCCTACTGGTTCTTCGACTTCGACTTTATCAGCTGCCCGCACGGCCGTGCGCCGGCGGTGGCAACTGGGATCAAGCGCGCGGACCCGGAAGCGATCGTGCTCAGCTACCAGGGCGACGGCGACTTGGCCAGCATCGGCGCGGCCGAGATCGTCCATGCCGCCAACCGCGGCGAGCAGATCACGGTGGTCTTCATCAATAACGCGATCTACGGTATGACCGGCGGCCAGATGGCTCCGACCAGCCTGGAAGGCATGGTCACCAGCACCAGCCCCCGCGGGCGTGACGTGAGCATCGCGGGCAAACCGATCCACGTGGTCGAGATGCTGTCCACCTTGAGTGGAGTAGCATATGCGGAACGGACAACCGCGCATGATCCCAAGGGCTTGATCAAGACCAAGAAGGCGATCAAAAAGGCGTTTGAGTATCAGATGGAGGGACTGGGCTTTACGATTGTCGAGGTTCTCTGCGGTTGCGCGATCAATACGCGCCGCACCCCGAAGGACAGCGCCGCCTGGGTGGGCGAGGAGATGAACAAGGTGTTCCAGGTCGGCGTGTTCAAGGACATTAAGGAAGAGGGCTAAGCCATGCTGCATGAAATGATCTTTGCTGGATTTGGTGGCCAGGGCATTCTGACAATGGGTCAGATCGTCTCCTACGGCGCTGTCGACAACAACCTGGAAACAAGCTGGATTCCGTCCTATGGGCCGGAATCCCGCGGCGGTACTTCAAACTGCACTGTGATGATCAGCGATGAGCGCATCGCCAGCCCGATGACTGCCGCGCCGTCGGCGATCATCGTGATGAACGAGCCGAGTTTCACGAAGTTCGTGCCGAAGCTCAAGCCCGGTGGCGTGTGCGTTGCCAATCGCGACCTCGTGACCAGCGATACCGATCGCGATGATGTTGAAATCATCTGGGTCGAGGCCAACCTGGAAGCGAAGGCGCTGGGCAACCTGATGACCGCGGGCAATATCGCGTTGGGCGCTCTGAACGAGCGTGTCGGGTTCGTTGCGGATAAGGCGATCGAGGATGGCCTTGGGCACGTTTTCTCAGGCAAAAAGGCCAAGTTGATTCCCCTGAATATGCAGGCGTATCAACTGGGTAAGGATCTAGCCAGAAAAGGCTAAACCAAACAGGACCTTTCGAGTGGCGCTTGGCCGGCAACTTCGGTTGCGGGATCAGGCGCCATTTGCCAGCAATTCTTCGACCGCCCCCGCCAACTCACGCAGATCGACCGGCTTGGAATATACCCTTTGCGCACCCAAGGAGCGCGCAATTTTCAGATAACTGTCAAAACCCAAGCGGGTTCCGCCGGAGATCGCGATGATCTTCAAGTCAGGATAAACCTCCAGCGCCTCCGTGATTGTTTCCAGCCCCTCCTTTTCCGGCATGATCAGGTCAGTGATCACCAGATCAACCTCATGCTGCTCGAGCCTTTTCAATCCTTCGGCACCATTCGCGGCTTCGATTACCTCATGCCCGGCACGAATCATTCCCCGGCGTAGAACATCGCGCGCTTCCGCATCATCTTCAATAATCAGGATCAAAGCCATGTCTTCACTCCGCGTTAGCTTGATTGATTGTACCTTAGGCGGTTTGTCAATCTGGAATCCTCCCTGCTCAACATTCCCAATATAGGTCTATCAATATTCCGGAAACTGGGTGCCGCAAGGAGACATGCATTATATTTGCTTTAAATCAAGATAATCATGTTGAAGATCCAGTATGTATTGGTATACTAATGTTGCTGGGGCGTCGTGCTCCGGCCGTTAGGTGAACGAGACAGTGAAAGGTGGTGTAGCCATGTTTGCAACCAGAATATCAATCGTTTTATTGGGCATATTGTTGTTGGGACTAGTTGCCTGCGGCGGCGGCGGCGGCGGCGGCGATACGATCCCGATCTACGGTGTGACCGACCAGCAGGGAGGCACGGACGATCCGTTCTCCGATTTCGACTCCAGCCTGGTGGTTCCCGATGCAGAGGTCTTCCGTGATGTCAGCTCGCCTGACGATGACATCGCGACAAAATGGAAGAAGAATTTCTATGATCCCCTGCCTTCCTCGACATCCACAACGCGTGTTTTCCAGAACATGAGCCTTAAGGAATGGGCGGATCGGATCCTGACATTGACGAACTTGGAACGCGCCAAGGCGGGGTTGCCTGCGCTGAAGTGGGATCCGCACCTGGAACGACTGGCCCAGTCGCATGCCCGGGACATGGGCTTACGCAATTTCTTTGCCCATGACAATCCCTACGGCATGACCCCCTGGGACCGCTTTACATCACTTGACCCGGCGCACTATGACCACGCCGGCGAGAATGCCGCGCGGGGCCAGGAAAGCCCTGAGGAGCTGGTCAGCCAGTGGATCACTTCACCCAAGCACCGTGCCAACATTCTCAACGCGGATTATACGCACATCGGAATCGGCGTCTATTTCAACAAGAACATTCCGCGGACGCCGTCAAACTTCGTGCAGTTCTTCTGTGAGTTCATCGGCGATCCCAATGGCCATGACTGGTACGAGCCCGGTGATAGCGACACGGAAGCCGAGGAAGAGTCAACCAGCTAACCACCATCAACATCGCAACGCACAAGCCGGAACATATTCTGTTCCGGCTTGTCTCATTTATGGATTGACACGGGTATATTATTAATGGGCGAAACTACCGGCAGGCTGGTATAGAAGCCTTGATGAGAGTGGAAAACAAACTGCTGTCGATCCTGGTTGCGGCGCTGCTGTGCGGCTGGCTCTCCAGCTGCGGCGGTGGTGGCGGCGACCAAATTCCAATCAACGGCGTTCCCGGTACCGGCGGTGACAAGTTCACGGAACTACAGCCACCGGTGACCAAACCCGTAGCCGAGATCTTCTTGGACCACGCGCTTCCGGACGACACGACGGGTGAGCGCTGGGTCAGCAATCTGTACGCGACGCTGCCCGCGCTGACCAGCGCCGCCGGTGTCTACCAGAACGCCAGTACAAAAGCCTGGGCCGATCAGATCTTCCTCGGGGTTAACCAAAATCGCCTAAACGGCGGAAAACTAGCGCTGATCCGGAACAAATACTTGGATGCGATCGCCCAAGCCCATGCCCGCGACATGGCTCTCAGGCATTATTTTGCCCACAGGAATCCCGAGGGAATGGAATTCATCGACCGCCTGAACGCCGTCAACCCGCCGCGCTATGACCACCTTGGCGAGACCGCGGCCCGGGGCCAGGAGACGGTCCAGGAAGTCACCAGTGGCTGGCTGGGCAGCGAAAAGCACTTTAAGATCTCCATGGACCCGGAATACGAATACGCCGGTGTCGGCGTCTACTGTGATGTGACGAACGCCCAGATGCCGATGCATATCATCATGGTGTTCGCCGAGTTTCGTGATGATCCGGCCAGCTATACGGGTTGGCTTGCTCCCGGAACGTAAGAAAGCGCTCCGCACCGCTATTTCCCATCGGAGGAAGTCCGGCGAGGACGATTCAACCGGCTTAGCAGCAGGTTCGGCCACAGGTTGTAAAGCAGCGCCGCGCATGCTGCCCAGCGATGCGGATAAACAAACGGCACCGGCCGCCGGATCGCATGCACAATCGCCCGGGCGACATGGGCGGTGGGCTGCTTGGCCGCCATCAGGCGGACGAACCATGGCGCCCGGCGGCTCATAACCTCAGTGCGCAACGATTTATCACTAGCGGTTCGATCGATTAACGCAGCGCCGAACTCGCTCTCCGTCAAACCGGGATAGACCGTCGTCAGCGTAATCCCCGTCCGCGCCAATTCCTGCCTGAGCACATCGCCCATGCCGCTCAGGGCATGCTTGGCCGCGCAGTAACCTCCGCCATAGGCAAAGCCCGCCTTGCCCCCGACGCTGCTGACGTCGATCAGTTGCCCACCCCGCCCCTGCTCGATCCAGGGCACCGCCACGGCCTGGTAGGCCCACAACGAGCTCAGGCAATTCAAGCGAAACATCAGCTGCATGTCCTCTTCCTCCGCCTCCAACAAGCGGTGGCGCATTCCGCCCCCGGCATTGCTGACCCAGACATCGATTTCGCCGAAATGGCCACGAGCGAACTCCGCCAACTCAAAAACCTCATCCCGCTCCGTCACGTCGCAGGTCTCGTAGCAGGCCTCACCACCGGCCCGACGAATCTCCTCGGTCACGTCACCCAGCAGCTTGCGTCGCCGTGCCGTCAGCGTTAGGCGACAACCCAACCGGCCCAGTTGGCGGCACAACTCGGCGCCGATTCCCGCCGAAGCTCCGGTGACCACGATGTGTTTTCCGGCCAAATCACTCATGGCAGTATTGTAGAAGGCGCCGTTGCGCACTCCGGCGTTATACTGCTGCCATGGTCAATCCCGGTCCCCATGACAAACACGCCTTGATCTTCGAAGTGGTGCGCGAAGTGCCGTACGGCAAGGTGGCAACCTACGGGCAGATTGCGCTGCTGGCCGGCCTGCCGGGTCATGCGCGCTTAGCGGGTTACGCCATGTTCAACCTACCGGAGGACCTAGCGGACAGCGTGCCCTGGCACCGCGTCATCAACAGCCAGGGGCGAGTCAGCTACAGCGAGTCACGGCGCGGCAATGACCACCGGCAGCGCGAGTTGCTGGAACAGGAGGGGGTGGAATTCGACAGCCGGGGACGGATTGATCTTGCGCGATTCGGCTGGAAACCGGAGTAGCGCTTAGGCGCTTTCGTTGACCGTGGCCGCGATAGCCGGCACCGCGTTGATCACGCGTTGCTCCAGTTGCGCGTACCCAGCCAGCAGCGCCTTGTTCGTGACGAAACCGACCAGTTGCTCGGCTGTGCGCCGGGCTTCGTTAAGCGAGTTCTTGGCGGCTTCCACGGTATACTGCAGGCTACCGGTTTTGATCAGGTGCTCGCGAACCCGCAAACGCCGTTCCGGTGTCGGGTTCTCCTGGACACCGCGGATCAAGTCCCCGGTGGCCTGGCCGTTCGAACTTAAAGCGTGGATCATCGGCAAGGTGATCCGGCCCTCGGCGATATCGTTGAAGCTGGGCTTGCCGGTCATCTGCTCATCAGCGGTGATATCCAACAGGTCGTCGACAATCTGGAAAGCGATGCCCAACTGCAGACCATAGACTGATGCCAGATCGATCGCCGCCTGGTCGGCTCCGCCCAAATACGCGCCCAACCGGCTGCAGAGGCTGAACAACGCGCCCGTCTTGCGCTTGATCACCTGGAAATACTCATCCGCACTCATCCGGTGGTTGTTGCGGTTGAGGATCTCCTGCATCTCCCCCATACCCAGATCCTGGCTCGTACCGAGCACCATGTCCATCACGCGGAAGTCGCGCTCGCTCAGCAGCGAACGAAAGACGATAGCCAGCGCGTAATCGCCAACAATCACGGCGATTTCGTTGCCAAAGCGGCTGTTGAGGGTGACCTGGCCTCGCCGGGTCTCCGCCTCATCAATGATGTCATCGTGGATCAGCGTCGCCAGATGCAGAAGCTCACAGCAGGCCGCGCAGTTTATCACGCTTTGTTGGTGGGCCCGGCCAAACAGCTCGCTGCTGATTATCATTAACTGCGGGCGCAGCATCTTGCCCCGGCTCCGGCCCACCTCACGCAAGTATCCATGCAGCGGCGGGTCACTCCTCTCCAATAAGGTCGCGAGCCGGGCGTGTACCTGATCCAACAACAGCTCTAGCTCTATTCCACTCAAATCCACGATCAAAGAAGCATATCACGCCGCCCGGCGTTTCGCTTTAAACCGAGCGGGATTGTCGAGACTGCATTTGATAAAAAAGAACCCCCGGCAGGCCGGGGGTGGGATTCCACTGGCAGGCGTGAGAGTAACGCCTAGGTGGATTACTAGTTTAGCACACTGGCTCAGAAGGACAAGTTGATCTCAGCCACCAGCGAATCATCCGTGTCCTCGCCATCTGGGGCAAATTCGTTGTATTTACTATGGTTATAGGCCAACTTGAGCATCGCCAGTTCACTGAGTCGCTTGCCATAAAGCACGCCATAGCGGTCCTTAGCACAGCTCGCGACTTCACAGGCATGCTGATAGGAAACGCCCCACAAATTGTCCGGACAGGGCTCGTAAACAAACTCGGTATTGATAGCACACGGCTGATCACCTTCACCGTCACCGTTGGCATCCAGATCAACCGTCTCGAATTCTTCAAGTGTATGTGTCCAGTCAACCAGGAAGTGGTAGCGATTTCCGCCCCAATCATACCGACCAAACACATTCATCGCACCGTTACGCTCGGAAACCGCATCACCGGCAATCCGGAGATCGTGGTCGGCAACATGCGAGATGTAGCCAGTAGTAAGTTGCCAACCATCCTGGCACTCGTCAGCTTCGCGCCGCGTGATGTCCCACACAAAGCTGTAATCGGTGAACTTATCCTCCTCGTCGCCAACGTTGACTTCGGGGTTGTATAACCAGGCACTGAAACCCCAACTCGGTGCGTCCCAGCCCATGCCAATCGTCTTAGCCGTTACGCAGCCAAGCTCATTCACGATCGGATCGGTGGGGAAATACCAATCGTTATTGCCAAATGGCAGCTCGGTACGGCCGGCCAACAGGAAATAATCACTGTGCGGGTGGTCGTAACGTCCGTAGTATTCGTACGCATCAATATCTTCATCCACGTCATCGAACAGCACGCTGAAATGTCCACTCCAAGTGCCATCCGTAGCATCGACACCCAACTCACCCCAGTACAGGCTGAGGTCGCTGCTTTCAGATGATTCGGAGCCAGACGCGACATACGACGTGCTGTTAGCTTGCGCCTGCAAAGAGAAGTCGCCATAGAGATTCACATCAATGCCGTCCTCCTCTTCTTCCTCGCATTCACAAGCGTAGAGCTGATCAAGATAGGTCTCCCCCGGCTCCCACTCATAACCGTCATCACCAGCTTCATCTTCCAGGTAACTAACGCGCTGCTCTAGTTCCGAATACGTTGAGCCGGTGGACTGCGACAAGTTGACCGGTGTTCCCAGCTGCGCCAGTTCATCGGCGAACTCGCCCAGCAACCAGCCCAAAGCGGCCTCGGTTTCAACGCTGGCAACAGCGCCCGATAACGTCGTGGCACCGTATTCGTTCAAGGCGCGCTGAATAACGACCGCGGCCTCCAGCCGCGACAATTCGCCCGCCGGTAGTTCCATATCGCCCAACAGGCCGGCATTGTCGATTACCGCCAGATGCTCGTAGGCCTCGGTTCCAGCCGGCACACGCTCGAACGGCTGAGCAGCACCGAGAAGGATGAACAGTAGCACAGCTGCCAGCGCGAGCTGGAGCAGGTTCAAGACGAAGCGCATACCTTCCTCCTTAACACACGCCCCGAGGGGTAGGGGCGCACTTGAATCTTAATCTGGTTCAATACGCTCAGTCAACGTTTCATGCGGTTTCACGCTGATTTGTGCTAAATATCTCTAGTTACCAACAGGTTGCTAACAAAACGCGGGTTGATTCCTGGCTGGCTGTCCCAAGAAGCTTGGAATTGTCCGGCTAGTGTCAGCTTAAGCGGTACTTAAGAGTGATCGAGAGCGATAGGCTTTCCCGCTCGGCCTCCGCGGGGATGCCGGCAAACGGTTCTGCGGAGCGCACGGCGTCGAGGGCTGCTTCGTCCAGTTCGTCCCAGCCAGATCCGGACTTGATCCGTACGCCTTCCAACTGGCCGGATGCCGTTACGGTGAAGCCCACGATGACGTCGCCCTCGTGCCCCAAACGCTCCGCAATACCTGGATAGTATTTGCGCGCCAGGATTTGCGCCTTGATACCGGCTGCATATTCTGTCAGCAAAGCTTTTACATCTACAGCCGGTTCAGGCTGCGGTGCGGGTTCTGGCGCCGGCGCTGGCAATTCAGGCTTGGGCTGGTTTGGTTGCGGCTGGACCGGGCCGGGCCTGACGGGAACTGGTACTGTGACGGGAGCTGAATCGTTCGCCGCCGTTGACTCAACCACACCGACCGGCTCAGTCAACGGTTCGGGTGGAGCGGGAGAAGGCACGGGCTCCGGTTGAGGTTCCGGCTTGGGCTGGATTTCCGGCTTGGTTTCCGGTTCGGGCTTAGGTTCTTCGACCGGCGGCGGCGGTTCCGGTTCTGGTTTATTGATCACGATTTCGAGCGTCTTGATCGCTTGAGCGTGCTGTGGAAACGGTATCAGCCCCAGAATGAGTAGGTGGCAGGCCAGCGATATAGCAAACGGGAGAAGCCCATTCGGCTGGCGTGCAGGCTTGGCGGTTCTGGAAGGCCTTCGATCACCCGCACGTTTTCCCATCGCCACCTGTTACTTTCCTCCGCCAGATTCTCGCGACCGGTTATTTTAATACCGGCCTTCAACCAGTTTACTTTCGGCGTGCTTGTTACAGGTCATAGACAATCTCCGCCCGAACCTCCAAGCCCGGCTCAGGGCCGAACCGGCCGTTGTATTCGTCAAACAGGTTGAGCACGGATAGCCGCGCCTTGCCCCAGGGCAGCCGGCGTCCCACCGAGAGATCAACCGTCGTATATGAAGGCGCTTTGGTGGTGTTTTCCTGATCGAGGTAGCGCGAGCCGGTAAACCGCACCGAAATATCTCCATCAAACGGGCCACGCTCATAGAACAGGCGCACGCGATGGTCCCAATCCGGGCTGCTGGGCAACCGGTTGCCGGTCGCGCGATCCTCGGCGCGAATCAGCCAGGTCCCATCGAGGCCCATACCCAACCAGGTAGGGGTATATTCCGGCAGAACCCATTCTTCCAGATGCGGGGCCCAGGCGATCCTGCGTTTGGCGCGCAACGCGGCGAGATCCCAGCGCCGCTCGGCCGCCAGTTGAATGCCGTCGATCGCCGCATCGGACACGTTCTGCGTCTGGAAGATTTGCGGACTGGACTCAATCTCACTAAACACGATCAGGTTCTCGACACGATGGTGGAACGAACCGAGCCGGAAATCGGTGGTCTGGTCCGAATACTCGTAATCGAAGTTGTACGACCAGGTCGTTTCCTCCTCCAGGTTCCCATTGCCAATTACCGTATAACCAAAGGGGCTGGCGAACTCGTAATAGCGTTCCTTCAAGCTGGGAGCGCGAAAACCCTGGCCGGCAGCCACGCTGAGCGTGTGTCCCTTGCGCGGCTGGTAGGTAACCGATGCCTTGGGGGCCAGATGACCGCCGAACTCGTCGTGCTCGTCATGTCGCAACGATAACATCGCCGTCCAATGGTCATTTAGATACCACTCCGCGGTGAGATGACTGGCAATCCGCTGCGCCGTAGCCGAGCCGGTCACGCCGGCGATCCGGTCGCTGGCCAGCCGGTCCCAGTAACCGCTAACGCCGGCATTGAGAAGGTAATCATCGCCATAGACCAGATAGCCGGCCCGTACGTCGTTGGTCGTTTCGCGAAATCCCGTTGCCACGCGCGCCGTATCCGGGTAATCGATCCAATACCTGAGTAGGTCATGCTTATACGTACCGTGCGCGTAGCTCAGATTCAGGGACTGGCGGTCGCCCAGATCGAGATCGTAACTGGCACTGAGCTGGCTGCGCCGCGTGGCGTATTCATTGCGGCGGATCTGGTCCGGCGGGGAGTAGCTTAGTCCGTCGGCATCCTCGCTAAACCAGTCGCCCATCAGGCTCAGTCGCCCGCGGCCCAGTTCCGTGCTGAGCTTGCCGAATACATCGAATTGCTCGTAGGCGTCACCGTCGGTATCGGGGAACAAGTCGCTGAGATCGTACGCGTCGCGCTGGCGGCGTTCAAGGGAAAACAGCCAGGAAGTATCCCCGCCTCCGTACAGCGACAGCTGCTCCTGGTTGTAACCCAGGCTGCCCAGACCCAGTGTCAGCGAACCGCCGGTAGTCGCGGATTCCTTTGTGATCAGATTGACCGCGAACCCGGCATTGTCCACTCCGTAGGCAGCGGCCTGCGGCCCGCGCACCACTTCGATCCGCTCGATATTCGCCAGCGGCAGCTGAGAGAAATCGAAGCGCTCGAGAATATGGCCCGGTACGCGCTGGCCGTCAACGAGTATTGACGTGAACTTCGAAGGAAGCCCCTGATAGGTGACGTCCTGTCCCGCGAACGTGTCAGTCACAATAAAACCCGTTTTGCCGCTTAGTAATTCATCTAGCGTCTGGGCGCCGGACCTTTCGATTTCTTCCGCGGTAATCACCTGTTCGACTGCCGTCGCGGGAGCCTCGGTAATCATCACGGCTTCACCCGCTACCTCGACCTCACCCAGATCGACGTCCGCCTCGGTCTCGCCGGTCGGTTCTAGTTCCACCTCTTCGCCGGCGTCCTCCGCGAGTTCGAGCTCGTCCAACGAAATCTCATCTTCAGCCCATGCCGGTCGGGCGGCCGGTGACAATCCCGCCAGCCCGGCCAGCATGACTAACAATCCAAATACAAACCCCGCCTTCCTCATCACCTGGCCTATTGAATCAAAGTTACATCCGCGTTGAAATCGATACCCGTGACGTCCGGTGTCGTCTCAGACAACGTGATCGAATCGGGATACTCGCCGAAATACGTTACCGTATGCGTGCTGAAATCATAAGTGAAGATCGCCACGCCGTAAGTTCCATGCGGTACATCGGTCAGCGTAAAATCCAGGGTCATGTCGGTCCCGACCATCTCCGGCGTCACGTCGTAGGTGGCGATCGGTGCGCCCTGCTGTGGCGGGATCGTGTTGGCGCCAATGCTGATGAACGGTCCGGAAGGCAGTTCACCATTGAAGGTTATCGTACCCGCGATCGTGCCCAGGACGGGATCGGTTCCGGGATCTCCGGTGAAAGCAGCCGGGAAGTTGACGTTCGTGGCATTTGGGTTTCCCCCGTGGATCAGCACAGCTACATCGCGCTCACCGTAAACGGTCACCTGGTGGGTGGTGTAGTCGTAGCCGTAGAAGCCCACGGTCCACTCGCCGTAAACCAAAAAGGCGATATTGAAAATAATCTGGCTATCCGCTACGACATGCTCAACATAACCGTCGTACGCGTATCCCTCAGTAACCGGATATTGCAGCCGCGGATTGTCGCCGTTCTTGAAGCCCAGATAGACATACTTGTCAGCGGGCCACGTACCGTCCGCCAAATCGATCACTCCGCTGATCGTGCCCCAGGGCTCCGGACCGGAATAACTCATCGTCTCGGAAAAGCCCGTGATGTTCGGCGAACCGGCTGTCAGCGTCTGCTGCTCACTGCGGTAATAGAAGAACCGATCAGTACCCGCGCCCGAGTAGACAGCGATTTCGTAGCTGCCGAAATCCAACTCGGTGAAGGAGAAAGTAAGCTGACGTTCGGTCCGACTACCGGTTGCCACACTGGTCGAGTTTCCCGCTTCGTACTCCTGGATCGCCGTTGTTCCACCCGGCGAAAAGACGCCAACCGTCAACTCCGTCATACTGCTTAACGGGCCGCCGATCGCGATCGTCCCGGCAATTGATCCACTGTCCGCCTCCGGCGTCGATCCACCGCCACCACAGCTAAACAGCGCCAACGCGCTCAGAATGATGAATAAAGATATCGCCCTCATTTCGCACCTATCCTCTAACCTGGTAATTACATTACAGATTGTGATATGTCGATTATCTATGTGATCGTACGGACTATTTAAGCACATCTTCTCTGATCAGACAAGATTAGACCGCAGACGCGAGAGTATATAGTCTCGCCTAGGCAAGATTATTTTACTGACTCCATGATATGTTACATAAATCATATATGATTTTGAGCTACCTGAAGAAAATCCGCGACCGATCCAGCCCCTCTGGGCGATAAGCTGGCGTTGGTGGTACAATTATTAACTCGGAGTAAAGTGCATTAACGGGATTTGGAGGAGGAAGATTATGCGGATTTTATTGATCCTGCTGCTTGGTCTTCTGTGCTTTGCGTTCACGTCTTGTCCGGCGCCTGAGACCGACGAAGATACGACGCCGACCATCGATGACGAAGGCATGCGCCAGCCTGATTTCAATCAGGATGAAGCTGCTGACGAAGCTGCCGTGACCGACGAAGCTGCCACCGAAGGCGACGAAGCCGTCGAGGGCGAGGAATCAGCTGAAGGCACCGAAGTCGTCGAAGGCGAAGAAGGCGCCGAAGGTGGCGAAGCAGTTGAAGGCGCAGAAGGCACCGAGGGTGACGAGGCTGCCGAGGGTGAGGAAGGAACCGAAGAGGAACCCGAGCCCGAGCCGGAG
>JAFGCY010000046.1 GCA_016932385.1 bacterium | reverse complement strand
TGTGAACATCCTGTAACCCGCGGCGTGCTGGCGTGCTGTAGTTCTCAAGCTTCTTGTGGCGCAGGCATCCTTGCCTGCGAACATTAGCAAAGGGGTCGTCGCTCTGGATGCCGTTACCCCAGTTGGTGCCAGCCCCGCTGGCGTCCTTCGGTATCGCTTTGCCCTGGCCATACCTGTCCCGGTTTAACAACGCCGTCCCCATCTTGAAATTCTACCGCGTGGTGCTCGAAACGTGTATTGTACCGTGAGTACAATTCATCCTTGAAGGCCGGTGACGGGTTGAAGGGAGTGCGAGGGGAATGGTCAGCGGCGGAGGTTACGGGCCGGTGGTGGGTTCAAAGAGCGACGGAGGACGGGGGGTGGCGGGTTAATCGAGTGGTAATGAAGTGGCCGGGCGGCACGCCCGTGATGAGCTGCGAACCCAATCGACGGCCAGGGGCGGCCGTCCTACTGTGTCGGCCACGCTTCGGCAAGTACCGCCTGGATGGCGGCGCTCCGAGCGACCGACGGGCCGACCACCCTACCGGTAGAGGTTTCCGCCTCCCAGCGCCATTGGCGGGAGCGTAGTTCTGCTCGGTGCCAATCATTCCCGAACCAGAATATTCAAACTTTGACTACGCCTGCTACAATCGGTGGCCGTGGACTCCGACCCCAACCACACTGAAGCAGGCCCGCCGCGCGCGCGCCAGGACCTGACCACCGGCAGCATCTGGCGGCATATGGTCAACCTGGCGGTGCCCAGCGCGCTGACCAACCTGATGAGCTATTCCACCACCTTCGTGGACATGATCTGGCTCGGCCGGCTCAGCCCCAAGGCGATCGCGGCGGTGGCGATCTATAACTACTTCTGGTTCATGTTCGCCCTGTTGAACATGGTAATCGGCAACGGCTCGGTGGCGCTGATGTCGCGGGCCTACGGCGCCGGCGACTACGAGGAATGCCGCCGCGTGTTCGGCCAGACGTTCATGTTCAAGCTGATCGTCGCGCTGATCGTCGCCGGCGGCGGCCTCGTCGGCCAGCGCTGGGCGTTTTCGGTCTTCGGCGCCAAGGACGACCTGGAGGTGCTGGAGCTGGCCGTCGCCTACGGCGCTGTCATGTTCGCCGCCACCCCGCTGATGTTCTCCACCTTCACGCTGAAGACGGGCTTTAGGGCGATCGGCGACATGAAGAACCTGTTCTACATCAGCCTGGCCACGATGATCATCAATCTGGTCCTCGATCCGTTCCTGATCTTTACGCAGGTCTTCATCGGCCCCATCCCCTGGCTCGGGATGCAGCACGCGCTGGTCCTGCCCGGCCTGGGACTGGGCATCCAGGGCGCCGCCTGGGGCACGGTGATCGCCTTCGCCGTGGTGTTCGTCGTCGCATTGCTGTATTTCTTCAACGGCTGGACCTTCCTCCGGGTCAAGCCGCGCCACTTCCTGGACTTAAGCTGGCAGACCGCCCGCAAAATCATCGCCATCGGCGTGCCGCCCGGCGGGGCGAACTTCCTGCAGCACATCGCCAGCATGCTGATCGGCTCGGCGATCATGACCTACGGCACGGCGGTGTTCGCGGCCCAGGGCGTCAGCCAGATCCTGATCCGCCTGATCCGCGTCATGATCATGGGCACCAACATCTCGCTGATCACGCTGGTGGGCCAGAACCTCGGCGCCAAGAATCCGCGCCGCGCCGAGTTGTGCCAGCTGTACGCCTACATCCTGATCAGCGGCCTGATGCTGGTTGTCGGCGGCATCTTCTTCTTCGGCGCGCCGTGGATCGCCCGTGCGTTTGTGCCGGGCAGCGACGCGGTTTCGGTCGCCACCTATGACTGGGTCGTGACGATTCTGCGCATCAACGCGTTCGTGCTGCTGCCCTTCGGCCTGATGCAGATCGCGCGCGGGGCGTTCCAGGGCAGCGGGTACACGCGCCCCACCCTGATCGCCACGCTGATCGGCACCTGCCTGATCCAGCTGCCGATCGTGCTGGGCGGGGTGCGGCTGATGAAGCTGGCGGACCCGCGTTTCATCTGGTGGGTCGAGGCGGGGTCTTATGCCGTCGCGGCGGTAATCCTGTACTTAGTGTTTAAGCGGGGTAAATGGAAGACGCACCGGGTTTAGCGCCGGCGCTTAGTCGAAGAGCTTGCCGCCCATCTTCGCGGCGATGCCGGCGGCGATCTCCTTGGGCACCTCGGTATAGCGGTCGAATTCCATCGTGTAGGTGGCGCGGCCCTGCGTTTTATTGCGAATATCGGTGGAGTAGCCGAACATTTCCGCGAGGGGGACCTCGCCGCTGATCTTCTGGAAACCCGGCTCGCCCGGCTCGATGTCGTTGACCTGGCCCCGCCGGCCCGTCAGATCGGAATGGACGGTGCCCGTGTACTCCTCGGGGCAGACGATCTCGATCTTCATCGTCGGCTCCAACAGGCGCGGCTTGCAGCGCTTCAGCGCCTCGCGCATCGCCAGCGCCGCCGCGGCGCGGTAGGCCAGCTCGCTGGCGTCGACCTCGTGGGTCGAGCCGCCGGTCAGCGTCGCCTGGACGCCGAGTACCGGATAGCCGGCGATCACGCCGGACTTGAGGCTCTCCTCCAGGCCGGCCTCGACGTGGCGCATGAATTGCTTGGGTACGTCGCCACCGGTCGTCGCATCCACGAATACGAAGGTCTTGGGGTCGGAGGTTTCGAACTTGTGCGGCCCCACGCTGACGATCACGTGGCCGTACTGGCCCTTGCCGCCGGTTTGCTTGACGAACCGGCCCTCGATGCCGGTCGCCGTGCCGGTAATCGTCTCGCGGTAGGCGACCTGCGGCTTGCCGACCTTGGCCGCCACCTTGTGCTCGCGCAGCAGCCGGTCGACGATGATCTCCAGGTGCAGTTCGCCCATGCCGCTGATGATCACCTGGCCGGTCTCCTCGTTGTAGGAGAAGTGGAACGTCGGGTCCTCGTCGGCCAGCTTGTTCAGCGCGGCGGTCATCTTGTCGCTGTCGGCGACGGTCTTGGGCTCGATCGCCACGTCCAGCACGGTCTCGGGCACGTGGATCGACTCGAACAGGATCGGGTGCTTCTTGTCGGTCAGCGAATCGCCGGTGGTGGTCTGCTTCATACCGACCAGCGCGACGATGTCGCCGGCCTGGCAGCTGTCCAGGTCCTCGCGCTGGTTGGCGTGCATGCGCAGGATCCGCTGCACGCGCTCGGCCTGGTCCAGCCGGACGTTGTAGAGCTGCTCGCCCTTCTTGACCGTGCCGCTGTAGACGCGCGTGAACGTGATGCGCCCGACGTGGCTGTCACCGGCGATCTTGAACGCCAGGGCCGAGAACGGCCCCTGGGGATCGCAGGCGCGCTCCTCGACGCTGTCGGACTTGGGGTGCTGGCCCTTGATCGCGGGCACATCGAGCGGCGACGGCAGGTAACGGTTCACGGCGAACAGCAGGTTCTGCACGCCCTTGTTCTTGAACGCCGAGCCACAGAACACGGGCACGAGCCCGTCGTCGATTACCGCGCGGCGCAGGGCGGCCTTGAGCTGGTCCTCGGTGATCGCGGAGTCGTCCTCCAGGTACTGCTCCATCAGCTGGTCGTCGGTCTCGACGATCGCCTCGATCAATTGGTGACGGTGCCGCTCGTAGGCTTCCCGGTAGTCCGGCGGAATTTCCTCTTCGCGGTAGGTCGCGCCGAGGGTATCCTCTTCGTAGTAATACGCCTTGCCTTCCAGCAGGTTGATCACGCCCTGGAACTCGGCCTCGGCGCCGATCGGCAGCTGGGCCGCGACCGCGCGGGCCATCAGCTTGGCCCGCATCCGCTCGATCACGTTCATGAAGTCCGCGCCGACGCGGTCCATCTTGTTGACGAAGGCGATGCGGGGGACGCGGTAGCGGTTGGCCTGGCGCCAGACCGTCTCGCTCTGGGGCTGGACGCCGCCGACGCCGCAGAGCACGAACACCAGCCCGTCCAGCACGCGCAGGCTGCGCTCGACCTCCATCGTGAAGTCGACGTGGCCCGGCGTGTCAATGATGTTGATCGTGTGGTTGTCCCAGAGGCAGGACGTCGCGGCGGAAGTGATCGTGATGCCGCGCTCCTTCTCCTGCTCCATCCAGTCCATCGTCGCGGAGCCTTCGTGCACTTCGCCGATCTTGTGCTGGCGGCCGCTGTAGAACAAGATGCGCTCGGTCAGGGTGGTCTTGCCGGCGTCAATATGAGCAGCGATGCCGATATTGCGTGTTAGGCTCAGGTCTGGCATCGCTCCTCCCAGTTGCTTAGTACTATTGCCTAAACCCTACCAGCGGAACGAGGCGAAGGCCTTATTGGCTTCGGCCATCTTATGCGTATCGTCGCGTTTCTTGATGCTGGAGCCGGCGCCGTTGGCGGCGTCGATCATCTCGGCGGCCAGCTTGCCGGCGAAGTCCTTGCCACCCCGGGCGCGGCTGGCGTCGATGATCCAGCGCATCGCCAGGGCGTAGCGCTCTTCCGGCCGCACCTCGACGGGCACCTGGTAAGTCGCGCCACCGACGCGGCGGCTCTTAACCTTCAGCGTGGGCAGGCAGTTCTGGATGCCCTTCTCGAAGATCTTGATCGGCTCCTGCTTGGTCCGCTGCTCGATGATCGCCAGGGCACGGTAGAACAACTTCTGCGCGACGGATTTCTTGCCCTGGCGCATGATGTTGTTGATGAACTTGCTGACTAACGTGGAGTTGTAAACCGGATCGGGCTCGGGGGTCCGCTTGATTACTTTTCTTGGATCGCGTGGCATCTCTCAATACTCTCCTAGCTCTTACTTCGGCCGTTTCGTACCGTACTTGCTGCGGCCCTGACGACGATCAGCCGTGCCGGCGGCATCCAGCGTGCCGCGGATGATGTGGTAACGCACACCCGGCAGGTCCTTGACACGACCGCCGCGGATCATCACCACGGAGTGTTCCGCCAGGTTGTGGCCCACGCCCGGAATATAGGCGGTGACCTCGAAACCACTCGACAGCTTGACACGCGCAACCTTGCGCAGCGCCGAGTTCGGCTTCTTCGGTGTGACGGTCCAAACGCGCGTACATACGCCGCGCCGTTGCGGGCAAGCCTTCAGCGCCGGGCTCTTGCTCTTGCGCTTGATGACCTTGCGTCCCTTGCGTATCAGTTGGTTAATCGTCGGCATTCGTTCAAACTCCACGAAATTGCGTGCGCCCCTGGCAGGGCCAAGCCCTGCAGTGGAACGAAGAAGATACCATAGTCCCGCCCGGGATGCAATATCTTCGCGCAGATCGGGCGATTAATATTACAATGTAGGGATGGACCGAGTCTTCATTACGGGCGTCACCGGGCAGGACGGCAGCTACCTGGCGGACCTGCTGCTCAGCGAGGGGCTGGAGGTATTCGGCCTGGTACGGCGCAAGGCCGACGCCACCAACTGGCGTATCCGCCATCTGGACGGTGCTGAGGGCTGTCACCTAATCGACGGCGACCTGACGGATCTATCGTGCCTGACCCGCCTGCTGACGGAAATCCGGCCGCGCTACCTGTTCAACCTCGCCGCCCAGAGCTTCGTCCCCTTCAGCTGGGACGCGCCCCTGGCAACCGCCGAAGTCACGGCGACCGGCGTGCTCAACGTGCTGGAAGCCGTGCGCAACGTGGACCCGGGCATCCGCGTTTACCAGGCCAGCTCCTCCGAGATGTTCGGCAAGGTCCGCGAAACGCCGCAAACCGAGGAAACGCCATTTTACCCGCGCAGCCCCTACGGCGTCAGCAAGTGCTTCGGCCATTACATCACCGTCAATTACCGCGAAAGCTACGGCCTGTTCGCCGCCAGCGGCATCCTGTTCAACCACGAGAGCGAGCGCCGCGGCCTGGCCTTTGTCACGCGCAAGGTGACCTACGCCGCCGCCCGGATCAAGCGCGGGCTGCAGGATAAGGTGGCGCTGGGCAACCTGGACTCCGCGCGCGACTGGGGCTATGCGCCGGACTACGTGCGCGCGATGTGGCTGATGCTCAACCAGGACGCGCCCGAAGATTACGTGATCGCCACCGGCGTGAACCACACCGTGCGCGAGCTGTGCGAGGCGGCGTTCGGCGCGCTGGACCTGGACTGGAGCAAGCACATCGAGATCGACGAGCGCTTCCTGCGGCCGGCGGAGGTCAATACACTCCTCGGCAATCCGGCGAAAGCCAAACTGCAACTCGGGTGGGAGCCCGCAACCGGATTCGCCCAGATGATCGCCAAAATGGCCGCAGCCGACCTCAAGCGCGTGGATGCGGGCATCACCTGGGAGATCTAACTTGACCGGCCAGGCGCGGGCCGTTATAATTCCTGCGCCATCCAGGCACTGTGAGCCATCGTGGGAAACCACACCGGCCCCGCGGGCGGCGGGACTCCGTCCAGTCCGGCTTTGCCGGAATCCAGATGTATGCCTGGCTGAGCGTTGTATCGGTCACTGAGGTTACATATGAATCTTCGTGGTTCACGCAGCCGCTATTCGCGTTCGTTCGGCCGCAAGGTCGACCAGAAAATGGAGGACAAGGATCCCCTCGCCCGCCGTGGCCCGGCTCGCCGCCGGTTCCGCAAGAAGAGCGACTACGGCCTCCACCTGCTGGAAGTCCAGGTCTGCCGCATGATGTACGGAATCTACGAACGCCAGTTCCGTAACTACATGCGCAAGGCCAAGGCGCACCCCGGCAACACCTCCGAAGAGCTGCTGGTCCTGCTGGAGCGCCGCCTGGACAACGCGATCTATCGCAGCGGTTTGGCCACCACGCGCCGCCAGGCCCGCCAGATGGTCGTGCACCGGCACTTCTGGATCAACGGCGCGCCCGTCGACCGCCCCAGCTACCTGCTGCGCGTCGGCGACGTGTTCGAGGTCAAGCCGACCAAACTGCAGAAACCGTGCTACAACGGCCTGCAGGAAGAGCTGGTCGATCCGCGCGAGGGCTTCTGGCTGCAGCGCGTCGGCAACGAAGGCTTCAAGTTCAAGGTCGAGCGCCTGCCGCAGGCGGACGAGGCCGAGCAGAACTTCGATCCGGCCTTCATCGTCGAGTTCTACAGCAAGTTCATCTAAAGCTTTAATTTCCTTTTCTCAAGCTTTATGATAATATAGCGATGTCCGAGCGAGGATGTGCGGCTGGGCTGCGCAGCGAGGGTGATGGCATTGCCCCGGCAGTTGCGAAAGCCGGTTAACGGCCGCTCGATTATAAACGTGTTGTCCACGGCTTTTATCAACGGCTGTTGACATGTATAATCGTCGCCGAGGATTCGCCCTGCTAGCGGGGCACTGAGGGAAGGCATGAGTATGCTCAGAGGAAGACGGGATACGTCGCGCGTAACGTTGCACACTTTCATCCCAGGTACAAACTGGCACGGTTCGGTGCTGTGGCTGGTGCTGCTGGCTGTCTGCCTGATCCTGCCGGCGGCCGCATCGGCAACCAGCGCCGACGAGGTATTCGCCGCGGGTGAGCAATCCGCCGCCGGTTCCGCCGAGGAGCAGGCAGCGGCCCAGCCCGCGGACGATCCGGCGGAGGAACCGGCCAGCGAGCCGGTCGTCGAGCCGGTGGAATTCGCGCCGGTCACGGAGTCGAGCGTGGTGCTGCCGCCCGAAACCGAGGCAGTCGAACAGTACGCCGTGCCGCCGACCGGCGTGGAATGGATGCCGCTGAGCATCACCGTCAGCGAGCTCTGCCTGCCCACCGACATCGACGAAATGATCAATTACCTGGCGGAAGGCTATTTCCAGCCCGATCCGGAGATGACGATCGAAGAGGCCCTGGCTACCGCGGTGACATACAACCATGATCTCAACAGCAGGCGCTTGGCCGCGGCGGCGGCCTGCCAGGGCATCGACGTGCAGTGGGCCGACCTGCTACCGCAGCTGAGCCTGTCCGCTAAGGGCTACTGGACCGATAACGATGCCTCCAGCGAGCCGATCACGATTCCGATCGAGGGTCAGGACCCGGTCGTGATCGACCTCTCCGGCGGAGCGCAGAGAGATTTCCACCAGCAGCTGGCGCTGAGCCTGACGCAGCGGATCTATGACTTCGGCCTGACGAATGACCTGATCGACGTGGCCGAGTCCCAGCACGCGATCAAGAAATACACGGTCGACATGACTGAACAGCAGTTGGTCTACAATGTGATCACCGCCTATTACCAGTTCAATCTGGCGCTGGGGCAGGCCCGTGTACGCGACGATGAGCTCAAGCTGTCGCGCGAACTGCTACGCCAGGCGGAGATCCAATACGAAGTCGGCGTCGTGCCGCGATTGGACGTGATCCGCGCCGAATCCCGCGTCGAGCAGGCCCGCAGCAATTTCATCGCGGCCCAATCGCAGGTCGGCGATGCCGCAGCCTATTTCTACTCGCTGCTGGGCGTCGAGGATCAGCGCTACGTGCCGGGCGTGATCCATGCCGCCCTGACGGAGATCGGTCCCGCGCCGGTGGACGTCAACACGGCGATCGATCTCGCGCTGTACTACCGTCCCGAGCTGGCGTTGCAGTACGCCGCCCTGGATGCCGGCAGCGCGGCCAAGAACCTGACGCGGAACCGGCCGATCCTGAACGCCTACGCCAACGCGGCCTATATGGACCCGGCGAACTCCACCGTCCATGAGAGCTACGAATACGGGCTGCAGTTCATGTGGAACCTGTACACGGGCGGCTCCGACCGGGCCAAGCTCAAGCAGGAAGAACTCAACATGAAATCGATCACCGAGTCGCTCTACCACCTGGAGAGCCAGATCGAGCTCGACGCCACGACCGCGTGGAACAAGGTGATCGCGGCGCGCAGTTCCGCCGATGCCGCGCGCAAGACGCTGGAGCTGGCGTCGGAGGCGCACCGGGCCGCCGCGGTCGGCTATTCGGCCGGCGTCACCCCTTACATCGATTATCTGAACGCACTGGACCAGAACGTCGCCGCGGCGCTGGGATACCTGTTTGCCCTGGCCGACGTCAAGATTGCCCAGACCAACCTGTCGCGGGCGATGGGCTTCCCCTTCGGCTATTCCGGAGACTGCCGGGCGGATTCGCCCGGTGACGTAGATATCTACACAACCCTTGGATTGGACGACCACTCATTTTTAGTGGGCGAGTAATTACTTAAACCGGGCGGTGGGGATTGCCGCCTGTAGTGCGAGGTACGGGAATGGACTTACGATGGGTCCAACGGGTTGTGCTGCTTGCTCTGCTGCTGTGTGCGGCGACGGGCTGCAACGGCCCGCGCTGGCAGAAGCAAACGGACGAGGCCACCAACCATCAGGCGACGCCGGTGCGCGTCACGCGACCGCAACCGGCCGATTCGGTCGAACTGGCCGCGCCGCTCTCCGGCGTGGTCCGCGCCACGGGCCAGACGCAGCTGGCATTCCAGCTGAACGGTCTGGTGACGGACGTGCTGGTCGCGGAAGGCCAAGCAGTCAGCCAAGGCCAAGTGCTGGCCCGGCTGGACAGCCGCCTGTTCGCGGCCCAGCAGGAACAAGCGGCGGGCGCACTGGCCCAGGCCCAGGCGCAACTGGATCTGGCGCTCTCCGGTACGCGGGCCGAGCAGGTGGCCCAGGCCGAGGCCCAGGTCAAGTCCGCCGAAGCCCAATATGCCCAGGCCCAGGCGGATTACGAACGCGCCCAGCAGTTATACCAAAGCGGCGTAATGGCTAAGCAGGCGCTGGACGCCGCCGCCGCCGGGCATGAACAGGCCCGGCAAGCGCTGAACGCCGCCCAGGAGCAGCTGGCGATGGCGCGCAAGGGCCCGCGCGACGAGGAGATCGCCCAGGCCCGAGCGGGCGTCCAGCAGGCCAGCGGGGCGCTCAACCAGGCCGCAACGCAGCTCGACTATGCCACGCTGACGGCGCCGACCGCTGGCGTGATCGTGATGCGCAAGCTCGAGCCCGGCCTGATCGTCTCCTCCGGCACTCCCGTGTTCGAACTGGCCAACCTGGACGAGTTGGAAGTCTGGACCGAGGTCCCCGAGAGCGATCTGCCGCGGATCAACACCGGCGACCCGGCGACGATCACGTTCCCCGCCGCGCCGGACGTGCGGGTGGCGGCCGAGATCATCAGTATCGCTCCCAGCGCCCAGGCCGCCACGCGCGGCTTTCCGGTCAAACTGCGGCTGTTAGAGGAGCAGGCCAACGTGGTGCCCGGCATGGTGGCGCAGATCAACCTGGCCTTCGCCGAGTCGCCGGGCGGGCTGGTCATTCCACAGCGCTGCCTGGTCGACCACGGCGTCTACGTCGTTGAGGACGGGCGGGCCGTCTGGCGCAAGCTCGAGGTGCTGCTCGATATCGGCGAGAGCGTATTCGTCGACGGGCTGGAGCCGGCAGACCAGGTGATTGTCAACGGACAGCACCTGGTCAGCGATGGCGGCGCTGTGACGGTCGTCGACGCGCTGGCGATCGAGGAACTCACCAGGCTGGAAGCCAAGTAACCGCCATGCGCTTAACGATCTGGGCTGTACGCTTTCCGATGCTGACCCTGATCGCGACGCTGTTGATCGCGATCTGGGGCTTGAGTTATTTCACCGCGATGTCCAAGCGCGAGGACCCGGAGATCAAGATCCGCGGCGCGCGCGTGGTCACGGTCTTCCCCGGCGCCCTGCCCGAGGACGTCGAGCAGTACGTGACCAAGCCGATCGAGGATGTCGCCGCCGAGATCGGCGAGGTCTCGGAGATCAGTTCCGAATCCCGCGCCGGCATCTCGGTGATCATCGTGATGCTGGAGGATTCCACGCCGGTCGGCTCGATCGACCAAATCTGGGACCGCTTGCGCAACAAGATCGACCGCATCCGTGACACGCTCCCCGAGGGCTGCTACGACCCGTTCGTCGACGACGAATTCTTTGAGACCTGCAGCCACATTATCTGTCTGAGCGGCGAGAGCTATACACCGCGCGAACTGACGGCGTTCGCCGAGCGGATCAAGAACCGGCTCAGTTCGCTTAATGACGCCGGCACCGTCACCGTCTGGGCCGACCGGCCCGAGCGTATTTACCTGGAATACGATCCCCAACAGGTCTCGCGCTACTACGGCGCGGACCTGGGCGCAATCATGGCCGCGGTCGGCGGCACCAACGCCCTGATGCCCGGCGGCACACTGGAACTGCAAGGCAATACCTACGCGCTGGACTCCAGCGGCGGATTCGATTCTCTCAACGACATCGAGGACCTGCCCGTCTACGGCACGCCCGGCGGCGCCCAGGTGCGGCTCGGCGACCTCGGCGACCTGCGTTACGGCTACGAGGAGCCGCCGTCCTACCTGGCCCGGGTCAACGGCCGCGAATGCGTGCTGGTCTCGGTGATCATGAAGGACGGCAAGAACGTGCTGAACCTGGGCCGGCAAGTCGACACCGCCCTGGCCGAGTTGCGGCAGTCGCTGCCGGCGGACCTAGCGGTCGACGTGGTGCAGGACCAGCCCTGGCAGGTCAGCCTGCGCATCAATTCATTCCTGAAGAACCTCTACACCGGTATCGCGCTGGTGATCCTTGTCGTGTTCCTGTTCATGGGCTTTCGGCCCTCGGTGCCCGTCGGCCTGGCGATCCCGCTGGTGATCATCGCCACCTTCGCCGTGCTGAGCATGCTGGGTACCAGCCTGCAGCAGATGAGCATCGCCGGGCTGATCATCGCGCTAGGCATGCTGGTCGACAACGCGATCGTCGTGACGGACAACGTCAGCCGCTTCATCGACCGCGGCTTCGAGCGCAAGCAGGCGGCGATCCAGGCGACCAAGGAGCTGGCCCTGCCGATGCTGACCAGCACGCTGACCACGGTCTGCGCGTTCCTGCCGCTGGCCCTGCTACCCGGCGAAACCGGCGATTTCGTGATCGATATTCCGCTGGTCGTCTCCACGGCGATCCTCGTCAGCTATGTCATCGCCATAACGGTCACGCCCGCGATCTGCAGCCTGGTGCTCAGGCCGACGACGGGTACGCGGACCTTCCAGCCCCTCGACCCGCTGATGAAGCTGATCGAGCGGATGTACCCGCCGGTGCTCCGCTGGACGCAGCAGCACATGCCCCTGACGCTGGCGATCGTGCTCACGGCGTTCGCCGGCGCGCTGGCGCTGTTCCCGCAGCTCGGCGTGCAGTTCTTCCCCGGCGCCGAGCGCAACCAGTTCGCGATCGACATCCGCCTGGCGGACGGCTCGTCGATCGAGGAAACCCGTGGTGTCGTGGAACAGATTGAAGCGGAACTGGCCACGCACGACGACGTCACGAGCTGCCTGGCCAATATCGGCCAGGGCGGCCCGATGTACTACTACAACCGCATCACCCAGTCGTCGCAGTCCAATTACGCCGACCTGCTGGTCAATACGGTCAGTCCCGAGGCTACGGCCCGCCTGGTTCCGCGGTTGCGCCGCGCCCTGCAGGCCCAGGTTGCCGGCGCGCGGATCGAAGTCAAGATGCTCGAACAGGGGCCGCCGGTCGGCGCGCCGATCCAGATCAAGCTGCGCGGCGAGAACCTGAACCAGCTGAAGTCCCTGGGCCGCCAGGTGTCCGGCATCCTGACCGCGACACCCAACGTGATCGACGTCCGCGACAGCTTCGGCGAGGACAGCCGCCAGTTGCTGCTGGAGTTGGACGAAACGCAGCTGCGGGCGATCGGCAACACGCGCCAGGACGTCAACAAGCTGACGCTATTGGCATCCACCGGCCTGCAGGTCACGGAATACCGCGCCCCCAGCCGCACGATCCCGGTGCTGCTGCGCAGCTTCGCCGCGAATCGCGATTCCGCGCTCGACCTGGAGCAGCTCTACCTGTACAACAAGTACACGGGCAATCCAGTGCCGATCTCCTCGGTCGGCCACTACGAAACCGTCAACGTCACCAGCCGCATCCAGCGCACCGACCGCGAGCGCGAGTTGACCATCAGCGGCTACCTGTCGGGCGGCCGCCTGGCCAGCGAGGCGTTGTCCCAGGACATCAAGCCGGCGCTGGCAGAGATCAAGCTACCGCCGGGTTACGAGCTGAAGATCAGCGGCGAAGCCGAGGAGAGCGGCGAGGCCTTCGGCAACCTCGGGGCCTTTGCGCTGATCGCCCTGCTGTTGATCGTGCTGATCCTCGTCGCCCAGTTCAAGAGCGTGCGGATCAGCCTGGTGGTGTTCCTGGCGATCCCGCTGGCGCTGATCGGCGCGGTGCTGGGGCTGTTCTTCTCCGGCTGGCCCTTCGGCTTCACCGCCGGCATGGGCGTGGTCAGTCTGGCGGGGATCGTGATCAACAACTCGATCGTGCTGATGGACTTCATCATGGAAAAACTCCGGCGCGGCCGGCCGCTTGATAAGGCGATCGACGAGGCCGGCCAGGAACGCCTGCGCCCGATCCTGCTGACCACCGCCACCACGATCGGCGGCCTGCTGCCGCTCGGGCTGTTCGGCGGCAGCATGTGGGCGCCGATGGCCTTCGCGATCATCGGCGGCCTGATCGTCAGCACGCTGTTGACGCTGATCGTCGTGCCGCTGTTGTTCCGGCTGGTCGCCGCCAAGCGGGCGCTGGCGCTGGTTGCGATCGAACGGGCCGAGGAAGCCGAAGCGGACTAGCCGCCGGGACACCGCTGGAGAAGGCGGCGCCCCGGCGGATCACTCGCGGGGCAGGAGGCCGCGCCGCGAGGCTAGGCGGTCAGCAGTGCCAATACTGACGCCGCCTGGGCGTTGGCCTGCACCAACGCGTAGCTGGAACTGGTCGCCAGGATTTGCGCGCGGGTCAGGTTCAGGATCTCCTGGGCGTAGTCAACGTCACGAATGCGGCTTTCCGCCGCCAGTGTATTCTCCGCGGCCACATCGAGCTGCGTGATCGTTGACTCCAGGCGGTTCTGATAGGCCCCGACCCGGCTTTGAATCATCCCGATGCGGGACAGCGCCTCGTCCACCGTGCCAATGGCGGCACCGGCCCGGTCCTGGGTGGCGACGTTAAGGCCGGTCAGCCCCAACGTTTCCGTCGTGACCGTCGGGATCCGCATGCTGAGGGTATGTCCGGTCGCCGCGCCGACCTGCAACTGGTACGGGTTGGGCGCGACGTGGACGAAGTGCTCACGGGCCTGGTCACCGGTGCTGATGCTCAGCTCCGGCGTTGCGTCCGGCGTCCAGTAGGGGAAGTCCGTGTTGGTGTTGGCGGCGTTGGGCTCCGGATCCAGGCGCAGGTTCTGCGCGGTGTCGAAATACAGCGTCACGCCAGCGATCAACCCGCTGGCGTAATTGGTATCCGTCACCACGTGGCCCACGCTCTGGTTGGTGCGCGCGTTCGTCGCACTCACGGAGAACACCGGATTGACGGCGGCCACCGTTTCGGCCAGGTCCAGCGCGTCGAGCAACTCGTCGTCGCCGGCGAAGATCAGCTCGCGGCCGGGCAACGGCGCGACGATGCTCAGGGTGCCGCGCGACGAGCCCACCGGATTGAACCGCACCAGGTCCGGCGGGGCAAAGGCGTCGGCGATCTCGTCCTGGCCCAACAGGCCCGTACCGTCGGGGTTCCAGATCGCCAGGCTGAGCTTGCCTGCCACATCCGCCAGTGTATCGTTGGCGGTGAGTTGCACCGTCACCTTGTCGCTGCGGTCGGACAGGTAGACGTCCAGGCTGCGCGAAGATACGCCGCTGAAGACTCCATCCGCCGAGAACGCGGTGATGCTGGCCAGCGTCGTGGTGCCGCCGGCGCGGACGGTGTTGCTGGTGCTGACGTCGAACACCGCCGTCTCGCCCTCCTGCAGGATGCCGCCGTTGAGCGTCAGCCGCAGGTTGGTCAGCGGATTGGTGCCCGTCCCGTCGTCGAGGTCCTCGCCCTCGATGTAGTCGCCGACGGTCCAGGTGTTGGTCGCCGGCGCGCCGTCGACGTGGTAGCGCGCGCCTTTGGCCATCTGCACGGCCAGGTCCTGACCGACGCCCGCCGCGACCAGCGAGGTGTAGCGGTTGTTGTCGAAGGCATATAAGGCATAGGTCGTCTGGCTCGTAGCGCTCAGCAGCACCGTGCCCGCCGCCACCGCATTGCCGGCCAGCGAGACGCTGCCGTAGTCCTGGAAGCCGTTGCCGCCGCCGGTCTTGCTGAAGGTGAACGTGTCCGTCAGCGACAGAATGCCGCCCGAGCCGAAGTCGCTGTCCGGATCGAAGCGAATCACCAGCTGCCCGGTACTGGCGTCGCCGATCGACAGCATCCCCTGGTTGGCGGCGGTCTTGGTCAGGTTAGCGCTCCAGGTGTTGGCGTTGTTGGTGAACGTCACGGACACCCCGTCGTGCAGCGCGTTGGTGGCGATCGCCCCGGTCGTGCCGTTCAGGCTGATGTGCAACTGGCTGCCGGAGTTGTCCTCGTCGCTGAAGGTTACGCCCGTCACCTGCACCCCCGCCGCCAGGTTCAGCGAGATCTGGCCGCTGTCGTTGCCGGCGACGGTACCCGCCGCGCCGAAGGCGGTGTTCACCGAGGTGATGAACGCGCCGATGTCGCGCCCGGCGGAGATCGCAAAGGAATAGTTTGTGGCCGTGCTGATCAGGTTGACGGCGAAGATGATCTTGTCGCCGGCCGTGATGTTCTCGCCCTCGAACAACTCGGCGAAGGATACACCGCCGGCGGCGAAGGAGGCCAGCCCCAGTGCCGTCACGCTGAGCTTGGCGTTGACGCCGGCGGAGATGAAGCCCTCCACCGCCGTCTCGCCCGTCGTGCTGTACAAGAGCTCGTAACGGTCGACGCCGGTGTTGCCCACGCCGCCGCCCTGGTCGGTGGCCAGCGTCACCAGCCCCTGCTGCGTGCCCAGGCCGCTGATCGCGCCGGCCAGGTCGGCCGAGCCGGTGACGGTGAACACGTCGCTGACCTGGCGCTCCAGCACGCCGGCGTTCCGCACATCGGCACGCACGACGAAACTGCCGCCCGTGCCGACGTCGCCCGTCACCACCGCGCGCAAGCTGGAGTAATCCGACGTGCTGGCCAACGCGCCGAGTGTGCCGGTGAGCAGCGACTTGGTGTTGAACTCCGTGCTGGCCGAGATACGGTCGATCTCCGCCAGGTACTGCGTCACCTCCTCCTGGATCGCCGCGCGGTCGCTGGCCGTCTTGGTGCCGTCGGAGGCACTGACCGCCAGCTCGCGGATGTTCTCCAGGGCGTTGGTGATCTCGGTCAGCGAGCTGTCCGCCGTCTGCAGCAGGCTGACGCCGTCCTGGGCGTTCAACGAGGCCCGCGCCAGCCCCAGGCGCTGGCCGCGCAACCGTTCCGAAATCGTGAGTCCGGCCGGGTCGTCGGCCGCGCGGTTGATGCGCAGGCCGGAACTCAGCCGCTCCAGTGAAGCCGCGACCAGATTGTTGTTCACGCCGACCAGGCGCGCGGCATTGATCGCGGGGACGAATGAAGGTACGTTAAGCGTAGACATACAGACCTCCGTGTATGCGCGTTGCACCACGCAGGTCATCCATTACCTGCACCCGCCTTCCGTGCCTTTCCTGCGCCTCCCCCTGCGCCGGCTCGGCGGGATACAGGATCAGTGTACCGTGGAACGCAGCGTCCCGCAACCGGCATTTCGGGCCGTAATGCTAGAATTACCGCATACGAGACACGCGGAGGTTTACGATGTTTTCACGCTTGCTGATCATTGCTATGTTGTCATTCGTCTTGGTTGCGGCCACGGCCTGTTCCTCCGGCGATACGCCGACTGCAGTACCGGAATCGACCGTCCCCACCGAGATCACACAGCTGGCCCAGGAACTGCCTGCGCTGACCGACTTGGGTCCGGGCCAGGACGCCCGGCAAACGTCAGCCGTCACGCAGTACATCCAATTGGACCAGTGCAGTTATCTCAGCAACGCCGTCGTATCGCCAACTTCCGTCGAGTTGCCCTCCGCGGCAACGCAGATGAGCGCCGCCTGGTGGGGGATCACGCTCAGTTACCAGGTCAATTCCAGCCCGGATGTCTATCTGCCGGTGCCATACCTGGCCCCCTACGAGGTCCGGATCACCGCCAGCGGCAGCGGGGAGTATTGGGTGGCCCTGCCGGACTACAAGCTCGGCTGCTGGAACTTCCTGCCCGACAAGTACGCCAGCGGTAACGTCACAATTCCGGTCGGCCTGGAGCCGAACGCCGGCAGTCTCGCCGGCACTTTCACCATCGCGATCATCACCTACGGCGGCAGCGACATTACCGTCACCGAGATCGCGATGGACTTCCCGGAGCCGCTCAACAGCACCCAGGCCCAGCCGATCGAATACCAGCAGATGATCGAGGCCGCGGACGGCACCGAGCTGGCCACCACCGTATTCCTGCCCTACTATGAAACCAGCCCCTTGATCCCCAATCCGCCCTACCCCGTCGTGCTGTTCCGGACCCCCTACGACAAGGATGAGGTGTTGAACACGGAATACCAGGGCCAGGGCCTGCCCTCCGCACTGGCGCTGGCCAACATCGTGATGATTGCCCAGTACCACCGCGGGCGCTTCAACGACAGTGGCGCCTGGCCGGACAGCGGCGGCACCGAGACGCTGTTCCGTGACCACGCCGGGCCGGACCATACCGACGCGATCGACACGATGGACTGGATCGAGGGGCGCCAGTGGTACAACGGCACCACGGTCCTCTCGGGACCCTCGGCGCTGGGCCTATGGATCTACCAGGCCGCACCGGTCCTCGGCGACCGGATCGCCGCGATCTATCCGCAGGTCTCGTCCGGCAACGTCGGCAACTGGGCCGCGATGCGCTTCGGCTGCTTCAAGCGCAGCAACGTCGAAGGCTGGATCGTCGGCAACAGCTATCCGCCCGCCCTGCTGACCGAAGCCGAGACCCAGTTCAACAACGAGGCTTACTGGACCGCGATCGATTTCGATGACGATGCGGGCGATGTCACCTGCCCGGGCTACCACGAGGTCGGCTGGTGGGATGTCGACGTCTAATCGACGATCTACAGCTGGCAGGAACTCAACAACCACGGTGGCACGGGCGCACTCGGCAACCACTACCTGTTGATCGGCCCCTGGTCGCATGACACGGTGCGCGGCACAACCGTCGGCGAGCTGACCTTCCCGACCACCTCCGCCGACGTGGATCCCTCGGTCATTCCGCAAGCCTGGGACGGCCTGCAGTGGGCGATGAAACCCCTGGGGCGCAACCCGCTGTTCACCACGCCGACGAACCACGTACGAGCCTACTTCATCGGCTCCGACGAGCCGGCGATGCAGACGACCGCGCCGCATAACCATTGGTACGAACTGAATACCTGGCCGCCGGTTTACAGCGACCACTTCCTGTTCCTGAGCTCCGGCGCGACCGGCCTGAGCGACCTGGCACCGGTCGGCGACAGCACCGTGGGCTGGGAATGCAATCCGGCTAATCCAGTGCTGACATCAGGCGGCGCCAACCTGCCGGTGGCGACCGTGGCTGATGCCGGACCCTACGACCAGGTCGCGTTGGAGATGCGAACCGACGTTTTGACATTCCGTAGTGCGGCGTTGGCCGACGATCTGCCGATCGCCGGACCCGCCACCATCACTTTGTTCGTGGAAACCGATGCCGTGGATACCGACATCATGGTCAAGCTGATCGACGAATACCCCGACGGCCGGAACATGCTGGTTGCGGATTCGGGCGTGCGCCTGAGTTGGTATACGAATAAAACCGGACTCGGCGATCCCGCTCCGAATACAGTTTACGAAGTCACGATGGACATCGGCCAGCGTGCCTACGTTTTTGGCACCGGGCATAAGGTCGGCATCGATATCCAGAGCACGAACTACCCGCGCTTCGACATCAACCCGGGGAACGGCGATCCGTTCATCGACGGACCGAATGGAGTAATCCAGAACAATACGCTACATATGAGCGAAACGCAGATATCGCGGCTCAGCTTGCCGGAGTACGATCCGACGGCGTAATTGCTAACGGTAGCCGGTTGGTTCCGCGCCGCGCGCGCCACGGATGCTGCGTCTCGTCAACGGGATGGCGGCGACGGGCCGGCGGCTAGTTATGGCCGGCGGCGGGATCCGCCAGTTCCAGGTTATAGACGGAATAGCGCCCGCCGGCCTGGTTGGAGTACTCCCATTCCAACGGCAGTCTGATCTCGCTGCACCGCGCCTGCCAGTGCGGCTGCAGCCGCTGGTAGGCCATCTCGCCGACCAGCACGTTGCCGGCCTGGGCCAGTTGCTGCATCTTGGCGGCCAGGCTGACCGTCGCGCCGATCAGGTCCGTTTCCTGCTTGGTCTGCGCCGAGCCCAGCGTGACGACCGAGGCGATGCCGGAGTCGATGCCGATCCTGAGCTCGATGCGCGGGAAGCCGCTGGATTCCAGGAAGTCGTTGAGCAGGCCGTAGACCACTTCGCGGATCGCCAGCGCGCAGTCCAGTACGAGGTCGTTTTCCATCGCGTAGTGCGGTTCGGCGAAATAGGCGATCAGGCCGTCGCCCGTGTACTTGAGGACCTTGCCGTTGAACTCCGGAATCGGAGCGCCGATCTCGTCGAGCGCCAGCATGATCAGGTGGGTGTACTTGTCGCGGCCGAGCGACGTGGCCAGCTTGGTCGAACCCGCGATGTCGACCGACAGAATCACGAAGTCCAGTTCGTTGATGCCGAGATCGCTCAGGTACTGGTGCTGGACATCCGCGGCCGGAGCAGCGATCAGCGGTGAAGCGAGCTCCTCCAGGTCCTGCTGCAGGCCGTCGTAGCCGGCTCCCGGTGCGTGCTGCTGGCCGCCCGTGCCGTACTGGGCGTCGAACAGCTCGGTGGCATAACGGGCGATCTCCGCCTCGGTGTACAGCTGGCCGTCGTCCTTGAATTGCAGGTGCCGCTTACCGTCGACCTCCACCCACTGGCAGAGCTCGGGATTGGGAAGCAAGGAGACGTCGAAGGTGCCATGGACTTCATTGAAGCGCACGACCCTGCACATGAAGTCCTTGCGCATCGGCACCCGGCTGTTCAGCACGTCACTCACAGTTATCCGCCGCCTCCATTGCGCGGCCAGCACCACCTACGGATTCCCCCAGTTAGATTATACAACTGCCGATATGTTATGGCAAGCATTGCGGTTTTAAAATTCGCGGCCAACTTCAAGATCAATGCCTGCCCCATTTGTTTTTTCGGACCATTAGGCCAACAATTATCCAGATAGCCGGACTGCCGCTCGGCCTAAGGCCATACTACGTATATCGGGCACCGCCAGCGGATGATTCATTCCTGCAGGCCGGTATATTTGCATTTAACCTAAATCACATTCGATTACTTCGCCACCGCTGATTTCTTGCGTTTAGCGGGCTTTTTCCCCGCCGAATTCAGCATCTCATACAGGTACTTGCCGGTAAAACTTGCGGCGCAACCGACCACATGCTCGGGTGTCCCCTCGGCAACCACATACCCGCCCTTGTCGCCGCCTTCGGGCCCCAGGTCGATGATCCAGTCCGCGGTCTTGATCACGTCCAGGTTGTGCTCGATCACGACAACCGTGTTCCCGCTGTTGACCAGTTCCGCCAGGACCGCGAGCAACTTGCGGATGTCCTCGAAGTGCAGGCCCGTGGTCGGCTCGTCCAGCAGGTACAGGGTGCGGCCCGTGCTGCGCTTGCTCAACTCGCGCGCGAGTTTGACGCGCTGGCTTTCGCCGCCGGAGAGCGTCGGCGCGCTCTGGCCCAGCGTGATGTAATCCAGCCCGACCTGCGAGAGCGTCGCCAGGCCCTTGGTGATCTTGGGCAGGTTCTCGAAATGCTCCAGCGCTTCGGCGACGGTCATCTCCAGCACATCGAAAATGTTCCGGCCCTTGTATTCCACCGCCAGGGTCTCGCGATTAAAGCGGCGGCCGTGGCAAACGTCGCACTGGACATAGACATCGCTGAGGAAATGCATCTCGATCCGCTTGACGCCGTCGCCCTGGCAGGCCTCGCAACGCCCGCCGCGCACGTTGAAGCTGAACCGGCCCGGCTTATAGCCCCGGATCTTGCTTTCCGGCAACTCGGCGAACAGCTTGCGGATCTCGTCCCACACGCCGGTGTAGGTCACCGGGTTGCTGCGCGGCGTGCGGCCGATCGGCCGCTGGCTGATCTGGATCACCTTGTCGACGTTGTCGCCGATCCCGCGGATCTCCTTGAAGCGGCCGGTACGCCGTACGGCGCGGCCGACGATGTTCGACGTCGCCTTCCAGAGTGTCTCGTTGATCAGGCTGCTCTTGCCGCTGCCCGAGACGCCGGTAACGCAGACGAACCGTCCCAGCGGGATACTCACGTCGATGTTCTTGAGGTTGTTGGCCTGCGCGCCGATGATCTCGATCTTCCCGCCGTTGCCCCCGCGCCGCTTGGCCGGCACCTCGATCTCCTCGGCGCCGGAGAGGAACTTGCCGGTAATCGTCTTGCCCATCCTGGCCAGTTCGTCCGCCGTGCCCTGGCCGACGATCCGGCCGCCGTGCACACCCGCTCGCGGACCGAAGTCGATGATTTCGTCGGCGCGGCGCATGGTCTCCTCGTCGTGCTCGACCACCAGCACCGTATTGCCGAGATCGCGCAGGCTCTCCAGCGTGTCGATCAGTCTGCGGTTGTCGCGCTGGTGCAGGCCGATGCTCGGTTCGTCGAGGACATACAGCACGCCGGTCAGACCGCTGCCGATCTGGCTGGCCAGGCGGATGCGCTGGCTCTCGCCGCCGGACAGCGTCGGGGCCGAGCGCGCCAGCGTCAGGTAGCTCAGACCGACGTCCCTCAGGAAGCGCAGGCGCTCGGTGATCTCCTTGAGCACCTCGGCGGCGATCTGGCTGTCGTTTTTGCCGAGCTGCTGGTTCAGCCCGTCGAACCAGGCCAGGGCGTGCTCGATGTCGAATTCCGCCACCTCGCTGATGTTGCGGTCGCCGAGTTTCACCGCCAGGCTCTCCGGCTTGAGCCGCCGGCCGGCGCAGTCCGGGCAGGGCTTGTCGGCGAAGAACTCGGAATACCAGCGCCGCGCCCCTTCAGACTGCGTCTGATGGTAAAGCCGTTTGATGTTGTTGGCCGCGCCTTCGTACTCCCGCCGCCGGTTGCGCCAACTGAACGTGCCGCCGTACAGCAGCCCCTCCAGCGCCGCCGGCGAATACTCCTCGATCGGCGTATCGACATCGACGTTCCACTGCTTGAGAAACGCGTTGAGGTAAGGTTCGAAGCTGTCGCGGTGGTTGGCCAGGAAACCCCAGAGCTTGATCGCGCCCTGGCGGACGCTTAGGGACATATCCGGAATCACCAGCGAGGGCTCGACCTCCAGGCTCGTGCCCAGACCGCTGCAGGTCGCGCAGGCGCCCTGCGGGCTATTGAAGCTGAAGGCCTGGGGCGACAGGTCGCCGAAGCTGACGCCGCAATCGGCGCAGGCGTTGTGCTCGGAGAACAGCCACTCCTCGCCGCTGTCGACGTTGAGCACACGAGCCAGCCCGCCGCCCTCCTTGAGTGATAGCTCGACGCCCTCGGTCAGGCGCGGGCGGGCGTCGTCCTCCAGCACCAGCCGGTCCACGACGATCTCGATCGAGTGCTTGCGCTTCTTGTCCAGCTTGATCTCTTCCGTCAGCGCGATGATCTCGCCGTTGACGCGCACGCGGGCGAAACCGGCCACCTGCGCAGCATTGAAAATGTCCTTGTACTCACCTTTACGCCCGCTGATTACCGGCGCCAGCAGGTAGAGCCGCGCCCCGGCGGGCAGGTCCAGGATGTGCTCGACCATCTCGTCGACGGTCTGGCGCCCGACGGGCTGGCCGCAGAGATGGCAGTACTGCTTGCCGATCCGCGCGTAGAGCACGCGCAAGTAGTCATAGATCTCGGTGACGGTGCCGACGGTGCTGCGCGGGTTGTGGCTGGCGGCCTTCTGCTCGATGGCGATCGCCGGCGACAGCCCCGTGATGTGGTCGACGTCGGGCTTGTCGAAGGACTGCAGGAACTGGCGCGCGTAACTGCTGAGGCTCTCCAGGTAGCGGCGCTGGCCCTCGGCGTAGATGGTGTCGAACGCCAGGCTGCTCTTGCCCGAGCCCGACGGACCGGTGAAGACGATCAGCCGGTTGCGCGGCAGCTTGACCTCGACGTTGCGCAGGTTGTGCACCCGCGCGCCCTTGATGTGTATGAATTCCTGCACCATCTACTATATCCATCCCGGCGGCCCGTTGTTTAAAGTGCTCAGCCAACTTGTGACGGTCAATCGGGCATAACTTTACATACGTATAGTATTATATCACACCACGTGAATATTCATACACACGTGTGCCAAAGCTGCAATGTGGGATTAGCGGGCTAGATTATAGATGGAGGATCGATAGGTTTCGGTAAAGGCTGGATTAAGGAACCGGCTTTGTAAAAGTTTATGCCGCTCTCCAGATGGACAGCGGCATAGGATCATGTGTACGAATCATGACCAGCAACTGCATTTTATGCCGCACCGGTCGCGCCGTCAAGGACAAACACTTGTTTCGTACCACGCGATGCTAAGATGAGTCGTGGGTACAGGCGCGCAGATCCCCGGCCAGTCGCTGCATTCGCAAATTCCCGAGCAGTGGCAGGTTCCGGCGCTCCTGCGCCTGCGACAGCGCATCCAGTCGGAGCGCGTCACCCACGGGCTGCTCATGGCGATCGCGGCCATTGCCTCCATTCCCGTCGGCATGGTTTCCGGCGCGCTACTCGGCGCGCTCTTCCCCCTGATGTCGGATCAACTGGGCGACGTACTGGGTGCCGGCAGCTGGCTGGAGCAGTTGCTGGCCCCGCTGGGCCTCGGATTGTCGGTGGCCGGCAACCTGCTGATGTTCGGCGGCGCGCTGGTCCTGCCTGCCCTGATCATCATCGGCGCGATCGTGGCTTACAGCAACCAGCGGCGCTTCGCCCTGCGGGACCTGCTCTGGGGACGGGCGGCGCTGGTGTTGGTGGATGAATCCTATATGCAGCAGATCGAGGAAGCGATCCGCTCCCGCTTCCGCCCGCGCTTTGTGCCCGTCGATCCCGGCGCGACGTTCGTGGATCGCGTCCACTATTTCGCGCACTTCTACCTCTATTTCCGGCAGCTCGCCCACGGCCAACGCGACCTGCGCGTGCCCCTGACCGCCGGCCGCAACTGCTGGTTCGACGGCATCTTGACCTGCCTGGGCGGTTTGCTCAGCCCCTGCGTCGGTCTCGGGATTCCGCTGGTGGTCCCGATGATTTTCCGCATCGCGGTATCCTGGTCGCGCCAGTTGGCGATCAAGCAGGCCGTCTTCGAGTACTTCATTGGGATGCACGAACAGGAGCTGGTCGACGCGGCCGATCAGCAGCGAGTCCAGCCGCATTCGAGCTCCGGCGACGTTGGTTAAACCCAGATTCCAAATAGCCCAGATGTGCCGTAGGATGCTACAATTCCGCTATGAGCACTGCAGGAGCAAACACACATGTCCTGATGCTATGCGGCGAGGAAGGACGGCGGGACCTGTTCCGTTCACTATTCGAGATCAGCGGCCTGCATACCGTCCTCAAGCAGGACGTCGAGTCGTTCCTGGCCTATCTCAGCGAGCAGGGCGTGGACCTGATCCTGCTGGTCGAGGACTGCGTCCAGCCGCCGACGGATGATGTGCTGTCGATCCTCAAGAGCGCCGGTTCCGAGCACCGCGACATTCCGGTCATCGTCGTCTATCCCGTGGAGACGCCGCCGGAAGTGGCACTGCAAAGCCTGCATCTGGGCGCGTACGATTACCTGGTCGAGCCGTTCAACGAGATCGAGCTCCTGACCAAGATCACCGTGCTGGCCAAGGTCAAGCACGCCGAGGACGAGTTCCGCCAGCTGGCGATCACCGACAAGCTGACCGGCCTCTACGACCGCCGCTACCTGTTCATCCGCATGAACGAGGAACTCAGCCGCGCGCGGCGCTACAGCCGGCCGATCTCCTGCATCGTCGTCGATCTCGACCACTTCATGTCGGTCAACGCGCAGTACGGCACCGACGCCGGTGACCAGCTGCTGCAGATGGTCGCCGACACGCTCAAGTCCGCCAAGCGCGAGATCGACGTACTGGCGCGCCTGGACGACGATTCGTTCGTGCTGGTGCTCTACAACACGGACGCCACCGGCTCGATGGTGCTGGCCAGCCGCCTGCACAACCAGCTGCACGACCTGGTGCTGCCCGCCGCGATCGGCTACCAGTGCAAGCTCAGCCTGGGCGTGGCCACCGTCGAGGCCGGGCCCGAGCTGACGATGCACGCGCAGGAGCTCCAGCAGCGCGCCGAACTGGCGCTGCAGCGGGCCAAGAAGGAAGGCCGCGACCGCATCGTCGTCTACTCCGCTGAAATGGCGGGCGACGTGTTCGAGCGCTAAGCGCGTATAATCAGCCCATGACGCCGGATCCCACCCAGGCCGCCCTGCGGGCCCAGGAGTTGCGCGAGCAGCTCAACGAACTGGCCCATCACTACTACGTGCTCGACAGCCCCAAGGTTAGCGACGCGGAGTACGACGCGCTCTATCGCGAGTTGGAAGCACTGGAACTGGAGCACCCCGAGCTGGTCACCCCCGACAGCCCGACGCAGAAGGTCGGCGGCCGGATCCTGCCTTACATCGACTCCGTTACGCACGACGTACCGATGCTCAGCCTGGAAAACGCCCTGACCGAGGAGGAGTTCACCGCGTTCGACACGCGGCTGCGCAACGCGCTGGGCGCCGGCGGCGGGCTGTTCGACGAGTTCAGCTATTTCTGCGAGCCGAAGCTCGATGGACTGGCGGTCTCGCTTAAGTATCTCGACGGCAGCCTGGTTCAGGCGGCCACGCGCGGCGACGGCTTCACCGGCGAGGACGTCACACATACGGTTAGAACGATCAAACCGCTACCGCTCAAGCTGCGCCGGCCGTTCACCGGCATCGTGCGCGGCGAGGTGTTCTTCACCAAGGCCGATTTCATCAAGCTCAACCGCACGCGCGAGGCCGGCGGCGAGCCGACCTACGCCAATCCGCGCAACACCGCCGCCGGCAGCATCCGGCTGCTGGACAGCGGAATCGCCGCCAGCCGTCCGCTGAGCATCTATCTCTACGCGCTGGTCGACGCGCCAGGCCACGGCGTGACAACCCAGCAGGATGTGATCGCTTTCCTGCGCGGGCTGGGGCTGCCGGTCAATCCGCGCGGCCGGCTCTGCGCCACCGCCGGCGAGGTGCTGGCCTTCCATCGCGAACTGGGCGCCCAGCGCGAGCTGTATGCGGACGAAAGCGAGGACGCCCTGCCCTACGAGATCGACGGGCTGGTGGTCAAACTCAACGACATCGCGCGCTGGGAGGAACTCGGCTACACCGCCAAGTCGCCGCGGTTCATGATCGCTTTCAAGTGGCAGGAGGAGCAGGCCACGACGCGGATCAACGACGTCGTCTTCCAGATCAGCCGCCAGGGGATCTACAGCCCGGTCGCCGAGCTGGAGCCGGTGGCGCTGGGCGGCGTGATGGTGCGGCGCGCCACGCTGCACAACCAAGACGAGATCACGCGGCTGGGCGTGATGATCGGCGACGAGGTCTACATCAAGCGCGGCGGCGAGGTGATCCCCAAGATTATCGGCCGTTCGCCGCGCGAGCGCGACGGTTCCGAGCGCCCGGTCGTCGCTCCTGACATCTGCCAGTACTGCGAGACGGCGATCGTGCTGGACGAGCGCGCGCACAATCCGGCCTGCCCCAACCCGCGCTGCCGCGGGCGGCTGGTCGGCCGGCTGGCCTACTTCGCCAGCCGCTCTGTGATGGACATCGAGGGCATGAGCGAGAAGACCGCCGAGCGCCTGGTGGCCGAGGGGCTGGTCAACAACATCGACGACCTGTACCGGCTGACGCCAGGCGACCTGACCGGGCTGGAGGGTTTCGCCGAGGTCTCGATCGACAACCTGCTGGCGGCGATCGCCAAGAGCCGGCGCCAACCGCTCTGGCGCGTGATCACCGCGCTGGAGATCCCGCAGGTCGGCGCACAGAACTCCAAGCTGCTGGCCCGCGAGTTCGGCAGCCTGGCAGCGCTGAGTGAGGCCGGCGCGGAACGCCTCCAGGAGATCCACGGCATCGGACCGAAGATGGCCGAGGCGATCGTGAGTTGGTTCGCCGATCCCGAGAACCAGGCGATGCTTACGCGCCTGGAGGAGGCCGGCCTCACGATGACGGCCGAAACCGATTCCGCGGAAGCCGGCGTGTTCGACGGCAAGACGGTGGTGTTGACCGGCACGATCAGCTTCGCCAGGCGCGACGAGTTGAAGGACTGGCTGGAGCAAAACGGCGCGACCGTCAGCGGCAGCGTCAGCAAGAAGACGGCGCTGGTGATCGCCGGCCCCGGCGCGGGAAGCAAGCTGGCCCAGGCCGAGAAGCACGGCGTCGCGGTCTGGGACGAAGCGCGGCTGGTAGCGTTTATGCAAGAAACGGCCACCCGCCCGGCCCAAAAACCGGACTGGTGGCCAGTGTAATCAGAGCAAGTCGGCGCCTACATCAGGATGATGGCGTCGTTGGCCTCCTCGGCGTCACCCAGGTCGATCCGGATGCAGCAGTCGAACAGCTTGTACCACTTCGGACAGCAGCACGGATCGTCGCCCGTCGCACACAGCCTGAACCAGTCGAGACAGAGATCGTCGTCCCCGGGCTTGGAAATCTTCACGTACTTCACGGCCAGCGCCGGCACCGGCTGGTCCAGTTCGGCAACCGCGTAACCGCTGTTGCAGCACGGATCGCACCAGGGGCCATCGAGCACCGCCGTGCCCAGCACGGTGGCGTCCGCCGCCAGAAACTCCACGGCGATCGGATCGATCGTCCCGGCGTCCGGCGTACACCAGCAGCAGTTGAGCTCCAGTGAAACGCAGGTCAACTGGCAGCAGGCCGGCATACACAGCCCGCAGAGTGTGGCCGCGGTCGGCTCGTCATCGGCCGCCCAGGCATAGAGCGGCAGCAGGCACAGCAAGCATCCCAACAACAACTTACGCATTATAAATCCTCCCGCGCAAAACGGTTGAGACAAGTATAGCAGTTTGGCCGGTTAGCGTTGTCGCGTTAGCCCCGTCCCTCGACGACGATAACTTCCGGTGTCTCCTCTTCCTCAGGCGGGAAGTAGTCGTAATCGGGCTCGGGCTCCGGAGCCGGCGCTACCACCGGTTCGGGCGCGGGCGCCGGCACGGGCATCTCGACCACCGGCTCGGGCGCAGGCGCCACCACCACCGGCACGGGCTGCCAGCACCAGACATCGCCCTTGAACACCTTGTGCCACTTGCCGCAGCAACACTGATCGCTGCAATACACCCTCAGCGACAGCCAAATGCAGTCACAGGCGTTGTCGTCCTTGCGCAGCCGGATCGAGCACACCTCGGACGCGTTGACAGTGTTGTCAGTCCGCACCTGGTACTCGTCGCACAGGCAGCAGTAGTTCGGCACGACCGCCGTACCCAGGACCATCCCGTCGCGCCCCAAAAACTCGATCGTCAGCGGCGCGTTCGACGGACAGCAGCACTTGCAGTCGATATCCACCATCACGCAATTGAACTCACAGCACCAGGGCATGTCGATGCAATAGAGGGAGGTGGTCTCCTCGGCCATTGCCGCACCGGCAAAGGTCAGAATCCCCATCAGACACACAATCCAGATCAGCTTACGCATAACACCCGTCCTTTCGCCTTTGATGAATCTATGAATCAATGTAGGTAGCACATGAATTATAACGGTAATAGCGGCTGGATGGTGATGAACGCAGGAAATCAACCCGCCATCCGAACAACTTACTTAAGCTTGGCCTGCGCTGCCTTGACTAGCAGATTGACCAGCTCGCTAAACGGCGTCACGGCTTCCCAGCCCAGCTCCGTCCAGGCCAGCTGCGCATCCCCGCGCAGCTCGAGGGCCTCGTTGTCACGGCAGAACTCAGCGCTGCTGGTGACGTATTCCTCCGCGTCCAGGCCCACGCAGCCAAAAGCCATCGCGGCCAATTCGCGCACGCTGTGAGCCTGGCCCGTCGCCAGCACCAGCTCGGCCGGCTGCTCGATGTCGAGCATCCAGGCCAGCGCCGTGGCGTATTCCGGCGCGTAACCCCAGTCCCGGCGCACGTCGAGGTTGCCCAGCCGCAGCACCTCGTCCGCGCCGGCGGCGATCCGCGCGGCGGCCTGGCAGATCTTGGCGACGACGAAATGCGCGGGCCGGCGGGGGCTTTCGTGATTGAAGGGAATGGCGCAGGCCACGAACAGGCCCAGTTGACGGGCGGCGGCGGCCAGCTCGCGGACCGCCTGCTTTTGGCGCCCGTACTCGTCGACGGGAGCGACGGGCGTCCGCTCGTTCTGCGGCACTTCGACCGTGGCGCCGAAAATCGCCGCCGAGCTGACCAGCAAGACACGCGCCTCGGGCTGGTCGCGTTTCACCCAGTCCAGCAGCGTCTCCACGCTGCTCACGTTGACGGTGTGGCTCAGCCGCGGCTGCCGTTCGCAGTCGGCCGGGCGGGAGATCGCCGCGAGGTGGTAGATCCGCTGGGGTTCGATCCGCCTGAGCAGCTGGCGGAACTCCGCCGGTTCGGCCAAGTCGCAGGTCACCAGTTCGCAGGCGCCGCTGGCCCGCAGGGCTTCGACATACGGCGGGATCGGCTCGCCGGGACTGAGCATCCCGACCAGCGGCAGGCCGGCACCCAACAGCTGCTCGGCCAGATAGCTGCCGTCCTGCCCGCAAATCCCGGTGATCAGTACAGACACGCCATGCATTGTAAATCACGCCGCGCCGGATACCGCCGACCGGACCCGTGTGCACTATAATCTTGGCCGGCCTTGGTTAAGGCCAACGGATCGCCTATAATCAGCGCCGCACGAATACCATGAGCACAGACCATACCAACACGATCACCGAGCCGGCCCAGCCCGCGCCGGAACAGGCCGTACCCACCATCGGCGTGTTCGACAGCGGCATCGGCGGGTTCACCGTCGCCGGCGCGATCCTCAACCGCCGGCCGGACGTCAACCTGGTGTACTTCGGCGACACGCTGAACATGCCCTACGGCGGGCGCAGTCTGGAACAGCTGGCGCGGTTCGCGCGCAACAGCATCGAATTCCTGCTGGCCCAGGGCATGGACATCCTCGCCGTCGGCTGCAACGCTTCCAACAGCGCGTTGGGCCAGGGCGAACTGAAGAGCTTCGGCGTACCGGCCTACGACCTGGTCTCCAGCACGGTGGAGCACCTGCGCAGCATCACCGCGCCGCCTGCCAAGCTAGGGCTGGTCGCCACCCAGGCCGCGATCCGCTCCGGCTATTGGGAGCGCAAGCTGATCGAAGTCCTGCCGGAGACGCAGATCATACCCGTGGCGGCGCCCGAGTTCGTGCCGCTCATCGAGGCCGCTCAACAAAGCGACCGCGCCAACCTGGCGGCGGTGGAGAAGCATCTAAAGCCCCTGGTCGATGACGGCGTGACGGTGATCGTGCACGGCTGCACGCATTACCCGCTGCTGCAGCCGTACATGGAGCAGCTGTTCCCGGATTTGGCCTATCTCGATCCGGCGGTCTGCCTGGCCGAGAAACTCGTCGGCAGCATCGCCCCGCCGCGGACCGCAGCCCCGCGCGGCGCGATCCGGCTGTTCAGCTCGCTGCCCAGTTCCGCGTTCTACGGCACCGCGGAGCGCGTATTTGGCCGCCCGGCCCGCAACCTGACCAAGATGTATATAGTCAATCCACATGAGGACTAACCATGGCGCGAATCGACGGAAGACAACCGGTCGACTTGCGTGAGATCAGCATCAAGCCTGATTTCTTCCGCAAGCACGACGCGCTGGTCGCTTACGGCGCCACCAAGGTCCTCTGCTATGCCAGCATCGAGGAGCGCGTGCCGGGCTGGCTGGCCGGTGCGGGCGTGGGCTGGCTGACCAGCGAATACAACATGATGCCCTCGGCCAGCGATCCGCGCCAGATCCGCGAACGCCGCGGCGCTTCGGGCCGCACGCTGGAAATCCAGCGGCTGATCGGCCGCAGCCTGCGGGCCGCGCTGAACCTGCAGGCGCTGCCGCCGCTGACCATCCACATCGACTGCGACGTGATCGTCGCCGACGGCGGCACGCGGACGGCCAGCGTCACCGGCGGGATGGTCGCCCTGGCCAACCTGATCGCCACCGAGAAGCGGCGCTTCCGCAACGAGCCGGTGAAATGCCTGACCGCCGCCGTATCGGCGGGGATCGTCAAGGGCGAGCCGGTGCTGGACCTGAACTACGTCGAGGACCGCGACGCGGAAGTCGACGCCAACGTCGTGGGACTCAGCAATGGCGGTTTCGCCGAGGTGCAGGCCACCAACGAGCACGGCACCTTCGACCGCAAACAGCTGGATTCGCTGTTGGACATCTGCCTGCCGGCCCTGGACAAGCTGTATCAACTGCAGCGCGAAAGCATCCAGCTCAAGCTGCCGTTCTAGCCAGCCGGCCTAGACTGACCAGTGCTCATCCGCGTACGTCGCCGCGATGATGTGGATCGGGATCATCCCCGCCTCCGGGAACCGCGCCGTCCGGCCCGACGCCTCGCTCAATTCGACAGCCAGGAAGGCCAGCGCATTCCGCTTCAGCCCGGCGGAGGACAGGTCCACGCGGATCTCGACGATCTGATCCAGGGCCATCGACCACGCAGCATCGTCGGTGAGATTCTCGCCGGCCGTCAGCGGGATTATTAGCTCGGTCTCGCCCTGGCTGATCCGCA
>JAFGCY010000045.1 GCA_016932385.1 bacterium | reverse complement strand
GGTGCTCCTTGGTCACTGTGGTTTTCTTGCACTCACAGCTTCTCATGGGGCACCTGAATGAACAACCTCTTTAGAACTTACACCTAGGTACAGGGAAAGTTGGGCGAATGGCCCAATTTTCGCACCGGCACTCGGGGATGATTGTTTTGGCAACCGGCTGAGTTACGACAAGCATCCAGCGCAGACTGGCCCTCCCGGGAGGTGGGATATGCGACCTGCTTACATTGTGGTGACGTTCTTGTTTATGCTGATCGGCGGCTGCGGTGGCTCAAGCTCGGATCTTGGCGGCCAGTCCGGCAACCAACAGCAGGTTGTTGATGAGAATCGCGAAGACACTCCCGGTGATGTGAGCGTGGATCCCGTTGAACAACCGGTGGATGTCGCGCCGCAGCTGGATTTGGAAAACCCCCGCATCGTCAGCTTCGCGGGTGCCGGAAACGGTGCCGCCGTGGCCGGCACGGTGAGTTTCGCCATCGAGGCCGAGGACAACGTCTTAGTAGTCTTCCTCGAGCTGCTGGCCAACGGCGAGCGGATCGCCCATACCAACACCAGCCGGTTGGAGTACGGTTGGCATACCGCTGGGGTCGAACCCGGCCAGTACATCCTTACGGCGCGTGCTACCGATTCCTCGCAGAACGAGTGTCTTGAGTCGATCAGTCTGACTGTCTGCTCCTACACAGGAGCGGATATCGTGCTCGAGAGCGAAGATCCGCTCGCGGAGTTGGCTGCGCCGGTAACGGCGACACCTGTGGTCGTCCAGCAGGAAGTGGACCTGCCACCGCTGGAAACCTCGGATTCCCCGCAATTGGATAACCTACCGGCGCTGATCGTGTCCGGACTTGAAGATGGGGCGACCGTTTGCGGCCAGCACCACATCTCCGTTGTCGGGGTCTCCCGCCTGGGTATCAATGCCATCGCCATCCTGATTGATGGCAAGCAGGAAGGTTTCAGGCTCGGGACCAGCCTGGACTTCCTTTGGGATACGGAGAGCTATGCGGACGGCGAGCATTCGGTAAAGTTCCTCATCCGTGACAATTCGGGTCTGGTTTGCGAAGTGCCGTTAACCGCTATCGTCGACAATCTCACGGACCTCTCGCCGCCGGAGTTCGATATCAGCCGGTCCACCTGGAGCGCCGGCGTGGTAACGGGCTTTCTGGAGAATCCCTTCCGTAACCACTACTTCGGAGCCGGTGAAGTTGCGCTCGAGATAGAGGCACTCGACGAAAGCGAGTTGCTGTGGTTTCGGATGTATATCGATGACGAACTCGTGGCCGAAGCGGATGGCAACCTGTTGGAGTTGGATTGGCCGCCGGCGGAGTGCGTCAAGACCGGCTATTGCCAATTCACCTTGGCCGCCTGTGATGTTAGCGGCTTCGAGTGCCGTGAGCGCTATGTCTACCAGCATTGCCGCACCGCCACCCTGATGGGCTATCTGCGGGTCGGCAATGACCGGCTTTACGGCGCGGAGCTGTACCTGCTGCCGGGCGCGATCGACGATCCGGACGCCTGCGATCCGGATACGGCAATCGCCAGCTATGTCGAGGATGAAAGTAACGGTTTTTCTTTCCAGCCTCCGCACGGCGTGTATACGCTGTATTGCCGGGATGATGACCGGCATGCCTGTCTGGTGCTCGAGACCAGCGCCAGGTGCGATTACATCGATGCCGGTGATTTCCAGTTCACGGCGCGGTAAAGGCCCTGCCGCGGCGTCGCTGTTGTGGAAGGAGCTATTGATGGGGTTGTGCAAATTGCCAGTGGTGATCGCGGGTTGGGTTTTCACCGGATGTGCATGTCTGATCCTGGCAGGTTGTGGCGGAGGGGGCGGCCAGTTGGTGCCGCCGGCTACCGATACCACGCCACCGCAGATCACGGGGATCACCGGCGTCAGTGACGGAGGCACGGTAGCGGGCGTGACGGCGATCGCGGCCACGGCGACGGACAATGTGGGCGTAACCGGGCTCTCCCTGACCATCGATGCGGAAGTGGCTGTCAGCGTCAACCAGTCGCCACTGCAATACTCCTGGGATACCAGCCAGATGCAGTCCGGCGCGCACGACTTGGTCTTCACCGCCCTGGATGCGGCTGGACTGGCTGATTCGATCAGCTATACGGTCACGATCGCGGAGAGTGAATCGAACGACGGGCAGGATCCGCCTGTGGACGGCGAGCAACTGCCGGTGGAAGAGACGACCGACTCCGGGGAATTGCCGGGAGTATCCGCGGACAACTACGATCCGACGGACAGCGAGCCGCCGGTCCTGCTGGTTTCCGGCCTTGCCGAGGGCAAGTTGGTCTGGGGCGAAGTGCACATCTCCGCGTTTGCCTTGGACGATACCGGCGTGAACACCATGGGCTTTTTGGTCAACGGCGTCATGGTGGAATTGCGCGAGGGGTGTGCAGTGGATACGCACTGGGATACCACCCAATACGCCGACGGTCCGATCCTGATCGGATTCATGATGCGCGATAACGGCAACAAGGTTTACATCTCCTACCTGACGGTGCAGATCGACAATTCCGCCGAACGCAACGCGCCCGTGATCACTTTGGAGGGCTTTGATGAATACATCAGCGGTTTGCATACTCTCCGGGCCAATTTCATTGATGAAAGCGATATCGCTTCTTCGAAGATGAGTTTTTACCATGATCGAGAGGAATCTGGCGGTGTTGTTCCGGAATCCGGGAGCTTCACGATCGAGCAGGGGATGGGCAGTACCTTCGAGTGGGTCTGGGATACGGCGGCCGCGCCGGATCGCCGTTACAGCATTACCGTGCAGGCTACCGACGTGCATGGCAATGTCGGCCGTGTGCACGTGGCCCGCGTGCAGACCGTGAATCACACGACGGTGAAGGGAGCAGTCTCAGCCGCCAACGGGGCGCCGTTGGGCAATGTGCTGGTCTGCGTACTCGCTGAAAATTTCAGTGGCGAGTACTCGGAGTTGCCCGACCAGGAAGGCTGCCTGGGTTCAGCGCTAACCGGGTTTACCGGGCATTTCGATATACCTGATGTGATCAATGGCGATCACACGCTGTACATGTGTCGGGACGGTCGCGAACATCTGGCCGCGATCGCGGTGCCTGTCATTGAAGATCACTATCGCGAAGTGGATGTAACGGAAACGACCGCGATGCCCGGCTTGCGATCGGAACGCTATCAGGTGCGCAGCAGCTACCGGATCCCTGATTTTGGTGTAGTGACCGGTGAAGACGACAACCTCGACGAATTAGCTGAGCACCTACTGGCCAACGATGAAGGACGCTTTATCCGCGGCGACATGCTCCGCTACGACGGTATCGATGAGGCAGCCACACTGGAAACCGGCTTTGCCAACTGCCTCCGGGGTGAACTCTACAGCGATGATCTTTGGCGCAACGTGCGGACGCTGTTCATCGACAGCGGCACGCACTGCGAAGCGGAGATTCTGGCGGATCGCACGCTACGGGATGCCCTGCGCAACTGGGTTCGCGACGGGGGGCGGCTGGTGGTGATCGGCCGTTCGTACGACTACGTTGAGCAGATCTGGCCGGACAAGATCGACTTCGCTGGCGATGACGCCATTGACGGCCTGAGCTGCCTGCCGGAGCAGCGGGACGCGGCCCAGGTTGGCGTGGCCTGGCCGGGCACGGGCGGGGATGGCGCTGAATTCAACTGCCTGCTCCAACATCCCGCCACTTGGTGGTTTGAGGGCAATGATTCGCGAAACATGAAATCCGCCAAACGGCAATACCTGCCATCACTGCCCTTATTTCTCTGCCATAAAATGTATTGTGACATTGACGGGACATTGTTGTGGGATCCCCTGGCATACGATGATGCCGCGGATACAGTGCCGATGACCGTAACGGGTTTCCATGACGGCTGGCCGGTGATCAAGCGCGTGGCCGCTGATGTCGCGGTTTGGATCACGCTGGACGATGCGCCTACTGCCGATATACTCCGCGGTACACCATTGATGGTTTCCTTCAGCGATGAACTTGGCGATGTGTTTGTCTTCTGTCCCCTGCTGGTGGACGGCAATTTAAAGGTAACGTCGCAAGTTCATATTATTCAGCAGGCACTCGATAAATACTGGATTGACAGGTGACCACCGCAAACCCCGAGTTTGGCCCGGCGCTGCCGTTCGCTCCGCTAATCGCGTGGCTGGCAATTTGGATTTAAATGATGCGTTTTTAATGACAACGCGCAGTGCTGGAACATTTATCTGAACCAGTGGTCAATATATCACCGCACGTTGGGCTTTTGGGGTAGACATCAATCATCCAATTAAGCTGGACGTTGCTGGGTGGTTGTGTGAGGCAATCGTTTTCAACTTCGGGGGAAAACACCCCGGCTCCATCTCCGGAGCAGCTTGGTGCTCAGTTAAGTCAGGATAAAAACAGTCCCAAGGGGGCCGGATTGGGCTAGTCTTCTATGGGCGGTCGAACCGCCCGTAAGCTGGCAGATGTCTGCGGGGCAAAGCAGTATGAGCGGACTCCGGCGGATTACCGAATACCTGGCTCTCACTGCGCTAAGCGCGGCCTTGTTCGCGCCGGCATCCTGTGCGGGACCAACGGCAGTCACGGAGCCGGCTCCCACGAGTAAGTCCACCGGCCGGCGGCAAGCCCTGGCCGAATTGGATCGCCTGCGCCCCGGCCCGCAGGTGTGGCCCGCATTACATGAGCAGCTGGCGGCGGAACTGCGCCGCGTGCTGGCGGCCCAGGACGATTCGCGCTTCATCAGCGCCGCGCCGCAATCTGCGCTCAGCCAGGTGGACGACCTGGCGGCCTGGCCGGACGGGGAGGGCGGGATGGTGCTTCGCTGGACCTACCGCAACCAGGGCGACTACAACCAGGACAGCCTGGTCTCGGTCAACGATCTGACACCGATTGGACAGCACTACCTGAAGAATACGACTGCCGCGGACTGGCTGCTGGCGCAGCAAGCCGACGGCAACCGCGACGGCGAGGTCAATGTCAGCGACATTACGCCGATCGGCCAGCAGTTCTCGGCGACGGTCGGCGGTTATCTGCTGGAGTCCAGTGCCGATGGCGAGAGCGGCTGGCAGGCCGTCGCCGAAGTCCCCTTTGCCGCCAGCGAAGTGCTGGTTCCCTCGGGCCCGCGCCGGTTCAGCTACAGCCTGACCGCGCCGGCCGTGGGCGCCTGGTACCGCGTTACACCTGTTTACGAGAGCGCGCCAGGCATTGCCGGTGCGCCGGCGCTGTACACGGGCGACACCGAACCGCCGGTAGTCGTCAGCGGCACCTGCACTAATGACGTCGGCGATCCGCTGGCCGGCGTCGAGTTGAAGCTAACCGGACTGCCGGCGGTGCTGAGCGGCGACGACGGCACTTTCGCGATCGAGGTTGCGGGCGATTATCAGGGCGTGCTGACGCCGCTGATGGCGGGCAGGACGTTTACACCGGCCAGCCGCGTCGTGATCGTCACCGGCGCTGACGTGCCCGGCCAGGACTTTGTCAGCTCGGCGCTGCCCGAGTACCGCCTCTATCTCGATCCGGCGGACATCGCCGCGCTGGACGAGGAGCTCTGGGCTGCCGATTACAAGCCGGGCGTGTTTGTGGCCGGCGACGTGCGTTACGAGGATGTCGGGTTGAAGTACCGCGGTGGCGCGGCGCAGACCTTCCCCAAGAAGAGCTGGAAGGTCAGCTTCAATGAGGACCACGAGTTCGACGATCCCGCCTGGGGCTACCGGCGCGGCAAGCTCAATCTCAACGCCGAGTACACCGACACGACGCTGATGCGCGAGCAGCTCACCTACGACCTGATGCACGATCTCGGCATGCTGGCGCCGCGCTCGCGCTTCGTGCGCGTCTACGTCAACGATGAATACGCCGGCCTGTTCGTGGACGTGGAAAACCCGCGGCGGGGCTGGCTCGACGAATTCGGGCTGGACAACAGCGGCGCGCTCTACCAGGCGGCCATCAGCCGCTTCCACACGCTGGAGACCAGCGAGGAGTACGCGGAAGCCTTCGATAAGGAATTGCGTGAGGACGAACCCTACGACGACATCATCGCGCTGATCGAGGATGTCAACGGCTGGACGGACGGCGAGCTATACCAGCGCTATCCCGAGCGCCTGGACCTGGAGCAATTCCAGCGCTACATGGTCGTCTATTGCTTGGTGACGATGGCCGACCACATCGAGACGAACTACTACCTGTACAACGACATCAACGGCACGGGCAAGTGGTGGATCATCCCCTGGGATCACGACCGTACCTGGGGCCATCGCTATGATCCTGAGCTGGGTTTCTTCAGCCTGGAGATCAACTACACCACCGCGATCGACTACGGCAGCTTCGACGCGAACGAGGCCGGCGGGGAATGGGGCAATGTCCTCTACGACCGCTATCTCAACGATGCGCAGTACTGGGGCGAGTTTACCGACGAGCTGCTCTACGCGCTGGACAACTACTTCAGCGAGGAGCGGATGGTCGCGCGGATCGACGGTTACGAAGCGCTGATCACGGACGCCGCGCTGGAGGATACGCACAAGTGGGGCGACAATGCGGATTACGCGCAGCGTGTCGATGACCTGCGTGAGTATGTGCCCCTGCGCCACGGTTTCATCCGCGACAGCATCGCCAACTGGCCGGTGGAGTAAGGACCAACTCCCGCCTGATCTGACGCGATCCGTCGAGATAGCGCACACAAGTGTCCGCCTGAGATTGGTGTCCAACTGTCCAACTGCAGATGCGCTTTGACGGGTTATACTTCGGCAACCTGAAGCAGGGGAACGACATGAGAGGTTTGGGACAAAAAACTATCGGATGGATTCTCGGAATTCTCTGCCTTGCTCTCGCGGCTATGGTAGGCGGTTGCGGGGGCGGCGGATCGACATTTACCCCAGATAATCAGATGGATGAAGCGCCCGGCGCGCAGACCGGCGTCGACAGCGCGGCACCGGTGATCTACGAGGTTAACGGCATCAGCGACGGCGATGTGATCAAGTCGGCAACGGTCCTCGGAGCCACGGCCCGTGACAACACCGGCGTGGCCAGCTTCAAGCTGCTGATCAACGACGAGACGGTGGTCGACGAGGCTAAGGCCAGCATTGTCTATCACTGGAATGTCGGCCAGGCGGAGCCCGGGGCGTACACGCTGAAGTTCATGGCGGCCGACGCCGCCGGCAATACCGTCACGCTGGATCTGAGCGTGGAGGTGGCGGAAGCGGAAGCCGGCGACGAGTCCGAGCTGTACCAAACGGAACTGGTGGCGACCACGGCCCAGTTGGATGCATACGGGCTGCCGGAGATGGATCCGAACCTGTATAACCCGAATGACGCGGAAGCACCGAGTTTGATCATCTCCGGTATCGCCAACGAGTCGGTGGCTTACGGCGTAATCAACGTCTCGGCGTGCGCCAGCGACGATACCGGCGTCAACGTGATCGCGCTGCTGATCGACGGAACGCAAGTGGCGGTCCGTGAGGCGGCGGGGATCAACTATATCTTCGACACCAACCTGTGGGAAAACGGTTACCACCTGCTGACCTTCCTGCTGCGCGACAACGGGCGGAAGGTCGGCCGCTGCGAGCTGCACATTACCGTGGATAACAAAGGGGACTATTACGGACCGGAAATTGATACAGCGACCGGTTCGACCTGGGAGATTCACGGTCTGACCGGTGACGTAACCCCGGTTGTCTATGACACCTGGACGCACCTGGATGGCGCCGGCTTGTTCCATGTGCATATCACCGCTTCCGATCCGGCAGGAGTGAAAAAGATCGAGGTGCTGTCGGAGGATAAAAGCGAAGTAGTCGCTTCAGCCTTAGGCGACACCCTGGATTTTGACTGGCAGAGCGATCTGACGCAGAATTTCAATTGTCTTGATGGGTGGGTGATGGCTGAGGACGAACTCGGTAACAAGACCTGGCCGTCCAAGTTCTCGCTCTACGCCCATAACAATACGGATTTATCAGGTTACATCCGAGGTGCCAACGGCGCGATTATCGACGGACTGACCGTTTCGATCCGGCTGGGCCAATACGACACTGTCGAAGAGGCCGCGGAAGCTCCGGTGTTGACCAGACCGACATCGTCCGGCGGAGACTGGCCGCTGAGTATACAGACCGATGGCAACGGCTGGTTTGAATTTGCGGATCGTTTCCCGGACGGAACCTATTTTAACTGCGGCAATCACACGCTGTTCGTGGAAAACACGGAGACTGGGCTGCAGGCTATGTTCCCGCTAGAACTGAAGCCGCGCGGGAAATACGACTACGAGCCGAATGAAGCATTCGTGATTCCCGCGACCGGCGGGAATCCCGAACCCAACCGTCGCCTGGCGCTGATGACGGGCAATGCAGATGATGCGTTGGTCGCGATCGGTGTGCTGGCCAATACGGAATGCCGTTATTTCTACGACGAGGAAGCCGGCATCCCTGAAGCGATCGACCTGGTCGATGGTGACGGTTCACTCAATGGTGATGAGCCGGAGTTCCTGGATTTCATCACTGATCCGGAGCTGTTGTATCAATACCGGTACATCGTCATCGAAAGCGGGAACATCTATGAGGGGGAGTGGGCGCAGGACGCCGGTGCCGTCGCGACGCTGAAGACCTGGGTTGCGGACGGAGGCCAGTTATACCTGACCAACCATTCGTATGACTTCATGGAACAGCTGTTTCCGGAGTATGTCGACTTCGCCGGCGATGACGGGATTGACGGACTGGGTGCTGTACCGGAAGCGCTCAATGCCGCCCAGCTGGGAGGTGAGACCGAGTTCGTTTTTATCAGCCATATGAACTACTTCTGGGATAACCGCTTTGCGGACTATTGGCAGTCATTCAGCCCCATCATTACGGAGATGGAGGTTGAAGACAACCACTTGGTTATGCCGGATGACGGTTGGCCGCCGATCGAGACATTGGCTGATTCCGTCCATGTCTATATCGATGGCATGGTCGCGCCAGAGGAAGCGAAAGACTATGTGGATCTGGGAGTCGGCGTGCATTACGGGCAAGGCCGGGTGATTTTCAATCCGTTCACATTCACGTCGGCGGATTACGACACGAAGATGACTAACGCCTTATTCTTTGATCTGGCGATGTTCTCGCACTAAGGCATCGCCTGGGTTCCGTTGTGCGGAGGTAGGGTGATCACCCGCCTAAAGTGATCAGGGCCCCGTCAGGGGCCCTTTAGCTTAGCCTGATAGGCGAATCAGAATGCTTGGTGCCTCGCTGGACTGCCTATCGGTAACACGGCGATTAACTCTACTGCCGTTTGGGATGTCAGGTTATAATTTCTGCAGTTGATTAGGGTAGGGGTCGTCATGCATGCAATTCGTCAACTACAAGTATTCACTACCATGGTGATTGCCTGCCTGCTGGCGGCGTGCGGCGGCGGAGGCGGCGGCAATCTGCATCCCGGCGTGGAGGACAACGCTGCCACAAAGGACAAAACGGCGCCCCAGATTACCGCTGTCACCGGCATCATCGACGGGCAAGTCATCACCTCGTCCGCGGTCCTGAGCGCGACCGCCACCGATGAAACCGGCGTCGACCGCTTCGTCTTGAAGGTCAACGGCGAGACCGTAGTGGATGCGGCCAAGGCGACCATCGATTATTCCTGGGACGTGCGCGATATTCCCAGCGGCGCTTACACGCTGACATTCCTGGCCTACGATGCGGCGGGCAACCAGGACAGCAAGAAATTCGTCATCCACGTAAGCAACGGCAACAACCCGCCGGCGGAGGAGCCCAACCTGGCTGAGCTGCTGGCGCCGGTGGAGACCAGCGAATATAACCTGCCGGCGATGGCGGAGTGGGAGTACCAACCGGCTGACCAGCAAATCCCTCGGGCGATCGTATCGGGGATCACTGATGGCGGTACGGTTCACGACGATGTGTACCTGTCGGCGGTGGGAACCGACGACACCCGTGTGAATACGATGGCACTCGTTATCGATGGCCACCAGGTTGATTGGGAGCGCGCCAGCTCGTTGACCTATACCTGGCGGACCACCGATTACACCGACGGAATGCACACGCTTGTCTTCATTATGCGCGATGACGGCGCGCGCATCGGACGGTGTCAACTCAGTATCCGCGTCGACAACTTGGCTGACCGGACCGGTCCCGAGATCGATTTGTTAACTGAATCGACATGCCTGGTGCAGGGCGAAACGTATTCGTTGGTCGAATATCATTCCTCCATCTCATATACCTGGGAGCTGAGAGCCAGTGGCGAGGTTACCTTACGGATCAGTGCTGTTGACGCTTCGCGGGCTGTGTACATCGAACTCAACGAGAACGGGTCGCGGCTGGCTAGTATCAATGGTGACAACCTGACGCACACGCTACTTGAGAGCGAAATCGGAGATGACAACTGGATCAGGCTTGAGATCCTGGCCCGAGATATCCATGGCAACGAAACTAAAAACGTTCTCTCGATTGCGATGATCGACAGCTTCCACCTGTCCGGCCAGGTAGCCGCCGCGAACGGCGTGTTGATGGCAGGGGCCGCAGTGCGGCTTCTGACAGGCGAAATCGGGACTCCGGAATTGGCTCGAGCCGTTGACGCCTGGGCTGAGACCAGCGTGAACCGAGATGGCGAATTCAGTTTTTCCGATGTACCCTGCGGAAAATGGACCATTCATGCGGCCTACGGTGACTATCAGGTGGTGAAATCGTTCAGTTCCGCCGTGCAGAAGAACAGGTCTTTCAGAGATACGGACCGGTTGGTGCTGCCCGGCCTCTACGGCAGCGCCAAGCCGAACCGGCGCCTAGCGGTGGTGACCGGTACGGCCGACGATATTCCCGCGGTGATCGCGCGGGTCCGCGAGTCGGGCTTCGGCCAGTACATCGACAATGACACCGGCGAGTTGATACCAGAGGAAATCACGTTGATCGATGGCGACGGCACGCTGGGGGTGGAGGCGATCGACTTCCTCTCTCTGCTGAGCAACCCCGCGCAACTCTATCAATACCGCTACCTGATTGTCGAGGGCGGTTCTACGGTGGCGGCGCAATGGGCCGCGAACCCGCAGGCGGTCGAAGCGTTGCGCAACTGGATCGCCGACGGCGGCCAGATGGGGTTGATCAACGACGCCTACGACTATTTCGAGCAGCTGTTCCCAACGGTGCTCGACTTCGCGGGCAGCTACGAGCTGAACGGCCTGGGGAACCAGCCCGAGGCGCTCAGCGCCGCGCTGGTCGGACCGGACGTGGCTTACGATCAGCTGTTCTTCTACGGCAGTGCTTACCAAAGTCGCGACAATTTCGTCGAGATCCTGCGGCGCAAGTGCACTTACCAGCCCTATCTGGCGGCGCCGGCCGCCGGCTGGGCGCTGATCGACAACTACGATTCGGCGCAGGCGGAACGCTGGATCTGGGCTAACTGGAACGACGCAGGAACGGTGAATGCCGCGCCGATCGTCGTGGCGCATCGCCATGGACTGGGGCGCATCGCGTTACTGTGCTTTTCCACCACGCAGCCGGAGGCGATCGCCGCCGATATCGCCGGCGGAATCCTGGATGCGGTGGTCTTTGCGTATTAAGAATGTGCCGTGCCGGGGACGAGCGGCGCAAGTGTTCCCTGAGAGTGTGGAGCAACTGTATTCCTCCGGCGGTGGCCGGTGTGGTTATAATGGCAATAGCAAGGGCAAGGTAGGGCTGGAAATGTCTAAGCAAGGACGGGCAGTATTTCACTTCGGGATCGGGCTGGTTGCCCTCGCGCTGCTGGCGGCCTGCGGGGGCGGAGGCGCGGTGGATCACGCGCCCCCGCAGCCGGCCGATACTACCGCGCCGGTGATCACCGAGATCAGCGGGATCAGCAATGGCGACGTGATCAAGTCTTCCGCCGTGTTCGGCGCTTCGGCCACGGACGAGACCGGCGTGACGCGGTTCAAGCTGGCGATCAACGAAGCGACGGTGGTCGACACTACGTGGGAGCATATCGACTACTCCTGGGACGTGCGCGGCGAAGCCGAGGGGGCCTATGCACTCGTCTTCACCGCCTTCGATGCCGCCGAGAACTCCGCCTCGCAAACGATCAACGTCTATGTCGGCGACAGCTGGCCCGTGGAGGTCGAAGAGGAGGAAGAGGAGACACCGCCGGGGATGCAGCTGACCGCCGAGTTGGTCAGCGGCGAGGACTACGCGCTGCCGCCGATGGATCCCGCTTTGCTCAATCCCAACGATCAGGAAGTACCCAAGCTGATCATCTCCGGGATCAGCAATGAGGAAGTCGTCTATGGCACCAGGATTTTCTCGGTCCTGGCCAGTGACGACACCGGCGTCAATGTCATCACGCTGTTGATCGACGGCAAGCAGGTCGCGCTGGAGCGGGACGCCAGTATGCAGTACGCCTGGGACACGACTTTCTACTCCGATGGTTACCACCTGCTGACGCTGATCGTGCGGGACAACGGCGGAAAGGTCGGCCGCTGTGAGTTGCACACCACCGTCGATAACGCCACGGAACACGATCCGCCGGTGCTGGTGCTGACCGGATTCGATAACCGGTACGTTACCGGAGTCCACCACGTGGAAGTGCAGGCGAATGACGCCAGCGGGATTGCCTCGCTGCGGTTGGAGTTCCGCCATTGGGAATACGGGCTTGAGGATAACGAGGGACCGATGACCTTCGAGCTGACCTCGGACACGGGCCAAATCAGCTACGACTGGGACACCACGCAGTACGCGACAGACAGCACGTTCGCCGTTTACGCCGATGTCGTGGACAAGGCCGGCAACCGGCTCTGGGAGCGCCTGGCCTGGCTTGGGACCGTTAATTACTACACCGTGACGGCCTCGATCTGCAAGCCAAACGGTTTGGAACTGGGCGGTGTACTGGCCTGCCTGGTTCCCGCGGATTTCGCGGGAGATTACACTGAGCTACCCAACTCGGCCTGTGTCAAGACTGCCTACACGTCGCGTACGCACTATGGTAACAATCTGTACTTGGCTGACGTACCGTTTGGTGATTACAAGTTGTATTTCATTCGCGACCAGTACGTCGAGATTTTGGAGGCGAACTGCCCGCCGGTCGTGGAGGGCGGTCCCCGCCTGGAGCTTGAAACCATCGAGTTCACGCTGCAGTACCATGTCGATTACTCATATGGTGATATACGGAAACTGGCGGTGGTCTGGGGTGCCGACGACCGGATCGACGACATGTTTGCCGCGCTGACCGAGAGCCGTTATCTTAACCTCTCGCTGGGAACGAGAAAAGCCTACGATGGGGCCGACGTGCTTTCCGGCGATGAGTTGGCTTTCGCTGAGATTCTGGAGAAAGAGGCCGCGTGGGGCCTTCTGTATCAAGGTGCGCAAATCCTGGTGATCGACAGCGGCGTGACCTGTGAGGAAGCCATCCTGGCCGATCCCGAATTGAGCCAGGCACTGAAGCATTGGGTTCAGGACGGCGGAAACCTGATTGTCATCGGCCGCTCCTACGATTTCGTCGAGCAGCTGTGGCCCGAGAAGATCGATTTTGCCGGCGACGACGGGATCGACGGCATGGGCTCGATGCCGGAGCAGCTCGATGCCGCCCAGGTCGGCACCGCATCGGCATCCGATCAGCTGTGCCTGTTTAAACGTGTTGCACATCCGGAATGGGAGATGCAGAATTACTTCGGTCGCTATGTGGATTATTGGCTCAAGTACTACTTCCCGTACAGATACGAGGACTGCACTTACGATGAAGCCAACGACACGTTCACACTGCCGGTTCACGGGTTTGCCGCCGGTTGGCCGGTGGTCGAACAGGTCGCCGCGGATGTCAGTGTCTGGATGACGCTGGCGGCGGAGGGCCCGGGCGGGGTAGCCAAGGGTACGCCGGTGCAGCTTGGCTTCATGGACGGCCTCGGCGAGGTGATCCTGGTCACCCACCTGATGTGCGCCGGCGATCCGGCTTACGCGCCGCAGGCGTATTGCGTGTTCAACCAGTTCGAGCGAGACTGATCTCGGCTGCGGCAGCTGCCGGGTGTGCTCCTGGAATTCACGCGCGACTGGTCGCCCCGGGGGCGGGGTCGCGAGGTTATAATCCAGTCATTACGGGCAAGGGTAGGGGTCAACATGATTGACTTGAGCAAAGCAGCTTTTCCACTTGTAATCATCTGTGCTGCGCTTGTTTCACTGATAGCCTGCGGGGGCGGGGGGAGCACACCCGAACCCGAGTCGCAGCAGCCGGCGGATACCACGGCGCCGCGGATCACCTCGATCGACGGCATCAACAACGGGGACGTGATCCTTTCCTCCGCCGTATTCGGAGCCTCGGCCACGGATGAGACAGGCGTGTCGAACTTCAAGCTGAAGATCAACGGCGAGACGGTCGTCGACGCGGCATTGGCCAGTATCGTCTATTCCTGGGACGTGCGGAAGATTGAAAGCGGCGCTTATGCCCTGGCGTTCATCGCCAGCGACGCGGCCGGAAATTCCACGACCGAAACGGTCAACGTGACGGTCGGTGATGACGCGGACTTGGTCGACGCTGGGATGCCGGAGGAGGCTTCGCTGGAAATTGCCGCCCAGCCGGCGGCGGCCGAGGACTTCGATCTACCGCCGATGGATCCGGCGCTTTACAATCCCAACGACAGCGAAAGCCCGCGGCTGATCATCTCCGGCATCCGCAGCGAGGATACGGTATTCAAGACGGTCTGTTTCTCCGCGTTCGCCAGCGATGACACAGGCATCAATGTCATCACGCTGCTGATCGATGGCAAGCAGGTCGCGCTGGAGAACAAGTCCAGCCTCACCTACGCCTGGGAGACCACGTATTACGCGGATGGCTACCACTTGCTGACCTTCATCCTGCGCGACAACGGCGGCACGGTCAGTCGTTGCGAACTGCACATGACGGTGGACAATCAAACGGATTACTACGGCCCGGAGATTGATCCCCTGACCGAGTCGTACTGGACTTCGACCAATGCCTCCGGCCAACTAGCGGTTGTCAGCGAAACGCAAGACTACTGGTCTTGCCGCGCGTCGGGCGCTGTGCAATTGAAGGTCTGCGCGTCCGATCCCAATCAAATTATGTCGTTCTCGATGTGTATCGACGACAACTGGACCAAGAACGTCGCCGGAGAGTGGCTGGAGTACACATTTCCCGTACCGGAAGATACGTATGCGGCCAAGCATAGCATCAGCTTCACGGCAACGGACACGCTTGGTAATGTCAGTAAGTGCAAACTCCGGATCAGAATCAGCTATCTGGGTTATGTAGCCGGGCAGATGCGTGCGGCTAACGGCGTGATCCTAGACAGCGGAACCGTGGCGCTTATCCCTGGTACCGTGGAGCTCGGGCAGATCGACCTGTCGACGGCGGTGGCCACGGGCGAGGTCAGCAATAAACGCTTCTGTCTGACGGAAATCCCCTGCGGTTTATATACGCTGTACGCCAGACGCGGAACGGCCGAGGTGGTTATGCCCGCGAATGTGACCTTGACGGCCGATGTCAAGTTCGAGAACGACTCGTGCCTGGTGATGCCGACAACTTATCCGGATACCGAAGTCAATCGCCGCGCGGTGATTGTCACCGGAACAGCTGACCTTGTGCTCGAACAGATCCGATACATGCAGAACACGGATACTGGATACTACATTCGGCATAACGCGACGTTCGGTGACGTGCCGGACGCGACCGACCCGATCGACGGCGACGATTCACTCGCGGCGGGAGAGTGCGATTTCATGGACTTCGTGCTGGACCGGTCGCGGTTGTACCAGTATCGCTACATCCTGATCGAGGGCGGTAATCTGTACGAAGCGGAATGGGCGGCCAATCCACTGGCGGTCAGCCGCTTGCGGCAATGGGTCAGTGACGGCGGTCAGCTGGTGCTGTTTGGCAGCTCATACGATTTCGCCGAGCAGATGTGCCCCGATTTCATCGACTTCGCCGGCAGCCCCGAGATCGATGGCCTGGGCGCGGTGCCCGAAGCGTTGAATGCCGCCGAAACCGCCGGGCCGGCCAGCGAGATCCGGTTGGTATTCAATGATGATCCCGAGGCGGATTACCTATGGCCGGGTTCATACTATTACTGGAACAACCTTCTGAGATATCTCGATCGTAATGACCTGCCCGGGATAGAGGTGAGTTGGTCCTCCGCCAGCCTGATCAGCGTGGCTGACTATGCCCGGCCGGTGAAGCACTGGTTGCTGGCCCAACCGGTTGGTAACGCCGAGGCCGAAGCCTACCCGATCGTCAGCTCGTTCAGCTACAACCTGGGCCGGATCGTGCTGTTCAGCTTCCCGCTGGATCAGGAGAATGCCGACAACGCGCAATTGGCCGCGCTGATCATGGACCGGATTGTCTTCGAGTATTAGCGGCCGGCTTAGTCGAAACTCACTTTGGGAGCTTCGCGCGCGGCCGGTTCCTCGATCTCGAAGTAGTCCGCCGGACGGCAGCCCGCCATACCCGCCACCATGTTGGCCGGGAACTGCTGCTGCAGCGTGTTGTAG
>JAFGCY010000044.1 GCA_016932385.1 bacterium | reverse complement strand
CCATGCCATCATAATCGGGCGGCGGCGCCGGAAGGTAAAACCGGCTAGGTCGGCTGGACACCGGCCACCACCTGCGTGATATACAGGTCGGGCCGGATCGCCAGGTTCAGTTCCTCGCCGGTTTCGATCTGCCGGCCGTCGGCGGCCACCACGCGTGAAACCACCGGGCGGTTGATCGCGCGCTCGTTGGTGCGCAGCACCACGGCGATCTCGCCGGTGGACAGCTTGATGAACGTGCCCACCGGATAGCGCCCGACGCGGCGGATGAACTCGTGCGCCACCTCGGGATCGAAGTGTGCCCCGCAGCCCTGCAGAATGATGTCGATCGCCTTGGCGAAGTCCATCTTCGCCTTGTAACTGCGCTTGGTGGTCAGCGCGTCGTAGACATCGCAGATCGCGCTCAGGCGCGCGAAGCGGTTCAACTCGTCGGCCCCCAGTCCCTCGGGATAACCTTTGCCGTCGAGGCGCTCGTGGTGGTTGAGCGCGATGCCGATCGCGTTCGGCGAGGCCTCGGCCTCGGTCAGCATCTCGGCGCTCCAGATGGGATGCATGCGCATCAGTTCCCATTCCGCGTCGGTCAGCTTGCCGGGCTTGTTGATGATGTCCGCGCCGACCTTAGCCTTGCCCATATCGTGCAGCACGGCGCCGAAGACCAGGTCTTCAAGCTCCTGCTGGCTATCCACCCAGTCCTGCATGACGAGCATCATCAGCAGGCCGACGTTGATCGAATGCCGGTAGGTGTAGCGATCGAAGCTGTCCAGGTCCAGCAGTTTCACGGCCAGGTTGGCCCGCGAGCTGAAAATCCCCACCAGGTTGTTGACCACTCCACGGGCCACATCCATATCGATTTCCTGGCCCATCTCCAGCTCGGTGAAGAAACCCTCCACCTGGTCGGTGGCGTCTTCCAATACCTCCGGCGGAATCGCCAGTTCCAGATTGTGCTGGGCGTAGATCTCGCCGGTACGGGCCAGCAACGTCGTGACCGGGTCCTCGGCATCCTTCGCTCGCAGGGCTTCGGCCAACTCGCTGTCGCGGGCAACCTCGAGTTCTTCAATCCCGCGGCGCCGGAAGGACTCGATCATCTTCGGTGTGATCGTCACGCCCGCCGTTACCAGGACGTTGTGGTCCACCATAATATCGCGGTCGACCAGCCAGCCAGGATGGAGCTGGTCAATCGATACCTTGATGTGTTTGCTATCGCCGTCCGTCACTTACTGCCATCCTTGTGATTCATTGCGGAACTCGCGCGGTTGTGCGTGCGAAGCCTATTAACCTTACCACCGCGCAGGACCTTATATGTTTGTTTAATCAGAACTTGCCGGGTTTTTAAGTCCCAGCTCCTTAATCAGCCCCGGATAGGTGTCCTCGATGATCCCAGCGCCATGCAGCGTCGATTCGCCTTCGGCCAAGAGCGCCGCCGTGATTGACAGCATGGCCAGCTGCCGGCAGTTGGCGCATTGCACCTCGGCGCCGACGAGGGGCGTCGGCCCGTGCACGGTGAAGCCGTCCTCCTCCAGCTCGATGTCCGCGCCGAACTGGCGCAGGATCTGCGCGGTGACCTGCAGCATGTCCGGCGCCTGATGCGGCGGCTGCGGCCCGCACTTCAGCCGCGAAGTGCCCTGGGCCTGGGTGGCCAGCAGGGCCAACAGCGGCATCTCGTCGGGCAGGAAGGGCGCCAGGTTGGGCGCGACGTTGAATGCGGGCAGCTCCGGTGAGTGCTGCACGCGAAAATCGCAGACCGGCTCGGCGCCGAACTGCCAGTTGCGGTCGCGACTGACACGGGCGCCGTTGCGGATCAGCGTCTTGATCAGGCCCATCCGGCTGGGATTGGCTCCCAGCTGGCTGATCAGCAAATCGCTTTCCGGCAGCAGGCTGGCCAGGATGATGAACGGCGCCGCCGCCGAGACGTCCCCCGGCACCTTGATCCGCCGCGGATGGATGTTCTGTTCGCCTTTGATCGACAGCTGGCCGTCCGAACGCCGGATCGTGACGCTCATCAGTTTCAGCAGGCGCTCCAGGTGGTCGCAGCCGTTGACCATGCCGGTCAGGCGCGTGATGCCCTGGGCCTGCAGGCCCGCCAGGATCAAGGCATCTTTCTGCTCGTAGGCTCCGGGCGGCACCGGCCACTCCACGCTTTGCAGCCGCGCGCCGCGGATCCGCGCGGGAACCGGCGCGGTGTTGCTGACCACTTCCACCCGCGCGCCCATCGCCGTCAGCGCCGGCAACAGGCAGCTCAGGTCGAGCCCCAGCAATTCGCTACCACCGGTTAACACAGCCTCCACCCGCTGGCCGGCGATCAGCCCCAGCGACAGGATCAGCGTCGAGGCCGAATTGCCGCAGTCCAACTCCACCGTCGGCGAGGCCAGGCGCGCATCGCGCCGCGAAACCACCAGCCAGCCTTCCTGGTCGGTGAGGAAGGAGATGCCCAGCTGGGCCATCACCCGACGGGTCGCCACCGTCTCGGCGCTTTCCAACGCCCCGCTGATGTACGTCTGGCCCAAGGCCAAGGCGCCCAGGAGCAACGCGCGGTGGGAGATGCGCCGGTCGCCGGGCGCGTGAAAAATCCCGCACAGCGGTTGGTTGCGCGGTTGGACGCACAAGGTGGGCACCCAGCCCGATTGATTATCGACATGACTCATCGGCAAGGAGAGAGTATTATAAGCAGTGAAACTAGTCTGGTCCCCTGAGACTCCGATGAACAGGTAAAACCGGCGGGAGCACACCGTGTGGAAATGGCTGGCAGTCGCGGCGCTGATCTACGGCTTGCTAGGCGCGCAAGCGATCATCTCACCGCGCAACCTGGGCATGATCCACGTCCTGGACCTGCGGGAGCTCAACCGGGTCTGGCACGAGATGCCAGCCCTGCCGGCTCATCACGACTTCACCGAACCCGGTCCACCGCCGATCACCTGGCCCGAAGGCCCGGTGGACTATATCGAACGCGCATCCGGCAACCGGGCGCTGAGATGGGATCCGCCGGCGTTCGGCCGCCAGGCCCTGCTCGGCCTGCCCGTTTCGATTCCGGACTCCCAGAACGCCGTGCTCAGTATCAGCCTGCGCAGCGATGCTGAAGAAACGGTCTATGTCGGCGTCCGCGAGGATGACGGCAGCGTCTACCTCACCGAGTTGGCACTGACCGCGCAGTGGCAGGCGCACAACCTGCCCCTGGACCAGCTGAAGCTGTCACCGCAGACAACCGACGAGAACCAGGCGCTGAATCCCGAGCAGGTCACGGGCTTGTTCATCGCCGTCGGCAATCTGGCGGCGGAGCGTCCCGGCCGCGGGGCCCGTCCGGTCCGCGACCGGCTGAAGGCCCGCCAGCATTCGGCCATCGAGATCGACGATTTCGGGTTCTACGCGCCGGATCAGCGACCCGGCCCGTCCTAGTCCGCCGGCGCCTCGGCACCGAAGGCCGCCCATTCCTCCTTGGCGGGACCATAGATCCCCGGCACCTTGAGCCCGGCCTGGCGCATCAGCACGCTCATCTGCGCGCGGTGGTGGATCTCGTGGTTGACCAGGATCGCCAGGGTCAGCCCGCGCTTCCAGTTCTCGCCATAGAGGTTGTCCTCGATTTCCAGCGTCGCGTCGTCCCATTTCTCCTTGATCACGTCCAGCAGTTCCTTGGACACCTTTTCGTAGGCCGTGACGATTTCTTCCGCTTTTTCCGGCTTGGGCGCTTCGTGGTCCACGGACGACACCGTCAGTCCGGTCTGGCTCATCATCTCGGGAATCGTCGTGGTGATATGCCAGGCCAGCCGCCCCAGCGACCAGTGCCCCTCGGCCACCTTTTGCTTAAGGCTCTCGTCGGTCAGCGCTTTGAAATACTTAAGCGTATTCTCCGCCTCATGCCCGTAGGCCTTGATAAAATCCTCCACCTTGCGATACATACCCGCCTCCTGAATAATGCTAAACATTAGTATAGCATGGAAAAAATTGATTGTCACGCATTTGGCGGAGCCGGTTCATCCGCCTACTCGGCCAGCAGCCGCTGGCGGACCGCCGAGACCACCAGCCGCGACCAGATCGAATACTTCACCGCATCCCACCAGACGAGCAGGAACGCAATATCCAGCAGTACGAGGATGATCACGACCAGGCTGGTCGAGTCGAAGGGAATTCCGGCAAAGGCGAGCAGGATCGTTACCAGCACCAGCAGCAGCCCCACCGCCGAGCCGATCCAGCTGGCCCGCACCAGCAAGCGCGGCGGCCTGAGGTACCAGTCCAGGTTGAACGCCAGGCGCCAGATCATCTTGCGCAGGTCGTCGGCGTAGCCCTTGGGCATCGCGGGAATGTCCAGATGCTTGCGGAACAGCCAGGGCACGTGCGCTTCGATCTCGTGGTAGTTCAGTTCGCCCAGCGCCACCCGCATGACGATATCGGTCTGCGCCAGCCGGCGGGTGATCCTGCGCCGGTGCCAGGCGGCGCCGCCGGTATAGGCCGCGAGCACCAGGCCGAACAGGATCGCGCAGATCAGGATCTGCCAGCCGGCGTTGTACCATTCAAGCTCCCTGGCGAGAGCGTTTCCGGCCCAGATCAGCGAACCGCCGACGGGCCAGATCCCCAGCCCGAGATACGGGCCGGCCAGCTGGCCGACGGCCATGCGCGTGTCGTCCTCCAGTTGGTTCGTCATCAGCAGCAGCTGGGTGGTCGGGTTGGGCAGCCGTCCCTCACGGGGTTTGGAGCCGCCGTCCGCCCACCGGCGGCGCAGATAGGCCGCCAGTTGCCGGGCATAGATACTATCGCCATGCGCCAGCAGGTTGGCCATCAGCAGTATGATCGGCAATCCGATCAGATGGACCGTCAGCAGGATCGGCCCCCCCGCCGACAACGCAATGAAAGTGTAGAAGCAGCCGACAATCAGAATCAGCCAGAAAATAAAGCACCCCTGGGGGACGAAACGGCGCGGCGGGCTGAGGTGGAAATGGAGATGCCGCGCGATCCGCCAGAGCTGGCCCAGCCGGTCTCCGGCCGCGAGCGGTCGCACAAACAGGCGCACCAGGAAGTTGAGATGCTCGCGCGCGATGTCGCGTGTCAGTTCGCCGCGGGCCAGCCGCCCGGCCAGGTCGGAGTTGTCCAGGCGCATTTGCGCGTTGCGGTCGAAGGCCACTCCGCTGCGGCTGACCAGCATCATCAGGCCGCCAAAAACCACGATGCTGATATATGCCGGCAGGTAGTCGTCCAGATAGCCGCTGATCTGGCCAATCAAGGTGACAAGGAGCGCGACGCCGACAATCGTGATCTCGCCGGCCTGAAGCAAGCTAAAGCGCCGGTTGGCCTGCTGCTCGAACCGGTCCAGCACGGCCAGGTACGGCTCCGCGTCGTATTGGCCACCGCCCCCGTTGTCCATGCAAACAGCATAGCGCATGAGACCGAGAGAAGCTTGGAGCGCCGCCCGTATCACCGGTAGCGCAGCCGTCCCTGGTGGCACGGGCCGCCGTGCCCGCGATCAGCAAGAGAGGAGCGAGGAGCCAGTTTCAACTTTGATCAAAGCACTCCTCACTCCTATCTCCTTACTCCTCTCTTTTCGGGAACCCGCACGAATACAGGGCGCACAGCCGTACACCCCTACTCGCCATCCCCCTCATCCGCCGCCAGTTGTTCGCGGACCTTGGCGACCAACAGTTGCGGCGTGTACCAGTACAGCGTAGCGTCATAGCCAATCAGCGCAAGTATCACGATCAGCCCGCCCAGCAGCAGCCATAGCCCAACCGTGAGACCCAGCGACGACCAGGTCATTAGCACCAACACAGCGCAAACAACAACCAGCACGGCAGCAGCCATCAACGCGACCCAGCTCAACCGGATATACGTCGCGGGGGGTTTCAGATACCAGTCCAGGTGAAACGACAGCCGCCAGATCATTTTGCGCAGGTCGTCGGCGTAACCCCTCGGCATCAGCGGGAACCTAAGCAGGCCTTTGAACAGCCAGGGCACGTACTCCTCGATCTCGGCGTAGTTGAGATCGCCGATCGCGATCCGCATCGCGATGTCCGATCCGTCCAGCTTGCGCTTAATCCGCGCCTGCATCGCCCGCAGATACGCCCCAATCAGATAGTTAGCCAGTACGATCAGGCCAATCAGATACAGCCACATGAAGCTGGATTCGTCGGCATTCAACAGCTGCTGGAGGTACATGCCCAGCAAAGCAACGGGAGCAATTAATGCCATCACACTGACAAAGAAGTAAGGTGCGAGAAGCTGCCCAAACGCAATCCGCGCATCGTTCTCGACCTGGTTCAGGATCAGCATGATCCGAGTAGTAGGATCACCGGTTTCCGTCACCGGCACAGTGCCGGCATGGGATTGCCACTGCTCACGCAGGTATCCCGTCAGCACCGGCGTGTACTCGAACAGGCCAAAAGCCCCGAAGTTGATCATACTCAGTTCTAGCCCCAGGAACGTCACGATGAACCCGGCCCGCAGAGGATTCAACTCCTCATACATCGTCGGAATTGCAAACACCAGCAGCATGCACAGCACAATCAGCAATATGGAGGCGAAATAGAACGAACTCGGGATATACCGGCGCGGCGGGGTGAGATAGAAACGCAATTCCCGCGCGAGATGGCGCATCAGGCGCCCGGGATCGCTATAGTCGGCCTGTTGATAGAAACGCCTGAGCAGCGAAGGCATGTGATCGTAAGCGGGATCATGCCGCAACTCGCCGCGCACGATCCGTCCCGCCAAACCCGAGCTGTTCAACTGGGCAACGGTGGTTTCATCGGTATTGCCATATTGGCTACCCGCCAGCAGTAAAATGGCATTGAGGCCGATGGCAATCCCGTACGCCAATCCGCCGACCAGGCCATACAGATCACAGATGATCGTCGCAATCAACATCAGGACGAAAATCGCGACCTGCCAGCCGATGAAGCTCTTGCGCCGGCGCTGGGCGTCTTCTTCCAGCCAGTCCACAGCGGCCAGGTACGGCCCCGGATCGTAGGTCCCCGCAGTGTGGTTTTCACCGTCCCCAGTGTCCATAAAGAAAGCATAGCGCACGGGATCACCGCGGCATTAGCGACCAGCGTTGCAGTGGGGCAGGCATCCCTGCCTGCCACCCTCAAATGTCGCAGTCCCGCCCAGGCGGGACTGTGCGCCCTGTAATCATGCGGTATCAAAGTGTAGGGCCTACGCCTGCGTAGGCCGCGGCAGAGGCAGTATCTCAATGCTAGGCGAAGCGAGGGTACTACGGCCGGCTCTGGCCGTAGACCTTTTATGCTTGCAGGCAGAACCACGTGCAGTACGAAACCAGGACCGGATGCAATACTGGATACGCCGGGACTGAATGCTAATGCCAGCGTTGCGGGCGACGCAGGCGTCGCCCCTACGGCAGTGAACCCGCATCCAGCCTGAGCGCACGGCGCCGCGCTACTCATTCTTACTAGTCCCTGGTCCCTGGTTCCTAGTTGTAAGTTCCAAGGACGTTATTCACAGTTTCCAGCCTTGACGCTGGGGGTCGGTGGCCCAAAGAACTGTGTTTGCGAT
>JAFGCY010000043.1 GCA_016932385.1 bacterium | reverse complement strand
TAGTGGGGTTATTTGGGGGTAGAATGAGCCTCTCTAGCTAGCTGTGGTATGCTCATAGTAGGTTCGGAGTCTGTCTAAGAGACTCGAGCCACCGGTGGGACGGTTCTACCGCGTTATCGGGATCAGCTCCGACCATGCCGGCAACGTGGAACGAATCGGCGAAAGCACGGCCAGCTATCACGGACTAGCGCCGGTGGGCGTGCCGGAGATCGACGCCCAGGGCACGCGGCGCTCCAGTTACACTGGCCCCACGCAGCCCGCCGTCAAGTGGATCCGCACCGGGCTCGAACCGGTTACCGACACCCATCCGATCATCGATTCAGCGGGCAACCTGATCATCCAGACCGGCGAGTTGGAGCTGACGCTGGTCAGCCCGGCGGGCGCTGTCTCGACCGCGGAGGTACCGCCCGACCAGTCGGATTGCTATAACTACATCGTAGGCTTTGCCGCCGATTCGCGCGGCAATGTCTATGTCGCGACATCCAGAAAAATCTACCGGCTCGACCGGTCCGGTGGCACCGTTTTAATGCGTAACGTCTCCAGCAGTATCGCGATCGGCCCGATGGTCTACCAGGAGAACAGCCTGGTCGTCTGTTGCTACAACGGGCTCATGGTCAGAACCGCGTTCGACGGAACCACGCTTTGGACTTGCTACCTCGGCACCGGTGTTCAGGAACTCAGTCTGACGACGGGGAACGACGGTGCGATCTATCTCGGCTCCCGCTCTGGCAGCGTTTGGTGCATCAATGCCGATGGCACGCAGCGCTGGAGCACTTCGCTGGACACCAAGGTATATCAGATCACCTGCCTGGCGGACGGCGGCATCCTGGCATTGCTGAATTCGGAAGTCGTCCGCCTGGACAACACGGGCGCGGTCATGCAATCCATCACCTTCGATGAACCGGACAACTACAACCGCCCGCATCTCGCGCTGGGCGTGGATGAGACGATCTACGTGCAGAGCGATACGACGCTGTTCACCTTCGCGCCGGACGGCACCCCGGGCTGGAGCGCCGATAACAGCGAGAACGCCGGGCGGGGCTGGCGCTGGACCAGCGAGATGTACTACTCATCGCTGATCGCGGATGCCGGCGCTACCAGTTTCCTGCCGCTGGGCCAGCGGATGGGCTGCTACTCGTATCCCTACGCCGACATGGGCGGGGTAGTCGCGATCGATGCCGACGGCAACCAGCTCTGGATGCTGCCGACCAGAGAAGAGGTGGTGCTTTCACCGCTGGTTGCCAGTGATGGCACGCTGTACCTGCTGACCCGCAACGGCACGCTGTACGCAATCGAGAACGGCGTGGGCGCCGCCCCGCCTGTCCCAGCCGGACTGGCCGCCAGCCAAGGCTCAGCCATCGATCACATCGCTTTGACCTGGAATGCTGTCGACACCGCGTCGCATTACTGCGTCTACCGTGACGGCGGTGGATCCCCCGTTACCTTGAGCCGCACGCCGCAATGGGATGATTATGAGATCGTCGGTTCCGACCCGCACGTTTACACCGTGACAGCCCACGGACCGTTCGGCGTCAGCGCGCCCAGCGCCAGCGCCACGGGTTGGCTGGCCACCCAGGAGTGGTCGGGGCTGGCCGGCGGTTGGTGCCAGGTCGGAGGCAATGCCCAGCATACACGGCAGGTTTCGACTAATCTGCCCGCTTCAATCGGGGAGCCTGGCGTGATGGACTTCAACACATATATCACTGGCGAGCCCTTGTTCTATGCCAACGGATCGATGCTGCTGCATGGGCAATACGGCTACATCCACTCGATCGGCTTATACGACGCGGCGCTGTCGCCAACCTGGCAGTTCACACCGTATTTTGGTTTCTCAACCTACTGCGCGCTCGCCGGCGACGGCACCATTTACGCGACACCGTACTCGCCGCTGGCCGGTTATTCCGATGAGTTGTACGCGATCAATCCAGACCGGACCTTTAAATGGACATACGAGTCGCTGGATAATGCGTTCGTCACCACCCCCGTTGTCGCCGCCGACGGAACCGCTTACGTTCACGACTCCGACGGCGTATGGCACGCGGTGAACTCCGACGGAACGGCCCGCTGGCGATTGCAGGCCGCCAAGCGTTGCCGCAGTGATTTTCCGGCGGCGATCGGTACAGACGGTATCGCTTATCTCGTTGGCGAAAACCTAATCGAGTTCACCGGGATCACCGTCGAAGGCAAACCGGCAGCCAGCGAGCCGCAGGATTTCACACTCAACGCAATTGATCCCGCGGATGGAACGGTGCGCTGGAGCTTTGCCGCCGATGACGAGATTAACAACATCGTCGTGGCCGGGGCGGATGACACGGTTTATCTCCTGACCGACTCGGATAAGTTGTTTTCCATTAACTCGGCCGGCGTGGAAAACTGGCAAATCCAACTCGACGGTTATGTACGCAGTTGTCATATCTGCGCCGACGCGAATGGAGCCGTGTATGTGGTTTATCGCTCGGCGGATGGCACGGATACGGACATGCTGCGGGCAATTTCTCCCCATGGCGAAACGCTTTACACCTGGGGTGGCAGTAATACGATTATTCACAGCCTGCTGATTGATAAAGACGGGCGAGTGCTATTCGTATACTGCTATTACGATGAAAACGACCAGTATTGCCGCGACATCATCTGCCTGGAGCATGACGGGTCTGAATTGTGGCGCTTCGATACCGGCGAGGAATCCATCGCACAACTGTCAGTCAGCGACAACGGAACGCTGTATGCCTTCTCCCTGGGAGGCTGCCTGGTGTTCCCGCCGGGTTAGGCGTGCGCCGCTCACTCCAGGTTCACGTCGGCGGAGATGTCGCTGCGCGCGGCGATGGTGTACGCGTTGTAGCCGCGGCGCATGAACTGCGAGTAGGCCAGGTACGCTCCGCCGGTGTGTTCGCCGTGCTGGCCCAGGCTGCCCAGGTCATCCGCGGTGCCGTCGAACCGCAGCCAGGCTCCGGCGACGCCCGGCTCGTAGTCGCGCTCCGCGCCCACGACACGCAGGCCCATGTGCAGGTGCGGGCCGGCCCCGCCGTTGCCGGAACCGACGGCTGGCGGATACTCGTCGGGCCAGCCGACACAGCCGACCAGTTGCCCGCGATCAAGGTACTTGCCGGACTCGACGGCGCCAAAGCCTTCGCGGGCCGACAGGTGGCCGTAGATCGTGTTCAGCAAGGTGCCGTCGCGCAGTTCGTGCTCCAGTACCACCACCCAGCCGTAGCCATCGACGGCGGCGGATAGCACGACGCGGCCCGCGGCCGCCGCGCGCACCGGCGTACCCGGTGCCAGGGCTACAGCCTCGCCGAGGTGGACGGGCGGCAGGCCGGCGGACTTGTTCTCAGCGCCGAAGCTGCGCCCCTCGTAGGTGCCCGGCCCGTAGGGCATCACCGGATAGGAAAACTCCAGCGCGCCGGCCGTATCGTAGACCGGCTCCAGCGGCGCATCCGGCCGGTCGGCGGCGGAGTGCGACTGCTGCCCGGTCTTGGGCGGCGCTGCGTTGCTCTCCGGCGGTTTCGCCGGCGGCCGCATCGCCGCCCGGGCCTGATCGGCCAGCGGGCAGTCGCCCAGTGTGAAATAGGTCAGGTCGAGCTGCGGGCTTTTCAAGGCCAGCCGGCCCTGGATCGTGGGATCCTGCTCCGCGAAGATCGTCCGGTAAGTGTTCGCCGACACCTGGAACACGAACTTCGTCACCTGCTTCCCGCCGGCATAATCCGCAGTGCCGTAGCCAACGGGCTCCAGCAGCACGGCGGTGTCGTAGGCTTTGATTTCCTCGGCCAGACTTACCACGGCCAGATGTACCGTCAGTTCCGCCACCGGCGGGTCGTGATAGGCCCAGATCGTGAACCGGCCCTCGGCGTCCGGCGTGATCTCGGCGATGCCCGAAGTGTTGTCCCGATTGGCGCTGGCGGTCGACGGCGTGCCCAGACCATCCGTACCGCCGCCGCCAATCAGCTGCCAGGGCTGGTCGCTTCGATAGAACCCGTAACGGGCCGGCGGGTTGGCCAACTGCGGCTGGCACGAAACCAGCCAGCCGGCGGCCAGCAGCGCCAGCACAGCCACAGACCAGCTGCCTTTGAAATCGTTGAAGCGGTTGTATTTCACCATAGCTCTTCCCCACTTACGGGACTGCTTTTTTCGCGAAAAGTTCCGCTTGGCTTCAGCTTGCCCTCACAAGCTGCTTGTTCTCGATGCCGTAGGTCACATCGGCGATCCGGTTGACCTGTTCGAGATAATGCGAAACGAACAGCACCGTGCAGCGCTCCCGCAGCGACACCAACAGCTCTTCGATCTGGCCGGCGGCGGACGAGTCCAGCGAGGAGGTCGGCTCGTCGAGCATCAGCACCTCGGGCTCGAGCACCAGTGCGCGCGCGATGCAGAGCCGCTGCTGCTGGCCGCCGGACAGCTCCAGCGCGCTCTGGTCCAGCCGGTCCGCGACCTCGTCCCATAAGAAGGCGGCCGCCAGCGCGTCCCGGGCCCGATCCCGCATGTCGTCCCGGCCGCTCCGGCCGGCCATCCTGAGCGGCAGCGTCACGTTGTTGAGAATGCTGACCGGCAGCGGGTTGGGCTTCTGGAACACCAAGCCGACGCGCCGCCGGAGATCGGGCAGATAGTATTTGTCGGCATAGACATTGAGCGATTTGTCGCTGAAATGGATCGTCACCTCGCCGGTGACGCGCGCGCCGGGAATCTCGTCGGCCAGGCGGTTGATCGCCGACAGCAGGGTCGACTTGCCCTGGCCGGAGGGGCCGGTGATCGCGGTGATCCGGTTGGCGTGGAACTCGGCGTTCAGGCCGTCGAGCACGAGGTTATCGCCGTAGGCGAAGGACAGGTGGCAAAGCTGAATTTTGGCTTCCGGGTGCATGACGGACTCGCATTACTTTACACTACCGGCCGGGCCGGCTTCGGGCCCCGGCCGGGCTGCCAAAATCGCGGATAAACTTAGTATCACCGTGGCGTTTTCGTATTACAATAACCAGCGACTGCCGACGGTCGTGCAGCCATTCCATTCAGGTTTCCATGGCAAAAGCATGTCCAATTCCCTCTATCGTTTCCGATTGTCGTGCTCGCTGGCGCTGGCGATCCTGCTGACCGGCTGCGGCGGCACTACGCTAGTCGCCGACGCGCCGGTTTCCACTACCCAGCCGGCAGCAGGCTTTGCTCTGCCCGGCCCGCTGGCCCTGAAATCGGCCAGTGAGAGCATCGATTGCGCTTATTTAACGGGCGGCGAGTTCAACGCCGACTGGTTCTGCCAGCGCGTCGAGGCACTGGACGGCCAGGCGGTATTCACGCCCGTCGACGGCGCTACGCCGTCCAACGCGGACATGGCGGTGGCGATCTACCGTTTGAACTTCGGACCGATGACGCCGGAGTCCTTGCTCTACCTGGACTGGTTGACTGCCCCGGCGGCCGGTAAGCTGTGGGTGGGCCTGAGCTACTGGGGTGACGACAACTGGACCTGGCTGTGCCCGGCCGACCCGCTCCGCGTCGATATCGAGCCCCTCGCCCCGCATATCGACGCGGCGGGCGAGCTGTACGCGGCCTTGATCGTCACCGGCGATACGCCGGCCGTACTGGGCAGCACCGGTATGGTGCTCAGCTGGTGGTGTTTCGGGCATGACCGCGCCGGCTCGCGGCGCAGCACGCACGTCGGCCCGGCTGACAACCATCTGCGCTGGACCTTCCCCACGAGCAGCTATGTGAATTCCTCGCCGGTGGTCGGCCCGGACGGCACGATCTATGTCGGCAGCGACTGCTTGCACGCCATCAATCCCGACGGCGGCCAGCAGTGGGCCTACTTGGGCTGCGGCACGTTCGACGGCCCGCCGGCCCTCGGGCCCGACGGGACCTTGTACGCCGCCGGCCTGGCCGGCAACCTGTGCGCGGTCAACGCCGACGGCTCGGAGCGCTGGGTCTACCCCGTGGGCGGATTGATCAGCGGCGGCGTGGCCGTGGGCCTGGATGGCGCGGCCTATGTGGGGAGCACGGACAAGAACCTGCATGCGGTCAATCCCGACGGAACCCCGCGCTGGGTCTACCCCACCGACGGCATGATCCGCTCCACCCCGTCGATCGGCCCGGACGGCACGGTCTATATCGGTGACGAAGACGGAACCGTCTACGCCGTACGGGCGGACGGCAGCCCCGGCTGGACCTGCGAAACGGGTGACAACGTCCGCTCCACGCCGACCATCGGCCCCGACGGGACGGTGTACTTCGGCAGCCACGACGGGTATCTCTACGCCGTCAACAGGGACGGCAGCGCCAAGTGGTCCTACGAGCTGGGCGACCAGGTCCGCTCCTCGCCGGCGCTGGGCGCCGACGGCACGGTTTACGCCGCCAGCGCCAACGGCAACCTTTACGCCCTCACACCGACCGGCGACCTGAAGTGGACCTTTGAGACGGGGGGGTGGATCTACACCTCGCCGACCCTCGACGCAGAAGACACCGTTTACATCGCTAGCAGCGACGGCTTCATCTACGCGATCAAGTCCGATCAGTCGGTCAAGTGGACCTATGACACGGGCCAGCCCCTGAACTACAGCTCGGCGGCGATCGGGCCCGATGGCGCGGTGTACGTGGGCGACGGCGGAGACAATCTGCTGGCGTTCGGCCCGGACCTGACTTAGGGCTGGCGCTAACCGCGGTAGAAGAAGCGGCTCTCCAGCCGCCGCTTGATTAAAAACGCCAGGCCGAACAGGCCCAGGCAGATCATAAGCAGCACCAGCGCGGCGCCGTAGCCCTGCGCCAGCTCGCGCTGGTTGGCGTACTGCGCCGAGATGTAGTAGATGAAGAAGGGCACCGCCTCGTACTTGCCGGTGAGCGCGCCGGGCATGCCGACCGAGGCCACCACGCCGGTGAGCATGATTACCGCGGTGTCTTCGGCGGCCCGGCCGATCGCCAGGATCGAGCCGCTGATGATACCGGACAGCGCCCGCGGGATCAGGATGTAGAACGTGTTCTGCAGCTTGGAAGCGCCGAAGGCCTGGCCCGCCAGCTTCAACTCCGGCTCGATGGAATCGATCGAGACTTCGGTGGTGCGGATGATGTAGGGCAGCACCAGGCAGGCCAGCGCGATGCTGCTGATCAGCAGCGAGGGCTGGATCGCCGGCGAAAGGTGCTTGTGCAGGAAGATCACCAGCGCCAGGCCGAACAAGCCGATCACGATCGAGGGTACCGAGGCCAGGATATCGACCAACAACGCCAGCACGCCCTTAACACGTGGCGGAGCGTAAACCGCGAAGTAAATGCCGGCGGCGATCCCGACGGGCAGGGCGAAGCCGACCGAGAGCACCACCAGCGCCACTGTGCCGGCCATCGCCGGCAGGATGCCGTCGAACACCTGGGCACGGCCGGTCAGCGCTTTCAGCGGGTCGGTATCGCCAAACAGCAGCTCGGGCGTCAGCGATCCCGCACCCTTGAGCACGAGGTAGCCGAGGATCATCAGCACCGCGCCGATCAGCGCCGCCGCGCTCAGCCAGCAGAGGAATTGAAACACGCGCTCGCCGGCCCGGCCGTTCATCGAGCTGCCTCGTGCCTGCCGATCCGCCGGATCAGGACGACGAGCACGCTGGCCACCAGGTACAGGGCCAGCCCGCAAGCGAAAATCGACTTGAATTCGAGGCTGTTGTAATCCGCCGCCTTGATCAGCGCGATGTGGCTGGTCAACGTCCGGACCGGGTCGTAGACCGACTGCGGCACCCGGGCCGCGTTGCCGGCCACCATCAACGCGATCATCGTGTCGCCGAAGGCCCGGCCGGTGGCCATCACGATCCCGCCCAGCACGCCCCGCCAGGCGTTGGGCAGAATCACGTGGCAAAACTTCTGCCAGCGATCGGCGCCGATGGCATCAACCGCGAGCAGGTAGGCCCGCGGCACGGACTGGAAGGCCTCGCCGAAAAACAGGATCATCGTCGGCGCGACCAGCAGGGCCAGCAGGAGCGCGGCGGTCAACACGCACATGCCCGTACCGCGCCCGGCCATCCCGCGGATCAACGGCACCAGCAAAAACACGCCGACGAAGCCGTAGACGACCGTCGGGATGCCGGTCATCAGCTGCACGAAGCGCCGGACGAACAGCACCGCGCCGCGGGGCTGGGCCACCCCGATCAGCGCCGCCGTTCCCAGGCTGACCGGCAGCGCGATGATCAGCGCCAGCGGCGCGACGGCCAGCGTGCCCAGCAGCATCGGGTAGATGCCGAACAGCTCGCGGCCGGGCTCCCAGGCCGAAATGGCCAGCGTAAAGATGCGGCCTCCCGCCAGGAGTGGGAGGCCCATGATCAGCATGAATACCAGAATGGCCGCGGTGATCAGCGAACTGAGCACCGCGCAGACGAGCAGGATCCGCTCAGCTGCCTGTTCACTCCGGGGCTGCATTAACCGGCCGGAATGAAGCCCTTGTCCGTGATGATCTGCTTGCCTTCGTCCGTGTACAGGAAGTCCAGGAACGCCTTGACGATCCCTTCAGGCTCGCCTTTGGTCAGCGAATAAAGCCCGCGCGAGATGCCGAACGCACCGCTCTTGACGTTCTCCAGCGACGGCGCCACACCGTCCAGCGCCAGGCCCTTGACCGTCTCGTCGATGTGACCGACCGAGACATAGCCGATGCCGTCGGGATCCTGGGCGATCGCGCTCTTCATCGCGCCGTTGGAGACGACGACGTTCGCGGTGTCCACGAAGCTGCCGTCGTCCAGGCCCAGCTCGACAAACACCTTGCGCGTGCCGCTCTCTTCGTCGCGCGTGTAAACGTTAATCCCTTTGTCCGCGCCGCCCAACTCGCTCCAGTTGGTGATCTCACCGGCGAAAACCTTGATCAGCTGCTCCTTGGTCAGGTCGCTGACGGGATTGTCCGGATGCACGACCGCCGCCACGCCGTCGATCGCCCACTTGAACTCGACGAGCCCGTGGGTGGTGATCTCCTCTTCCGTCGGCGCCCGGCCGGAGTTGCCGATCTGCACCAGTCCTTCGCCGACCTGCTTGATGCCGACGCCGCTGCCGCCGCCGGCGATCGAGATCTTGACGTTCGGGTACATCACGGCAAAGACTTTCTGCGCCTCCTCCATTACCGGAATGTGCGCCGTACCGCCGGAGATGTTGATCTCGCCGGCCTCTTCGCTGACCAGCTTGGGCGCCGGTACATTGTCGTCCACCTCGGCGGGCGGAGCCGGCTTGTCCTGCGCCGCGGTCACCGGCGTGCTGGTTTCCTCCTCGGGTGCCGGACAACCGGCCGCGGCCAGTAAAACGGCCAGCATCAAGGTGAACACTATCGCGAGCTTAAATAACCTCATTTCTCCTCCGCATCGATCGCATTGTGCTTGGCTGCCTGGAATCCAGGCGTAATTCCCGTATATTTAATACCATATGCTGCCAAATCCAGCATGATTTGTCCTAGGAATTATTTCACGCCTGAATAAGACTGCCGTCCGGCATTGGCCGGTAAATGCCCAACGCGCGGCAATCCGTTGCGCCGGCTGCATTCCCCACAAACACAAGCCGGACCGGCGATACCGTCAGCCGCGGAGGATGTCGCGGGTAGGTTAAGCTGGACTTGCGGTGATTTGCCAAACCGGCCAAGCGTTGCTTGGGCAATTGATAGTTGCAGAAAATACTATTCGGATATTACGATATGACGAATAGCTTATAGCGGACATTCCGAATCAACTCCGGTGGAATCGCCGAGGCACCGGTTCTGCGAGATGGGCCTCAGGCCGCCGGCTATTTGCGCCGCGCTTCCAGGCCGCACAGCAGGATCAGGAGCCCGGCCAGCACGACCGGCATCACCAAGGCCACGAACAACGTCAGGGCCAGCGCGTAGTCATCCGCCCGATGCACGTTGAAGAAGTAGAAGGCGAACACGGCGGCGGCGATGAGCAGGATCCCGCCGGCGATCTCGAACCGCCAGCAGATCCACAGCAGGATGACGATCGCCACGGGCATGATCAGGTGCATGACGAGCGCCAGCGGTCCCAGGTCGCCGATCTCGGCGAGACCAGCGGCCACGCTGAAGAACACCCAGAAGCCACCCCAGATGATCAGGATCAGCCAGGCGATCAGTCGCGCCGCATTGCCGCGCCGCCGGCCCGCGCTCTCGATTGCAGCCATCCGTACCTCCGGGCGGCTGATTGCCGCTTTCATCGATTGTACACGATTAACGCGTCGAAATGCCGCTTGGACGGGCCTGCTCCTGAGCACGCAATTTGTCTCAGGCCAGGAACTTTCCGCCGCGAATCTGGTACTAATAAAGTATGGACACACGCCAGGCCGTCCGGCTGGCGGCTGCTCGTAAGCACGCGCGGCTGCGGCAAATGACCTTCAAGCAGAAGCTCGTGATCGTGCTCAAGCACATGTTTTCCAAGAAGGCGCTCGGTTACCGCGCGTTCACGATCAGCTGGACGTTCTTCGCCGTCGCGCTCTGGAACTTCATCTACTTCCACAAGCTGGCATTCTCCGAATCGCTCGAGGTCACCGCGACGATCGTGATCGGCAAGTTTTTGTTCTACGGCTTCTGGGAATACCGGCACCTAGACGAGATCAACCTCAAGGCGGTCTATGACGACGAAGGCCCGGACATGAGCCAGGGCGAGGACGAGATCAGTTTGTGAATAGGCCGTTGGGCCAGCTGCAATTGTCCCCACCTACAGGTTAATCACGAAGCCTTCCGGTTCGCTGCGGGGCGGGACCTGGGGTGGTTTGTCGCGCAACTGCGTGATCTTCGTCGCCAGCTGGCCCTGCAGGCCGTCGTCCCAGAGCTCGGAGTCCATGCAGAACGCCGCGACGTGCCGGCCGATCCACTGCGCGTGCATCAGGTGCGGCGCCAGTTCGATCAGCTTGACCAGGTCGTCGCGCACGCAGCGTCCCTCGGTCAATGCCAGCATCACCTTCACGCGCTGGCGGCTGTAGTCGACCATGAAATCGACGCTCTGCGTCACGAAGTAGCGGTAGGCGATCTGCAGGTAGTGCGCTTCGCGCACCGAAAACGACCAGAACGCCAGGTAGCTGACGCACTGGTGGTCGAGGTCCTCGGCGGGAATCTGGGCGAACAGCCGGTCGACCTCCGCCCGCTGCAGCGGATAGACACTCAGGATATGCGCCCAGGCGCGCAGGGTCAGCAGCACGCGCGCCTGCATCGTGCGCGCGATGGTGGAGTCGACGGGGTTGGCCAGCTGCTCGATCGCGTCGAGCACGATCCCGCGCTTCAGGTCGCGCGCGGCCTGGAAGCTCTCGTCGGCCTGGCATTGCAGGAAATCCAAGTACAGCCGCGCGGCCTGGCGCTCGTCGGTGGTCGCGGCGTACAGCTCCCAGCCGGAAAAGGCCTGGGCCAGCTCGTGGCGACAGTCATCCTCGTGACGGCGGTACAGCGCTTCCCAGACCGGTTTGCGCCATTGCTCCAGCCAGCGGTCCACGTTCTCCAGCATTGCCTTCACTCCCCTGCGGGCTGCGGATTCGCCTAAGTATCTTAGACGATGGACGAGGGAAGCTGTCAGCTGACCGTGGCCAGGGGAGGCGGCGTAGGGTCGACGCCCGCGTCGACCGTAACTTTGTTTCTGGCAATCCTACTACCGGCAAAACTCGCGCAATGAGATATGACACAGCTACGGTCGACACAAGTGTCGACCCTACAAGAATTCCTTTGTCACATCCCTCCGGCCAGAATCGCCTTGCCGCGGTCGATATCGCCGACGAATACATCCACCAGCGCCAGCCACAGCGCGGTGCGGCGCGTGATGCCGAGCGTGGCGCGCACCAGGATCAGCGCCAACAGCGACCAGGCCAGGACCTTGAGCAGCGGCAGCGCCGGCGGGATCGCGGCCAGCGCGTCGCTGACGCTGCGGTAGATCACGCAGGCGAAGGTCGCGGTCAGCGCGATCAGCACATAGTCCATGATCCGCGCCGTCCAGCGCAGCAGCTGCGGGTAGGGATGGAAGCCCAGCGACGCCACGCAGGCGGGATAGGTCTTCAGCATCAAGAGCATGCGGCCGCGGAAGCTCAGACCGTCCTGGCCCGGTTTGAGCCGCAGCGTGGCCCAGGTCTCGCGCTGGGTCAGGGGCTTGAGCACCTCGTGCGGATCATGCTCCAGCACGAGGTAGAGCAGCCCCGTGTCCGTCATGACGCCGGCGATATAGTCACGGTAAGCCGTGCCGGCGAAATGGCTGATCGCCAGGGCCAGCCCCAGCCACAGCGCGGCGGTGCCCAGCGCCGACCACAGCGCGCCGGCGGAGTCGCCGAAGGAGAAGAAGCCCCATTCGTCGAGCCGTAAATTGCCGATCAGGCCGGCCAGGCCGGCCAGGAATACCGTGGAGACCAGGTGGATCCGCGCGTCGCCCCGGGCCCGGCGATCGAGGTCGGTCAGAAACAGCGTGCCTGTCTGCGCGGTCACATTCCTACTATACCGCCGTACCCGAATACTTGCGCCAGATGCCGCGCCGCCGGCGTGCGGACTTCGTCCACCGCTACAGCCCGGCCGGTGACGGTGCTGATCGAGGCCACGCGCTTGTCGGTGATCCCGCAGGGCACGATCAGCGAGAAGTAGTCCAGGTCGGTGGCGACGTTCAAGGCGAAACCGTGGAAACTGATGCCGTTCTTGACGGCCACGCCCAGCGCCGCCAGCTTCTCGTCCCCCCGCCAGACGCCGGTCAGCCCTTCCTGGCGGCCGGCCGTGATGCCGTATTCGGCGACGGTGCGGATCAGCGCTTCCTCCAGCCCGCGCATCAACTCGCGCACGGAGAGTCCGCGGTCCTTGAGGCTGATGATCGGATAGCCGACCAGCTGGCCGGGGCCGTGGAAGGTGATGTCGCCGCCGCGCTCGACGCGGTGGAAATCCACCCCGCGCGCCGCGAGCAGCTCCTCGCTCAACAGCAGGTTGGCCAGGTCGCCCTGGCGGCCGAGCGTGATCACGGGTTCGTGCTCGACCAGCACCAGGGTGTCCGGGCACGCGCCGCCGCGGCGCTTCTCATGCAGCTCCAGCTGGCGCTGCCAGGTGCCGGCGTAGCGCTCGCGCCCGCGCCATTCCACTACCAGGTCGGTTTGGGGGGAAGTCATCGCTGAAATTGTAGCAAGCTCCGGCGCCGGGGGTTAGCTCTGGCCCAGCACGGTGTTGGCCAGCCGGCGGCCGGGCTCGGTGAGCTGCAGCTGTTCGCCGCCGCAGACGACCAGTCCCTGCCGCTGGGCCAGCTGGACCACCCCGCGCGCGAAGTCCGCGGTCCAGCGCAGGTGCTCGTGCAGGTGCGGCAGGCTGCACTCATACTGCGCGTCGGCGTCGCCCTCGTGCTGGAGCAGGTGCACCGCCAAGAGCCGCGCGGCGAAGTCCCAGCGCTGGCGCCGGTGCCGGAGCAGCTGGGCCAGCAGGCCGCGGTCGGGGGCGAAGATCAGCGCCAGCACGAAAACCACACCGCCCATCGCCGCCATCGCGCCGGCGATGTTCGTGTCCATAAAACGCGCCAGGAAGTAGCCGCCGACGGAACTGAGCACGGCGGCACCCACGCTGTAGACAATCATCAATACCAACCGGTTGGTCAACAAGAAAGCCGTGGCCGGCGGAGCAATCATCAAGGCCACGACCAGGATCGAGCCGACCGCGTCGAAGGCCCCGACGGCGGTCACGCTGACCACCGCGACGAGCGCGTAATGCAGGAGGGCCGGGGCGAAGCCCAGCGCCGCCGCCAGACCGGCGTCGAAGGTGGACAGCTTCAGTTCCTTGAAAAACAGCGCGATGAACGCGACGTTCAGGGCCAGCACTCCGCCCATCACCCAGAGTGCCTTGGGCAGGTCCAACCCCAGCAGGCTGAGCCGGTCGAGCGGCGCATAGGCGATCTCGCCGACCAGCACGGCATCGACGTCGAGATGCACGTTGCCCGCGTAGCGCGAAATCAGAATCACGCCGATCGAGAACAGCACCGGAAAGACCAGGCCGATGCTGGTGTCCGATTTGAACCGGCCGGTGCGGTTGAGCAGCTCGATCAGCCAGACGGTCGCCAAGCCGGTGGCCGCCGCGGCGATCATCAACAGCGGCGAGGCCAGATCGTGCGTCAGGAAGAAGGCCAGCACAATCCCGAGCAGGATCGAGTGGCTGATCGCGTCGCTGACCAGGGCCAGGCGCCTTAACACCAGGAACACGCCGGAAAGCGCGCAGGCCGCGCTGACCACCACCGCCACCGCGATGATCTCCAACTGCGGCTGGGTCAAGGCCAGCAGAGGCAGGCTCAAGCCGCTCACAGCGCACCTCCCGCTTCCAGCGCCCGTGCTTTGTCAATCCCGCGCGCGGTCAGGCCCCACTTGCCGTTCGCGCGGCGCGCCCAGCCGCGCCGTTCCAGCTGCCCGATCGTGTTGCCGGCGGCGTGCAAACCGACGGCATCCAGCGTCGCGATGTCGTGCGGGTAGGTGGGATCGGCGTGCTCGCTGGCCAGCCGGTACAGCCCGACCAGCACCTGGGCCACCCGCACCTCGCGGTGTTGGCGCAAGTGCCGCAGGTGCTCCCAGAGGAGCCCGCGAGCCGGCGCCAGCAGCAGGGAAAGCAGCACCAGCGCGCTGGCGACCAGCACGATCGTCGGTCCGGTGGACAGGCGCGGGATCGTGCCGGACAGCACCGCGCCGCCGATCCCGCTCAACGCGCCGCCCAGCGCGGCCAGCGCCGCGACCGGACCGAGCTGGTTGCTCCACTGGCGCGCCGCGGCGGCCGGAGCGACGAGGAGCGCGCTCATCAGCACCACGCCGACGGTCTGCAGCCCGATCACGATCGCCACGACGATCAGCGTGGTCAGCAGGATGTCGAGCCAGCGGACCGGCCAGCCCTGCACCGCCATGAACTCGGGATCGAAACTGAGCAGCTTGAACTCCTTCCAGGCCAGCAGTACCGCGAGCGTGGCC
>JAFGCY010000042.1 GCA_016932385.1 bacterium | reverse complement strand
GCGATCAAGCGCTTGATGCGCCGCCCGCCCAAGGCGGAGTAAACTCCGCTCCCGGCGTTACTCCGCCGGCAGATAGGCGAAGACCAAGCCCTGGTTGACTACGCTGACATTACAGCTCAAACCCAAGCCACCATTCAGCTCAAGCAACGAGCCTGTCCAAGTGGAGCTGTTCGAGGCGAGGATGCACCGGATCTCCCAATCAGCTTCGCCCGCCGGCGTCGACGACAGGGCCGTGGCGAGCATGATTCCACGGTCCGAGCTTAAACCCGTACCTTCATCCTCAAAGCAAACTACCGGCAAACCATCAAACACCAGCGACTGACAACTGTGGCTGTTCCCGATGTCGTACACGTTCGTAAGCTGCCAATCCGCGGACGAACCGGGTTCCGCTACGGCGGCCTGAGCTAGGCTGATGTGTTCGTCTTGATCGCAGTAGATGATTGCGGGTTTGCCGCCAATCTCCAGTAATTCAGTGTACCAACCACTGGTGGATTCGCCCACACTGCACAGCTGCCAGTCGGTTGTAGTCACTGGTGTATCGGTTGTGGCCCGGGCATAGAGCAATCCCTGGCAGCTGAGCGCCAACCGGCTATTGATAATCGCCAGCGATACTTGTGGTTGGTTGTCCGGGTTGGCCAGCTCCATCTCGACTATCGGGTGGTTTTCCCAATCCGCAGCGCTGGCTGGATGCAGGGTAGTGGCCCGAGCGCACCATAAGTAATCGTCAGCCCAGTAGATGATCCACAAACGGTCGCCGTAGCTGAGCATCGCCACAGCTTTGTCCTCGGGATATGTGTCTGCGATTTCGTATACCAGCCAATCCGCGGCGCTGGTCGGCTGCACCGTACTGGACAGGGCCAGCTTCAGTCCACCGTACGTGTAAGCTACCGCCAGGCGGCCGCTGATTTCCACTAGCGAGACCTTGTGTTGACTGCAGGCCGCGATCTCGTGGCTGTTCCAATCTTCCGCGCTGTCCGGAATGGGCTCCGGCGACTGCATGAATACTAAGCCGCAATTATAGTCAGCATTGGTTACGCAGGCCATGGCGGGCTTGCCGTTGACAATCGCCATGTCGCTGTAGGCCGTGAAGTTTTCCACATCGCTGACGAAATGAGACTGCACCCAGCCGTTGAGTGCGCCGCCGTAGGCGGGTGGATCGCTGAAATCACTGAGATCACCCAAGCACTCGGTTCTGATGCGATACGCATGCAGCAATTCGCCAGCGGTCAAATCATCGTATTCCTGCAGGTTGCCGACCTGGGCGATGATGTCCTCCTCGGCCTGGCCGTCGCGGTAGATCCAGTAGCTAATCGCCTCGTCATGCACGGGATATGGATAGCTGCCATACCAGTTGAGATGCACTTTATCGGTGTAATTGCCGCAGGAGGCCATAACGCCGGTCGGTCGCTCCAGCTGGCGGCTCGCTGAAGCATAGTCTGCTTCAACCTTGAATGAATAGATATAACGCAGCCTGTAGTCATACACCTGGCCCAGTTCGCACTCCCGGCCCGACGGGCTGGTCCTGGTGTGCTCGAAGCTGTCGCTGGCGACGTCTTCCAACAACCAGAGCTCCGCATAGTCTATTGTGCCTGCCTTGCGGTATTCGAGTACCGCGGACTGGGCGTATGGCTGCGGGTCCCAAGTAAGGACAATTCGGTCGGGAACGATGGCTGGCTGCGCTGCCAGATTAAGCGGTGCCGGACCGACCCAGCCGGCCTTGGCTTCGGATGGCGGACCCGCGCCCTGGGCCAGCTGCGTACGCAGGCAGTAGATCATCCCGACTTCCGTCGCCAGCTGGTTGTCCGGGTCGCTGAATTGATCCTGATAGGATGTTGTTCCCGCCGGCACCTCGGCAAGCAAGCTGAAATTCGGGTCAACGATCCGGCGGCGATACACCAGGATCGACTCGTAAACCAGACCTGCATAGCTGTCAGCCGGATCCTCCCAGGTCAGTTCGACGTACCATTTGTAATCACCCAGGGTCGCGCTGAATCCCAACGGTGGTGGCGCCGGCACGTCCATCCTAAACGCAATGCCGGCGAATTCAACGTACTCCTGGGTTGGCGCGGCGATGCAGACCAGCGCGCGGCCGTCACCGTCAAGCATCTGCAGGTCAGCTGGAATCAGCAGCGCAACCGTCTCATCGATTAGCGCCACCTCCAGCCAACGCCAGGTATCGCTCGCAAAATCGGCTACGCCCACATAAAAAACTGACGGCCAGGGTTGGCACATGCTGATCTCAAGCGATTGGACTACCTCATCGTGCGTGAACTCCTCAACCGCATAGATCGCCCAGCACACCGGTTCGGTTGCCGTGTAAAGTTGCATCAGCCCGTGGGAATTATCGGGAAGCGCCGCGGCGGATTTCAAGAAGTACTCATCCCCGCTAACGCTGGTGTTCAACGCGAATCCGCTTTGCCGCGTGGTGATATTCCCGCTTGCGCCCACGCTGTTGGGCAAAGGTACAGCCTGCCCAGCTGGTACTACCCGCTCCGGGCCAGTTGCCGTCAAGAGCGCCGGCGGATCGGGATCATTGGCTGGATTTCCATCCAGTTGCGCGGCATGCCAGCCACCGCAGGCGCTCGACAACGTCAACGCCACAGCCAGCGCTGTTCCCATCAGCCAGTGGAAAAGGCTCCCGCTGCCACTCATGCCAAACTCCTGCGATTATCCGGCTACTGCTACCTGCACTTTTGTTTTCAAGTGTTAAGACGCCTGGCACGCGAACAGGTTACAACCGGCAAGTACTTCCGCCCGTTGGCGGAACATCCCTGACCGACTGGCCCGACCTGCCGATCGCCGCCGAGGTGCACCATTTCCTTTACGGCGACGAACCCGCCCAGCAAGCGATCAAGCGCTTGATGCGCCGCCCGCCCAAGGCGGAGTAGCCGGCGATCACGGCTCCGGACACAGGCAGATAATATCGGATCCCTCCGTTACGACAACGATCGGGTGGCCTGCCACGTAGGTTGCACCGAATGTCATACCACCGATCGAAGCATTCCAGATGGTCCTAAGTTCCCAGTCCTCCGGCCCCTGCGGGTTGTCGGCGAGCGCCTGGGCTGTCCTGATCGTTCTGGTGTTGTCGTCTTCGTAGATAACCAATAACCGGTTGGCCTGGTCGACAAGCAACTGGCAATCAGTTGCTAGATCTGGGCTAATAGCAGGAGTCGCGTAACCGTCAATAACGGTTGCCTGCCAGGATTCGCTGTCCGTCTGACTGCCATCGGCGGCCGTGGCAAGCAACAGCTTGCCGTCATACGAGCTCGAATCTTGGCCGATCAGGTTATACCTGCCATTCACTTTCGTCAGGGCACCATTGAGAATCAGCTCAATCTGAGGCAGTTGCACAGCCTGCCAGTCCCAGTGCGTTTCAGGAGCAGACGTTGTTGCCAACCCGATGTATGGCTCATCGGGATATTGATCATAAGTAACAACCGGCTTGCCATCCGCTACGCCCGCATAAAGGCCGTAGCCATACACCTCGTCTGAGACCACATCATGGATAGCCCAATCGCTGGCACTAGACGGGTTGTCCACCACGGCACGCGCAAAATACAATGGATTGATCGAGCCTCCGGCATAGTTGTAGGCGACCATTGGGCGGTTTTCCAATGCCGCGGCACCCGCTATGCAATACGAGCGGTTCGCGTCGCTATCCAGCTCATGGAAAGACCACTCGAGCTTGCCCATCGGCTCGGCCGTCGATGCTTGGGCACAAACCAGTGAGTCCGTAGCGTCATCGACTCCGTACTTGGCATAAAACGCCACCGGCCTATCATTGACGGCAAACAATGCTGGCTGCACCATAGCTGCCCGATAGGTCCCGTCATCGCTTTCCAACTCGTACATCGTCCAGTCCGCGGATGATGCCGGTGCATCCGAGTCGGCCTGGGCAAATATGACATTGAGATTATTCGTCACGCAGCAAAATGCCGGCTTGTTTCCCGTGCTCGCCACTGCAATGTGTCTCACCTCAGCTCCGGCAGCCAGTGTGTGCAGGCTCCAGCCCGCAGCCAGCACGCTGCCAACGGCATGCCAGGAAAACATATACTCCTCGGACCCGATATACGGCCTCAGCCAGTAGATGTGCTGGTTCTCATCGACATCGGTATCCTCCCAGGTCTGGGTGCCAATCACGCTTCCGACCACGCCGCTGGCATCCTGGCTGTCGCGGTAGATCTTGTAGCCAACCGCCGCCGCATTAGTATCGTTCCAGTTCAGCACGATCCGGTCAGTGTATTCACCATAGCTCGCCATCAGCATATTCGGGTAATTGACCAGACGGCTGCCGGAAGTCTGCGGAAGCTGATCCGAGTCCGGCTCGGTGCTGGGCTGTAATTTGTAATTGTATACAGTGTTGACTGCACATTCATTGCCACTGGGAGCATTCCAGGCGTGCGTGAAGGCTGTAGCCGACGATCCATCCAGGCTGGCCAGCGGTTCCCAGTCCGTGCCTTCCTCCGCGTAATACAGGTCGTAACCATCTGCCTCGGGTATTTCATCCCAGGCCAGCTCGATCCGGTCGGCATAGGCATCCTGGGATGCCGTGAAGCTATATCCTTCCTGATAACGCCGGCCGGTTACGGCCGGCGAGGCCGGACCGGTTTGAGTATCAACGATCGTACGGATGCTGTAATCCACATCCTCGTCATACGGGATCGGGTTGCTCTCGCGGTCCTGCACATCACGATAGGAAGTCGTGTGCGCGGGTAGCGTGGCGATCACCAGCCAATCGGAGGTTTCCGGATCGTAGCGCAAAAGCTGGATCGAGTCGTAGACGAATCCCAGATACGTGACCGTCGGGTCGTCCCAGCTCAGTTCGATCGCCGCGAATGCTTCACCACCGCTGGCCTGCAGATTGACCGGGTGCGGCGCGAACGCATCCAGCACCAGCTTGGCCTCATCGATCCGAGCACCTTGCCCGATCGGCGCAACGATCGCCATGAACAAGTGCCCAGTTGAGCTGATTGCCGATTCCCCGGGCAGGACAGGCACGCGTAGCGGCGCATGCATGTAGGGAAATTCGCGCCAGAACCAGTTGCCCGTGCTGTAGTCAGAGAAGCCGATGAATACGCTGCTGATGACATCAACAGCCATCTGCAATTCGACCAACGCGGGAATCTCTTGCTCGTTAACACAGTAAAAATCGTATATCGCCCAAGAATATTCAGTAGAGCCATCCAGATATGTATTGTGAGCCGAAGTATCGATGACAGCATTGCCCGAAATCTGCAACGGCTCATCACCGCCAAGCAACATGTATTGCAACACCGAGCCGAACCGGGGCAGTTCCGCCGAGCCGGCAACCGCGTCGTCAGGCATTGCCGGCAGCTGAGTATCGTTGCTCTGTTCGCTAATCTGTTCGAGGTCGCCCCCGGTCAGCTCCGCAACCTGACTCTGACTGCCACCGCAGCCCGCCAACACTAACCAAGCCAAGCAGAGCGCGAGAAGAACCTCCCGTTTTCTCTCCATTACCGTCTCCTTTCATGTCCGGTAGTTACATGTCCCGATTCAGCACTTTACATATCCATCCGTTTCAATACGAGTAATTCTACCGGCTAGGTCACAACAGGCAAAGGCACATTTGTGAAGGAATTTGACAGCGGAAGTGTGCCCGAATGCGGGGCCAGATACCGATGCGCCGCTCGTTCCGGCTAGTCATCTGCAAGTGGTAGAAGAGCAGCCCTTCACTGGTGTCGGGCAGGTACGCCAGGAAGGCCAGGCCCGTGCCGGTTTCCAGCAACGAGCCCGCGATCGGCTCAAAGGGAGTCGTCCCGTAGATGAGATCCATCGACCGCCAGCCAGTACCAGCAACCGGCCGGTTTCATCCAGGACCTGGATATCATCCGGCATATCGATTACGCAGTTGGCGGAGACCGTGTCCACCTCAAGCCAGCGCCAGGTGTTCTCGCTATAGTCCGAGAGTCCAACGAAGAACGATGACGGCAGGTTGTATTGCAGGTCTAAGCTCAGCGCTTCATTGGTTTCGCCGTCCTGGTAGTAGCCACAGGCTTAAACCACCCAACAGACGGGATTATCGGTTGTATGTAGGCAGACCAGGCCTTCCTCGGAATCGACGACCAGCCCGTCTGATTTACGATACAAAGAGCTGCCGGCCAGGTTATCCGCCAGGTCAAAGCGGCTCTCGCGCACGGCGACGTTGGCCTCGATACCAGCACCATCCAGGCCCGGCAGGCCGGTCGCCTGCGCGTCGGTAGCGGCCGCGTCCTGCGCCGGCGCGGTTTCCGTTTGCGCAAAGTCACCGGTCACCGGCTCATTGACCAATCCAGTCTGCCCGTCGCAGGCGGAGAGTACCACTACAAGGATAAAGATCAGGAATATTGCCAATCCGGCTTTACACTTGCTATTCCCTACCATGATGTTCCCCATAAGACTCGCCGTGTACGCTTGTCCCGCATTATCTGAGTATATGTATAGACGCCGGCGGCAAACAATGGTTACGCTGAAGGAAGTTACCCGATTGACTCACTGTGATCAGCCCGTAGTCAATGCGGCGAGCCGCGCCGGCAACCGCCAGCCAACGATTACATGCGAAGGATATCCCCGATCCGACCATGACTACCTCCACGATCCCCGACCGCTTATACTTAGCGATACCCTGAAACCAGCTTGCCCGAAACAGGGTCGCCAAGTCGGCAGAGCTGGGGATACGCGGGATTGACAGCCCCCCAAAAAGGGGCGGCGCCGGTACGCCGCCCCGTTGGTAGATCGGTTTTCGTTTCCGCCTGGCGGAGTTTTCTTACAGCTTGAATACGACCACCGCTTCCTGCAGGTCCTGGGCCAACTGGGCCAGGGTATTGGCATTGGCGCCGATCTCCTGCATCGTCGCCGTCTGCTCCTGAGTGGCGCTCGATACTTCCTCGCTGGCCGCGGCGTTCTCCTCGGCCACGCTGGCCACGGTCTGCATCAGGTCGACGACCTCGCCGGTCTTGGCATTGATGTCCTCGGCCATGCTGCGCGTGGTCTGGATCTTCTCGTTGATCACCTGAACGCCCTTGACGATCTCGGCCAGCATCTGGCTGGTCTGGTCGACCGTGGTGGCGCCCTCGATCACTTCCTTGTCACTGCGCTCCATCGCGGTCAGCGCGGTTTCCATCTCGCCCTCAATCGCCTTGACCAGCGACGTAATATTGCCGGCGGCGGTGTTGCTTTCCTCGGCCAGCTTGCGCACTTCCTCGGCCACCACGGCGAAGCCGCGGCCCGCCTCGCCGGCGCGCGCCGCCTCGATCGCGGCGTTGAGGGCCAGCAGGTTCGTCTGGTCGGCAATGCCGGTAATAATCCCGATGAACTCGGCGATCTGCTGGGTCTTGCCGCCCAGGCTGTGGACCACCTCGGTGGTATCCTTCACGCTGCTGGCGGCCCGATTGATGATCGTGACGGCGTTGTTCGCGGCGTTACGGCCTTCCTCGCCCTGTTCGGCGGCCTGGGTGGCGTAGCTCGCCATATCCTCGATATCACGGCTCATAGTCCGGATCGCCTCGGCGGTATGTTCCAGGTTCGATTGGGCCTGGGTGACGCTGGTCGTCGTTTCCTGGCTACCCTTGGCCACTTCCTGCACGGTGGTCGCCACCTGCTGGATCGCCTTGCCGGCTTCATCCGCGCCGGCACTCAGTTGCTCACTGGACGACGCCACGTTCGTAGCGCTCTCCACCATCTTGCGGATCAGCTCGGCGGTGGTGGTCTGCATCTTCTCCTTCATGTCGATGAAGTTGTTGGTCATCTGACCGACCTCGTCCAGGATCCGCGAGCGCTGCAAGGTGAAGGTGTAGTCGCCCTGGCCCAGCGCCTGCGCCGCCCAGGCCAGCTTGCGCAACGGCCGCCCCATCATCACGGCGGTCACGATGGCTAGAATGATGCCCACCACGATACCCAGCGCGGTAATGCCGATAATCACCATCTTCGTCTGGTCGAAGGACTTTTTCGCGGCTTTCTGCGACTCCTCGGCCTGCGCCAGGTTGATCTCGGTCAATTGATCGAGTACGTCGCGCATCGCCTCGAAGCCGGCGGCGGCTTCGTTCAGCGACAATTCACGGGCAGCTTCGCGCACCGCGGGATTCTCCGAGGCGGCACCGGCAACCACCTCCGCCGTGAGTTCCGCCCAGGCCGCCCGGGCACTGTCATAATCAGGGAACTTGACCTTCTCCTCGTCGGTTTGCGCTAATTCCGTATATTGCGTCCAGCGATCCAGCGACTGGTCGTAATTTTCCGTGTAGTCGGCCTGTGCCGACGCGAATATCTCGCTGGTTGGATCAGTGGACAACATCGTGCGTTCCGCGACCAGCATCTGTTGCAGGTCGCGATCGGACTCGATCAGCAAGTCCATCGCTTTCAGGCTGACCGAGAACGTCTGGTCCAGTTCATGCTGGATCTTGCTGGCTCCAACCAGGCCATACCAGCCGCAGAGCCCGATCAGAACGATCAAAGCCAAGTAAGCTAGCAATTGCTTTATGCTAATGCTCACGTTCAGCATCATCCACCTCATACTTGAAAGGAAGATCAAACAATATGCCACACTACAACACTTGGATAGTATCATTGCATGTCGACAGGCAAGTTAGAATCAGGTAAAACTTCCATTTTGAATAAGTAAAACTGAAAGTCCGCTAGCCACAGGGTTCTTTTAGCAGCCGGAGTATTCTGTCTGGAATAACAACGCTGAAATAGCTACAGCTTACTCACAGCGCTATCCCCATGTAGTTCGCTGGCGAAACGGCCATTGCCAGTCACTTCTGCCATCTTTGACAACACTTGATGAGATTATCAAATAATGGCTGCGCCTGTATCATTTCGGTGTACAGGACATGCGTATCGTCCTTCTTAGCCCATCCTTGTTGCAGGCTGGCAGCGTGACCACTAACGTCTCGGCGGTGGCCGGTTCTAACGCGGTTTGGTTGGCGCTCTGCCCGGGCGGGCAGCGGCTCAGGGGTGGCGGGAGTTGTCGGCCCCGCATCTGCTTCGATCAGAGTCCGACCGCCGCAGGACACCAGCCGCACCGCCAGCAACAAGCCCCCAGGGCGACTCCGCACCGCGGGATCATGCTGTATGGAAAAGGCGCAGTCCGCTTGCCGGGCCCGTTACCGGCTAAATAGTTTTTACCATTTCTACCCTACGGCTCCCTACGATTTAAAGCGATACACTATTACGTTAGTGTGCTCATACTTTCAGACCAACAGATACTGAGAAGGTTACGCCCGGGACGAGCCCGGACGTAACCTCAGCTTTCATTTCTTGCGCAGCCTGGACCGGCTCAGCTGGCGTCGTACACGTCCAGCACGATCAACGCCGTATGCGGTTCCAGGACAACCGTCTCGCCCATCGACCGCATGTTCCACGAATAGCTGCCCGTCGTGGTCCCGTCGGCCAGGACATTTCCGCCGCCGTTCACGCTAAGCGACTGCATCGTCCAGGGCACGCGGTAATTGACCGCCGCGCTGCCGGGATTGACGATCACGAAGCCGTTGGGGTAGTTGCGCCGGTAGAACGGCCCGCAGGTCACGCCGTTATCCGTATACGCGGCCACGTACAGGTCGGCCATCGTCGCGGGTGTTGCCCCGCTGGGAGCACCCCAGGGGAAGGGATCGTCGTCGATGTCGAACTCCGGATACCACTGGCCGACATCCGACCGGATCCAGTCCGTGCCGTCGTCGCCCAGCCAGTTGATGTACGTATGGTCGCCCTTGACCAGCAGGTAGGTACCGAAGACGAACAACCGGTCCGCGGTATCCAGCGTGTAAATGTGCGACTGCAGGATCGTGGCTAAGCCATGCGTCTGGTGGTCGAGGATCCGGTTCTGCTGCAGGATCCAGTCCGACAGGGCGAAGTAGTTCGGTGTACCGTCGTAGCCCCAGCGCGCATGGCCCTCGATCATGATCCCGTCGCAAGCCCAGTCGTCGCCGTAGTACTTGATATCGGAAACCGTGGTCACGTACTGACCGGCGTTGGGAATGACGTAGGGTTGGAGCGGATGGGCGTCCGCCGCCAGGTTGACCGTGCGCAGCATCTCATGGAGCTTGGGCGTGAAGTACTCGTACCACTCCATGCCACTCGGCCACCAGATCGCCGGGTCGGTGTTCCACGGCTGATGGCAGGAGTCGACGAACCAGCCGTCGAGGTGGTCCTCGCCCAATAGCTGCAACAGGTTCGCCGCCAGATAGTCCTGCCACGGGCTGTCCGGGGCGGCGACGTACCAGTTCCAGTCCTGCTGCAGGCAGCGCCCGTCGGGCTGGCTGGAGCCCGCCGGATGGATGAACCAGTCCTCGTGCAGGTCGACATACGGCCAGTCGGCGTCGCCATCCCAGTCATCGCCGTGAACGTTGCCGATCGGGCCGGCACCGTTGCCCAGGTGGTAGCCGACCACGATGAAGTCGTCGTTGTACTGGCGGAACTCGTCGGCCTGCCAGTCGAAGATCTTCTGCGTGCCGACCAGGTTCTCCGCGCACCATTGCACTTGTGCGGCCGTCATGTTGTTGGGCAGCAGCTGGTCGGCGAAGACCAGGATCTCGCTCGTGGTGTCGGGCAGCTCGCGCCGCGCCGTGCGCCGGTCGCCCCAGGGGTGGTTGGCCTTGACCACGTTGGAGGCCGCCGCCGGCAGCCCGGGCCCGTAATAGGGCAGCACGTAGTAGTAGTAGTCCACGCCGGGCGCGACGGACGGGAAGTCGTCGGTCGTGTCCAGTTCCGTGCCGTTGTCCTGCTCGTCGGGCAGCCAGTCGCCGTCGTCCTCCGGAATCAGGTCGTTGAAGAAGTACTCGCCGAAGCTGACGCCCTCCTCGCCGTCCTCAGTATGGATCAGGTACGGCTCCGGATCGTCGGGGACGGTGCTGCGGTAGATCTCGTAGTAGTCGAACTCGGTGTAAAACATCCAGTTGACGATGTTTCGATCCGCCAGGCTTGTGTTCACCTGCTGCAACAGGACCGACTGCATCGTGATGTTGACCGCCAGCGCATCCAGGCTAGCGCTGGCCCCGGGCGGGCAGACCACCGCCAGGAACAGGGTGCCGCTGCCGGAGAACGGCTCGGTAACCTGCACGGCGCTGGGTGACTTGCCGTCCCAGGATGTATCGACATAGTACTGGACGCGGCTGGAGGTTTCCCCGGGCACCTCGGTCCACTCCCACCATTCCTCGCTGTAATCGCCGGCCAGCAGCCACAACGGGCCGGTGGTCTCGGCCACGGCGTCGACGGGGATGCCGATCGCCGGGTCGATCTCGAAGATCGCCCAGGCGCAGCCATCGGCGGGGCTGGTAAACAACAGCGAGCCGCCGGCGACCTCGGTACCTTCGGTCTGATAGGGATCGGTGACATTGACGCTTTGGGCTTCGCTGGCTTGGTGCGATCCCGCCAGCGAAGCCAATGACGGCAGAGCCGCGGCCAGCCCCTCCGGCTTGGTCGGCTCTGCGTTGGTATCGATAGCGCCCGCGGCACAGGCGCCGATCAGGAGTGCGGCGATCAACGCCGCTATCAACCCGCACCTCATAATAATTCCACCTCGAGAAAAGAAATAATTACGATAAATAATAACGATCATTCAACCAGACTGCCTGAAATTGATGATGTTCCGCCCGGCCCGCCGGCCGGTTGAGTACAATCGGCCGATGGAACCTGTGCTTTTCATTCTGTACGTCGCCGATCAGCAGGTGAGTCGCGACTTCTACCAACGCCTGCTGGACCGCAAGCCGGCGCTGGATGTACCCGGCATGACGGAGTTCGTCCTCAATGACGGCGCCAGCCTCGGCTTGATGCCCGCGGACGGCATCGCCGGCATCATTAGCGGCCCCCTGCCACATCCGGCCACGGGCGGCGGCATTCCGCGCGCCGAGCTCTACCTGCGCGTGGACGATCCCCAGGCAGGGCTGGACCGGCTGGTCGAGTCCGGCGGCACGTCGATCAGCGCGGCCCAACTGCGCCCCTGGAACGATGTCGTGGCCTACGGCGCCGATCCGGACGCCCATGTCATTGCCCTGGCCCGGCCGGCCACGGCTTCCGCCTGACCGGCCACAAAGGATCGCCATGGAATTGCTGGCAAACGGGTACAATTCAGCGATGCGTTTTACTCGGCTGGTTGCAGTGTTACTCGGTGGCCTGATCTGCCTGATGGTGGCGGCCTGCCCGCGCGATTCCGACACACGGGAGCCGGCCCAGTCCGCGGCCGCCGCGGCGGCCTTCGACCCGGCCAAGCCGATTCCGGCGATGCATCCATGGCTGAGCTGGGCGGACCTCAGGCTGGGGATGAGCAACTTCGACTTGAGCCAGGTCTACAACGCCCCCGAGGGCTACGGCAACGGCTTCACCCGCACCCAGCAGTACTTCGGCCAGGCCGTCAACCAGTACATCAACTTCGACGAAGTGGAGGGCGAGCCCGTCCGCAAGTTGATCTGCGCCCTTTACCGCGACAAGTTGTTCCGGCTGGTCGACCGGCGCGAGGGGGTCAGCGCCGAACAGGCCGCGGCGTGGCTTGACGAATGTAAGGCGCAGTTCGGCGACGAGCCGGTCGAGACCATCGGCGGCGCACAGTGGACCTGGCGCGACGAGGCCGAGGACATCACCGTAACCTTCACCCAGGACAACGCCGGCGAGCAGTGCATGACGGCGCAGCTGGAGATCACGCACATGCCGACATTCGTGGCCTGGCAGGCCTACAACCGCGACTGGGGCGAGAAGCACGCCGAATGAAAACCAAGCTTACAGCACTCGCTTTACTGACGATTGCCACTCTGGCGGCTCTTTGGTACATCTTCTCGAAACTGACGCAAACCGCCAACCCGGTTCCCGGCGGGGCGTTGATCGGAGAATCCACCGTTATTCCGACGCATTACAAGATCGGCTTCGGCGTCATCGTCATCGCCGTAGTCATTGCATCGGCGGCTTGTGCCTATCTCATTCGACGCAACACCGGGGAATAATTCTCAGCTTGTCCCGAACGCGTGATCGAATCCCCACTCAGCGCATGGCCGGCGCAATCCACGTGCGAGCCCGTCCGGTTTCCGCGCTATAATACGCCTTCACCGCCGCGGGACGGCGGTGCCCCTTGTTTCGTCTTGAGGAGGAAGAGTTTGGCATCAATCCGCCGGGCCGGGCGTGCCTTGGCATGCCGCGAGGTTACGCGTGCTTAGGCTGGCCCAGATCGAGCTGTTAGGGTTCAAGAGCTTTCCGCACAAGACCGTGGTCGACCTCGACCCAAGTGTGACCTGCGTCGTCGGCCCCAATGGCAGCGGCAAGTCGAACCTCGCCGACGCGATCAACTTCGCCTTCGGCAGCCAGTCGGGCCGCGAGCTGCGCGCCCACAAGCTCTCGGGCCTGATCTTCGCCGGCACCGACCAGCTGCGGCCGCTGAACATGTGCTCGGTCACCCTGCACTTCGAGCGCACCGCCGCCGAGATGGTCGCCCCCGAAGACAGCCTGGCGGGACTGGCGGCGCTGGCCAGCGACGAGTTGGACCTGCCGGAAATCGCCTCCGCCAGCCGGCCGATCGGCAGCCAGCTGGACGAGCAGGAGGGCTTTGCCGGCACGCAGCTGACCCGCCATATCGCCGGCCCGGTGGAAGAATACGACCGCACTCCGCAGGTGATCAAGGAGCTGGCGGAACTGCAGCCCGGCCAGCGCATCAGCCTGACGCGGCGCGTCTTCCGCGACGGCACGGGCGGTTACTTCATCAACGACCAGCCCGTGCGTCTCAAGGACATCGACGCGCTGTTCAACCGCTTCAACCTGGGCCGCTCGGCGGTGTTCTCGATCAGCCAGGGCGAGGTGGAAAAGAAGATCCTCGAGACCCCGCAGGAACTGCGCAGCTGGCTGGCCGAGGCCACCGGCGTGGCGCTGCTGCTCCAGCAGAAGCAGCGGGCCCAGAACAAGCTCAAGCGCACGCGCCAGAACCTGGAGCGCCTGGAAGATATCCGCTCGAACACGCGCGAGCTGGTCGAGGACCTCGCCGGACAGCGCAAGCTCGCCGAGGAACACATCACGTTTCGCGACCAGCTGCGCGCCGTCGAACTGAATGAAATACGTCGTGAAATCGAGTTTTCACAGAAACAACAGGATGGCACGGCCAAGTCCCTGGAGGAAATAAAGGAACAGCTGGCCAACGTGCATCGCGAGTTGGAGGAAAGACGGCGCGAGTATTCCCGGGTGCAAGCGGCGCGCCAGCAGGTCGACCACGAGTTGGCGATGGGTGAGGATGTGCTGGCGCAGAAGCGCGAGCGGCTGGCGCAGCTGCGCCAGGAGGCCGCCGTGGCCCGGCGCGCTGCGGAATCCGCCCGCCAGGCACTCACGCAGGATCGCCAGGACCGTGAAACGCTGCTGGCGGAAGTCAACAAGAGCGAGACCGAGCTGGAGCAGAACGAGGAACAGGCCAAGGCGCACCAAGCCGAACTGGACAAGCTGCGCGCCAGCGGAACCGAGCTGCGCGCGAAGCTGGAGGAAGCGCAGCGCAATGAACAGGACGTGGCCGCCCGCCAGTCCGAGCTGGCCAACCGCGGCTTCGAGCTGGCCCAGCAGGAAGCACGCCTGGCCAACCACATCGAGTCGCTGAGCCAAAACGACCGGCAACTGGCGGCGCAGATCGCCGAGCGTTCCGAACGTCTGGAAGTGTCAACCAACCGGTTGGTTGAAGGCGAGCAGGAGCTGGCGACGCACCAGCAGCAGGCCGAGCAGCTGGCGCTCTCAGTCGGCGAGCAGCGCGATGAACTGGAGGCCCAGCAGCAGGCGTTGGCCAAGCTGGCCGAGGATATCAGCAGTGCCGACGCGGAGTGCGGTCAGCGCCGCGACCGGCTGGCGCAGCTCAATTCGCGCCGGCGGACGATTGCCGAACTGGCCGAGGAAGCCGAGGATCCCGAAAGCGGACCGGCGCGGCTGCTGGCTGACGACGCGCTGGCCAGCCGCCTAAAACGCGTTACCGAGATTACATTCCCCGATGAATTGCGGCCGGCCTTTACCCGGCTGCTGGCGCACCTGGGCGACGCCGTGATCGGCCGTCCGGACGCCTGCCCGGCAGCGCTTAGTGTGCTGGCGGGCAGTGGCGGCGATGCGCTGATGCTGACCGGCGCGGACACGCCTGTCCTGCATCCCGAGTCCCTCTGGCGGAGCCTCAGTGCTCCGCCGGAGGTGCTGGCGGCGCTGTTCGCGCTGCTCGGCGATGTGCTGCCGGTGAGCAGCCTGGACGAGGCCCGGACGCTGCTGGCGCGCGAGCCGCAGGCGGCGGCCGCCGTGCTGGCCGACGGCTCGGCGCTTGTCGGCCGCGGCTTCGCCTATCTCGGCGCGCCGGCCCCCGAGCGGGCGCTGAAGGTGGCGCGGGTCAGCGACCTGTCGCATCTGGACACCCAGATCGCCTCGGCCCAGGCCGAACTGGGCGAGGCCGAGGACCGGCTGGCGGACCTGCGCGCCAGCCAGGCCCAGGGCCAGTGGAATCGCGACGAGCTGTCGAGCAAGCTGGCGGCGGCCGAGGAGCGCCTGCGCCAGGCTCTGAGCCTGTCCGACCGCCTGCACCAGGCGATCGAGGAGCGCCGCGCCGAGCACCAACTGCTGGAACACCAGTCGCGCCAGCTCCAGACGGACCACGCCAAGCTGCAGGAAGAGCTGCCGCGGCTGGCCACGGAGCTCGCGGAGATCAAGCTCCGGCGGGCGGAGGCCAGTGCGGCGAGCGCGGAGCTGGATGCACAGCGCGCAGCGGCAACCCAGGCGCTGGAAGCGGCTCGTCAGGCCCACGCCCAGGCGGTGACGCGCAGCGAGCTGGCCGAGCAGCGCGGGCTGCACCTGAAGCAGGCCGGCCTGGACCTGGCCGAGCGCTTGAACAACCTGCGAAACCGGCTGGCCAGGAGCGACGAGCGCCTCGCCGACCACGAAAACGAGATCAAGCAGAACGAGGACACCGCCGCGCGCGCCGACCTGGCCGCCCAGGACCTTTCGGGCACGCTGGCCAACGCCGGCGACAACCTCGACGGCCTGCGAACGCGCCGCGCGGAGCTGGAAGCCGCCGCCGAAGGCGGCCAGGAGCAGCTGGTGCGCTTGTCGGCCGAGGTCTCGCGCCTCGAGCAGGACGAGGTCAGCCAGGCGGCCCTGCGCGACCGCGCCCTGGAACGCATCGAGGAATGGCTGACCACACTGCGGGAGCGCTACTCGCTGAGCCTTAGCCAACTGCTGGCCGACCCGGCGATCACCGCCCCGCCGCCCGGCGCGACGCTCGACGCGTCCGAGGCGGGCCGCGGCAAGCTGCGCGAGGAAAAGGCGCGGCTGTCCCAGCGGCTGGAGGAGATCGGCCCGGTCAACCTGCTCGCCATCGAGCAGCACCAGCAGCACAGCCAGCGCCTGGCGTTTTTGGACGGCCAGGCCGCCGAGCTGACGCGCGCGCTGACCGACCTCGAGCAGATCGTCGGCGACCTCGACGCCACCACGGAGAAGAGCTACCGCTCCAGCCTGCGCCAGATCGAGGGCCGCTTCAACGAGGCCTACCTGAAGCTGTTCGGCAGCGGCTGGGCGCGCCTTAGATTCGAGGACCCCGAGGCGATCATCGACAGCGGAGTCGAAGTCGAGGTGCAGCTGCCCGGCGGCCGGCGGCATAGCCTCAGAAGCCTCTCCGGCGGCCAGCGCAGCCTGATCTTCCTGGCGCTATTCTTCGCCGTGCACAGCGTCAGAAGCCCCGGCTTCTGCATCCTGGACGAGGCGGACGCCGCGCTGGATGACGCCAATGTGGAACGCTTCGTGAAACTGATTCGCAACGTCAGCCAGGGCGAGCAGTTCATCGTGATCACGCACAACAAGGTGACGATGGAGACCGCCGACAAGCTGGTCGGCGTAGTCGGCCGGCCCAAGGGCGTCAGCAACCTGCTGTCGGTCGACCTGCGCGAGGCCCGCAAGCTGGTGGACAAGACGGTGGCGTAACGTTAGTGAGTGCGCTAAACTAACAATATGACTGGCTCTAGAAACGAAGGCTCTTCACTTCGTGTACCACGAATTGAGTCTATTGAAGTACGCAATTACCGCGTGCTAAAGCATGTGAAGCTATCTGGACTAAGACCTCTATCCGTATTCCTCGGTCCAAATGGAAGCGGCAAATCAACTCTGTTCGATGTCTTTGCCTTTCTGGCTGAATCATTCACTGAAGGTTTAAGAAGGGCCTGGGAAAAGCGCGGTAGATTCAAGGATTTACGCTCGCGAAGTGCTACAGGACCGATCGTAATTGAACTTAAGTACAGAGAACATGCATACGGAAATGAAAAAACGCCAGTGATGACATACCACCTTGAGATAGACGAGGATATTGACGGCCCCTTCGCTTTAAAGGAAACCCTTAGATGGAGGCGGATGAGAGGGAAGGCTGGCCGACCATTTGAGTTTATACGAATGGAAAGAGGCGAGGGTTATGCCGTCAGCGGCGAAGTACCAGATGAAGAAGATGCCCGTGTTCCAACGAAACTCATTTCACCTGAGACACTGGCAATAAGCACACTTGGTCAGTTTAGAGAACACCCTCGAGTAAGCGCTCTAAGAAGCTTTGTCACAGGTTGGCACCTTTCTTACTTAACGCTAGCTTCAACGCGAGGCACACCTGACGCTGGAGCCCAGGAACACCTTTCACCAACGGGACATAATCTGGCGAATGTCATGCAGTATTTAGCGGAACGTCATCCTGCATTACTCGAGCGTATCTTGAAAACTCTCGCAAATCGCGTTCCCCGCTTGGAGACCGTTACGCCCGAAGTACTTGCTGATGGCAGATTATTGCTAAGAATTAAAGACGCTCCTTTTGAAGAACCAGTGTTGGCTAAGTACGCTTCAGATGGCACGCTGAAAATGCTTGCCTACCTGCTTGTGCTTTACGATCCTGCACCGCGACCACTGGTTGGTATTGAGGAACCAGAGAACTTTTTACACCCGCGCTTATTGCCGGAATTGAATGAGGAGTGTCGCAAAGCAACCAATCAATCGCAGTTGTTGGTTACTACGCATTCGCCCTTCTTTATCAATGGTTTGCGGCCAGATGAGTTGTTTATACTTTTCCGAGATGAACAGGGTTATACGCGAGCAATAAGTGCCTCCACCATTCCTGAAATAGAAGCATATATCGAGAACGGAGCTCAGTTAGGCGATTTGTGGATGGAAGGCCACTTTCCCGCTGGTGATCCATTAGTCAATCAAGGCGGCATGCGGCCGCGCGCCAAGAAGTAACCAGAGAGTGCCGGCTATGATGCTGCAAGTACATGTTGAAGAACCATCCGCAGAAAACGCCTTACGTGTAATACTGCCTCTACTGATGCCCGAGGAAACATACCTTGAAGTAATCAACCACCAATCTAAAGACAGGTTACTTAGGAATCTTCCAAACAGGCTTCAAGCGTTGGCGACATGGATCCCGCCCGACATGAAGGTTCTAGTGCTTGTGGACAGAGACGGTGACGATTGCCACCAACTGAAGGCTGAGTTGGAGGGAATCGCAACAGCAGCAGGATTAGTCACTAAAACATCGACGACCACAGGCAATTTCCATCTAGCCAACCGGTTGGCAATAGAGGAACTGGAGGCTTGGTTTTTTGGGGACACAGAAGCGCTGCATCTGGCCTACCCGCGGATTTCGGAGACGATTCGACACCAGAGGAAATACCGCGATCCCGACGCCATTACTGGTGGAACATGGGAATCACTCGAAAGGCTACTTAAGCATCATGGGTATTATTCTGATCGAATGCCAAAGATTGAAGTTGCAAGGAATATCTCCACACATATGGATCCTGCACGCAATCGCAGCCGCAGCTTCCAAGTATTCAGAAACGCAGTTATTGATCTTACATCATAACAATCTTGGCGAAACTGCGATCTCGAGTCTGACACCAAGCTAGCAAACTGATGGACAAGACCGTGGCGTAGGCGGCCTGCTTACCGCGCTTACGCTTACGACTTACACTTCCCCGCTACTTGCGCAGGCGGGTTTGCTTGATCGCCGCGCGTTCCTCGCGCTTTAGCTGCAAGCGTTCGACCTCGGCCGCGATGTCGGCGTCGATCAGCCGTGGCTGCCCCACGGGCGCGGCCCGCACGGCCGCCCCGGCCGCATCTCCGGCACGGAACGCTGGCTTCCTGCCGGCATCCCCCTGGCAATCCTTCCCCATACGGACTTGTTTACCATTGACGCTGGCCCGAGGCGCACCGGCCCATCACTAACACGCAGCTCAGTCCCGCCGGGGCGGGACTGCGATCTGCTGCCACACAGTCAAAGCCATCACGTACCCCGGACGGGCCGCCCGTGCTTATTGCGACTCTGTCTCAATACATTTTCATGGCCATTGGCCGCAAGAGGACAGGCCGAAGG
>JAFGCY010000041.1 GCA_016932385.1 bacterium | reverse complement strand
TACGAGCACTGCCGAGGACGAGGCGATCCTGCCGACCGAGATCGACCAGTACATGCTGGGCGGTTACGGCGGTATCCGCACCAAGGGGCGGGACGTGCTGGGCGATGAACGGCGGATCACCTACCTGCTGCGCACCAACGGCGGCGGCGGGGGCGGCGGCGTGCCCGGCGACGGCGAAGATCCCACGCCCTGGCAGGGCCACGGCGGCTTCGCGACGGAGCCATTGGAGGTCTGGCCCTGGACCAGAAGCGAGGTCAGCTCGGATCCCGAGGATCTGGGCGGCAGCCCGTTCGCGCCGTCGAACGTCGGCGACACGAACGAGCAGTTGGAGTACGGCAATCCCAACGGCTTCCGCGACGCGATCATCCTCGTGCTGACCGCGGGCGACGACAACAAGGCGAATGCTCAGTAAATCCGGGGATTAATTCTGCGCCGGGATCCGGCTGACGTGGGGTGGCGGCCTGGCCGCCACCCCTTGCATTCCTGGGGCGACAACTCCCCGTTCCGGCTTGGTTCAGGTATACTCTAGATAACAAGCTACTGGCCGAGTTGAACAGGGGGAGCGTAAAAAAAACGCTCGTTTCCTTTATAAAAGCATGCCGCAGGATGGCATGTACGAAAAACGGCTGAAAGAAAAAACAGGAGAGTAGGGTTATGGGGAACCTGAAGCGAAACTTGGCCGGGATCGCGGCGCTTGGCGCGATACTGGTCCTGAGCGCCTGTGGCGGCGGTGGGGGAACCGCCGACCTAGCAGGCGAGTTCAACACCGCAAATACGTCGTCGGCCGATGCGGCCAAGGGCACCGCGGTGCTGGTCACCGAATACGAGATCGCCACGCTGCCGGCCTGGCAGCAGGAGCAGCTGGCCGACCCGGGCTGGAACCAGCCGTACATCGAACCGCGCCCGGCCACGCCGGTCGAACCTCCCACGCCCGAAATGCTGATGGAAGACTATGAACGGGTGCTGGCGGACGGGATCGGCTATGCCCGCCACGGATCGAGCGGATCAAAGGGCTTGAGTTACCTGGGTGATGGCGGCTATCCCGAGGATGTATTTGTCAAGGGGGAGTACAACCTGTCGCCGCGCGATGTCACGCCACCCTACGGCTGTAATAGCAACGGCGAAAACGGCATCGAGACACACGCGTTTGAAGATGTCATCTTGTCTGGCGATTCGCACCTGTCCTGGGCGTGCACCGCGGTTTTGGAAGCGCACACGACCAGCAATTGGTTCAATTCGACGGGCGGGCGCGGCAATGATGCGCTGAGCGCGGTCTACCAGATTTTCTCGACGATGCAGGATGCTGATCCGCTGATGTGGAATGATCCGGATTACATGGCGGAATTCGAAGAGCTGTGCTACCGGTCCGACCTAGCGCCGGGCGTGGGGCCAGGTGGCGACTGCTCGGCCGCCGAGGCGTTTTTGTTGACCGACCTGTTCTGGAAGCGTTTTTGCTCCGTGACAAGGTGCCTGCCGGACCTGGAGGAAACCGAGTGGTTCAACATCCTGATCGCGCCGACCGGCGGGCGGAGTGATTTGCTGTCTAGTGCGGGAGCAGACGCGCGGACGCAGAAATTTTACTTCGGCACGGTCGATGCCGGTTATGACAGGTCGATGATCGTGGGATTGGAGAACGCTAACAGCGGGTGCGAGACGTTCAACGACAGCGTGCAAGATGCCTATATTGCGGGAAATCCATATCACCACATTCCGATCTACGGCGTGCTCTTGAAGCGCTGGCAGCAGGCGCAACTGGCGGGTATGGCCGGGCCGTGGGAAAGCAGCCTGGGCTGGCCGGTCTGGGGACCGGTGCCGAACGCCAGTGGGGCCCAGCGGATGACGAGCCGGGGCACCTATTATGTCTGGGGCCTGTGGTTCGAGCGCGGGTTCATGTGGTGGGTCGACTACGACCAGTCAGCCTATCCGGCCACGCCGGATGAGGTGCAGGTTTACAGATGGACCGGCCGCAATGTTTTCTGCCTGGATCAGCCGGGCGACGGTTTTGAGCCATTTGCCCCGGCGCTTTATTACGGTGGTTCTGGCGAACTGGGAGTTTGCGTGGTGGTCGACAGCTGCCGTTCGTCGGCGGAAGATGATTGGCAGGATTTGCGGCTGGAAGCATCCGGCACACACTATGAAGTACACATACCGGCTGGAACCAGCCCCCACGGTACGGGCAACGCCGAAGTGGCGATGCATGCCCATGCTTACGGCGGTGTGCCCAACGAAGATGGCAGCTATGGCTACTATGTGTGGGCATTCCGCGACGGAGTGATTCAAATGGGCGACGAATTGGCGGCGCAATACGTGTATCACAGCTACGGTCTTGCCAGCCGTGATATGCAGGGCGTGTACACGGTGCGCGTCCAGGTGACGGACGCGGACTGGAACGTCGCCTACGGTGACAGCCTGCCGATTGTGCTGATCGCCGACGGCGTCGACACCGGTGGACGTTACCTGGCTGTGGTTCGCAATGACGGCGGTGTCTACGATGCCAATTACGATGCGCTGGCGGCTGATCTCGACGAGCTCGGAGTATTCTGGATGCCCTTCGATTATTCCGGCGATATCTCAACGGAACTCACCAAGTTGACGAATCCCGTCGTGATCTGGTACCGCGGCGGGCCGGGCAATGCCGCGGAGCAGGCGCTGGGCGATGACCTGCGTCCCTGGACCGCCGACGAAATCGAAAACTACCGCGCGCTGCTGTCCCAGGGAGTCAACGTGCTTATGGTCAGCCAGCATAGCGGATACGGGTTGGGTGAGTATTTCCCGACGACGTACGCCAGCGCCTGGGAGGAATGGTACGGCTTCACCGTGCTGCCCGGCGCACAGCCAGCCAGCGACCGGCGGCACATGGAGGCGCACGGGTTGACCGGCGGGCTGGGAATCGGCGGCACGGGGCAGCATGGCTACCTGGCCAGCGAGCCGCTCGGCCTGCGGACGGTCAGCGCCTACGGGGGCAAGGGCCCGAGCGATGGCTACGACAACGACGGCGCGCAAGCCGCGGAGCGCTATAACGACTCCAACTCCTCGGGCGACATTCCGATCCTGCTGGACTTCTCGGCCAACGGGCTGACGGGTTTGCAGGCCTGTGGGCTCGGGTATTACAGCGGCCTGATGAGATTTGGCGCCACCCCGTGCGCCGCGGACGGCTTCGTGCCCGGCCTCAACCTTTCGCCGGCGGTGGAGGGCGCTTACGATCTGGCGTTTCTCAGTTGGGGCTGCATCGCGGCGCCGTATTCCGACATGGGCGTATTCCCGGACTACAACCTGCAGGACAGCGGGCCCGGCCGCCTGTGGTGTATCGGTTATCCGTGGAATGCGACGGAGGTCGTTGCCAGCGCTAACGGCGGAATGACGCGCGCGATGCTGCTGCGGAATATCCTGTGCTGGCTGGATTACCAAGACTTGCCCTAGACTGGGAATCAACACCAGGTTTGATCTTGGCGGGTAACGCCGTGGCTGGCCGTTTTTAGCAAGGTTAAATTGAGATTAACTCTCATTAAAAAAAGGCCACCCGGTTGCCCGGGTGGCTATGGGAGGTAGGGGTTTCAACTTAATATACCGTTACCTACGCTCGTTTATTCTGTTAATCTGCTAAATTCCCTTAAACTCCAGGTATAAACCCTCCCACATGTATTGTAACACAAAAGGCTGGCTATCCTAAAGCATCAATCACAAAAACATGACGCTACCGAGATGTATCCGACCTGGGGGCGGAGCGTAATGCAACCGATACTCAATAGGATCATCCATCGGCTGCGCGCGGCAGCGCGATCCCAGCTGCGTCGGTCCGGCCCGTGTTAATAGCTGCTGCCGCCGGCGGCACTCATCATCGCGACGCAGGTGGCACAGCCCCAGAACATCGTTCCGACAACTCCGACGATCAGCAGAATGATGCCCCACATGTTCCAGGACTTCATCGTGCCTTCGAACTCCTCGACGGAGCTGAACTGGCGGTTCTCCCAGGCCAGCTTGCGACCCGCGATACCGATGTAGATGGCGTACGCGATATACAACGGACCCAGCAACAGATTCACCGCCAGGCCGACCACGCCCATCATGGTATTGCCGTTGAGGAAGGCAAAGATGCCAAAGGGGACGAAACCGGCGAAGGTCCAGCCCGTCGCGCTGGCCGGCGGAGCACCCGCCAGCGGCGCCGACTGGCCGGGAGCGTAACCTGTCGCTGCCGCGGTTGGGTCAATACCCGTTGTTTCCTCCGCCAGCTGAAATCCACAACCCTGACAGAACACGCTTCCATCGGGGTTTTCAGCACCGCATTTAGGGCAGAACATAGCTTACCTCCTTGGGTGATTTCAGTATAGCATGACAGGTTTTAACCAGTTTTAAACCTTTATTCCAGCGAGGGCGTATAATGCGATGGGGCTATGGAAGGCACGGCTGAACCGAGAAATTGCACGATCGTTCCGATCATCAAACCGGTAGGCAACTACTGCAATCTCCGCTGCGACTACTGCTTCCTGCAAGGTGACAAGCAGGCTCAGCCGCGCCTGATGGAATCGCAGCTGCTGGCGGACTTCATCGAGCAATACGCGCAACTCGGCGGCGACCGGCTGCGCTTCATCTGGCACGGGGGCGAGCCCCTGCTGGCGGGCCGGGCCTTCTACGAGGACGTGCTGCACCTGCAACGGCGCTTTGCCCGGCAGGACGGCCGGCAGGTGATCAATCAGCTGCAGACCAATGCCAGTTTGATCGACAAGGGTTGGACCGGCCTGTTCAAGAAGCACAAGTTCCGCATCGGCGTCAGCCTGGACGGCAATGCCGACAACCACAACCGCTACCGGCGCACGATCGACGGCGTGGGCAGCTTCGCCGCCACGATGCACGGCATCATCACGCTGCGCCAGATGGGCGTATCCTTCGGCGTGATCCAGGTGCTGACCAAGGGCTGCCTGGCGCATCTGGCGGAGGACTTCCGGTTCTTCACGCGCGAGCTGGGGCTCAAGCGCTGGGCGCTGAACCCATACTACAATCCCGCGGCCGCCGAGATGGGCGCGGCCACGCTGGAACCAGCCGAATTCACCGAGTACCTGCTGGGTCTGACCGACCTGTGGCTGGCCGCCGATAGCGAGCACCTGCATATCCGCGAGTTCGACAACTTCTTCGCCGCCGCGCTGGGCCGGCGGCCGCGGTTGTGCTCGTTCAACGGCACCTGCGCCGGCTATTTGTGCATCGACTGGGACGGCAAGGTCTATCCCTGCGACCGTTTCACCGGCGATCCGCGGTACCTCCTGGGCGACCTGGCCCAGACCAGCCTGGCGGCGATCCTCGACGGCGCCGCCTGGCACGCCTGGCTGCAACTGGTCAAACCGCTGCCGGCGGACTGCCGCGCCTGCCGCTGGGTTGACTTTTGCCACAACGGCTGCGCCGACCACCGTGCCGGCGGCCCCGGCGGCAAGTATTACTACTGCGCGACGCGGCTGCGCCTGTTTGCACGGGCAACCGAATTAATGGATGATTATCTTAAGAGAACCAACCAGGGAGGAGAACGATGATCGGTGACCGGGCCCTCGGGGCGATGATTCGGATGTATGCGGCGGACGACGCCAGCGGCTGGGACGACTGGAGCGACGCCGAACTGGTCGAGGCCGGCGCGGAGCCGGTGGACGTGAGTCTGGATGTCGAAATGGACTCCGACCTGGACGTGACGGCCGAGGCGGTCGGCGAGAACGTGATCCAGATCAGCACGACGGAGATCGAGGACACCAGCGTCGACCAGGAGATCGGCAACGTCGACCGCGAGACGGACGTGCACATGGAGCACGACCATAGCGTAACGATCGAGGTCGACGACAACTGGTCGGACGTCAGCGAATCCGAATGGCACGACGCGATTTCCTCGGACTGGACTGATGTCACCGACGGCTCGGACACCGCGGTGGACTCCAACCTGTACGTCGATGCCCAGGAAGGATCAATCGAGGTCGATACGACGGTCTATGGTGACGACGACACCACGATCGACGCGGGCTACGATGCCGGTGACACCAGCGTCGACACCAGCGTGGACGTGGACAGCGGCGCCGACCTGGACGCGGATTACTGAGCCCCGGCCGCCGGCCGGGCGAGATAAGCTGGAGGGGTAGCATGGACGAGGACGATGCGCGCGTGGACCTGGACCCGGACGACGGGGATGATGTAACGGCGGCGGAACTGAGCCCCAAACCGGGCGGCGATACGCCCGAGGACTACCTGCTGTTGGAGCAGGAACAGGCGAAGCAGGCCAAAGCCAAACCGGCGCCAGCCAAGCCGCCGGCCCGGCCGGCGCCCCGGCCCGGCGGGCCGCCCGTGGCAACGGGCCAGCCGGCGCAACGCGTGCGCCTGCGCATGTTTCCGGCCATCAGCTACAAGTCCTTCACTTATCCCAAGGACGAGGAGACGCTGGAGGCCGTCAAGCGCATCCCCGGCGTGCCCAAGCTGTTCGACTGGATCATCGACAACCTGCTCGAGGAGTACCTGGTCCTCAACCACCTGTATAACTCGACGCGCTGCGACGCCAAGCAGTATCCGTCGGTCTGGAACACGGTGCGCAAAGCCTGCAAGATCCTCGACTGCCCGGTGCCCGAGGTCTACGTCAGCTACAACACCGGCTTCAACGCGATCACCAGCGGCGTCGACCGCACCTTTGTCTGCATCGGCTCACGGCTGGTGGACATCTTCCCGCCCGACGAGCTGATGTTCATCATCGGCCACGAACTGGGCCACATTAAGGCCAACCACGTGCTCTACAAGACGGTCACGCGGTTCATCATCGAGTTCCTGCCCGTGCTGCAAAGCATGATCCCGTTCAACGTCGGCTTTCTCTACCGGCCGATGCTGATCGCGCTGGCGGAATGGGACCGCCGCAGCGAGTTCACCTGCGACCGCGCCGGGCTGTTGACCTGCCAGGACCTCAACGCCGCCACTTCAGCGCTGGCCTGGTTCGCCGGCAAGCTGCGGCGCCGCCAGCCGGAGTACAGCCTCGACGCCCTGAACCGGCAGGCCGGCGATGTGCGCTCCGACGGCAACCAGCTGGCGCGGCTGATGCTGTTTTTATCCTCGATGCACAACACCCACCCGTATGCCGTCATGCGCGTGAAGGAACTGTCCTGGTGGCACGGCACGGACGCTTATCAGAACATTCTGAAAGGCACCTATATCCGCGACGCCTACGGCGAGCACGAGGCCGGCAAGCGGATGGCCTGCCCGGGTTGCCGGCGCGAGGTGAACACGAAGCTGGAGTTCTGCCCGCATTGCGGAGCAGGTTTGCGCAGTCGTCCCGCCTCCGCGCCTCCAGCCGCCGGCCCGATTTGTCCGAAGTGCCAGGCGCCGGTGGGCGAGGGGGCCAGTTTCTGTTCGCGCTGCGGCGAGAAGCTGGGCTGAACGGGCGGAGGCCCAAGTTCAGCTCGGCGCTGGTAAAATAGCAATATAGCCGTAGCAAGGATGAGGGGATTTCGTCGGATGGATAAACCAGTGGAGACATTCTTTGCACCCGCCGAGCGTGCCCAGCTGCTGGAATTACGCCGGGACATCGACTTCGCGGCGCAAAACCCGGTGATCGACGGAGTGCTGGCCACCGCCAATTGCATCCTGGCGGTTCTCAACGAACACCGCCAGATCCTGGCCGTCAACGAGGAGTTGCTCAAGGCCCTGGGGGTCGAGAACGTCAGCGATGTGCTGGGCCTGCGCCCCGGCGAGGCGGTCAGCTGTGTGTACGCCGGCCGGCAGCCCGGCGGTTGCGGCACCAGCGAGTACTGCGAAACCTGCGGTGCGGCGATCTCGATCGTGACCAGCCTGGCCCAGGACGAACCGGTCGAGCGGCGCTGCGCGATCCAGGCGAAGCTCAACGGCAAGCCGACCGACCTGTTCTTCCGCGTCCGCTGCAGCCCCCTGAGTTTTGAAGGCCACCGGCTGCTGTTGCTGATGCTCGTCGATATCAGCAAGCAGCAGCAGCTGGCGGCGTTGGAACGGATCTTCTTCCACGATATCCGCAATATCCTGACCGGTCTGATCGGCAAGAGCGAGTTGCTGCTCCAGGTTCACGACGCCCAGGTGCGCGATTACGCCAGGGACCTGCACTGGCTGATCCAGCGCCTGGCCCAGGAGGTGGAGGTGCAGAGCATTCTCAGCCGCATGGAACTGCAGGAGTTCACGCCGAGCCGCCGGGATGTCGTGGTGACCGATGTGCTCAGGGAACTGGAGTTGATGTTCGAGGCGCATCCAGCGGCCCAGGGCAAAACGATCGAGTTTCCCGTGGCGCGCGGCGATTGCATCGTGCAGACCGATCCGTCGCTGTTGATCCGCGTGCTCAACAACATGATCGTCAACGCTCTCGAGGCTTCCCAGCCCGGCGATACGGTCAAGGTCTGGCTGGAGACCAGCCTGACGGGCACCGCGTTTTGCGTCTGGAACCACCAGGCGATTCCACCGCCGGTTGCTTTACGGATCTTCCAGCGCAATTACAGCACGAAAAAGGAACTCGGGCGCGGCCTGGGAACTTTCTCCATGAAGTTGATCGGCGAGGAGTACCTGGGCGGGGCGGTCACCTTCGAGACTTCGCCAGAAGACGGTACCATGTTCCGGCTCAGCCTGCCGGAGGTGAAGTGCGCGGGCTAGGATCAGGCGCCAAACCAAGCACCAGAAGGTGGTACACTTAAACCGTGCAGAAAGATCAGCTGCTCCAGGCGGTCCGAGATGCGATCGTGACGGCCTGCGAGAAAAACAACTGGACGCTGAAGGCACTCGCCGCACACGTCGGAAAATCCGAAGATACGCTGGCCAACTGGCGGGACGGCAAGGTGCAAAAGTTCGACCTCGATGCCCTGCGGGAAATTTTCCTGGCCGCCGGTACGAGCATGGACCGCGCTTTCGGGATTCCGGTAACGACCGGCAGCGGCGAGGCCAGTGCCGACGCCGTGCTGTACAAGGAAGTAATCCGCCTGCTGGTTTCCAGCGGCCTGTCCAAGCCCGACGAAGTGCCCCAGGATGCTCAGCAGCTGACCCTGGAGCAACTGGCCGCCGAGCGCGATACGGCGCTGGCCCGGCAGGGAGTCGATTTGGCCGCGGAAGAGATTTTTCGCAAAGGGCAGGAAATCGTTAAAGAGCAAAGGCTAAAGGAATAGAGCCGGCTGTGGCCCGGCCCGATACAACAGCATTCCCGGTGAAGATTGGCGAAAGTTTTTAAAAACGGTTTGCGAAGTGAACAAATTAAACTATAATGTAAAGTGAGCGCCTGACATCATTTAGCGCCAGTTTTAGAGTGGTTCGGAGAAAACGGGGACGATGGAACCGATAATCGACGACCTTATTTATCATCGTGAGATGATGAACAACGTGAGCTTGTTGCAGTTTGCGTGCGACAAGATGGATTTTGCCGTTGCCTTACAGCGGCTGCGCATGCACAAGCTGACGGAGCAGGCTTGCCGTTACGGCATGGCCGCCACCGTCCACGACAAGGGATTGCTGTACATGGGCCACCAGGCTGCGCATCGTGCCACCCAACTCGGTCTCTACGAAAAAGCTTACGTTTGCCTGCGGGCCTTGGAAAAGCTACTTAGCGTGGGGGATTACCGGCGCAAGGTGTGGAAGGAGCAGGTCAGGCCGAATACGGAAACCCGCCTCGACATCATCAACACGCTATCCTGCTGCCTGGCCCATGACCCACGCGGGGCGCAGCCGGCCAAGCCCTGGACGCCGGTCAGCGTGGCCAGCCAGTATGAGCTCCTGGTACGCCGTTGGCTCGACCGGTTGGAAGAGACGCGGCAAATGCGCGATGACCACAAGCATGCCCTGGCCCGGGAGAAGGCGGCCCACACTGGCCTGGCCGTCATCAAGATGGCGACGCGCTATCAGCTGACCAACCGCCTGGCCCTGATTCGCGATTTCAACAACGCGCACGGCGAAACGCTGCTGGTCGAGCCGCGCCAGTACAAGTTCAGCTGGGGCTCCATTCATCGTGACGCCCTGCACCTGGACTATGAGTTTTACAAACTCTCGCTGGATCCGACCGCCACGATCCGCGAACTGCGCGAATGCCAGGAACTGCGGCTCCAGGCCGTGCACCACAGCCCGGTGCGCAGCAATGAGCTGCTCTTGTACTGCTACGAGCAGGAGTTTGCCGCAGCGCTGGAGAGCCTGCGCCACGGGTTCAAACAGGTTTCATTTAACTGACCGCGTTAGGATGGATCCGGCCAGTTCTCCACCGATGCGATCAGCAGGTCCTCGCCCGTATAACTGGGTACTTCCGTGTGCAGCGCTTCCGCGACGGCTTTCAGCATGCTCTTGAAATCAGCGGTGAAGTTGCTGCCGGTATAACCTGTTTCGAACGTAGTCCGGATGGTCGAGTTGTTCGTAGTCAGAAAGGAATACGTTGCGGCATCTTGGTTCCATTGGCTCGAAGCGTCCATAACTTAACCTACCTGTCCTGGCCCGCTGAAGACGGGCGCTTGAAGTGGTTTTAGTGTAGCAGTATATTTGGGACAGCTGAGCAATTTTACTGGCAGTTAATGGCAATTTAATTTAGGTGCAAGCATAAGGTGAGCGCCGACGGAGTAGTGCTTTGCCAACCATACCCAAACGCTGGCAAGCGAATGTATAATGCGCGGTGGGTTCAAGGTTTAGGGGGCAAGAGAGGCGCGAGGAGAGAGGAGCGAGGAGAAATCTCTGCTCGCTGGCGGACTGGGCTCCTCTCAACCCACTCCTCTCGTGCTGGAGGCGGCTGGAGAATGCCGGCTGGTGGCCGGCCCTGGCGCGCTGTTATCATAGTGGTACAGGTTGAAATGGTCCTGGCGATCAAAGGAGACACGCAAATGTTTGGGACAGGCTGGAACTTCGTGCTTGGCGCATTGATCATTGCTTTGGCCGCGGGCTGCGGCGGCGGATCGACGGCGGCGCTGGCCCAACCGGCGGACGTGGATGTCGTAGCTGAACTGACACAGGCCCTCGGGCAGGTCCTGGCCAAGGAGCCGGCGGAGTACACGGCGGAAGATGTGCTGCTGCTCGGCGTGATTCATGACGCCGTGGCGGCCTATGACGCGTACCAAACTCAGATCAACGGTAATACGGGCACAGGTACGGGCGCAGGTACGGGCACAGGTACTGGTACTGGTACGGGTCCAGGTACGGGCACCGAAACAGGTACGGACACAGGAACAGGCACTGATACTGATACAGGCACAGGTACAGGTACAGGTACGGGCACCGATAATCCCAACGATAAAGTTGATCCTGGAAGCATCGATCCCACCGGGACGCTGAAGTAAAGCTGGTTCAAGGTTCAAGGGAGAAGGTTCCAGGGGAGGGACCATGGGCTGGGAGCATGGGTGGAGCGCTAGCGTTCCAGCAAGCGCGCCGATCAATCAAGGGGGAAACCTACAGGGGGTGGGATTCGAACCCACGACCCCCAGATCCACAATCTGGTGCTCTAACCAACTGAGCTACCCCTGCCTGGGCTGAGCATTATACCGTTATTTCGGAGGAATGCCAGCAGGTGGGTGCTGCCGGCGGGGTACGGGCGGATGGCTCGGCGAAAGGCGCGTTGGTGGCTCGTGGGGGGCAGTGAAAGTAGCAAGTGGAAAGTAGAAGAAGAAAGCAGCTTGGCGACTTCGCCACAACAGGGATCATAGACTGGCAGCGGGGCGGGCGTTCCTGCCTGCCACATTTGAGTAGTAGAGCAAGCCCCCGTGCTTGCGGCTTATGTGCCGCACAAGCAGGGGCGCTTGCGCTACTGGAATAAGGATGCCGCCGGGATGGCGGCGCTCCGCATCACGCGCAAGCAGGGGCGCTTGCGCTACTGGAATAAGGATGCCGCCAGGATGGCGGCGCTCCGCATCACGCGCAAGCAGGGGCGCTTGTGCTACGGGAATAAGGATGCCGCCGGGATGGCGGCGCTCCGCATCACGCGCAAGCAGGGGCGCTTGCGCTACGGGAAATAAGGATGCCGCCAGGATGGCGGCGCTCCGCATCACGCACAAGCAGGGGCGCTTACGCTACTGGACGCCGGCACTGGCGCTATAATCATTCACCGATAATCATTGTTGCGAGGATCAACCGTGAAAATCCACGAGTATCAGGCGCGCGAGTTATTCAAGGCCCACGACATTCCCGTCAACCACGGCGAGGTCGCTTACACCCCCGCGGAGGCCAAGGCGATCGCCGCGAAGATCGGCAAGATGACCGTCGTCAAGGCCCAGGTGCATGTCGGCGGGCGCGGCAAGGCCGGCGGCGTCAAGCTGGCCAAGACGCCGGACGAGGCCTTCGAGAAGGCCGAGGCGATCATCGGCATGGACATCAAGGGCCTGACGGTGGACCGTGTGCTGGTCGTCGATGCGGTCGACATCAAGGAGGAGTACTATCTCGGCTTCACCGTCAACCGTGACGACAACAAGCTGGTGCTGATCCTCTCCGCCGCGGGCGGCGTCGACATCGAGGAGGTCGCGGCGACGACCCCCGAGAAGATCATGACCGTCAACATCGACCCGATGACCGGTCTGCAGGACTACCAGATTCGCCAGGCGATCTACGGCAGCGGCGTGGATACGACGAAGGCGCGGGCGCTGGGCAGCTTCATCAAGAAGCTCTACAACTGCTGCATCGCCGTCGACGCCGAGCTGGCCGAGATCAATCCGCTGGTAATCACCGCGCAGGGCGACGTGATCGCGATCGATGCCAAGATCAACATCGACGACAGCGCGCTGGTGCGCCAGAAGGACCTGGCCGAGTGGCGCGAGATCGGCGCCGACCTCGACCAGTACGAGAAGCTGGCCAAAGAGGAGGGCCTGACCTACGTGCACCTGCCCGGCGGCAACATCGGCGTTTGCGGCAACGGCGCGGGCCTGGTGATGACGACGATGGACGTGGTCAAGAAGGCGGGCGGCAGCCCCAACAACTTCCTCGACTTCGGCGGGTCGGCCACGAAGGAGGGCGTGATGAAGGGGCTCAACGCGATTCTGCGCGACCCCGACGTCCAGGGCATCTTCATCAACGTCTTCGGCGGCATCACGCGCACGGACGTGGTGGCGGCCGGCATCGTCGAGGCCTATGACGAGCTGCCACGCCAGGTGCCGATCGTGATCCGGCTGACCGGCACCAGAGAGGAAATCGCGCGCGAGATCCTCGACAACTGCAACAAGCCGTTGGTCTTCGCCGGCAGCATGTGGGAAGGGGCGCAGAAGATCGTCGAACTGGTCAACGCCGGCGCGGCGAACGCCTAAAACAACGAAAAAAAAGGGCCGGCGCCATCGCGGGTGGCGCCGGCCTGTTTATATCCGCTGCAGGCTAGAACCGGCCCAGTATCTGATGCAGGCTGATTGTGTTGTCCGATTCGATGTTCAACGTGAAGACCACGTTGCCGAAGCCCGGCTTGGTGAATACGTACTCGGCCCAGGTGTCTTTCTCTTCCGAGCGCTTGACCGTGAAACCAATCTCCTCGTAATGCGCCTTGTAGAAAGCCATCACTTCCTTTCTGGTCGCATTGGGAATGTGCTGGTCGAGTATGTTGTCCATCGGCAGGTTCTCGGCATTCAGGATGTTCCCGCCGGGATAAAGCTTGAGAATGTCCACCGGGAAGTTGATGGGCAGGCGTTCCGAGCCGGACGGGGCCACGTTTTCGGGCGTTAGCTGGAACGGCGTGATCATCACGGTGATCGTCGTGCCTTCCGGCACGGGGTTGTAGCCCAGCGTCAGCTGGCCGTTTTCGCGCTCGAAATAAACCGCGCCGCTGTCCGATGCCAGGACCGACTCGGTTTCGGTATAGCCTTCGGCGGCGGCGTATTCGCGGTAGAAAGCGATCACCTGCTCGCCCGTATCCGCGGTCAGGAACTGCATCGTGAAGCCCGCCGTTTCATCGCCGCTGTTGGGCTCGTAGCTCTGGATCTGGGCGCCCGCGTACTGGGGGAATTCCGCGGGCCACTGGCCGGGCTCCGGCGTGGAGAACAGCCCCGCCTGGTCCGGGATGACGGGTTCATCCGTACCCGGCAGCTTGACGGTCAGGTTGGACTGGGAATCCTGCTGCTCCTGCTGAGGGCAGCCGGCGATGGCCAGCGCGATCAGCGCCAGGCCGGCCAGCCAGCCCAGGACTGCTCCGCTTCCCACCGGCGCAATGCGTCTAGTGAACATGTCTGACATCCTTCCACGGTTTTCGGCGTAATATACTGACGGGACCAACCCCGCATCCTGTTTGATCCGCCCCGGCGCTGTTCCGCCCGGCCTTACTTTTTGCTGTAGGTCAGCGTGATGGCGGTTCCCGTGTCGGCCGGACTGGTCGTCAGGGCGATCTCGCCGGCGCTGCTGGTGAACCCGCGCATCAGGTTATCGCCGGACTCGACACTGGTGTCGACCGTCCAGCCGCGGCTTTTCAGGTTTTCCTCGTAATAGGCGATCACGGTCTTGCCGTTATCCGTGGTGGTCTGGATCAGCACATACTCGTTGCCGCTGGCCATCGACTGCGTGATCGAGCCGCCGGGGTAGGGTTTGAGCACCTCCGGCCAGTCCGCGGGCAGCGACCCGCTGGAGACCGTTACGCCCTCCGACCCGCCGTCCGCCGACGCCTCGCCGTCTTCCGCCGGCGCCTCGCCGTCTTCCGCCGGCGCTTCGGTGGATTCCGTTGCATCGCTGACCGCGAAGTCGTGCGTGCTGAGCATCAGCATGATGCCGGTCTCTTCGCCCTTCTCGCGGCCCACGCCGACGTTGAGCAGCCACTTATCGTTGATGAAGTGGATCGAGCCCATGCCGTCTTTGACCATGCTCTGCTGTTCCTGGTAGCCCGCGGCGGCCATCTTGTCGCGGTAAAAGGCCAGGACGTCTTCGCCGGAGTCGGCCGTCTTCAGGCCGAGGTGGAAGCCCTGGTTGCCCTCCTCGTTGACCTCGGTCGCGGCGATCAGCTCGGCGCCGGGATAAACCGGCACCTCGGCCGGCCAGCCCGCGGGCAGCTTGGCATCGGCGCCCAGCGTGGTGACCGAACCGTCCTCGGTATGCGTGATCGTCGCGCCGCCGTCCTGGTTGACGTCGATGTCGACCTTCTCGCCGGTGGCCCGTTCCATCGCCCGCTCGGCGATGCGCTCGCCGGCCTTTTCGCCCAGGCGGTTGCAGCCGGCCAGGACCAGGAGCCCGGCGGCCGCGATCAGGATAATGATGATGATTGCGTTACGCATTTCGCATCTCCCACTAAAGAATCTGCCCGCCAATTTTAACGCACGCGGGCGGGTTCAGGCGCAATGCGGCACCGACCGCTGGTATGGGGAACTTGCGGTCCGAGGCCGGGCCCGCGCCGGCGGGCCGGTCCGCTTGACACATCATCGGGCGCCGTTATAATTATTAGCCCGCGCAGGAGTAGTTCAGTGGTAGAACACAACCTTGCCAAGGTTGGGGTCGCGGGTTCGAACCCCGTCTCCTGCTCTCTTCCCTCTTATTAATACCGTTTCGCGCGGAAGCGCGTGCGCCTATAAAAACTTGAACTCCGTGCCGACGCGGCGTTTGACTGCCTCGCTGTACACTTGGTACGCAGTGCTCATGTCCTGGATCGCCAGGCCGACGCTCTTGAACAGCGTGATCTCGTCGTCGCCCATCCGGCCGCTGACGTCGCCTCTGATCACCTCGCC
>JAFGCY010000040.1 GCA_016932385.1 bacterium | reverse complement strand
GCCAAAGTGGGGCAGCGCGAGCGTCTCCGCTCGCGGGAGCGCCGCCATCCTGGCGGCCCGGGGATGCCGGCTGGAAGCCGGCGCTCCAGTCGGGCGAGGGCACCCGCGCTCCGAGTCCGGCGTCGGGGACGCCTTCCACACGTGATTGTGTTCATGCCCCGTGCTTGCGGATAGAAGTTCAAGTAGTAAGTTTAAGCTTAAGGACTTTGCTCATCGTTTAGATACTGGGACTGGATCCGCCCTTTAGAACTATTGAAAGCGCGGAAATAAATACGGTTAATCACCCAGGCCCAGCGATCATCAACGTACTTATACCGCTTCGCGCAACCAGGGGCGGTCGCGCTACTAGCAGCACGGTCGACGGCACGCCTTGGTGTGATCGTCCCTACAGCTTATCCGACGGCGGCTTGCGCAATTCATGCGCCAGGTAGCTGCCGACCTTACGCAGGTTGTTTCCCGTACCAAGCAAGTTCACGGGCAGCATCAGCGCGGACAACAGCGCCAGGCCCAGGACCATGACCAGTGCAAACTCAAGCTTGGGTACCGCATACTCAAACAGCTGAACGTTGCCGTAAGCCAAAATAACAGCTAGCGCGTTCAAGCCCAGCGCCATTAACCCGAGGCCGATACCGGACGGGAAATGCTTCGCCGGCGGCCGGCTGAACCAGCCAAGATTATCCGCCAGCCTAAGCAGCTGCCCTTGGTAGTCATCAGGCGCAACAGGTTTGTACGCCCAGCGGATGAACCCGAGGATCTGCGCCTGCCAGGGATCATCTCGCAGTTCGCCAGAGCGCACGCGGTCCGCCAGCCGCGCCAGGTGCATCTCCTTGAAATCGCGCCCGGGATCCGGCTGATAGCGACGCAGCAACGTGAAGATCGCCAGCCACAGCCCGAACCAGACGCCGCCGATAATCACACCCAGGCCGGTGGTCAGATGCGGGCAGCACCACTGCCCGAAGGCGACCGCTCCGCCGGTGAGGACCACGCCGATGCCGGTCGCCAGCCAGCCGGCTCGGTTCTGGATACGCTGGATCTGGTCGGGAATGTCGCGCAGGCTGTCCAGGTAGTCCCGGGCGTAATCGCGCTGGTTGTCCCCACGGCCCATGCGCACAGCATAGCATGGCCGGCCGCACTACTCAACGCGATACACGCCCATCAGGGCGTCATAGGCATCACCGCCGCCGGCGTCGATCACGCCCTTTTCGGTCAGGTCCTGGTCCGTGCTAACCGGCGAGCCGGTGCTGCCGGCGGGCTCGGCCGCCAGTTCAACCCGGCCGAAGCACCGGCATGATGATCCTATTTGAGTGTTGCATATCATTCTCAGTTGTGGTATTATGAACGTAGGTTCATAACCAACATGCCCAGACCACACAAGACCAGACGGATCGGAGGCGAGCCCAGTACGACGGTGTTCAAGCCGGCGGGGGCGTATGCCCATGATCTGACCTGGATCGAGCTGGCGATCGACGAGTACGAAGCATTGCGGCTCGTCGATTACGAAGGCGCGGACCAGGAGAGCGCCGCCACGGAGTTGGGCGTCTCGCGCCCGACCGTGACGCGGATCCTGGCCCGGGCGCGCCGCAAGCTCGCCCAGATGCTGGCCGAGGGTTGCGCCCTGGTAATCCAGGGTGGACCGGTCCATTACGCGGCGTCGGATGCGCCGTGCGGACCGGGCCGCGGCCGTGGCTATGGTCGCGGTGGACGTAGCGGGCATGGCGGACATGGCCGGGGCCGACGTTAGGCCCGGCCGAACCTGAAGAATTTAGAGGAGGCAGAAGATGCCTGGATTTGATAGAACCGGACCCCGTGGACAGGGTCCACTGACCGGCGGAGGCCGCGGCCCGTGCGGCGGCGGACGCTATGCGAATCGCGGCGATTACTCGGGCTACGGCCTGGGCCGGGGCGGCCGTCCCTACGGCGGTGGACGCGGCTATGGCTATGGTGGCGGCCGGGGCATGGGGCGCGGCGGCTGGGTGGCACCGGATTACCCGGTGGAGTACGTACCCGAGGCGCCGGTGTCACAGCCGGCGAACTACACGACCGCGATTAGTGATATCCTGGGGCAGTTGAACCATCTGGTGGTGGCGGTCGCCGAGTTGCATGACCGGTTTCGTACCGCTCCCGCCAAATCCGATCCCGACGAAGGACTGCGCGATGCTGATAGCGATTAGTGCCACGGACCGCGGCCTGGGAGCCACCGTTGACCCCCGTTTCGGACGGGCGCGGATGTTTGCGCTTGTAGATTCCGACACGCCGGAGGAAGTCCGGATGCTGGATAATGTGGGGAACTCCGACCAGCTGTCCGGCGCCGGCATCTCTACGGCCCAGGCGGTGGTTGACGCCGGCGCCAAGGTCGTGATCAGCGGCCGCGTCGGCCCCAAGGCGCTGGATGTACTGTCCGCCGCGGGACTGGAGATATATACTGGTGCCGACGGTTCCGTCAGTGACGCGATCTCCGCCTGGCAAGCCGGACGGCTGACGCCCGTAACCGAAGCCATGCCCGGACGCGGCATGGGCCGGGGACGCGGCGGCGGTGGCGGCCGGGGCATGGGCGGCGGCGGACGCCGAGGTTAATCAGGAAGGTAGAAGTATATGCAGGAAAACGTAAACCGCATCGCGATCCCGTCCGCCGGTGGCGGCGGGCTGGCCGCGCGCGTCGATCCGCACTTCGGCCGCTGCCAGTGCTTCACGATCGTCGAACTCACCGACGGCCAGCCGGGCAAGATTCTGCTGCTGGACAACCCGCCGCACCAGGACTGCCTGCAGCCGGTCCAGCTGCTGGCCGACCACGGCGTCTCCGCCCTGGTGGTCGCGGGTATCGGCATGCGGCCGTTGGCGGGCTTCGTGCAGGCCGGCATCACGGTTTATGCCGGTCGGGCCGAGACCGTGGGCGAACTATTGCAACAATACGCCAATGGCCAACTGCAGCAGTTCGACACTTCGCAGGTCTGCGGCGGCGGGCACGGGCATGGCTAGGACGATCGCCGTCGCTTCCGGCAAGGGCGGCACGGGGAAGACGACTGTGGTGGCCTGCCTGGCCGCCGTCAGCAGCGAACCGCTCGCCGTACTGGACTGCGATGTCGAGGAACCCAACCTCCATTTGTTCTTGAACGCCGACTGGCAGCCCGGCCAACCCGTCACGGTACCGGTGCCCGTCGTCGACGAGACACGCTGCAACTACTGCGGCAACTGCCGCCTGGCCTGCCGCTTCAACGCGATCGCCGTGCTGCCGACCGGGCCAATGCTGTTTCCGGGGCTCTGCCACGGCTGCGGCGGCTGCATCCTGGCTTGCCCGTACGATGCGCTGAGCGAGGTCCCGCGGCCGATCGGCAGCATGCGCACGGGCCGCTGGCGTGAGCACGTAGTCCTCGACGGCCGACTGGAGATCGGCGAAGCCAAGAGCCCGCCGCTGATCGAGGCGGTCCGGCAGGCCGCGCCGGACGACCGGCCCGTGCTGATCGACGCGCCGCCGGGTACGAGCTGCCCGTTGGTCAGTGCCGTGCGCGGCGTCGATTACGTGGTGCTGGTCACCGAGCCGACGCCGCTGGGCCGGCACGACCTGGCTTTGGCCGCCGCCGCCGCGCGGCAGCTGGGTTTACCGACGGGCGTCGTGATCAACCGCGCCGGCAGTAATGACGAGTTGATTACCTCGTTCTGCGCCGAACAGGGACTGCCTGTCCTGGCCCGGATTCCCTTCGACCGGCGAATCGCCGCCGCTTACGCACAGGGGCAGCTACCGGTGGAGGCTGTGCCGGAGCTGCGGCCGTTGTTCGCCGCGCTGGCCGGACGGCTGTTAATCCCCGCCGCGAAGCCGGCCGGCGCCTCACGGGAGCAGGCATGAAGCAGCTGTTGGTCATCTCGGGTAAAGGCGGCACGGGCAAGACCTCCGTGACCGCCGGGCTGGCCAGCCTGGCCGCGCCGGTCGTCCTGGCCGACTGCGACGTGGATGCCGCGAACCTCCACCTGCTGGCCGGCGACGGCATTACGGACCGGCAGGCCCAGGCCTTCTCCGGCGGCAGCCTGGCCCAGGTCGATCCGGCGGGCTGTATCGGCTGCGGGCTGTGCTCCGAGCTGTGCCGGTTCGGTGCGATCCACCTACAACCAACGGGCGCACGTCAGATCGCCGTGGTCGATCCGTTGGGGTGCGAAGGCTGCGGAGTCTGCATCGATCACTGCCCCACCCTGTCGATCAGCGAGGTCCCGCGCCAGGCCGGCGAGTTGATCGACGGCCGCACCTCCCGCGGGCCGCTGGTCTGGGGCCGCCTGGAGCCCGGCCAGCCCAACAGCGGCAAGCTGGTCGAGCGCGTCCGCTCGCGGGCCCAGGCCATCGCCAAGCAGCACCAGCACGCGCTGGTCATCGTCGATGGTCCGCCCGGCATCGGTTGCCCGGTGATCGCCGCGCTGAGCGGGATTGACCTGGCGCTGATCGTCGCCGAACCCAGCGCGTCCTCGCTGCACGATCTGGCGCGCGTGGTCGAACTGGCCACGCGCTTCCGGACCGCCTGCGCCGTCGTGGTCAACAAGGCCGACCTGCGCGAATCCGCCAGCGAGCAAATCGAAGGCTGGTGCAGCCGGCAGGGTGTACCCACGCTGGGCCGGATCAGCTATGACGTGGTATTCAGCGCCGCCGCCTGCGCCGGCCGGTCCGTTCCGGAATTGGCTCCCGCCGCGCCGGCAGCCCGGGAACTGGCTGTCCTGTGGGAACGGATTCAAGGCCAGTTGGGCTGATTAATCCGCGGATTACCGCGCATAGCGCGGGCGCGATTTCTGATCGTCCGCGCCGTAAATCTCCGGCGCCAGATAGATCATGTTCTCGATGACGCGCCCCACGGCTTCCAGGCTGTCCGCGCTGCACTTGTCGGCGGTGTCCTCCGTCGTGTGCCAGTACTCGTAATTGAAATCGATGAAGTCGTAGATCCGGATCCCGCGCTCGCTGATCGACAGGTGGTCGTCCATGATGCGATAACCGCCGCTGACCTTGAAGCACAGATAACCCATGGCTTCCGCGTACTGCACGGCGACCGCGTAAATCAGGCCGGCGTCGGCCTCGCTGTAATACTCCGGATGGATGTCGAGGTTCTTGTCGCCGATCATATCCAGCAGGATGCCGTAGTTGTACTGGCCTACGTCGTTGATCGTCAGCTGGCTGGCGAAGTACTCCGCCCCCATGAACATCGTGGACGTGCCCGGGCCGTAGTCCTCGCCGTCCGTCAGCAGGATATCGACGCCCACCGCCGGCGGCACCTCGGAGAACACCCGCGCCAGTTCCAGCAGCACGGCTACGCCGCTGGCCCCGTCATTGGCGCCGGCGATCGGCTGGTCGCGCTCGCCCGTCGGGTTGTAGTCCGCCGTCGGCCGCGTGTCCCAGTGGGCCGCCAAGAGGATCCGCCGTTCGGCCTCCGGATTGATCCGGCCGATGATGTTCCACATCTTCACGTCTTCCAGGTCGGGCGGCAGCTGGCGGATGAACTCCTGCAATTCGACCTCGCAGTATTTACCGAGTTCCTTCTGCAGCCAGCGGCGGCACTCCAGGTGCGTCACCGTGCCCGGCACGCGAAAGCCCATGTCGACCTGCTGTGTCAGATAGTCCCAGGCCCGGGCGCCGCTGAAGTACGCGGTGTAGACCGTCTCGGGCTCCGGATCGGTGTTATCCGCTGGGTCCGTAACTGAGGTGTCCGGGTTCTGCGTACCCTCGGCCTGCGCTGGGGGGCTGCCGTTGCAGGACATCAGCAACGCCAGCAGAATGATCCATAATATCCGCATGCCTACAGTATACATGCGCGGCGGTTGTTGTTGATTCGGGATTATTAATAATCCTTGAGAATGATGATCGGCGTCTCGTTGGGTTCGGTGTAGCCGAACCGTTCCTTGAGCAACTCCACCTGTTTCTCTTCGTCGGTGGCGATCCGTTCGTTTTCCGCCAGCTGTTCGGCGTAGGCATCGAACTCATCCTCGTACCTGGCTTCCAGCTCATCCACTTCCGCGGCCAGCCGGCGGTGTTCCTCGGCCTGCCGGACCGCGCTGACCGTGACGGCGATCGCCGCGGTCCAGATGGCGAAAAACAAGGTAACGCGCAAAGCGGCGCGAACGATGCGTGAAATACGTGCTTTAGCGTGCCCCATTGACATCAACCCTCACCGGGAATTGTAACCGGATAAGGGATTATCGCGCTAGTTAACAGATGTTTATTAGTTGTTGATAACCAGCCGCGGCCTGCTGATGCTATTCAAGCCGAACTTATTCGGCTTTCTGGCTGGAGGATTCCTCTTCCGGCGGCTCGAAACGGTAGCCGTAGCCACGCACGGTCTGGATCCAGCGCGGATGCGCCGGGTCCTCCTCGATCTTGTCGCGCAGCGTGTGAATCGTCACGTCAACCGTTTTCTCGCCACTGGGGCTGTCTTCGCCCCAGATCCGCTGGAACAGCTCCTGCCGGCTGATCGCCACGCCGGGATTCTCGGCCAGCGTAGTCAGGATCTGGTATTCCTTCAGCCGCAGCTTGACTTCCTCGCCGTCTCGGTGCACCTGGCGCGCAGCGCGATCGATCACACAATCACCGAATTCGATCACCTGCGGCAGGCGCGCTTCGGAACGCCTGAGCACGGCCCGGATGCGGGCGATGAACTCCGGCAGTGAAAACGGTTTCACGACGTAGTCATCCGCATCAAGGTTAAACGCGCGCAGCTTGTCTTCCTCAGCGCTGACACCCGTCAGCAGGATCACCGGCGTGGAGTCCTGCTGTTCGCGGCGCATCCAGCTCAGAAGCTCAAAGCCGGATTCCTCCGGCATCATCACGTCCAGTACAACCAGGTCGACAGAGCCCATTTCCAGGGCCGCCTTGCCCTCGCGTACGCTGGCCGCGGTGTGAACCTCAAAACCGACGCCCTCTAAAGCTTCCTGCAGAAGCTGGCACAAAGTGGGTTCGTCGTCAACGACTAGAACTTTCTGGTGCCGGTCTCCCGCTGCGGAACTGGTTTGTTGATTCATAGCGTATCCGTTTTTATTGTGGCTCGATCACATATTTGTGGCATCAACATGTTATCCACTGGCGTGCCGCCACCGGCGGCTTCGTTAATTTTAACCTACACTTAAATTCAACACAACCCCATGAACAGGTGACAGGGCTAAACGTCCCAGCTGACCGGGGGTGAATCTATAATCTAAGTATGAGCCGTTGGACTCCAATCGCTGTAATCGCGCTCGTCGTCGTGTTCATCGGCGCGGTGGTCTACCTGAGTTACGTCACCGCGCAGACCTACCTGCGCTGGCGCGCCGTCAATCAGTTCAAGGATGAAATCTACTTCGAGAACGAATATCCACCGACTCCCGACCGGATCAACGAACTGAAAGCGCAGGTCGATGAAAAGCAGGCCAGTTACGGCGGTAATGAATTGGAAATGCTGCAGGTCGACCTGCTGGTCCACCGTTCGTTTTACTTTCCGGAGACCGGGGCCGAAGATCTTCGGCAAGCGATCGAAAAGGGCCAACGCATCTATCGGGAAGAGGAATGGAGCAACACCTACCTGGCGCAGTTGCTGTCCTACTGCTACTACGGTGCCGAACTGCCCGCCAAGCTGGACCGCTGGCAGGCCGAGGCGATCGCCAAAAACCCCTCGTCGCGCTATTACGTCCGCTGGCTGCAGGTGGCGGCCCGCGTCGCTAGCGACGATCTGGACGGCGCCCGGGCCTTGATCGAGCAGGAAACCACGCAAAACCAGCGCCACGGTGTCGAGGCCTTCGCCGTCTGCAGTTACCTGTTGCTGCAGGATCTGGATGCCGCCCAGCCCTATGCGGACAAGCTGGACAGAGGCTTTTCGATCGACGACGATATTTTCAAACGCAACTACGCCTGGTACCTAGTGGCCCAGGACAACGATTTCGAGTCCGCCAAGGGCCTGTTCGGCGAAGTGTTCGAATCGATCCCGCCCAGCGACCCGAACGATGCGCTATCCGTTGCCATCGTCTGGGCCGGCGCGGACGGATTCGACGATCCGCTGGTGCAGGACCTGATGCGCCAGGCCACCGAGTCGACGCGCGTTAAGCTCAGCCTGGCCGCTGCCCAGGCCTGGGTCGCGGCGGAGCTGTATTCCGTGCTGGGCGTCGACAACTACGTGCAGCGGATCCTCGAACTGGAGAAAGCTCATCCCGAGGATTGCCAGGTGGCGCTGGCCCTGCTCTACTCTGTGCTACTCGCGCCGGATGCGGACAGCGCGGCACGCCTCAAGGACATCCTGCCGCAGACGACGCTGGAATACGCCCGCCGGGCATTGGAGTTGGCCGCGACCGACCAGGAACGCCAGGCCGCGAATATCTACATGGCCATCGCGCTGTGCCAGCCGGCGGCGGACGGCAGCTTGCCGGACCAGGCCAGCCTGGACCAGGCCGTGATCCACCTGCGCCGGGCACTGGGCGATCCGGACGTCGAGGACAGCGTAATCAGCCAGCGCACGCCGGATTACGAGGAGTTCCTGCTCAGCCCACAGGTACAGGCGGCCCGTGCGGACAATCCGGATTTCGACGCGGCCGTCCATCGCAGCGTGATCGACTACCTCAACCGCCGCCAGGAGCTGTTCAGCGAGGTGGTCAAGCTGCCGAAGCTGGAGTATTAGTGGGAAGGCCTTTGAGAAATGGCGTTTCCTTGTGGTAGCACGGGCGTCGCGCCCGTGGTCAAAAAGGTAGACGGGAAAAGGCCAAAGGTTAAAGGGTTTCAAGAAAGGTAATAGAGGAGGTCCGACGCTGGAGTCGACCTTACAGATCAACCCGCATCCAGCTTAGTCCCAAGTGCCTAGTGCCTGGTCCTTCCCTTTCCCCTTTAACCGTTCACCTTTAGCCTTTCGCGTTCACGGCTCGTCCGCGAATGGCGGCCGGGACGGCCGCCCCTGCGCTTTGGCTCGATTAGGCGCGAGCTGCGCCATAAAACAAGGCCGGAGCGGGTAGCCAACATGGTTTTTCGCACTTCATAGCCGTGGCCGTCGGTGCAACGAAGTCG
>JAFGCY010000039.1 GCA_016932385.1 bacterium | reverse complement strand
CCGGTGATCTTCAGATTCCGGTTGGCGTTAATCGCGAGAGGATTGTTATAAATCCTTAGAACGCTCATCTACACATTCCTCCTTGAACGTGTATTTAAAAACTATTGTGGCTAAGGCTTTTCTTTACGGGAGCGATAACTCAGGCCACAATCGCCGTCGCGATTGTGTAGACCTCCGTGTCTCACCTCCTTCTGGATTACTCCCGTAGGGAAAGACTACCAGAGACTTGGTGAAGTAGAGCCCAAAGAGTGGTTATATTTTGGTTAAATCTTTGCAGTCGAGCTAAAGTATAAGGGATCGCGGTCGAGAAACGTCCGTTGGTCTAATCCGAAAATCTCAGTGCTCAGGCGCTGCCTGCTTCCCGCTGCACTTTTTTGAGCAGCAGTGGGACTTCTTCAACCCAGATGCGGACGATCGGCAATATCTCATATTCGATCAGGTCAGCGAGCAATAGCGTATCCACATTGCGCTGGGCTGCCTCGACATCCATCAACTTCTGGCGCAGGTTCTCGACGCTGACGAACGTCTTCATTTCATCGCCGTCAGCGGCGCCGACGCCGGCCAGGTCGGCTTCCGGCGTGGAGTCGATGGCATCCAGGGAGCGCGGCTTGAAGCGAAAGCCGGGATCGGCTTGGCTGAAGATGATATCCAACGGGCTGATCAGGCTGGTGTACCAGCTGATGATATCCGCGCAGAGGCTGAACTTCATCAGGCCGTCCTGCACCTCGCCGCTGCGAAGATCATTGGAGACACTTTCCAAATCCTCGGCCAGGCTGGGCAGCAACTGCGTAGCGTCGCTGAGTCCCTCGATTGCGATGTCGACGGGACGAGCGGAGTGAAACTCCAATAGTTCGATCTCGGTAATCGGTTTGCTCAGGTTCTCCTGTTCGCCTTCCTCGTCCAGATCCTCACCGTCCAAGACGATATGCTTGATCACGTGACCGCTGGGCAGGCCCGTCTGCTCCATGTAATCGATCACATCGAACAAGGTTTCCAGTTCTGCTGGAACTTGGCATGGTTTGAGATTCAGGCTAACCTTCATAGCGCTAATATTATGGCATCCGCCGGAGCCGGTCAATCGCCGGCCCGCCGAAGTGGAAGCAGTCAAAGCCAGGAGCGAGTGTGGAACGCGACCAGTTGAGATTCTATGCGATGAGCATCGACGACCTTGGGCAGCTGATGGAGATTGAGGATTACAGTTTCCCCACGCCCTGGAAACGGGCGATGTATGAGCACGACCTGACGCGCAACGAACACAGCCGGTTTTTCGTCATTAAGAATCGTGAAACCAATGAGCTGGCCGCCTACATCGGCAGCTGGTTCATCGTGGACGAGGCGCATGTGGGTACGATCGCCACCAAGCGCGAGTATCGCGGCCAGCGTCTGGCGGAGCAACTGGTGGCTTATACGGCTTTGCAGGCTCTCAATGAGGGCATGGCATATATAATCTTGGAAGTTCGTGTCAGCAATGCGCCCGCGATTAAGCTCTACGAGCGAATGGGCTTTGAGCGCGTCGGGCTGCGCAAGGGGTATTACAGCGACACGGGTGAAGACGCGATCTTAATGACCTGTACGCAACTGGAATCGCTGGCTGCGCTGTTGGAAATCGAGGAAGGTAGCAATTAATGAAGAAGTGGCAATTCATGTTGGGCATCCTGGTCCTGATACTGGCCTACACAATCGGTATGGCAGACGCCATCGCGCAATCGGAGTGGCAGGATGCGGCCGACGAGCATGCCGAGCAGGTCGCCGATGCGGTAGCGCAGGAAGACAACCCGGCCTGGGAGAAATACGCCTTCGAGCTGGACTACATCGATGGCAGCGGCGCGCTGACCTTCGCCGACATCGCGCGGGAAGGCAAGCCGTTCATTCTGTTCTTCTGGCTGAGTGACTGCCCGCTGTGCCACTTGCAGCTGCCACAGGTGCAGCAGCTTCAGGACACGGTCGACGCCGAAGATATCGACCTGCGGATCGTGGCGGTCAACGTCGATTTCGGGGACAAGGACGCCCTGGACTTCTATACCGAAAAGGAAATGACCTTTAAGTTGCTGCACGACTCACGGGCACGGGCGACGGACGAGGCCTTTCACCTCAATGACCTGGGCTGTCCGTTGATCTACGTGTTCAACGAAAAAGGCGAGTTGGTCGACTATCTGACGGGCTATCGGGCACAGCTGGAGAAGACGGTTTTCAACATGCTCGATATTACGCCGGCCAACTCCGCCCGTACGGCGCATTAATCGTCCAACTTTTCCCGGTTTTGCTATAATCGACACGTATACCCAGGAGGAAGGGCATGGCGGTACGGATAGTTAGCGTGGCGTTGGTATTTGTATTGCTCAGCTTCGGTTTGGCATTGGCCCATTGTTACGAGGACCTGACGGTCGATGAGATTCGCGCTTTGCCGGATTTCGTAGCCGATGACTACAGCCTCAGCTCTGCCACCAACAGCGGCGACGAGGATGCGTTGTTTGTCTACCACTGGATCGGTTATATCCCCCACGGCGACAAGCGCGTGTATTTCACCAGTTTCGGCGAGCCGCTGACCTGCGTCCAGTGGGAAGCCACCGGCGAATGGGTCCCCGAATGGGTGGTCGAAGCCCTGAACCGGCTGCTCAGCGAGGGCTACATCAAGCTGGATTAGCGGCGGCACCAAGCAGCTGCGAACCTGAACCGCCGGCAAGCACGCGGCCCGTAGGGAACCTGCCGGTATTTCAAGCTATAATCCCCCAGCGATGGCGCTCGAGATTAAACGTCCGACGGTAGCCCTGATCGGCCGGCCCAACGTTGGCAAGTCCACCTTGTTCAACCGGCTGACCGGTTCACGCCAGGCAATCACCGACGAACTGCCGGGGGTAACGCGCGACCGCCTGTACGGTGTCTGCGAGTGGGATGGCTATGAGTTCACCGTCGTGGATTGCGGCGGAATCGGCCCCGAGAGCGAGGATCCACTGTGGGAGCCGGTGGCCGACAACGCGCGCCAGGCGATGCGCCAGGCCGAGTTGATCGTGCTGGTTACGGACGTAAAGACCGGCATGACCCTCAGCGACGATGGGGTGGTCAAGGAGCTGCGCAAGCTGAAGACGCCGGTGATCGTCGCGGTCAACAAGGTCGATGCGGACGTCCACGAAAACGAGGCTTACCAGTTTTACAGCCTGGGCTACCAGGAAGTGATGTTCATCAGCGCCTTGAGTGGCCGGCGCACGGGCGAGCTGCTGGATCTGATTGTGGAACATCTGGACTGGGCGGACTATGAGAAAGCCACCCCGGCGTACGCTGCGCAGCGCTATGGCGGTTCTGACACGCCCGAAACCAGACCAGAGACGCCGGCCGCTCTGGAAGAGGAGTTCGACTTGGCCGAACTGGCCGAGGAGGACTATCCCTTCGCCTGGGCGCAGGATGACCGCCCGCGGTTCATTCCCGACGAGAGTTGGCGCGAAAAGCCCATCCGGTTGGTATTTCTCGGACGACAGAACGTGGGCAAGAGCAGCCTGACCAATGCACTACTTAAAGAAGGCCGCTCGTTAGTCAGCGACCTGGCCGGCACGACGCGCGATCCGATCTGGGCGGAGTTCAGCTGGGAGAACCAGCCTTACGAGGTATTGGACACCGCCGGCATCAAACGGGTCAGCCGGCTCAAGGAAGATGTCGACTATTACAGCCTGATCCGCGCCGAGCGGGGCCTGCGCCAGAGTGAGGTCGCGTTGCTGACCATCGACGCCAGCGTGGGCATCGTCGAGCAGGACAAGCGCGTCGCCGCCAAGATCGCCGAAACCGCCCGGGCGGTGGTGATCGTCGTAAATAAGTCCGACCTGCTGGAGGAAGGCGATCTGCAGCGCCGGATGTACGAGGACTACCTGCGCGGCGAGTTGGCCCAGTTACGCTGGGCGGAGGTCGTGTTCACCAGCGCACTCAAGGAAAAGGGCCTGGCGCGGATGCTGGAGGCGGCGGGACGGGCACGCGAAAGCTTCCACCGTCGCATCGACAACAAAGCACTGCAAGCGGTGCTGGAAGAAGCGATCGCCCTCAGCCCTCCCCCGATCGTGAAAAACCGCGAACTGCGCTTCTTCGACTTCCGCCAGATCGGCAACTGCCCGCCGACCTTCCTGATCGAGATCAACGACAAGCGGATCATGCGCCAGGCCTACCGGCGCTTTCTCTACAACACGATTCGCAAGCACTTCGAGTTCGCCGGCACGCATATCGAGATGGTCTACTACGTGAAGAAACGGAAGCGCGCCAAGTAATCCTGCGCGGTACAGCCTGCTACAATCCTTCCAGATCACTGCCAAGCGGGATGATATATGGGACAAGAGGATTATTTCGCACCCATCAAACAGGCTCCGCGCGAGCCGTCCAGAAAGCCGCCGCCCTGGGGGCTGTTGTTGCTCATACTTCTCATCTGTGGCGGAATTGCATTTGCCGCGGTAACCGTACTGAACCTTCAGCGGCGGTCTGCTCAAGAGCATACAACTCAAGTCCAGGATGCCAAGCGAATTCCGGACGCCCAGGTTCTCTGCGGTGAAGGCGTGGCCTGGCGCCAGCTGTATGGCATCGACTGGACGGTCAGCGAAGACCAGCCGCGCCCGGTGGGGATCATCGGCGAGTTCGACGGCCAGCCGAACGACGACATCCTCCTGATTGACTTAGCCGGCACCACTCAGATCCTGGGAATAAACGGCGAGCGCCAGGATGTCGAAGATGCCCAGTGGCAAGCCGTGTCCACCTTCGTCAGCTGGGATTACGACCGTAACGGTATCGACGATCTGGTGCCGACGAATGCGCTGTATCACTTCCAGCCGAAGACCACCGGGTACGTCACGGTGCGGCGCCGGGGCGGTTGAGGCGGCAACAGTGGATGGGTATCCACCTACATCGCCAGTGAAACCGAGGGGCACGAGGCCGTCCAAGTCACGCGAAGCGACAATACCGTCGTCTACCGCTTGAACGGCCAGCATTGCGCGATCCTGGCTAAAGGTGACGATGACGGTTTCGTTTATGTCGGAGATTTTACGGGTGACGGCGAGGACGATCTGCTCGTAGAAGTCGAAGCGCTGCTGGAGACGGTCCGCGTCTACGGCCGCCGCACCCAAGCGCGCTATGACCTGGAGTTGGCCGGCGCGTATAACCATCCGCTGCTGGCTGACGCTGACGGCGACGGCCGGAAGGAGCTACTCAACCTGGAAGGACCGGAACTGGCCGCCTATCACTACAAGGAGGACCGCACAACGGTGGCCGGCTGGCCGTACACGCGTTGGTTGCCGACCGCCGCCGCGGACCTGGACGCAGACGGCGTTGACGAGATCATCAGCGTGTTCTCCGAGTTGCTCTTGAAAGACTTGCCGTTTGGCGAAGACAGCGTACCGCAACCGCCGGACGGGCTCGGGCCCGACGAGACGGCGATCTGGGTGGCCCAGTACGCGCGGCCGCGGGGCGGGTATCTCAATCCAGCGACCGGTGAGGTAGTTGAATTCGAGTTTCCCCAGGCCAATTACCGCTATAACGTGTACTTGGGCCGTCCCGAAGAGGTGGTGCCGTTTGATATCGACGGCGACGGGCGCCTGGACATAGTAATGAAGGCCGCGATCGGATCACACCTGCTGGCATTCGACCAGGCCGGTAAACTGATCTACGATGAGGAATTCGGCAAGGCAGCCCTCAGCCTGGGCATTCTGCGGGCAGACGGTCTGGACCACCTGGTGATCCAGACCGCAAACAGCTTGCTAGCCTTTCCTTAGTGATACAACGTTTTCAGTAGAAAGGCGGTACGAAACTCCAGCGCAACCAGGCAGACTCCTAAGACCATTGAAGTCCAGGAGGCCACATGTACTACTCCAGACGCCAGGCGCTGCTGCTCCCACTACAGGTTGCTGCATTTGTCAGCTGCCTCATCACGCTGTTGAGCTGCGCGCCGGGCTGCGCCAGTACCGGCGCCACCGTTGTGACGGAATCGCCCCAGACCGTTACCCCCACTGAGACCACGGAAGCGCTCGCCGCGGTCCCGCATCAGGCCTTCAACGTGCCCAGCCGCTACGTTCAAGCTGAAGCCAGCTATCCTAACACGAGAGCCGGCGCTGATTTCGCGTCGGACATGCCGGCGGGCAACTGCGCCAAGTCGGACACCAGGGCCGAGCTGACTCCGGCCTGGACCGAGGCGGCTTCGGCCAGCGCGGACTCCGCCTATTGCTGCTACCGCCTGGGTCTGAACCCGGCCTTGGCCGGCGCATCCTTGGCGTTGAGCTGGATCGACGCGGCGCCGGATGGCGGCGATTTATGGCTGGGCCTCTCCGACTGGGTCGCCGACACCTGGGCCTGGCGCAACGCGGCTGATGCCGGCTTCTTCAACATCGAAGATCCAGGCCGTTACGCCGATACTGATTCACGTTGCCTGGTGGCATTGGTCGTGCTGGGCGATACGCAGGTGCAGCTGGCTTCCATCGGCTTCGGCGAGAACGGGCTGCCCTATCCGATCGTCGATACCAACCAGCTCAGCTGTTATAACGATAACGGCCAGGAGATCAATCCAACCACTGAGCAGGCCTACTTCGGGCAGGACGCCCAGTACACGGGCAACCAGCCGGCTTATCAAGACAACGGCGACGGCACGGTAACCGACCTGGTAACCGGCCTGATGTGGGCGAAAACGCCCAACAACCTGGAAAAAGTAACATTCTCTGCGGCTTTCGACGTGGCGGCGAACCTGGAGCTGGGCGGCTACGACGACTGGCGCGTGCCGACGATCAAGGAGCTGTATTCGCTGATCCTGTTCGACGGCGAGACCGGCTCGACCATCTACGATTCAATCCCCTACCTGATGACCAGCTACCTCGACTTCGAATACGGCGATGAATCTGCCGGCGAGCGGATCATCGACGCGCAGTACTGGAGCGCGACGGAATACGTCAGCACCACCATGGGCGGTTCTCCGACGACCTTCGGCGTGAATTTCGCCGACGGCCGGATCAAGGGCTACGGCCGCGAAAATCCGCAGGGCGGCGAGATGACGCAATTCATCCGCTGCGTGCGCGGCAATCCCGCTTACGGCAGCAACGACTTCGTCGACAATGGCGACGGCACCATCACCGACCGCGCCACCGGCCTGACCTGGATGCAGGTGGACTCCGGTGCGCTGAGTGCCGGCCCGCGCGGCGACGGCACGCTGAACTGGGAAGAAGCCCTGGCCTGGGCGGAAGACCTGGAGTACGCCGGCTCTGCCAACTGGCGGCTGCCCAATGCCAAGGAACTGGAGAGCATCGTCGATTACACGCGCAGCCCGGCCACCACGGCCAGCGCGGCGATCGATCCGCTGTTCAGCTGCACGCCGATTACGGATGAAGGCGGCAGTACCGATTACGCTTTCTACTGGACCGGCACGACGCACCTGGACGGGCCGGCCGACATTCGGGGCGACCGCGCCGCATACGTCAGCTTCGGCGAAGGGCACGGCTGGATGCAGATGCCGCCGGACAGCGGCAACTACGTGTTCCTTGATGTTCACGGCGCGGGTTGCCAGCGCAGCGACCCGAAGTCCGGCGATCCGGCGGATTATCCTTACGGGCTCGGGCCGCAGGGCGATGTGCTGCGCATCTATAACCTTGTGCGTTGCGTGTTGGACGACTAAGCGAGGGCTGGGCTCGGGCGTGGCTTAATCAGCTGCGCCCGTGTTCTTTTTCCGCCAGCCCGGCGCGGATCAGCTTCAGGTGGCAGAGCTCCGGTCCGGAATGCATGTCCTGCCAGAGGTGCATGCTGTTCCCCAGGCAGTCGGCGAACTCCGGGCAGTTGGCGCACTCGCCCTGCTTCATCCAGCGCCGGTCGCGGAACACTTTGAACTCGCTCTCCCAGATTTCGCTGAAACGTCGCTCGCGGATGGAGCCCTGGACGAAGCTGCGGCAGACGGAGGGACAGGCGCTGACCGAGCCGTCCGCCAGAATGCTGGCGGCGTGGATGCCGGCGAAGCAGAAGTACGGAATCTCGCGCACCTCGCGCTCGTAAGGCTCGCCCAGGAAACCTTCCTCGTCGAGTGTGACCGTCAGCGGCGCGTCCTTCGCTCGACGTTTTGCGCGAAGGAAGTCCAGCAGCTTGACCCAGTTTGCCGGCGACAACAGCAGTTCCGGATGCTCGCGGCAGCGGCCGATTGGCGCCAGGGGCAGCAAGCGCCACTGGTCCAGGTCAAGCGTCAGCATGTATTCATAAACCGCATCGAGGTCATCGATCATCTGGTTCGTCGGGCAGGAGATCACCTCGACGATCTCGAAGTGACCGGACTGCTTCAGACGGCGCACGGCATCCGCCGTTTTTTCAAACGTGCCCTTGCCGCGCAGGAACTCGTGATGCGCCTGCAGCCCGTCGAGCGAGACGGCGACGGAACCCATGCCCGCCTTGTGGGCCAGGTCGATTGCCTTGTCCGTCATCAGCAGACCGTTGGTGACCATCCCCCAGCGCATGCCGTGGCTGGCGAAATGCGCCGCGACCTCGAACACATCCGGCCGCAGCAGGGGCTCGCCACCGGTCACGGCGACGGTGATGCGCTTGGGATCGAAGTCCGCGATGATCGTGTCGAAGGCCGCCTTGACCTCGGCGGTCGTCAACTCGTCGGGCAGTGCCGACGTTGGCGCGCAACTGGTGCCGCAGTGCCGGCAGCTCAGGTTGCAGGCGGTGGTGGTCTCCCAGAACAGGTAGGTCAGTTCGTGCAGCCGCGCCGCCCCGCGCGTGTAGCCGCGCCAGAACCGGCGCTGGATTGACTTGAGGAATCGATTCATCGTTCTTCGGGCATCTCCGGGGCGTAGTAGAAGTCCCAGGTCAGATGGCTGGTGGCCACGCTGCTTGGGGGTACGGGCGGACCGTAAAAGGTGTTGATCCGATCTGCAAAGCCGTAAATATTCAGCCTGGGAATCAAGGGAATTCCGGTGGCCAGCAGCGCCAACGCCAGCAGGCAAATCCAGAACACTCGGCGGATCAGTTTCTTCATGGCGCTACTACCTCGTCTACGACGTCCCACCAGATTCTACCCGAAACCGTCGACCTCCGTCATTCATTCAACTGCCGGCAGGATCGACAGGCTGTTGCCGGTGAAGTCCTCCGATGCGTAGCCGTCGGTCCACTGGATATGGGCTGTAACCGGCAGATTGTAATAGGGTGTACTGATGGTCGGGCAGGTGTAATGGCCGTACCAGACTCCGTCCTGGGCCACGCCATCGCCGTCAGACCCGTCATCGCGCATGTAGACGCGTACACCCCCGTGGGGTGTCGCCCAAACCGATCCCGCCTCCGGATCGCCGATCTCGGCGACAACGTAGCCTTCATAATCCAGCAAGGCGCGCGAGGTGATCGCTGTAAAGTTGATCGTCTCGCCGACCTGCAGCACGGCGGGCTCGTAGTCGAAGTTGGTAACGCTGACCGACGGATCGTGCGGCGGTGGTTCAATACCATAAGCGGGCTGGATCCCGTACATCCCGACTATTTTTCCGTACGGGCACCCCGTGGCCAGGAAGACGACCAATGCAAGTAGCAGCCTCAGCACTTTTTTCAGGATCAGGGCAAAGCTCATTCCGACTCCTCGGGCAGTACGGTTATCGTTCCGTACAGCAACTGGCTGTCATACTCGTAATTAGCGAATTCTAGCATCACCACCAGACTGCCATTATCGCTTGTTCCCATCGAGGCGGTCCAGGTCCGTTCGCCGGTCCAAATGCCATCGCCTGCCTGGACGTCGGGTGGCTGACCATCGTCATTGAGTACCAGACTGGAATTTTCCTGCGCCGGCAGGACGGCGTGCATGTTGGCGTTGGTTACCGCCTGGTTTGTCGTGGCCGTGACGGTTAGCGTATCGCCAATATGAATCGGGCTGGCAGGCGTATAGCTGAAACTGGTGAATTCCACCGTCGGATGTGTCCGGGGCGGAAATACTCCATAGTCTGCCACCACGCCGGCGCAGGTTCCCGACGAGTGGCAAGCGCCGGCCAAGGTCAGCAGCAGAATGTTTGCCAGGCTCAGCAATCGCTTCAGCAACTCCCTGTTCCTCCCGGGGATATTGCGGCTTCCAAGTTACTATAACCGTCAAGCGCTTCGAGCACGGCATCCGGTAGACGCTGAAATCAGGGATACCGGTTGGCTGCAAGCCGCGGAACCGTTAATCCGGCCGGTACTGCTGCGCAATCTCCAGGCGCGAGTAGTATTTACTGCCGGCGGCGTCACGGTAGAGCTCGACCAGACCCAGGGCCACGAGCTTCTCCTGCAACAGGATCTCCTTGCCCGAACCGTCGTCGATCCAGATCCATCCCAGCACGCGGCCGTACTTGTCCTTCGGATCGCCGGGATCAGGTTCCAATCGGATGGTTTTAGCGTTTTCCAGTAGTTCGGCCGTGGCCAAAGCTGCTTGAAAGCTGGCGGCGGTACCCAGTTCCGGAGCGTCGACGCCAATCAGGCGCACCTTGACTTCCTCATGACTGGCGTTGGTGACACGGATTGTATCGCCATCGATAACCTTGGTCAGGTGCACATAAGGCGAAGATGACGTACCGGTTGGTTGGTTCAAAGTGCGGTAACCTAAAAAACCCGTAATCAGGACGAATACTACCAGGAACAGCCGCAACCACAGCACCCAGGTGCCTCGGCGACGCTTGCTCGGTTTGTTTTCAGGCATACCTTATTAATATATGCAGCGTGCTCTATCAGCAAAGCAAACCGGTCAGTTTATATCATTGGCGGAGAACATCGTGTCTTCCTGTGGATGCCAGCAAGCCACTGCGCGACCTGGTTCAGCCATGAATTCCGGGTACTGCGACATGCACCTGTCATCCGCAAACCGGCAGCGCGGGTGAAACCGGCAACCCGGGGGAAAGGCACCCGGGCGCGGCGGGCTGCCCGTGATACAGACGAGATCGTTTCGCTCACCCGCCACACTGGGCAAACTGGCCAGCAGCCCGCGGCTATAAGGATGACGTGGTGCTGTGAAAAAATCTTTCACGGACGCCTCTTCAACGATACGGCCTGCATACATCACTATTACCCGTGTGCAAAGTTGAGCGACAACTCCCAGGTCATGTGTGATAAACAGTACGGACTGTCCTTGTTGCTCGCGCAAGTTCTTAAGCTCCATCAGGATTTGCGCCTGCACGGTTACGTCCAGCGCGGTGGTAGGCTCGTCGGCGATCAGCAGGCGCGGCTCGCCGGCCAATGCCATCGCCAACAGCGCCCGTTGTCGCAGGCCGCCGCTGAGTTGGTGCGGATACTGCCCGGCGCGTTTGTCCGGCTGCGGGATGCCGGTCAGGGCCAAGAGCTCCACGGCGCGCTCACGGGCCGCCTTGCCGGTCAATTTACGGTGCTTTTTCAGGACTTCGCCGATCTGGTAGTCGATTTTCAGCAACGGGTTCAGCGCGCTGAGCGGATCCTGAAAGACCATGGCAATCTGGTGCCCGCGGATCCCGGTCAGATCACGCTCGCGGAGTTTGAGCAGATCGATTTGGCGACCATCGGCGAAAGTCCATTCCGCCCGACCGCTGACCCGCGCGCCGGGCAGCCCGCTGGTCAGGCCCAGCAAGCTTAACGCGGTCAGCGATTTGCCACAGCCGCTCTCTCCGACCAATCCGACGCATTCACCGGCCTCGATGTGGAAACTCACGCCGTCGACGGGGGCCAGCCGGCCCGACTCGCCGGGCAGGTTCAACCGCAGGTCCGCGACAGCCAGCAGGCGGTTCATCAGGAGCGGTTCCGCCTTTCCGCAATCCGCTCCGGACGCGATTCCTTGGCAAACACGTGCAGGAAGTACTGGCGGAAATGATACGGCTGCTTGGTGGTCGGATCCAGCTCGTAGATTTCCTGCGAAAACTCCAGGGTCAGCGCCGCCAACAGGTAGAACTCGCGCTCACTCAGCCCCAGTCCCTCCGGCGTCAGGCCTTCATAGGCCTCGTCCTCGAAATAGCGGCTGTCACTCTCCAGCCCAGCCAGGTCGATCAACTCCTGCACCAGGGCGTCGCGCACTTTGGGCTTAATGAAGGTCTCGCTGTTCTTGGCGAAATTATTGATCCAGTTGTCGATCTCGCGGTAGGGTTCGTCCGGCGTTTGCAGCGGTACCACCAACCGGTCGTGCAGGCTCTCGGCGGATTCGCCGCGCAGGTCCTGCCACTGCGGCGGGAAGTGCACAAGCACGGCGCTCAGCCAGGCCTTGTAATCGGCGTGGCGGGAGAGCGCGAACCATTCCGCGTCATAGGTGCACCAAAACGCGTACAGCGCGCCGATCTCGCTGTTGCCGGTAAGCTCCTGATCGGCCACCGCGTCCAGGTAGCGGCTGTGGCTGACGCAGGTCGGATTGAGCACGCGGTAGCCCGCCAGCAGCCAGTTGGCCACCGGCGGCTGGACCATCGCGACCTCTTTCTGCCCGTATTCCGGCAGGTCGTTCAACAGGCCCAGCGTGATCTCGGCCAGTTCCTCGCGCGTGGCGTCGGGCCGCGGCGGCTTGCCGGTCAATTCGCGGAGTGCATCCTGGATGTACTCCTCATGGTGTTCGGTGTCGAAATAAGGTTGCCCGTTGGTATTGTGGTCACGAGGCTCCCATTCGAAAGCCTGGGCCGAGGCCAATTGCGGCAGAAGCAGCGCAATCATCAGGAAAAAAAATAGCCTGCGCATAAGACGCTCCAGGTTTAAGGTTTCGCATACATAATACATCCGGCCGGGCACTCCGGCCACACGCTTAAAGAGGCCGGTCCGGCTGAATTTGTTTGAAAAAAAGGGCGAAGCAAGCTTCGCCCGGTCATGTCGTTGAAGTAAAAAGGTTAATTGCTATAGATTGGCATCGCCCTTCTGCCAGTCAGCCGGACAGGCTCCGCCGCTTTGCAGCGCATCCAGCACGCGCAGGGTTTCCTTGACGCTGCGCCCAATCGCCGGCCCATGCACCACCGCATACTGGATATTGCCCTCGGGATCGACAATGAACAGCCCGCGCAGGCTAAAGCCATGCTCGGTCAACACACCGTAATCAGCGCCGATCGTGTGGTCCAGGTCCGCCAGCAGCGGGAAATTCATCTCGCCCAACTCGCCGCTGTCCACCCATGCCTTATGCACAAACTGGCTGTCGATGCTGCAACCGAGTACTTCGGCGTTACGAGCATCAAACTCATTCTTGGCCTTGCTGAAAGCGCGCATTTCACTCATGCAGACACCGGTGAAGCTCAACGGGTAGAAGAAGAACACCAGCCATTTGCCTTTGTAATTGTCCAGGCTGATTTTCTTCATTCCCATCGCGTCGGCGCCTTCCTTGCCGCCCTCCCAGGCACTCAAATGTGCCACTCCCTCGAAGTGCGGCGCCTTCGCCCCGATCAGCGGCGGCCGAAACCCGTAATCCATTTCCATCATATCCATCGAATCCATGCTTCCCTCTCCAAACCATCTGGTGATAGACCATGTACCCCGAGCACTAGTCGTTTGACTTACCGGCGCGCGCGCGATTTGGGGCCGGTGGCAATTCTAGTGAAAAATTAAATATTGGGTAATCCCGAGTGTGCCGCTTGAGCCGAGGGCTGGCTGCGGGTAAAACTTGTTGCTTGGGCGGGAGCTATCGGATGTTTGCGCGGCGAGTCCGGCGTTTCCCCGGATCGACCACGCTGGAAGGATGGGTAATTTGACTCGGGAACGCGGAGGCCGGTCCTATGCAACAACTTCTACGTTTTGGCATCCTGTTTTTCGTCGCGCTGGCTTGGTTTGTGCTGGCCGGTTGCGGCGGAGGTTCAACGGTAACACCGGATCCAGGTGATACCAACAACGACCCGGTCATTACCGGAACCTGGGAGGGAACCGCGGCGACTTCGGCCGTAGACGACCCGGGGTTTGCCGGTGTACCGGACATTCCGTTTGACACCATGACTACCAGCCGCGCGGCCAGCCAGGACAACACGCAGCTGGAGCTTTTAGGCAGCGATTTCCTGCAGCAGCTCAACGCTACCGTCGCCGGTACGACGCTGGTCTTGAACGCGCCGAGCACGCCCGTCGGCGGGTTCGACATCGCTTTCGGGCTCTACCGGTTTCAGGGGTTGACCGAGGTTACGCCGGAATGGCTGAATGTCGAATGCCTGCCGGCTTCCTTCGGCCAGCAATACTATGTCGCCATCGCCGACTATACGCTGGGCGACTGGCGCTGGTTCGGTCCGGTGACCTTCCCCGAATTCCAGCTCGATTTATCCGACCTGAATCACCATATCGTCACCGAGCTCGGCAACATGTATTTCGTCGTCGTCTGCGAAAGCGGCAACTCGGCGACGATCAGCCGCTCGGTTCTGACCGTCGGTGCGGGTGGCGGCGAGGATCCCGACCTGTTGCCCGGCGTTCCGCACGGCCTGATTGCCACCGACGGCGTCTATGACGAGTACGTCGTGATCGAATGGGACAACGGCGCGGATGCCGACCACTACGAGCTGTGGCGCAAGTGCGGTGAAGACGGCGAGTGGGACGACCTGGCGATCGTCGAAGGCAATCGCTATGAGGACCACGCGGTCACACCCGGCCAGCTGTACTGGTACAAGGCGCGTTCGGTCAACGAACACGGCACCAGCGGCTGGAGTAACCACGATTCCGGCTACGCCGGCGAGCTGGGCGAGGATCCCGGCGTCGGTACGCCGTTCGATCTGCAGGCCACCGACGGCGAATTCGTAGATAAAATCTTCATCTGGTGGGAGATCGAGGGTAACTACGATTACTTCGAGCTCTGGCGTAAGCAGGGCGAGGATGGCGAGTGGGGCAAGTACACCGAGGTGGAGGACCTGGAGTACCTCGACCTGGAAGTCACGCCCGGCGTTTATTACCACTATAAGGTCTTCGCCGTCTACGGTGGCCAGACCAGCGAGCACAGCAACATTGACTACGGCTACGCCGGCGAGATCGGCGGCGAAACGGGCGAACCCTACGACCTGGTGGCCAGCGACGGCACGCATGAGGAAAAGGTCGTCGTGGAATGGAACTGCGACGGCGACGGCGCGTTCGATGTCTACCGCCGCGTGAACGAGGAAGGCGCCGAGTGGGGCGTGATCGACGAGACGACCGACCACTACTACTACGACTGGGACGCCGAGCCCGGCGTGGTCTATGCCTACAAGGTCCGGGTCTGGCACGACGGCGTGGCCGGCGGCTATTCCAACACCGACACCGGCTATGCCGGCCAAGGCGGCGGCCCGGGCACGCCCTGGGACTTGATCGCTACCGACGGCCTCTATCCCGACAAGATCCGCTGTGAATGGTACTTCGAGGGCGATTACGACTACTTCGAAGTCTGGCGTAAACGCGCTGGCGATGGCTATGAGTGGGCCAAGATCGACACTACCGAGGCGATGGAGTACGACGACTACGACCTGCCCGGCGACTATACGTTCTGGTATAAGGTCCGCGCCGTCCTGGACGAGCAGACCGGCGACTGGAGCAATGCCGATTCGGGCTACCTGCAGGATACCGAGCCGGTCCTGAACAAGCCGCTCGAGCTGGTTGCCACCGACGGGCTCTATGAGGACAAGGTCCGCGTGGAGTGGTATCACGAGGGTGACTACGAGTACTTCGAGATCTGGCGCGTCCGTGACGGCGAAGGCTATGAGTGGACGAAGATCGGCGAAACCGAGGATAAATCCTACAACGACTACGAGGTCGATGCCGGCGTCCACTACTACTACAAGGCCCGGACGGTCGACGGCGACCTGACCAGCGAATGGTCCAACCACGACGAAGGCTGGGCCGCGGGCGGAGACCGGCCGCCGGCCCCGTGGGAGCTCTCGGCCAGCGACGGCACGCATGAGGAGAAGGTGGTCGTGACCTGGCACTACGAGATCGAGGGCGCCTGGTTCGATGTCTACCGGATGGAGAATGTCGAGGGTGCCGCGTGGACGGTGCTCGACGAAACCCAGGACCTTACCTACTACGACTTCGAAGTTGACGGCGATACCGTTTACGTCTACAAGGTCGTCGCCTGGGTCGGCGGCGTCAACAGCGATCCGAGCAACCACGACACGGGCTATGCATCCGGCGGCGGCAGCGGTCCTCAAGCGCCCTGGGACCTGGTCGCCAGCGACGGTGAGTACACCGACAAGGTCCTGATCACCTGGAGCTACGAAGGCGACGCGTTCTACGACGTCTACCGCAAGGTGAACGAGGAAGGCGCGGAATGGGGTGTGATCGGCGAGACCGGCGACAAGGGCTACCACGACACGGCTGCCGTGCCGGGCACGGTCTATGTCTACAAGGCCGTGGCCTGGGTCGGCGGCGTACCGAGCGATCCCAGCAACACCGACACCGGCTACCGCGCGGAGGCCGACCCGCCGAACACTCCGACGGAGCTCTGGGCCAGCGACGGCACGCACGTGGGCTACGTCCGCATCGAGTGGGCGTTCGAGGGCGACTACAGCTACTTCGACCTTTGGCGCAAGCGCGACGGCGGTGAATACGAATGGCAGCGCCTGACCACGACCGAGGGCCTGGGCTGGAGCGACGACGAGCTCGACACGGGCGTGATCTACATCTACAAAGTGCGCGCGATTTTGAACGATGTGGAAGGCGAGTGGAGCAATACCGACACTGGCTGGGCGGCCAGCGAAGGTTAACAACCAAGCCTACAGCATTCACTTACAGCGCCCGGTGGGTAACCATCGGGCGTTTTTTATCGCGGCCGTGACCCGCCGCGGCCACCCAGTGGTGGCTGCTTCTCGGGCTTCTCCGGCCTGTCCGGTGCGGTCTGCTCATCGCCAGTATCATCCTCAGCCGGCTCCGGCGCAGCTAGCTCCTCCGCCGGCGGCGGTTCATCGCTTACGCTGAGCGTTTCGCGCGGGGTGGCCAACCGGCGCAACGCGTCGTCCACGGATCCGCCCAAAGCCTGCTCGAACTGCTCCGGCGTTATCGGCCGCAGCTCGAAGGTCACCGCGCCGGCCAGGTCCGCCGACAGCGGAGGCAGCTCGCCGTTGAAGGTCAGCGCCGCCACCCCCGTGGCCTGGTCCGATTGGATGAAGCCCGCGAAGGGATAGCCCGGCCGGTCGTCGGTAGCTTCTTCGTTGTCCTCCGGACGCGTGGTCGCCATGGCTGGTCGCTCGGGCGTGTCGTCCGCGGGCGGCGGGGTGCGGTAGGCGCCGATGAAGCCGAGGCGCTCGGCGGCGTGCTTGAGCGTCAGGTCCAGGTCACCCAGGCCGTAGTCGGCCTGGCTGAGCCTTAGCTCCCAGGCCCGGGCCTGCTCCATCTCCACGTTGGTCAGCGGCAACTCCAACAGCTCGCCTTCGACGGGCAGCAGTACGTTGAAGGCGTAAGTCATATCCGTGTCGTCGACGAGCTCCTCGACCATGAGCGGCCAGCTCGCCACCGGCAGGCCGAAACCGTCCAGCGCCGCCAGCTCGTAACAGCCCTGCTCGGGGTAGTCGCAGGAGCCGCTAAGCATTGCCGTCATAAGCAGTGCTCCCATCAGCAGTAGTAAGCCTCGCGCCTTGAATCGCCGCATGTCTTCATTGTAACGTCCCGCCAGTTGGACGTCGATTTCCCGGCAAGGCGAATCCCGGCGACCGGGAACTTCATCAGCGACCGCTAGTCCAAACAATGTAAAGGAAGTATTTCGTTTACACGTATTCGTGATGATCGGCCAACCGGGAGGTTTGTGTTGGCAAGGTTATGCGTGCGATCCGGCTTTAGGTGGGATTCCCTGAGCTTAATCGAGCGCCGTTAACCGGCGTCTGATCACTAGGCCGGCCACGGTCCGGGGTGGGATCGGGCCGGCTTTCACCATCTGGAGCGCTCGCGTTGGCGGTCGAACCCGGCAAACAGCTTCTTATAAAGCTGCATGCAATGCGCGACGGCGGCGATCGCCTCCTCCGGCCCCAGGAAATCCTGGACGGCGACTTCCTTCTTCTCCAGTTTCTTATAGTCCTCGAAGAAGCTGCGCAGCTCCTCCAGCCGGTGCGCCTGTAGCTCGCTGATATGCGAGTAGTCGCGGTACTCCGGATCGTCGAGGTGCACCGCGATGATCTTCTCGTCGTTCTCGCCCTGGTCGACCATCGTCATCATGCCGATCGGCTTAACGCGCGTAATCGACAGCGGCACCACGGGCTCCTGCATCAGCACCAGCACGTCCAGCGGGTCGTGATCGTCGCCCAGCGTCTGCGGGATGAAGCCGTAATTCGCCGGATAGACCACGCTGGAATAGAGCACGCGGTCGACCACGATCAGGCCGGTCTCCTTGTCCAGCTCGTACTTGACCTTGCTGGCCTTGGGGATCTCGATCACCGCCTGGAACCGCTGGGGTGCTTCGTCACCGATCGGTACTTCGTGCCACGCGTGCGCCATGTCCTGCCTCCATTACGATTATATGCGCTACCCGCGGCGGTCGCGAGATCGTGTACCCGCGGTGAAAATCGGTTACAATCATTGCGGAGGGGTATCAGCGATGCAGTGGCTGACCGATTTAATCAACCTGGGCGGCTTCTGGGGGCCGCTCAAGATTATCTTTCCTTTGGTTATGGTTGTCAGCGGCCTCTGGATCTACATCGACGCCCAGGTGCGCACGGGCAACGGCTGCTTCTGGGGCGCGCTGGCCTTCGCCGTACCGCCGATCGGCGTTCCGCTGTACTACATTGGCTTGCTGACCGTGCATATCCGCGATAACGATCCCCGCTTCCGCCGCCAGCGCGAGGAAGAAAAGGAAGCCGCGCAAAAAGAGCACCATCGGTACAAAATGATGGGCGACATCGAGCGCGCGCGTGAGGAGAAAGCGATGAAGTCGCTGGGCGGCACGATGTTCGATCCAAAGAGCGGCATTGGCATCAACCGCGAGGGCCACAAGCACTTCACCGACCAGCGTGCCGAGGACCTGATCCAGACGCTGCAGTTCGAGGAGGCCTGGGACTACCTGGCCGACCTGTTCGTCCTGGCGCGCGAGGAGAACGACGGCCGCTCGGTCGATACCTACCGCCATTACATCGCACGCCTGCCCGACGGCCTGGAGCGCCTGAAGGAACTTGAAAGCTAGCAGTGTTCATCACGACTGCCCGGCCGCCCTGCGCTTGGACCCGGACGCTTCTGTTAAGCTGATATCGGGCTGGTACATTCGACATCAAAAACAAGATGAGTATTAACCACTTCAACCCGATCCGTTGGCCCGTAAGGTTAAAACTTATAGCGGGTATTGTTCTTGTTATCGCTTTGGCTGGCATTGGTACATGGCTGGCTGTTCCTACACGCGTCAATATCGATCCCGTTCCCTGGATCGGAAAGAGCGCAAGCAATCCTGTTTCTGTCTTTGCGTGGCCAGAAGATCGAATGGGCATTGTCCTGATGGGACGAGGCAAGATGCGCGGAACCGAAATCTATGGGTACTCCTGGCCCATCGACCCATTACAAAACCCTACAGTATACGGAGTCAAGGAAATCCCGCCCGAGTTTCTAGGTATATCCACCGAGAGCTTGGTCTTCCGATGGGCATCTGGCGAGCAACAGCCACACATTTACCGTGAGGAAGGAAGCTGCCCAATGGTGTTGTTGGAAACTGACGGAAGACAAGTCGTGGCTGCGCTTGGCGCGGACCAACTGATTCACCGGCGGCTAACACTTGGGTTCGAACGCACCTGGGCTCATCCCGCGCGCAATGATTGGCGCGAGTGTCGCTACGTGGAGGACATGCCGATTGAGCTGTATGAGTGCAATCCCAAGCCGAAATTGCTGGACCGGAATCGTCTGCACGGAGCAACACCTAACGACATCATTTGTATTGAATTGGAGGTGGACTCCACCTTCCCCTATTACCTGCTGACCACCGATGACTACCCGATCTCAGCAATAGCTGCGAGTTGGGTTGGGTCCGGGGAACCTTTCCTGGCGAACGCACAGGGGTGGTTGGTGATTCCCAATCCCCTTATTCAAGGCGACACGGACGGCTGCCGCGTTGTGCAGCCGAACAACTAGTACATGCGCGTGGCCAGGAAGCTGCTGCAATCTTGCCGTGGCCGACCAGGGCAGCAACAACGGACCAGGCCGGCCGCGCTAGTTGATCACCACCCTGACCCAGAACGCATCCGCGATATCGTGGAACTCATCCAGCGAGACAAAGGTCAGCTTGACGCGCGTCGTTCCCGATCCGACCGCCCGGTATTCCAACTGGCGGAACATATGCCCGCCGTAACGCGAGGGCTGGGCCAGTTTGACCAGCCTGGTGCCCTGGAAGTCCAGCAGGTTGTTGTCATAGGATTCCACCTGCCAGAGGTTGTCGTCGGGATGTGCATCCAGCACGATCGCCAGGTTCGAGCCACGCGGGATCACGATGGTCCTGCCGTGGTCCTCGTAGCCGACCATGGTTGCCGCTTTCGCCGCGCAACCGGCAAACATCAAAGCCAGCGCCAGCAAAAGCGCCGGTGCCAACCCGCGCCGCCCCCAGCGGCGGGAAGTAGCTTCGCCATACATCTTATTTCCTTCAGCCGTGTTTTCGGCTGCAGTCTCCAATCGCACCTGTACTCGCAGGTTCTCAGCCGGTTTCAATCAATCAATAATCACAGTCACTAACTCTTGTTATCCATTCATTAGACCTGCCCGGCGGGCTGCGGGTTCGCCTTTCGGAATCCCCATTTCCGGCGCGGAGCAGCTTGGGCCGGGCGGCGGCGGTTTACAATAAACCCGTGGACACCGCAGCCAACACCGACAGCTTCCCATTCATCGAGCTGCCCGAGCTGGAGCCGGGCGAGACCGCCGACCCGCTGCTGATCGTGGCCGCGATCGGCGAGGTCATCGAGCACAAGCGGATCATCACCAAGGGCCCGGAGTTCGCCGCCTTCGGCGAGGACACCAGCATGGACAAGGCGCGCCCGGACGTCGCGGTGCTAGCCAAGACGGTCGACGAGGTCCGCCACGTGATGTACGTCGCCGATTTCTATTCCGTGCCGGTCTACGCGCGCGGGCTGGGCAGCGGCCTCTCCGGCGGCAGCGTGCCGGTCAAAGGCGGCATCGTGCTGGACACCTCGCCGCTGAACCGGCTCTGGGAGGTCACCCCCGGCAACCGCAGCTGCCGCGTCGGGCCCGGCCTGACCATCCAGCAGCTCAACGAGCAGCTCAAAAGCTACAACCTGTGGTTCCCGCCCTGGCCGTCCAGCCACGATATCGCCAGCATCGGCGGCAACATCGCCGAGAACGCCGGTGGCATCACCACGGTGAAATACGGCACCTTCCGCCACTGGCTGTTCAGTCTGACCTGCGTCTTACCCGGGGGTAAGTTGGTCCACACCGGCAGCTCGGCGGTCAAGGACGTCGCCGGCCTGGACCTGACGTCCCTGATCTGCGGCAGCGAGGGGATGCTTTGCGTGGTCGTCGAGGCTGAACTGCGGCTCTTGCCCATTCCGCCGGCGATCGGCACGGCGCTTTATGTCTTCGACAACGACGAGGCCGCCGCGCGCGCTGCGCAGTCCGTACTGGCCGGTCCGGTTACCCCGCGCACGCTGGAGTTCATGGACGCCACGGTAATGGGCTGCGTCGTCAAACAGCTCGGCGACGAGGCCCGGGACGCGCTCGGTTCGGCGCTTGATGTGATCGCCGGCCCTGCGACAGGCGGGGCGGTGCTGGCCCTGGAGACCGACGCGCATACGGATGCCGACGCGCTGGCCCAGCTGACCCAGCTCGATGCGCTGTTGACCGGCCTCGGCGGCAAACAGGTCGGCCTGACGGTGGACCGCGCCGAGGCGCTGAAGATCTGGCGCGTCAGAAGCGAGCTTTCCCCGTCCTGCCACCAGCTCGGCGAGTTCAAACTCAGCGAGGACGTCGCCGTGCCGCGGCACCGGCTGGTGGAGTTCGTGGCGGGCCTCACGGCGGTCGGCGAGCAACACGGGCTGACCTGGCTGAACTACGGCCATATCGGCGACGGCAACTTCCACATCACGCTGATGTTCGACAGCGAGGACGACCCGCGGATCGCCGTCGGGCGCGAGGCGATCGGCGACGCCTGTAAGCTGGCGGTCAGCCTGGGCGGCACGATCACCGGCGAGCACGGCGTCGGCCTGGCCAAGGCGCCGTACCTGAAGCTGCAGCGCGACAGCGAATACATCGAGCTGATGCGGCGCGTGAAGTCCGCTTTCGATCCCAAGGGCATCCTGAATCCCGGCAAGTGGCTGTGAGCCGGGTTTTGGCCCAGGCTACCAACAAGCCCAGGCACAATATACAATCTAGCTGATGGGTGGGATAAAATCAGCTTCAGCCGACTGGCGCGACTTTTTTGCGGCGATGCGGGGACTGCGCGAAAACCCACTGGCCATCCACCTGGCGAATTCATACCGCCGCGGCCTTCTCAAGCGGCCGCTCTGGCGGCGCTACCCTTTGGCGTGGCTAGGTCTGGTCGCGGGACTGCCGCTTAGCGCAGCATACATCCTGGATGTGAACGCGACTTCGCACTTGCTGATCCTGGCGGTGCTGTCCGCGGCATATTGGGCCTGCTGGTTCTGGGCCATCGGCGGTGCCTACGACGTCATCGTGCGTTCCTGCGAAGCACTGTCCCCGCAGCACGGGAACCGCGGCGCACTGGACGCGGGTTTGCTGAGCGGCCGGCTGACCAACCACGAAATCGTCGTTGGCATTATCCAGGCGATCTGCCGGCCAGTTATCGGACGGGTTTTAACTCTGGCAGCACTCTCGTTGGTACAAAACGCGTTTCTGTTCGAGATTGTTCACGATCGCTTTAGAGCCACCCAGGGCCCCGGCTACCCCGACAACTGGGCTGAGCTAGGCGCCTTGCTGCAAACCAATCCGCTAACCCTGATGAATCTGGTCAAGGCTGCGCAGTTCATGGATGACGTTAAACAGCTCGCCTATCTGGAATTACTGGGCCTGCCGGTGGCGTTCGTGGTATCAGTCGGCGCAGTATACCTGCTCGCGCTGATGTTCATTACGCTCGGCCGCAGGACGAATGCCCGGATCTTCGGTCCCGCCTGCGGAACCGCGATGTGCTTCGTGAACGTGTTTTGCCTCATTAACGCCTTGCACGTTGTGGTGGCTGTTCCCCAGACTTTGAATCTATTAGTCACCAGCCAACGGAACACGGCGGCATTCTTGAAGTTGAAACCATTGATCCCATGGTTCCTTCCGGCTGCCATGCTGATCATTGTCCTGGCGCTTGGCCTTCAGTTGCTGGTGGGACTTGTCGCAAACCGGTATCGAGCGATCTTCGGTGGATTGCTGGTAACGATAGTGTTCGCCTGGTCCACCTGGTGCATCGTGAGTGTATTCACCGGCCGTCTTGCGCTTTCAACCAAGATCGACTTCACGCACCTGCTTGTGCTCTGGGTAACCTGGGGAATCACCGCAATAACAGCCGCGGTTAACTCCCAAGCATTCATGCCGTGGGGCATCGCTAACGTAAGCCAGGCGCCGCCGGACCTGTTGAACATCGAGCTGTGGCGCGCGCCGGCCCTGGTCGCCGTGCAACTGTCAATGCTCTTCATCGCCTATCGTTTCGCCCTGGCTTCGCTGGCCAAAGCCCGCCGCGGCCAGGCCACTTAGGGCGCTTGCGCCCAAGACCCGGGTTGGTCTCCCATTCCTTTCGCATTACACAAGGCAAATGTGTTTCACGTGGAACGTTTGGATAACATTGCGCATAACGTTTCACGTGAAACGCCACCACCCAGTTGGTATTTTACGGTTGATCAGGCCCCTAATCGCTACCGGCCCAGGCCACGCCTTGCGCCAGCTCCGCCAGCTGCGGGCAGGCTTGGATGTCGACCCAATAGATTCCGTCGCCCAACTCGCGGCGTCCCAGGAAGAACAGGTACTTCCCATCCGGTGTGATCGTGGGGCATATCTCATATCCGTCGCTGTTCACCGGCATACCCAGATTTTCCGGTTCCGACCAACCGCCATCTGCCAACCGTTCACTCATGTAAAGGTCCGGCCCGCCCAGCGAGCCTTCGCCATCGAACCTGGTGAGCAGCAGAAAGCTCCCATCCGGCGCGATATACGGCTGGCCGTCGCCGCCCGGCCCGTTGACCGGCACGCCCATGTTCACCGGCGCTTGGAATACTCCGTCCCGCTGCTCGATCACGTAGATGTCTCCGCCGCCGTATCCCCGGCCGTCGGTGGCACCGACGTAAACGTTGCCCGTCTGATCCGCGCCGATTTCCCAGTGCGTGTCCGGCTCGTTGGCCGCCGCGCCGAGCGACCGTGGCTCCGTCCAGCCGTCTTCGATCCGGTCGCTGTACCAGACGTTTTCCTTGTTCGCCGGCCGCCCGGGCTCCACCGGCCGCCGTGAATAGAAGTACAGCCGGTTGCCGTCCGGGGCCAGGCACGGATCGGTATCGCCGTAGGACATATCCCGCGAAAACTCCATCAGTTCCGGCGCCGTCCAGCGTCCGTCCTCGATCCGCGCGGTCATAAGCTTGCTGATCGAGTAACCCGAGTCTTCCAGCATAAATTCCGCCGGCCAGAATGCCTCGTCCAGCCCCGGCGTGAAGACGATGCAGGTATGCTCCATGCCCGGCAGATCGACGATCCCCCGGGCAAACCGCTGTGGGGCAAGGCCCGGCGGCTCTTGTCCCAAGTACGGGCCGCGCAGTTCGGGAAATCGCTGGGCGCTGGGATCCGCGCCCAGTTCGGCCAGCCGGGTAGCGTAGGCGGTCTGCTCCCACGCCAGCGCGATGTTATAAGCCGTCTCCCCCAGCCGGTTTAGCCGGTTGATGTCGGCGCCGGCGGCCACCAGCGCCTCGGCGCAGTCCAGCCTTCCCTTCATCGCGGTGCGGTGCAACGGAACCGACCCGTAGCCGTCCGTATAATTCGGGTCCAGCCCCTGGTCCAACAGTGCCTGCATGATCTTTCCTGAACCACCCGCGGCGGCGTTGAACAGCAGCAACTCCGACAGCGTTAGCTCGACGTCTTGGCTCTCCGCCAGCTCCAACACCCGGAAGAACAGCCGCTCCAGTCCCCGGTCCGCGGCCTGCTCCAGCAGGTAATCGCCATCCTCAGCCAGCTCGATCTCGGCTTCGTGATCCAGCAACAGCTCCACCATACCGGTAAACCCGCGCCAAGCCGCCAGCCGCAGGGAGTTGTCGCCGAATTTGTCGCGGGAGTCGATGTCGGCGCCGGAGCTGATCAGCGTCAGGGCGGTAGCGACGTCCCCGCTCTCGCGCGTCATCAGCACCAAAGCGGTCCGGCCGTATGAGTCCTGGAGCTCCAGGTCCGCGCCGTTTTCCGCCAGTAGAACGAGCACTTCGCTGTTGGCATGCAGGGCCGCCTCATGCAGGGGCGTCTGCCCCTCTGCATTCGGCGCGTTGATAGCGGCACCCAGGTTCAAGAGCATCTTCGCCACTCGCGGGTGGCCCCCGATCGCGGCATAGTGCAGCGGCGTTTGCCCTTGGTGGTTGTGCGGATCCACCTGCGCGCCAGCCGCCACCAGCGCTTGGACGGCGGCGGTCTGTCCGGCCATGGCGGCCCAATGCAGTGGAGTGTCGCCGTCGGCATCAAGCGCTTTCAGGTTGGCACCGTGTTCGATCAACAGAGCAATTGCTTCGCCGGCGCCCAGGTCCGCTGCGTAGTGCAGCGCGGTGGCCTGATGCTCATCGGTCATGTCAATCAAAGCCGGATCCGCCGCCAGCAACCGCTCCAGCTGCTCGAGATCGCCGACATGCGCGGCCTCGTGAATCGGCGCCGCGAGCACCGGACAAGCCCAAACCAGCAGAATGACAACAACCAGCAATACGCGCGGCATAGAACTACCTCCACCTACGGATCAAACCGAACGGTCCACAGGTTGGATGCCTTTTACCGGTGAAAGGGTGCGCGGTGCTATTCGGTAATGCCACCTTACGATTCACCGCACCGCGCTGTTTGAACTCTGTGTTAAGTCGAACTCGGCATGCACTGACGCGGGTATAATTTGCTAATGCCAGTGGAACCGACACCACGGACCGACGCGCTCCACTCCGCCCGGGAGGGGATCCAGCGCGCCCAGGAGCGGCTCGACCGGGCCGCCCAGAGCACCTCGCGCGTCAGTCCCGCCAGTTTGGATACCCAGCGGCTGGAACGTGTCCGCGCCGATGAACGCCGCAGCGACTACATCAACGACCAGCTCGAGCTGTCGCGCGCGGCCCAGGAGGCCCGGATCAACTCCAGCGTGGCGCGGACCTCTGCAGCCACCTCCGAGGAGACCGTGAACCTGGGCCGGCGGATCGACGTGCGCGCCTGACCGCCCCAGCGCTACGCCGACCTCGCCTATAATTCACCCATGCCAGGTTATCGCATCGGCATCGATGTCGGCGGTACATTCACGCACGGCGTCGTGCTTCAACCACCGGGCGAGGTAATTGCCACGGCGCGTACCCCGACCACTCACCGGGCTGAATACGGCGTGGCCGACGGCGTCCGCGAAACCCTGGCGCAACTGCTGGCCGTCATGGCGGAGCGGGGCCTGGACAAGGGCGCCATCGAATTGGTAGCCCATTCCACGACGCAGGCCACCAACGCGCTGCTCGAGGGTGATGTCAGCCCGATCCTGCGGCTGGTCGTGGTACCGCCGGGCGAGGGGCCGCTTTGCCGGACGGCGCTGAAGGGCCGCCAACTGGACATCGGCAACGGCCACCACCTGCCGTTGGCGACGCGCTGGCTGGACTGGAACACGGCCCGGGATGCCGAGAAGCTCTCGGCCAGCCTGGCCGACGAAGAGACCCGGCTTCCCACCGCCGTGATCCAACCGCTGGCTGGCAGCCAGGAGAACCTGGAATCGGCGGTGGCGGATGTCTACCGGCGCCAGGGTTTCACCACCGTCTGCGCCAGCGCGATCACAGAGGTGCTCGGTCTCGCCGCGCGCGCGCGCACGGCCGCGGTGAACGCCTCGATGCTGCCGACCATGCTCACCACCGCCGATTACACCGCGCAGGCGATCCACGAACTGCTGCCCAAAGTACCCGTACAGGTGGTCAGAAGCGACGGCGGGGCGATGAGCCTCGCCGAGATGCGCCGCCAACCGATCTTGAGCCTGCTATCCGGGCCGGCGGCGGGTGCCAGCGCCGCACTCGACATGTCCGGGCTGTCCGAGGTGGTCTTTATCGAAGTCGGCGGAACCTCGACGGACATTACGCTGATCAAGGAAGGGCGCGTGCGCCACCGGTATGCCACGGTCGGCGGCCAGCGCCTGATGGTCCCCGCGCTGGACCTGCGTACAGTAGCCGTGGGGGGTGGCAGCATTTTACGCGCCGATTACTCTAGCTGCGGTCCGCGTAGCGCGCATATCGCCGGCTTGCCGTATCTGTTTTCGGCCCTTAACGAGGGCGAGCGGGTCACGGGCTTCGAAGATTGGCGCGATCCGTTAAGTGGTGAAGCCTACCGCGTGGCGCGCCTGGTCGGCGGCGAATTAGCCGCCATCACCGCGACGGACCTCTGGCTGATGCAATGCGACAACGAAGATGAGATCGCAGCCAGCGGTATCACCAGGGCCGACGACGTCTACCGTCAGATTTCCGAGCTGCTCGGTCGCGAGAATTACGCGCGGCTGACCGACGCGCGCAGCCGGACCGCCATCGACAATACCGCGCAATTGGTCACCAATGCGATCCACGACCTGGCAGCTTCCCACGAAGCCCACCTCGGCCATTTCGCGCTGCTGGCGGGTGGGGGCGGCGCACCGGTCTATTGCGACGCGGTGGGCCGGGCGACCGGTACCGCCAGTTGCTCCACCATCGCGCACAACGCCGTGATCTCCGCGATCGGCGCGGCCCTGGCCGTGACCTGCGTCAGCCTGAGCCGGACGGTGGCCGATCCCGGCGGCGCGGACATCGCCGCCCTGACAACCGAGGTTGAAGACCGCCTGCGCGAGCAAGGCTCCGAGCGCGTCAGCACCGATGTCGAGTATGACCAGCACAGACAGGTGCTGACCGTCACCGGCCGCGGCAGCCGGGCTTACGAAGCGGACCTTGCCGGTGAAACCGGCTTTTTCACCGATTCAGTTTTCAGTACCGATAAACCACAGGTGGCCTGGGAAAGCAACGAGGCGCGCCTGCTGGTCGATCCACGTCCGACGGGCAAAAAGCGCCAGGCCTGTGCCGTTAACCGCCGAGGACGCATGTTATGGATTGGCTACGTGAAAGAATGGTTTCCCGTCGAAGCGGGGCAGCTTATGCCAGCTCTGAACAGGATTGTCGAGTCCAGAACCGCTTTCACTGACGGAGGTCCGGCGCTCCCCGGACTGGCGCTGATCTGCGCCGGCCGGTTCGTTCCGCTGGAGCAGCTGGGTAGTCGCGAGTTGATTGCCGAAGTGATCCGCTGGGAAAACCTACCGGACGGAGCCCCCGCCTGTTTTCTTCTTCGGTCGTGACGGCCGCTGGCCATCGCCGGTATCGGCGGGTTGATCGTCCTTCTTTTCGATTCCGAGAAGCCAATAGGCCATGGCGTAGCGTTGCGGCCTGGTCATATGCGACGGGGGCATGAGTAGATTGTATGTTCTCCCGACGTCGACCAGCCGCTTGTTACCCTCCAGGTAATAAGCCGGGCTCTGTAAAAACCCCTCGAGTTCCTTGACTTCCCAGTACCTGTCCAGGCCTGCAAGCGGCGGGCCCAGCTTGGTTCCCTCCTGGTTGTCGCCGTGGCAGGAGGCGCAGTTTTTGGTGCGGTACAACTCCGGCACATCGATGTTCGGATCCGGCGCGGGCAGTTCCACGCCCGGCGGCAATGCTTCCTCAATCCGGCGCGGGTCCGCCGGATCGTCCTCCTCGGGATTGTCCTCGGGATTCTCGTCCTCGGACCCGTTCGCTCCGTCCTCCCCCTCTGCCGCGGACCCGTCCTCGTCCGCCCCGGAGATTTCCTCCTCCATCTCCGCCACATCCGCCGTGGCTTGCTCGGCCACGCTGGGCGTCGCTTCCTCGCCGACAGTGGCGGCTTGCTGCGAGTCTGGCGCCGCCGTGTCGGCCTTGTACTTAGCCAGGAAGCAGCCGCTGGCTAGAACTGGAAGAACCAACAAAACAAGGAGGATCACCGCTATCTGGACAGGACCCTGTTTACTTCCCATACTACAAACTTACCACAAACCGTCCCGACTCAAACCACATTGAAGAGCAAGGGCTGGCCAACCGGCCAGCCCTTTCCCTTGCGCTTTGCTCTTTTATTCGTTGTACCAGACGTCAAGCTCGACAGCAGTAACTTGCGTGTCTTCGTCCACGTCCACCAGCACCAACACACGGTCACCGAAGCTGGGGGTATAGCCTTCGCCGTTCTCCAGCGCGTCCTCCACCATGGTCACGGCATTTTCATCGTTGCTCGGGTAGTTGCCCCCGCCAACGAAATACCACAGCGCGGCCTGGACCGACCAGCGGTTGCCGATCCGGTGATTGATGACGTAGTTGGCCAGATCCCAATCGCTGTCCTTCAAGCGCTCGGGCAGGTTGGGATCGTAGGAGTTGTACAACATCGCGTCATAGATCTGGTTCGGCGAGATGTGGTGGTAGAGGTCCACACACCAACCTGTATAAGGCATCGCCGACTGAACGTCGTAGCCGGTCGGGCAGTGCATCAGCGTGGTCAGATAGGTGCTGTCGCTATCGACGGCGATATAGGTCGATTGCGGCTCGGGCGGCAGGTTCAGCACCGGTAGCGGCCAGTATTCGAGCAGCTCGGTCGCCGGATCGCCGGGGTCACGGGCGGTAGCCGTCTCGCCGTCGACCGTTACCGCGGCAGTGATGTACAGCATCTCCGCGTAATCCCAGCCGGCGATCATGAACTCCAGGCTGAGCGAGTCACGGGGAGCGTCGAAGTCCCGGCTGTACGGCAGCGCCATCAGCGGCCCGAGGTCGAGTACCTGCGGCACCACGGTCGGCGTTACTTCAGTCAGCATACCGACCGGGCCGTCGCTGAAGGACAACGAGCTGTTGATCTGAGTCGTTGGCTCCAGTACCAGGCTGGCGCTGGGCTCGATACCCTCTCCATCGTCGCCCTCCGCGGGGGGCACGGTGTCGGCATACACCCTGACACCGTCGAATCCCGCGTCGCTGGCCGTGAAAATGAAATGCAGGACATTGCCGTCGTTGAAGATCTCGCAGGTGCCATAATTCGTCTCACCCGCCAGCAGGTCGCAGACGCTGCCCGACGAGCCCAGATCGCTGGCGCCCTTGTCGATCGGCTCGGGCTTGGCAATCGGTCCGTCGCCGCCTGCGATGTCCGTGACTTCCTGCGTCGCCCCACCGCAACCCCCGATGATCAATAGAATAAACGCCAGAAGAATAAATGCGGATAGTTTGTTCCTCTCCATGCAGGTCCTCCTAAAAATGTGCGGCCCGATGCCCGGGCACTATTCCCATAACAGCGTTGCTAGCTGCAACTAATCATACCTTAGAATGTGCTCCCTTGCCGGGTTTTAGCCAGATTGGCAGAGAATCCTACCCGGCGACTCTGGCAAGATCGCTACACTACATGCTAATCTATTATCATGCGCTACTACCTGACCGCTTTGCTGTTATTAGGGCTGGCGCTTACCGGCTGTCCCACCGATCAACCCACTGAAAAAGCCGCCCCCTTGGAGCGCCGCGAACTGACCACGGCATTTACCCGGTTGGCCACCGACGCCGAGTTGGGTAGCTCCTGGGCGGAGCTGGGGGGAGCGCAGAGCGCCTATTCAGTTAACGCCACACCAGCTGCCGACCGGGCCCTGGTGATGCTGCGTGGCTACAGCAAGCCCGCCCTGTGGTATACGGAAGGTACGTTTACGCCAACATTTTTGGGCCACGAGTCAATATTTCCCGATCCTGCTTTGAGCCGCATATTCCAGATACAGGAACGTCCGGAGGAATCAACCAATCAGTTGCTTTGTTACAAACTGCCCAAGCACGAGTACGTCTCGACGCAAAACTTCCCGCGTGGGAAAGTGCTGGGTATGGCCAATCAGCCGGGCGAATCGCGCAGTTGGTTTTGCGTCCTGGGCACCAACCCCGCCTCCGGCCAGCACTCGATCGAAGTCGGCTGGTTCAACGAGGAATCCCTGTTCGGCGCTTCACTGGACGCCGATCCCGCGGTAGCCGCGAACGGTATCCACCTGGCACCGCTCGCCACCGGACCGGCGCTGATCCTGGCTGGCGGAAAGGTGTACTTGGTAAAGGGCAACGGTCAACAGGAGCTGCTCGACATCGCGCTGGACAGCGAACATGTCAACCTGCTGGCGGCGGACCTGGCCGATCCGGCGGTGTTCTGGGTCCACTACGGCCCGCGGCCCGCAGCTGTCTCCGGCGATGAGTTGCCGCTGACGACCATCGACGGCGAGCTGGTGGCCTTCAACCTCGACGGGCGCGAGTTGGCGCGTTTGGCGACGGGCAGCGCTGCCTTTTCGCAGCTGGTCGGCGATTGGACCAATCGCCGCGCGCTGCTGGCCCAGCCGCAGACCGGAGTCGCGGCGGCCGACTTCTTGACGGAGCGTTTCTTCTGGGCTCTTCGCCACGGCGGCGACAGCTCCGTGTTTATCCTGCCGGGCGGTCAGGTCTGGGCCTTCGCCAACGAAGAAGTGCTGAGCATCACCGCCCAGGACCTGTTGGACCTGGCGCCGCAGCTGACGGCCGGCGAGCTGTTGACCCGCGACCAGGCCGAGCTGATCCGGCCGGTCTGCGACAGCTTGGGCTGGGACTGGCCCGAGGTGCAGCTCTCGCCACTCAGCCCGGGTGACGGGCGATTGTGCTTCTTCAACACCGGCGACCTTGCTGCCAGCTTGGCCGAGTTCGACTGGGACCTGGTCAACGAGCGCGTATCCAGCCTGCATCTGGCGCGCCGGCCCACCGCGGACGATCAGAAGTACCTGCCCGCCTCCACCGACAATCTCTTGCCGACCGGTGTGACGCGCCTGCTGGCGATGCTCGGTTGGCAGGACAGCGCGGTGGTCGAGGCTAGCGCCGTACGCCGGCCGGACGAGCTTTATCTGCAGATCGAACTGGAACCGGAGGCCCGGCCGACCGGCACATTCACTTTCTGGATCACGCCCGAATCGACGTATCTGCACCTGGACAGCGCTGGCACCTTCGAACCGGAACCTGTCGAAGAAACCGATGTCTGCGCGGAGCACATGCACGGCGAGGGCGGGGATACGGCGGAACCAAATGCCGACGAACCGACTGAACCGGTAGACGAGAATGAAACGCCTGAAGCGGAGAACAATCAGGAGCAGAACGAATAAAAAAAGAGCTAAACCGAGGGGCAGCGGATGGATTTCTATCAGTTTTTCAGTTTCAGCGCCAAAAAGGCAATCTACCGGGCCAATGATACCTGCACACAGTTCGGTAACCAATACCTCGAGCCGGAGCACATCCTGTACGCCATCCTGAACCTGCGGAGCTGCTCGGCGGTACAGGTGTTGCACCAACTCGGCGTGAACCTGCCCAAGCTGACCCACAGCCTGGCCGAGCATCTTAACGAGAACTCCGGAAACTTCAAGGGGCAGGCGAGTTTCTCCAAGCGCACGCTGGTGATGCTCGACATCTCGATGAAGGAGGTCAAGCGCCTCCATCACCGCGAGAT
>JAFGCY010000038.1 GCA_016932385.1 bacterium | reverse complement strand
TAGCAGCAAAGCGCCCTGCGCCCGGTGATAGGTAAGTGAACTTCCCGATTGTTCCCCTTGATCCCTGCCCACCGCACCAAGGTCACAGCGCCGAGCCGCATTCCACCACACAATGTCGCATTCAACCCGTAGCGCCACTCCGTGCCCGCCACTCCGCACCTGCTTCCCCCCCTCCCTCCTGTCATCCCGCCTTGGTCCTGAATTCCTAAATGTACCACTGGTACAATGCATTTCCTTCGGCCTGTCCTCTTGCGGCCAATGGCCATGAAAATGTATTGAGACAGAGTCGCAATAAGCACGGGCGGCCCGTCCGGGGTACATGGTAAATGTGATTGTGTCGTAGCAGGTCACAGTCCCGCCCTGGCGGGACTGTGTCCAGTTCCGGCGGGGTATGCACTACCGAATGGAGCGCCGGCTTCCAGCCGGCATAATCCGGTCCGCCAGGTTGGCGGCGCTCCCGGAGCGCGGCCACCCTCGTCCGCATCCCTTGGCGGATCCCAGCCGCTCTATCGCTTCTCTTTGCCGCCTCCGGTCGCCGCCTCTTCGGGTCCCACTCCCCGGTCCGGCTGCTGCTTTCCTTCTCCCTGCTACTTAGACTACCGTCAGCTCCCGCATCCATGGAATTTACCCGAAATACAATACACTTTTCCTCAGCCTGCTTCGCCCGTATACGTGGACCGGGAAGATGCATTGAGACAGAGTCGCAATAAGGTCCAGGCGGGCCGTCTGGGGTACGTGATGGCTTTGACTGTGTGGCAGCAGATCGCGGTCCCGCCCCGGCGGGCTAAGCTGCGTGTTAGTGATGGGCCGGTGCGCCTGCCGTGGCGCCGATTAAAGAACTTCTCACTGCTCGCTTCTCTCTTGGGGAATGTGGGCGATGGCGCTCGCGCTTTAGGTACACCGCGGATGGAGACGTCCGGCCAATTCTCTTTCCCCTATTTGAAGATGAAAAAGGCGGCATTGCGCCGCCAGTTACCCTTGGATTGCCTGTTCGCTTACACGATCCGTCTGGTATCCCCGATTGAACCACTCTGTTCGCCTGTCGCGCGGAGCATTTCCCTGCTCCTTATCGCCGCGGGCGCCGCGAGAAGTGCTTCGCCACCGGCAATGGCACCCAGGCCAGGATACCCGGTTGGTTGTTGACGCCCGATTCATCGCGCCCCTGCATGTAAGCGGCTTGCTTGGCCACATCGCTCAGCCACATCGCCGCCACGGCCAACGCGCTCAGTTCGAGGATGACTGCCGTGCCCAGGGATGGGGAGTAGACCAGGTTCATCACCGTGATCATGACGGCGATACTGACCAGCCCCCAGGCGATGCCGTTGAGGATGCCCTGCTGCACCGCACTCTTCAGTTTGCCTTTCTCAACTTCTGACATTTCAGTTTCCCTGCCTCTTCAAAACCTTTGACAGCTTGCACTGGATAAATGTTCCCAGCGGCTACAGGTTACGGCCGTCAATGGTTTCGATATCATACCAGAAACTATAATATTATCAAGTAGTCAGTGGAAATATGCAATATTACCGCTTCCGTGTTATATAATAGAACTATGTCCAAGCGCAGCTACAACCAGTTCTGCGCTCTAGCCCTAGCCCTCGACGTCGTTGGTGAACGTTGGACGCTTCTGATCGTACGAGAGCTGATGCTGGGGCCCAAGCGATTTACCGATATCCAGGAAGGCCTGCCGGGCATCGGCACGAACCTGCTCAGCGCCCGCCTCAAGGAGTTGGAAGGCCTGGGCCTGATCCATCGCTATAAGCTGCCGCCGCCGGCCGCCAGTACCGTCTACGAGCTGACCGAGAAAGGCCGGACGCTGGAAGATGTCATCACCGCCCTGACGCAGTGGGGCACGTGGTTGCTCAGTAACAAGTTCGACGACCTGGGAGACGGCGATTTCATGTTCCGCGCCGCCTGGGCCGTCCACGGCATGCGCACCTTTTACGATGAAAAACTCGCGGCGGAACTGGATGAAACCTACGAGATGCACGTCGGGGACGAAGTGCTGCATGTTATCGTCAAGCACGGCAATGTCGACGTGGAATTAGGGCCGGCGCAGGATCCCGATGTCCGTGTGATCATGACCCAGGAAGCCTATATCGCTTTGGTGACCAACGCCGAGACCTACGAAGAACGAATGGCCCGTGCCGACAGCCGGATTGAAGGCGATCCGGAGGCCGCCCGGCGCTTTTACGACCTGTACCGGCCGGCGATGCTGCTGAAATCCGAAAGCGATCCGAACAACCTGCCTTGCGCCGGCTGACCGGCTTGCCTGACGGCTGTCGATAAAAATTCCAGAATATCACTGTATTCGCTTGCCGCGGCCGTTAAGTTGTGTTAATATTGTCATATCATGGATACATCGTGCTGTTATAATGGCAGGAATCGGACATGGCGGATATAACGGATGCCGTCGTGATTGCGGATGTGCCGGTGTTGCGAATTATCCAGCTGCTCGTGGACGGTTGCAGTGGCGAGTTGGCGGCGGGCGGGGCGAAAGCGAAGGCATTCGAGGCGGTCAGTATCCGTGCCACGGGCGATCGGGCGTTTGTAATCAAGGGTTGGGCGGGCGGCTGCCTGGGACCGGCTGTGAGGTTGCGAGTGCCCTGGGGCGAGCTGGGCGACTCCACGGTCGCCTACCAGGACAAAGCGGCCGGCGAGTGGCAACCCGCCGAAACGCTGGATGTCGGGCTATCCGCCGAGTCAGGCAGGATGGCTTTGTTCGTGCGATTCAGGTTACCGGTGGGAGATGTCTATACGGCCAGATTCTGGAACGTCTGCTGAACGCGGACTTAGTCCTCCGGCTGCTGGAAGCCGCGGATCGTCAGGTTGTCGTAACGGACTGAAACGCCTGGTCCAGCCATCAGCCCGTAACCACCGCCGGTGACATCACCGTCCTGGATGGCCAATACCTGTTCGTCGTTGATGTAGGCGATCAGCATGTCGCCGCGCGCGTCGAGTTTGATCCGGTTGGGCCGCCCGGTCAGGATCATGTTCGTCGCCTGCCAGTCCGCCAGCACCTGCTCCTGGCCGTTCTTGACCTTGAGCAGCATGAACTCGCCGCTCTGGCAGATGAACAGGCCGTAGTAGGAGACCAATCCGTTCTCCACGCCAAGTCGCGTGGCAATGCCGTAGCCGGCATAGCTCTGGCCGTCGAGGAACTCGATGTCGATGCTCAACTCGCAGTCGCGCAACCTGGCGTCCTGGAACGAGACCGCCATCATTTCGGCCTGGCGGTTATCGATCTCATAAGCCGCGCCGAAGTAGCGATAGATCCCCTCGCCTCCGCTGGATACCGGCCAGTGCTCCGTCGAGAAGTCGTCCTCGATCAGCACGGCGTTCGGTCCGCGGTAGTAGTTGGGCTCAAGCTCCAGCGGCCGGGGCTGCGGGCCGGGTTCCCTGGATTCGCCCCGCGGCTCGGGCTCTGGCCGGGCCACGACCTCGGTCGCTTCCTCGGCCGGCTCCGGCAAGGCTGCAACCGCGGTTGCATCCTCGGTCGGTTCGGGGGTGGCCTGCGACTCGGGCTCAGGGACCACTGGCTGCCAGTCCAGCTCGGTCAGGTCGGTCGCTTCGTCGTGCGGCACATTGCCGACGGCGAGGTCCGACAGGTCGGGCAGGGACGAGGTATAGCGCAACTCGTCTTCAGTCGCGGCCGGGTCGTCGTCATCCGCGGCGGTCTCCTGGGCCGGCACGGCATCGGCGGCCGACGGCGCCTGGTCATTCGCGGGGAACAGCGCCAGGTTGTCGCCGGTGCCTGCTTGCGCTGCCGGCTCCGGTTCGGGATCCTCCGCGCGGGCGGCAGCCGCCTCAGGCTCAACCGGATCACCGGTCTCGGCGGGTTCTTCCTCGGGCCAGGGGACGTATTCGGGAACGATGTCCTCGCCCTCGAGCCAGTCTGTATTGACCTCGGCTTCGGTAAAGTCGGCCAGCGGGGTCTCGGCGGCCGCGTTTTGATCCACCGAATCGGCGGAAGTCTGCTCGTCGCCGCCAGCCTGCGGCTCATCAGCCGCTTCGGATTGAGACGCGCCAGCGGCCGGCTGCCGCGGCAGCGGATCCGGCTCTGACGTGGCAAGATCGGCCTCGGCCTCGCTGGGTGCGGTTGCCGGATCAGCCGTAGCCACCTCGGTGTCCTCGGGCACCGGCTCCGGCTCCTGTCCCGCGGGGAACAGCGACAGCACCGGTTCCTGTGTAGCTGGCTCCACCAGGTCCTGCAGCCACTGCTGGTCTTCCTCGTCTTCGACCGGCGTGTCGGCGGGCGTGTCGGGCTGTACGGGATCGGGCTCGATCGGCGTGAACGTTACCAGGCGATCGGCGGCTTCGTCGTCAGTGGTTTTTTCCGGAAACTGCACCGGGTTTCCACCGCTGGTCCCGCCGTTGGCAGCTGCGTCGTCAGCTGGCTCGACGACCGGCGCCGGATCAGCCGGCGGGTTGTCCTGCGCGGTTGCGCCGGTTTGGGCCGGGACGTGAACCGGCGTAAGGATCTGCGCCTCGCCGCTGGTTCCGTTGGACTGCGCGGGCTGCGATTTGGGCTGCGCTGTCCGCGCCGTCTGCTCACCCGCGGCGGGCGTGCTAACGGGCGGCAGTTCCACCAGTTCCTCGCCGGGCGGTAAGGTCGGCGCGGTCTCGGGGGGCGTACCGGTTACAGCCGGTTGGGTTGTCGTCGCGTTCACCGGCGTCGCATCGTCGACGGCCGGGTCGGTCTCCGCGGCTGGCTCATCCGTCCCAGCTTCCGCGGCCTTGTTGCCCTTGCCGGTCTTGTCCACGCCGACTTCCCAGGAGTAGACGGGCCGGTTCGGATCGCGCGGGATCGTCGGGAACTTGTACGTGTTCGGCTCGACGGCCCCGCCGCTTTCATCGGCGACGTTGCTGGAGGCCACCGGCATCGCCAGCGTTTCCTCGCGGCCGCCGGCGCGCCGTTCCACCTTGACGGTGAAGTTGTCGAACGCCGCCTGGGCGTTCTTGCTGACATAGAAGCCGAAGCCGCCGCCGTCGACATGCACGTCGGTGAAGTTGTCGACATAGCGGCCGTTGAGGTACAGGTCGAAGCTCGTGCCCTGGGCATCGACGGCCAGGACGTTGACGCCGTACAGGTCCATCTGGTCCGTCGGCGTCAGCGGGATCAGGATCTCGACCTGGTCGCCGATCACGCGCTTGGCGCCGTAATAGCCGTCGCCGTAGACGTAGAACACGTAATAGCTGAGCTTGCCGGGGATGTTCTTGTTGTAATGGAAAATCAGGCCGGTGAAGGCCAGCTCGCCGGCGTTGGTGTTCAACAGCTGGCACTGGGCCTCGACGTAGTAGTAGTACAGGTTGTCGGTCAGCGCGGACAGGCTGTCGCTCGAAGTCGCCAGCCCGTCGATCAGGTAGCGGCCCTGATCGTCGAGGGCATAGGTCGCCTCGCCGGCCTGGCCGGTGTAGAACATCGTCTGCGAGCCGGAGAAGTCCTCGGCCAGATAGGTCTGCCATTCACCCGCCACCGCCGGAGCCAGCGCCAGCATGACGATGGCCCAGGCCGCGGCGATTGCCCCGATTTTCCGCCGGTTGTGCATCAGCTTGAACATGCCTCGCTTGCGCCTGCTAACCTCACACACTGCTTAGTCGGGTGTTAGCGCCAAAATATTCAGTTGGCGCTCGATTTTCTGCGGACCGGCTTCTTCGTAGCGGAATTCCTCGATGAACGCGAACTCCAGCCGGTCGTTGATTTCCCGGATCAGGCGGCGCTTCTGGTTCTCCAGCACCGACCGGACCGTGGCCGAAGCCACGTAAAAATACATCGTGCTGACGTCGGCCAGTCCGCCGCCGCCGTCGCGGCTGGGCGCCTGGCGCACGTCGAACGGCACCGCCAGCGCGGCCTGCATCAGCTCGGGCGGCAGCAGCGCGATGCACTCGCGCATCGCCGTGAACTTGCGGACCTGGCGCATCAACGGCCCGACGCTGTGCCTGAGCGCTGAGCCCAGCGTCCGCGGCTCGCGCCGGGATCCCTTCCTGAGCGGGGTGTACTGATTGTCGGTTCCATCCAGGCGGGATGGCATCAGTTCCCCACCTCCTCCACGGTGATGTTGTGGTTGGTGTACACGCACAGGTCGGCGGCGATGTTGAGCGACTCGCGCACGATCTCGCTGGCGGAGAGCTTGGTGTGCTTCAGCAGCGCCTGGGCCGCGGCCAGGGCGTAGTTGCCGCCGCTGCCCACCGCCAGGCACAGCCCGTCGCCCTCGGCCTGGTCGGGTTCGATCACCTCGCCCGTGCCGCTGATCAACAGCAGCGCGGTCGGGTCGGCGGCGATCAGCATTGCTTCCAAGCGCCGCAGGTAGCGGTCGGTGCGCCAGTCCTTGGCCAGCTCCACCGCCGCGCGCTTGAGGTTGGCGAACTCGCCGAGCTTGCCCTCGAAGCGGTCGAACAGCGCCAGGGCATCGGCCACCGCGCCGGCGAAGCCTGCCAGCACGCGCCCGTCCTTGAGCCGGCGGATCTTGACCGCCGTGCCCTTGAGCACCGTGGCCTGGTTCGTCACCTGCCCGTCGCCGCCCAGCGCCGTCACGCCGTCGCGGCGCACGGCCAGGATCGTGGTCCCATGGATCGCCCCGCTGATGCTCATTTTCTTTACCTCGGCCCGAATTCCGCCTATCCGCGGCGCCAGTGCGCCCCGCGGCATCTCCCGCCGGTGGTATTCTACCCGCGAATCGCGTGCGCGCGACTACCGCCCGGTTATCCACAATTTTATCACGGCAGTAATATGTGGATAGTTGCCCGTTTGGTGGTCCGCCGGTATGATCGCAGTGGCTAAACGGCACTTGAGATGCTGCACGCCCGGGGAAGGATGTAGCTGAGGCCGCCGGCCGGTGCGCCGGGTTGAACGGATAAAAGGCCGTTGAAATTTCTTTGGTGCTCGGCACATTTACCGTTTGACGGCAAGATGCTATAATCCTCCAGTTAATATTGTGTGGCTTATGGGCTGTCAGCCGGTGGTTGTATAGACCTTAGCCAGCAGACAAGGGCCGATCTGGCGGAATGCGTTACCGGCCCAACGGTGTATTACAGATGGAGGGTGAAGTGATGACTAGGTTGAAGCACCTGGCTCTGGTGATGGCGATGCTGGCCGCGATGGCCTGCGCTTTCGCTCCCACGGGCGCTTTTGCGCAAATGGTGCCTGACACAGTCGATCCATACGAGCTTGCGCCGCAGAACTTGCACCTGTATCCGGTGACGCTCAACGCGCGCATCCCGTATTACTACCTGCCGCCGATCTTCGCGCCGGCGCCGATGTGGCGTGGCGCGATGGACGCCGATACGGTCTACGGCTTTGCTCCGCACAATTATACTGTGATGGAGATTCCCGAAAGCACCGCGTTGGTCGCCTGGGGCACAATGAAAGGTGATGAGCAGGTAACACTGGAAGCGGTTAATCAGCAGGAATTCCTGGTGCTGCCTCCCGAGTCGGTCCGCAACAATGTTGACGATCCGCTGCACGCCAGCTACATGCTGGTCAAGACCCAGATGCGTTACGTGCCGATGTGCACGGGCAAGGATCTGGACGAGCTGGTCGCCGCGGAGTTGATGGTCGAGCCCAGCCGGGTGATGAGCATCGCCGAGGAGCTGCCGGTCGACGTGCTGCTCAACAACTATGATCGCGTCGAGGATATTGCCGACATCGATCCGCATGTCCATCCGTTCCTGCAGGACGAGATCGGCAATAACAAGTGGCCGTTGGAGAACATCCTGATCAACTACAGCGGCTGGCGCCGGAACCCGAACCGGATTCGCACGCTGGGCCACTTCGTACCGGAATGGTTCACCGTCGAGGGCAAGATCGTGGCCACCAAGGACTACATGAACGGCAAGTACCTGCTGACCGTGGAGTTCGAAGGCTACCAGCCCTGGTATCCGATCGAGTTCGCCAAGAACATGATGCGCAAGATGATCGCGCTGTCCTTCTTCGACGTCGAGGGCGAGACCCAGCCGTACTACGACTGGGAGAAGCAGCTCAACGCGAAGGAATGGCACCGCCAAGGCTCCGACCCGCTGGATCCGAACACGCGTCAGCGTTACGGTACCGGCAGCGCCGGCCAGGGCGGCTATTAATACACCGACTACCAGACAGATGTGCAAGCCCGCCTCGCAACGAGGCGGGCTTTTTGCTTCAGGGGGGCGGCACGATCTCTACTGGGTCAGTTGGGGCGCACTGACATCCAGCGGAACCAGCCACTGCAGTTGGGCGAGTGTGTGCCCGGCCAGATCACGTAATTCCAGTTTGGCGCAGCAGCAATTGCTCAGCTTCAGGTGAAGTTGCTGGGGTGCCGGCCAGCCGCACCAGTGGTTGATCAGCGCGCAAAGCACGCCACCGTGGCTGACCGCCAGCACGTCCTGGGCGGCATACTGGGTCTGGATGAAATCGCGAAACAGGAGAACGCGGGTGCTGAGCTGGGGAGCGGATTCGCCGCCCCAGCTGTTGGAGTCGGCCGGCATAAGCTGGCTTGTTCGGCCGTAATCCGAGTGCTGCCGCCTGGCTGCTTCTTCACTCAGCCCTTCCAGCGCTCCCGCGCCGATCTCCCTTAGCTCGTTCGCGACCTCGGGTTCCGGTCCGCCCAGGAGCTGGCTGATGATCTTGGCGGTCTGCTGGGCACGAACCATCGGCGAAGTGAACACCTGCGCGGGTTTGATGGCCAGCCCCGCCAACCACGCGCCGCAGGCCTGCGCCTGGTTGACACCGAGTTCGGTGAGCTCGAACGGCAGGCTGCCCTGGAACACCTGTTGGCGGTTGCCTTCGCTCTCGCCGTGCCGGATGAGGTAGATCGCCATAGCGGGGATTATATCCTTGCCCGCCTGACGTATAATGAACGTTCGCCACAGGCCGTGGCGTCAGGTAGACGATGATCTTTAAACGCGACAAAGACAAGAAGCGCGGCGGGAACGGCAATGGCCAGAACGGGGAGTCCGAGGCCAACGGCAACTCCGCGCACAGCGGCTTGGATGCCGCGCTGGGCCGCAAGAAGGGCGTCAGGAAGACGCTTTTAGCCCGCGACATGGTCAAGAGTTATCGTGGCCGCAACGTCGTCGACCACGTGACGATCAAGGTCAACACCGGCGAGATCGTCGGCCTGCTCGGCCCCAACGGCGCGGGCAAGACCACCAGCTTCTACATGATCATCGGCCTGGTGACGCCCAACGGCGGCCAGGTGCTGCTGGACGGCGAGGACATCACCCGCCTGCCGATCTACAAACGGGCGCGGCTGGGCCTGGGCTATCTCAGCCAGGAGTCCAGCGTGTTCAAGAAGCTGTCCGTCGAGGAGAACATCCTCTTGGTCTGGGAGGCGGTCGGCGTGCCGGAAAAGCAGCAGCGCGAGATGCTCGACCCGCTGCTGGAAGAGTTCAACATCGACCACATCCGCAAGTACAAGGCTTACGTGCTGTCCGGCGGCGAGCGGCGGCGCTGCGAGGTCGCGCGCGCCCTGGCCGGCAACCCCGACTTCATCATGCTCGACGAGCCGTTCACCGGCATCGACCCGGTGACGATCGAGTCGCTCAAGGACATCATCGCCAGCCTGCGCGACAAGGGACTGGGCGTGCTGATCACCGACCACAACGTGCGCGAGACGCTGTCGATCTGCGACCGCGCTTACATTATGATGGACGGCGACGTGCTGGTGGAGGGCACGCCGGAGCAGGTCGCGGCCAACGAAATGGCGCGCAAATACTTCCTGGGCGAGCAGT
>JAFGCY010000037.1 GCA_016932385.1 bacterium | reverse complement strand
GGCCAGGGCACTGATCTACTGCAAAAGGCTTTTGCCTGAGCGCAACCAAAGTGTCTCCTGGCCCTTTTCTTATCATACAAGCGCAACCCCGCCAAGGCGGGGTTGCGCGCGTTAGTTTAAGTTTTAGCCGTAAGTTTAAGCGCGTTGATAAACATGATTCAGCAAGCGCTGTGTGGAAGGGCTCCCCGAGCCCGTTTCAAAGCCGACACGTACAACAGCCGGCCCGGCTGTTGACCTGACATCCCTTACACTTAAACTTGCTGCTTAAACTTGTTCGCGCAAGTACGGGGGCTTGCGCTGCTAGAAGGACAGCCTTGCTACGTCAACTCCCGCCATATCCCCAGCGGCGTCTGCTCGTCGCCCTGGCCCAGCGGGTTGTCCGTCAGCGTATTCTCCAGCAAACGCCGGCGGTCGGGGTCGACGGTCGTCGCGATGCACCAGGGCGGGAAGATATCGTTGACGTCGACGATCGCGATCTCCAGGCCGGTCGCCTCCTTCAGCCGCCGGCAGGTGCCCGCCGGGTCGGCCGGTCCGGGCACGACGCAGTCGTAGAACTCGGGGATGCTCATCGTATGCTCGGCGTCCATCATCCGCGCCTGGATGCCCGCCACGTCGTAGAACCAGCGCTTCTTCTTCAGCAGGCGGCCGAACACGTGCGCCACGCAACCGGCGATGATCCGGTGCGCGCCGCAGAGCTCGATCGCGTACTGCATCGCGTACGGGCTTCTCAGGCCCACGCCGTAGGGCGACTTCGTCACCAGCGGCGCCAGCTGCTTGGCCAGCCAGCCCACCTTGATCTGGCGGTAATCGCGCGCGCGGCCCTGCATGATCGCCACGCCGGTCTCGGCCAGGAAGACGATGTCGCCGTCCTGGCAGTGCGGCTTGGCGTACTTAAGCAGCACGGCGGCCGGGTCGTCCGCGGCGCTGAGCAGGTGCGTCTTCACGGGCAGCCGGCGGTAGGTCCGGCCGTTGTAAGTCAGGTCGATTGCGGTGGGCGCGTCCATCAGCAGAATTATAGCGGGGCCGCGCCGGAGCGCGGTAAGATATTAGGCGTACGTGGAGTTCAAAGTCTACCTCATCGGCCATCCGTTACCGCGCCCCGTCCTCGGCGACCTGCACGCGCAGGCGTTCGCCGAGCAGGAGCTGCCGATCGGCTACGAACGCCTGGACGTGCCGCCGGTGAACTTCCACCAGGAGATCACCACGCTGGCGCGCGACCGCGGCTTCCTCGGCGCCAAGATCGCCACGCCCTACAAGCAGTCCACGCTGGCCTACTGCCAGGAGCTGTCGGGCGCGGCCCAACTGGTCAGCGCGGTGAATACGATCGTCCGCCGGCCCAGCGGGCTGATCTACGGCGACAACACGGACGTGCTGGCCTTCGTGCAAAGCCTCAAAAGCCAGGGGATCAAGCGCGTGCGCACCGCGCTGGTGCTGGGCGCGGGCGGCGCGGCGCGGGTGGCGCTGGCCGGACTGCGGGAGCTGGGCTGCGCGCGCTACATGGTCGGCTACCGCAATCCGCGGCGGCCGACGGAGCTCTCCAGCCAGTTCAAGGGCATCCGCCGCCAGGTCAACTACTTTCCGCTGGAGGAGATGACCGCGTTTTTCAGCTGGTCGAAGCAGGCCAACCTGTTCGGCGACAACCCGCCGATGCCCGCCCCCGGCGAGGAGACCAGAAACGGACGCAAGGCCGACGACAACATCAAGCGCTGGGACCTGTTGGTCAACGCCACGCCGGTCGGCCAGGCGCCGAAGAGCGGCGCGACGCTGATCACCTGCAAGAACTTCCTGCGCTGCTTCGACCGCGTACTGGACATGGTGGCGCAGCCGGAGCCGACCAAGCTGGAGGAGCTGTCGTTCGAGGCGCGCGTGCCCTTTATCCGCGGCATCGACCTGTTCGAGTTGCAGGCGCAGTATTCGCGCGACGCCTGGCTCAAGGAATACCGGCGCCATATCGGCCGCGGGGACGACGCGCGTTCGCGCCGGCCGCGGATGGTGATCAAGCGCCGTCGGGATTAGTCGCCCGTACGTAGCGGAGCACGGTCAACTCCCCCGCCGTATAGCACGGCTCCCACGGTCCCGTTTCGATCAGCGATTTCAAGGCTTGGGCGTCCGGCTGGCTGTCCACGATGATCAGGCCCTGAAGCTGCAAGTCCAGCGTCGGAGCGCTCAGATCCTGTTCGTTGATTGCGCGCAGGCCGATCAGCGGCTGGCGGATCGCCGGATCGTCGAACCAGGTCGTGCCGATATACGGATAGGGCAGCGCCCAGGGGTTGTTGCTCAGCGGGATGATCCGCATATCGTTGGTGGCGACGGCGGTCCAGTGCCAGTCCTGCTCGGTAACCACCCGATCGATCTCGCGCGAATACCGGGCGTAGCGCACCCGTTCGGCGTAGATCGCCTGGGCGTAATTACTGGCGCGCCAGCCGCCGGCGAGCAGCAGGACGCTCGCGATGAGCACGCCGAGCCAGGCCCGGCGGCCGCTAAGCACCAGTCCCGCCAGCACCAGGGCCAGGCCCAGGGCGGCCAGGGCGGGCAGGGCGGCGGCCCGGGCCGTGTAGTAGGACGGGCTCAAGACCAGGCAGTAGGCGGGAATCCACAGCGCCAGCAAGGCGGCGCCCGCCGGCAGGCGTCGGCGGAAGCCCAGCGCCAGGGTCAGGGCCAGCGCGAGTACCACCGGCGGCCGGCGCAGGAAGTAATACCAGTCCTTGAGCGTGTGCTCGAGCAGGCGCGGCCAGCCGTAATCGGCGACGATCGAGCTGGAACGGGCATGATCGCAAAACGCGGGGTAATCCCGAAACAAGTCGTCATGGCTCGCGTAGAACAGGCTGTAGCGGAACTCCAGCCCGCAGCGGATCTGAATCCCGGCGGCGCTGGGCAAAAGCTCGTGGTACGCGGCGTAATAACTGGCGTAATTGAAGGCGGTGACACCGATCAGCGCCAGCCAGGGCCAGAGGATAAACCGGCGCAGCTGGGGCCGCGCACTGGTCAGGATCGCCAGCACCGGCAGGATCAGCAGCACGGCGTGGTAGCGGATCAACGGCAGGGCGAGCACCGGCAGCGTCAGGCCCCAGCCGGCCCAGGGCGGCAGCTGGTTGATCTTGAAACCTGGCTGGTCCGCGGCGGCGAAGCGCCACAGGGCCACGCTGGCGGCGATGAACCAGAGCGCCAGGCCGGTGTAGAGCGGATCGACGCTGGGGCTGCCGGCGATCACGCGGTAGGTTGGCATAAGCCAGCCCAACCCGATCGCCGCCAAACCAAGCCATCGGTCGCCGCCCAGCTCGCGTACCAGGCGGTAGAGCGCCCACAAGGCCAGCGCCAGGCCGCCGGTGGAGAGCACATAGCCGCCGGCCAGCGCGTTGCCGAGTTGCGCGCCGGCGATCAGCAGCAGGGGATAGCCCGCCGGGAAGTAGGGCGTCGCCGGCCAGGCCTGACACTCGACAAAGCTGCGCGCGAAACCCAGCAGGCCGAATACATCGACCAGGCCGCTGTTGAAATGCGACAGGTTCCAGGCCAGGTCCGCCAGGACTAATAGCGCGATCAGGATCGGCACACCCAGCCGCATCTCAGTGCCGCCAGGTAATCAGGATGATCCCGCCGACGATCAGCGCCGCGCCGGCCCAGTGGCGCCAGCACAGCGGCTCGTTGAACAGCAGGTAGCTGCCCAGGAAGATGATGATATAGCTGAGGGAGACCAGCGGGTAGGCCACGCTCAGGTTAACGGAACGCAACGCGATGATCCACAGCACGCTGCTGATGAAAAAGCAGGCGAACCCGCCGAGGATCAGCGGCGTGGTGAACATCGTGCCGGCCAGGCGCAACAGCCCGAGTTCGCCAAACGACGGCAGGTCGCGCGCGGCGCCCTTGAACAGCAATTGGCCGCTGGCCCCGAGCGCGATGCTCAGGATCAGCATGAGCAGGATCCGGGTGTTCATACCAGCCCTCAGCGCCAACCGGGACTGAACAATACGTGCCAGGCCAGCGCGATATAGCGCCTGATTGTAGCAGGAACATTCATTTTGCTGGCACCGGCTTTCAACTCGTAGTGCAGCTCGAGCGGAACCTCGGCGATGCGCGCGCCGCTGCGGCCGAGTTTGATTAAAAGCTCGGCCATGCAGACGAAGCTGTTCTCGGTGATCAGCCGGTCGCCGAAGCGGTCTTGGGCCCGTTCGAGGGCCCGGCGCCGGTAGAGCCGGTAGCCGCAGGAGTAATCGCGAGCCCCCGGCACGGGCGCCAGCAGCCTGAACATGATGCTGGTCAGCCGGCTGTAGCACAGGCGGAGCGCCGGCAGGCCGTGTTCTTCACCGCCCGGCGCATAGCGGCTGGCGATAGCCACGTCGGCATTCCCTGCCGCAGCGAGCGCGGAGCGCAGGCGCGGCAGCAACTCCGGCGGATGCGTACCGTCGGCATCCATCACGGCCAGCATGCCGGGCTGGTCGGCGCCGGCCGGGCGGGCCAGGAACCACGCGATGCCGGTGCGCAGAGCCGCGCCCAGGCCGCGGTTTTCCGGATGCCGTACCAGCTGGACGGCCAGGCCGTCCACGCCCGCCGCCGCCAGTTCCGCGGTCCGGTCGCCGCTGCCGTCATCGACGACCAGCACGGACAGCGCGATGTCGGGTTGTAGCTGGCTGGCGGCAGTGGCCAGACGCTTGAGCAGCTCGGGCAGCGCTTGTTCCTCGTTGAAGCAGGGCAGCAATACGACCAGACCGTCCACGCCTAGATCCAGTCTTTGGCACGGAAAAAGGCGAACAGCATCACGACGATCCCCACCATCATCAGCGAGACCGTCCAGATGCCCCACCAGTTGTGCGTCAGCCAGAGGTTGTCGAAGTTCATGCCGAAGAAGCCGACGATCAGGTTCAGCGGCAGCATAATCGCGCTGACGATCGTCAGCAGGTAAATGATTTCGTTGGTGCGATGGCTGGTGATCAGCGCGTGGACCTCCATCAGGTGGTTCATCGTCGATTCCAGGCCTTCGATGATCTCCAGGTATTTGCCGATGTGGTCGGAGACGTCGCGGAAGTAGATCGCGATTTCCTTGCTCTCGTCCGGCGCGTCGTCATAGTCGTACTCGTCCACCAGCTCGTCGACGATCTGTTCCTCCTCCAACAGGGTCCGGCGCAGGCGCACCAGCGAGCGGCGCAGCTTGAGGATGCCGCGCATGTCGGCCAGCTGGTCCTTGGGCCGGCGGAACAACGGGCCGGTCAGCTTCTTCAGCCGCTTGGCTTTCAAAACGGCGATTTCCAGCTCGTCGCTGAGCTGGCTGAAGTCGCGCAGCACGGGGGCGAACGAGTCGATCACCATGTCGAGAACGTGGTGCATGAACAGCACGGCGCGCTGCTCGTAATCGGTGATCACGCGCGGGAAGCGGCGGATCTGCGCCAGCAATTCCTCGCAGGTGTGGCGGTGGACGGTGATTACGTAGGTCGCGCTGAAATAGACGTTCAACTCGCGCGCCATCAGCTTGACGCCCTTACGGTGGTCGTAATAGATGAACGTGACGAACCGGTAATCCTGCTCCTCGTCGATCTTCGGCTGGTGGAAGCTGCCTTCCTGCAGGCAGTCCTCGACCGTGGCCGGGTGGAAGTCCAGGTGGTCGACGAGCAGCTCGTGCAGCTCCGGCCCGCTGCTGGAATCCAGGTGGATGTCGATCCAGGTGAAGAAGGAGCTCTGCACGAGCGCGAGCACGTCTTGGCCGCTCAACCCGGTCAGGCTGGCCGGCTGGTCGCCCTCGATCTTGATCGCTTCGACGCGCACGCCGATATCCTAGCACGTCTTCGGTTCGGGGGCCATGCGGGTATAATCCAGCCATGGTAAATGGCGCGCGAGCCATCACGCGGTACCGGCTGATCTGGCTGGCGATCATCGTCGCCGTGGTTGCCGTCACGCTGCTGGCGGTGTTCGCGCGGCCGTTTACGCCGGTGGCGATCGAGGATGTCAAGTCCGCCGTGCGTGAGGACAACCCGCCCGGCAAGTCCTACAGCGAGGAGAAGTTCGGCCAGCTAGTCGCTAACATGCAGGAGTTGGAGCTGTCGCTCAGCTCGGGTTCCGGCGACCTGCGCCTGAGGGTCTGGGCCGAGCAGGCCAGCAAGGACAAGCAAACCTACCAAATCACCAACGGGGCGCTGCAATTCGCAATGGAGAACCACAACACGCTTTTGGTACGCGTGGAGGACGCCAAGTTCGCGGCCGAGGAGCACGCGGTCAGCGTCTCCGGCTCGCTGACCGGCTACATCACTGGCTCCAACCAGTACTTCGAGGCGCGGCGGCTCAGCTGGGACATGAACACTAACGAGGTGCAGACGGAGAAGGTGATGTACATCGCGCCGAACATCCAGGTCAGCGGCGAGTGCATGTGCCTGGACATGGACACCGGAAACGTTCGCTTCGAAGGCACCGTCGAGGCCAGCGTCTAGCCGCTACTTCTCGGCGATGAAATACAGCGCGCTCAGCTGTTCGGCATAACCCTGCTTGGTGAAGTAATAACGCAGCTTGCCGCCGCGGTAGACCCAGATCGTGTTGAGCATCCGGCCCGCCGCCTGGGCGCTGTCGACGCTGTGAGCCAGCAGCGCGCGGCCGATGCCCTGCTGGCGGCTGGTTTCTGCGACATACAGGAGCAGGACGCGGCTGGCCAGCTCGCCGTAGCGAACCACAGCCAGTCCCACCGGCTGGCCGTTAACCCGGGCGACATGCACGTGCGTACCCTCCAGCCAACCGGGCCGCAGGCGGCGCCAGGGCGAGGAGAGCTGCTCGGGTGCGATGCGGGCTTCCGCGAGCAGTTGCTGCGACGCTGCGTCGAGCGCGGTGGCGTCTTGGTCGGCGACCTCGAGCGGCTGTTCGGCGACTGGCGGATGCGCCAGCACGAGCACGGTGTCCGGTCCACCGCTGCCCAACTCGTTGCGCTGCTCGTAGCCGTAAACATACAGCGCCTCGGACAGCGCGGCGACGAGTGGATCGCTTTCCCGCGCCGGCGGGGTGATCGCTACGGCGCCGGCCCAGCTGAGCCCGTGCGCCTGCGCGGCCTGGGCCGTCTCCTTGATGAATCCCTCGGGATTTTCCAGCTCCTCGGGCTGCCAGATCGCCGCCCACAACACATCGCCGAGCACGTAGCAGCCGCCGGGGGCCGGCACGATCTCACCGTTAAACTCCGTCAGAACCAGGTGCCGGGCCAAAAAGCCCAGATTCGCCGAATCCATGCCTGCATTTTAACGTAAACATTCCGCGGCTGTAACCGGCGGGCCGGGACGCGCCGGAATCCCGCTATAATCAGTGCATCGATTCACAATACATTTAAAGGCTTACTTGGAGGAGAAAGGCATGGCAACGGTAATACTGGACGCGACGCGCACGCCGATCGGCAGTTTTTGCGGGGCACTCAAGGATATCCACGCTCCCCTACTCGGCGCCCACTGCATCAAGACGCTCTACGAAAGGAACGGTATCGACCCGGCGGCGTTCGACGAAGTGATCATGGGCATGGTGGTGCCGGCGGGGGTCGGCCAGATCCCCAGCCGCCAGGCCGCGATCCAGGCCGGCATTCCGGTCGAGACCGCCAGCTTTACCGTCAACAAGGTCTGCGCCAGCGGCATGTACTCGATCAGCCTGGCCGACCTCTTGATCCAGAGCGGCAAGGCGGGCCTGATCATCGCCGGCGGCATGGAAAGCATGAGCCGCGTGCCGTTCGCCAACTTCGATCTTAGGACCGGCAAGCGGATGATGGACTCCACAATGGTCGACCTGATGGTGCACGACGGCCTGTGGTGTGCCTTCGACGACGTGCACATGGCGGCCCACGGCGAGAAGGTTGCCAAGGAGTACGAGATCACGCGCGAGATGTGCGATGAATACGCCGTGCGCAGCCAGACGCTGGCGGGCCAGGCGATGGAGGCCGGCCGGCTCGACGACGAAATCACGCCGTTCCCGATCCCCACGCGCAAGGGCGACCCGCTTATGTTCGACAAGGACGAGCAGCCGCGGCCCGGCACGACGATCGAGACGCTGGCCAAGCTGCGGCCCGTCCTGGGCACCGAGACGATCACCGCCGGCAACGCCCCGAGCGTCAACGATGCCGGCGCCGCACTGATTATCTGCTCCGAGGAAAAGGCGAAGGAGCTGGGCAAGGAGCCGCTGGCCTACATCCGCGGCGAGGCGCACGTGGCGATGCAGCCTTACCAGTTCCCGGTGGCGCCGGCGTATGCCGCGCTCAAGCTGCTCCAGGCGACCGGCGTCAGCCAGTCCGACATCAAGGTGATGGAGTTCAACGAGGCCTTCGCGGCGGTGGCCCTGGCCTGCGGTAAGGTGCTGGACTGGGACCTCGACAAGGTCAATCCCAACGGCGGCGCGATCGCCTACGGCCACCCGATCGGCATGAGCGGCGCGCGGATCACGATGACGCTGGCCTACGAACTCAGGCGCCGCGGCGGCGGCCTGGGCATCGCCTCGATCTGCTCCGGCAGCGGCCAGGGCGACGCCCTGTTGCTGGAGGTAAAGGGCTAGGGGAACATGCAGCCCGAAGTTATTTTCAGCTTTCATGCAGTAGTGCGCATGTTTGATCGTGCAATTGATCGCGACGAGGTCCTTGAAGCATTAGGACAAGGCAAGTGCATTAAGAATTATCCAGATGATGTTCCATATCCCAGCAGGCTGGTTTTGGGTTGGAGTGGGAAACGCCATCTGCATATCTTAGCTGCGGATATACCTGACACAGAGCAAGTTGTGGTAATAACTGTATATGAGCCGGATCCACTCGTATGGGACGATGATCTGGAAACGAGAAAGCCATGAAGTGTACGATCTGTAAAAATGGAGAAACCAAGCCGGGTTTAACGTCCAGCTTGTTTGAGCGCGATGGATGTCTGGTTGTAATCAGGAATATTCCGGCGGATGTTTGCCAGACTTGCGGCGAGGCTTACATGAGCAGCGAAGTGACTGACGAAGTACTCAAGCTAGCCGAAAAAACAATTGGGGAGGGAGAGAAAATCCAGGTGCGCGAATACTCGGTGGCTTAAGTAGAGTAGCCATTTCGGCAACATGCGGCATCCCGCCGTAGGGGCCAGTCTAAGACTGGCCCTGGCATGGCATTTAAGCACAATGTGGCATTAGGTGGTAGGGTCGATCACGCCATGGCGTGATGTCGACCGCAACATGGGTGGTGGTTCGATGCTGGGCGAAGCCATGCTTCGCCCTGATATTGAATGCAGCTCGTGGTGCGGCGGAGCCGGCGCGGATTGTGGTGTGGATCAAGAACTGCAGGCTGCGCCGGACTTATTGCTATTGCCGACACGAGGGCGAAGCATAGCTTCGCCCCTACGCAAGAACCCGCGTCTGCACTGGTAAAAAGCATCGTCGGCGAGCCGCCCGCGCCACGTGTGGATGTATGAAATTAATAGGAACGCGCAGCAGTACTGGAATTGTAACGACGCGGTCCACGCAGGCGTGGACCCTACAGAAAAACCCGCATCAGGGCGGGTCTTAGACCCGCCCCTACTTTTGTCAGTTCAGCATGTACTTATAACGATCCAGGTCTTCGAGCACTTTCATCGTGCCCAGCACGACGGCGCTTAAGGGATCGTCGGCGATGCGCGTGACGATGCCGGTGTCCTTGCTGATCAAAATGTCGAGATCGCGTAAAAGCGCGCCGCCGCCCGCCAGCACGATGCCCTGGTCGATGATGTCCGCCGCCAGCTCGGGCGGGCATTCCTCCAGCGTGTAGCGCACGCAGCGCAGGATGTCGTCGATCTTCTCGCTCATCGCCTCGCGGATGTCTTCCGTGGTCACCTCGACCACCTTGGGCAGGCCGGTCACCTGGTCCATACCGCGCATCTCGGTCGAGAGGTTCTCGCTTTGCGGATGCGCCGCGCCGATCGTGATCTTGATCCGCTCGGCGGTGCGTTCGCCGATCTGCAGGTTGAAGCGCCGGCGCGCGTAGTCGATGATGCTGCGGTCCAGCTCGTCGCCCGCGGTGCGGATCGAGTTGGAGACGACCACGCCGCCCAGGCTGATCACCGCCACCTCGGTCGTACCGCCGCCGATGTCGACGATCATGTTGCCGCCCGCTTCCTCGATCGGCAGGTTACAGCCGATCGCCGCCGCCATCGGCTCGTCGATCAGCCCCTCCCAGTGGGCGCCGGTGCGGATCGCCGCGTCGCGCACGGCCTTCCGCTCCACGGCGGTGATACCCGACGGAATACCGATCACGACGCGGTGGGGCAGCTGCCAAAAGCCGCGGTCGGCCTTGGCCTTGCCGATGAAGTGGCGCAGCATGACCTCGGTCTTCTCCCAGTCGGCGATTACGCCGTCCTTCAACGGGCGCATCGCGACGACGCGGCTGGGGGTCTTGCCGATCATGTTCTTGGCTTCCTCGCCGACCGCCAGCACGTCATCGGTGCTCAGGTCGATGGCGACGACGCTGGGTTCGCGCAGCACAATGCCCCGTCCTTTGACGTAAACCAGTGTATTGGCCGTTCCCAGGTCGACGCCGATGTCGGCCCGCAGGTGGCCATACAAGCCGCTGAACCAATCGAGGAAACCCATCTGCCCGCCTTACAGCACTATCATACTCCACAATATTGTTATCAACAAGTTATGCACACTGGCGGTGGCTCTAATAATAACAAACGGCGGGCTCGTTTGGGCGGTTTCCCGCGTTAAACGCGCCACACCGGTCAGAAACATAATCGTGCTGGAGGGAGGGTTGGTTAAGCCGCGGCGTCCGGCGCCGGGAATTTGGGCGAAGAAAAAGGGAGGGGATCTGCTACCGAACCTTGTTTGTACGAATCAACCAGTTTCACAATACTGATTTCAGCCGGTAACCAGGGTCCGCTCCCAGTACTAAAAAGATACCAGCTAAACGCATGTTCCGCAACTTACCGGGCCTGCCGTATAATCTGGAAGTGATCAATGACGACCATCCAGCCCGGCGGCCGACGCGTTACCACTGGGCGGCGGGGACCAATCCGCTGCACTGGGGCGGGGCGCTTCTTGGCTGGGCGGCGACGCTGGGCTCCGGCCTGAGCGCTACCTTCGCGCCCGAGACGTCGTTTCTCACCCCGCTGCTGGCCGCGGCCACGCTCTGTTGGTCGGGGATCTGGCTGTTGGTGATGCCGATCAACCCGCGCTTCAAGCGCGCGGTCGACGCCCAGCTGCTCGACCGTTTCGAGAACGATTTCGGCTACCAGGTCGCGGCGCTGTCCGACCGCATCGACCAGGACCTGTACGGGAAGGTGATGGACATCAAGCGGCTGAGGGACCGCGCCCGCGAGATCCTCAAGGGCAAGTTCGGCGAGCACGACGTGTTCGCCAAGGACAACCTGGAGAAGCTCGACAAGCTGGCGATCAGCTTCCTGCAATTGCTGGTCGCGTTGAGCGAGTACGACGAGTACCTGTCGCTGGTCGACCCGGAGAGCATCAAGCACGAGCTGGAGGCGGCGCGGACGGCGGCCAACGTGGACGACGAAACGCTGCGCGACGTCCGCCAGCGCCAGGTGGAGCTCCTCAACAACCGCCTGACGCGTTACCAGCGGGCCAGCGCGCGCCTGGCCCTGCTGCAGGCGCAGTGCCGCAACGTCGAAACGACGATGAAGCTCTTGATCGACCAGGCGATGACGGCACCCGACGCCCAGCGCGTCAGCCGCGACATCGACGAGGTGCTGTCCAACATCCGCGAAAGCGAAACGCTGACCCAGGAGCTGGCGACCTACGACGACCTGGAGCGCGAGCTCGACGACATCCACGGCCGCGAACTGGAAAACCACCGGCGCTGACCGGCGGGCCCGGCGCTCAGCCGCGCTTGCCCGCCGGATAGCGCGCTAGGAACCGCGCTTCGTTCTCCACCGTGCCGATCATCAACAGCTCGATGCCGGTGGCGAGCGGCTCGTCCGGATCGGGGTTGACCCGCATTCCCGCCGGCGTACACAGTGCCACGACGGTACAGCCCGTCAGCTTGCGGATCTGCGCGTCGGCGATCGAGCGGCCGCTGAGCTGCGCCGGCAGCGGCAGGCGGAAGATGTCCAGGCCTTCGGCGAGCATCTCGATGTCGCTGCGCTTGAGCAGGTTGAAGACGGTGTTGGCAGCCATCGAAGCATGGCTCATCACGAAGTCGGCGCCGCCGCGGTGCAGGGTGGCCAGGTTGCGCTCGTGCATCGAGCGGCTGATGATCAGGATGTCCGGGCGCAGGCTCCTTAAGTAGATCGTCAGGTAGATGTTGACGTCGTCGTCGCGCGTGGTGATGATCGCCGTGGGCGCCTCGAAGAAGCCTGCCTGCTCCAGCACGTCGTGGTTGGCGGCGTCGCCCGTCACCAGCCGCGACGGATCCAGCCCGAGCGTGGGGTGCGTCTCGACGATCCGGTAATCGATACCCATTTCGGACAGCGCGCGGCCGGTGGCTTGGCCGACCATCCCGCCGCCGATCACGATCACGGGCTTTTTGCTGACTTGTGGCTGCGGGTAGTGCGCGTTGAAGCGATCCAGCTGGGCCTGCGAGCCGCTCAGCACCAGCACCGTTTGCTCGGTGATCTTCAGGCCAGGTCCGGCGTTCTCGAACGCGCCGCGGTTCCAGGCGCCCAGTACGTTAAGGCCGGTGTCCTCGCGCAGGCGCGTGGAACTGAGCGATTTGCCGGCCAGCCCGGTGCTGCGCACCGTCGCCTCGGCGACCAACAGCTCGTTGAACTGGGCGATCACGTGCGCGCGCTGGCTACCGCCGTGGGTCCGCCGTGCCAGCGACTTGCCGAGCATCTCGGCGGGCTGCATTACGTACGTCGCGCCGGCGCGTTTCATCACGTCGATCGCCACCGGTTCGCGCGCCGCGGCGATCACCGGGATCGTCTCGGACAGCTGGCGCACGGTGGAGATCACGTTGGTATTCGTGGCGTCTCGGGCGCAGGTGGTCGCCACCAGCGAGGCGATGCCGATCTGCGCCTGGTGGTAGGTGGCGGGGTTGTCCAGGTCGCCGACCATCACGTTGTAGCCCTGGTCGGCCATCCGGAGCGCCAGCTCGTAGTCGGGGATCAGCAACGCGTAGGTGTAGTTATAGCGGTTGAGCTTCTTGACGAGCGCCAGGGCGATCGGGTCGGAGCTGGTCAGCACCACATGGCCGCGGATGTGGCGCGGCAGCTGGCGCGGGGCGCGGCTCTCGTTGATCGCTTGCACCCAGGGCATGTACAGCGCCTCGATGAAGGTGAAGGGAAAGACGACCAGAAGCATCACCACGCCCGTGAATACCACCAGGATCGTGAAGACGCGGCCGGCGTCGCTGTGAAAGGTCACGTCACCATACCCCAGCGTAGACATCGTGACGATCGTCCAGTAGAAGCCCGTCCACCAGGAGTGGTGCTGGCCTTCCCATTCCATCAGGTAATGGAAGGCGATGCTGAAGACGACGATCAGGCTGACCAGTAAGAGAAAGATCTGCGCCAGGAACCGCAGGTTCAGCCGGCTGGAGCGGCTGCCCTTGAAGGCGGTCACCAGGGCGGGCAGGACTTTCATCTGCCACTAGTCTAGCATCGCCGCGGGCTGTCGCCGCCAACGGCAAGATGATTCGCGGGACGGGCGGAGTTGTGCTATATCTGGAGCACGAACTGCTCGCGGAGTTCATGATGCAAGTGCTGGTGAAAACCATCGTGACGGCGATCCTGGTCGCCGTGATCTCCGTAACGGCCAAGCACTCCACGCTCATTGGCGGCATCCTGGCCTCGATCCCGCTGGTGTCCGTGATCGCGATCATCTGGCTGTATGGTGAGACGCGCGACGTAGAGGGGGTGGCAAAGCTCTCCGGCAGCGTGTTCTGGCTGGTGATTCCGTCGCTGCTGTTTTTCCTGCTGCTGCCGTTGTTATTGCGCGCCAACGCCGGCTTCCCACTGGCGATGGTGTTGGCGGCCGCCGCGACGGTGGCCGGCTACTTCGTGATGGTCCGAGTGCTGGCGCTGGCCGGCATCGCGCTGTAGGTGTGCGACGGGGCAAGGCACGACAGAGCTGTAATTACTAGCTTAGAACCGAGTTTCCGACTGCAGCAGGCTCAGCACCGCCTTGGAGTTGACGTTGGCCTGGGCCAGGGCGGCCATCGAGGCCTGCAGCTGCAGTTGGGTGGCCGTCAGCTTGGTGGCCTCCTCGGCGATGTCGGCGTCGCGGATGCGGCTCTCGGCGGCCAGCGTGTTCTCGGCGGTGATCTCCAGGCTGTTGATGTTGCTGATCAGCTCGTTCTGGCGCGCGCCGAGGGTGGAGCGGAACTCGCTGACCCGGCCGATTGCGTCGGAGACCTGCGCGATGCTCCCGCCGCCTGTCACGTTATAGCCTTCCATGCCCAGCGCGCCCGTGCTCATGTTGGAACCCAGCTCGCCAGAGAGGAGCTGCCGGCCGTTGAACTCGGCATTCTGGACGACGCTGTCGATGTGCTGCAGGTTGGCGTCGACCTGCTGCTTAAGCGCCTGCTGGTCCTCGGCGGTGAGGATCGGGTTGCCGGAGTAGACGGAAAGCTCGTGGACGTTCTGCAGCGACGCGTTGATCTCGCCCAGCGCGGAGTCCGCGGTCTGGAGCATCGAGACCTCGTCCATCGCGTTCATCGCCGCGCGGTTCAGCCCGCGCACCTCACTGCGCAGGCGTTCGCTGATCGCCAGGCCGGCGGGATCGTCGGCACTGCGGTTGATGCGCAGCCCGCTGCCGATGCGCTCGATGGCCTCGTTGGCGCGGGACATCGCCGCGCGCATGGCGCTCAAGGCGCCGCCGGTGGCCGAGATGCCGGAAGGATCGAATGCAGCCATGACAGACCTCCAGTTGTCGTGTAACTTTCGGCCGTCCATGACCTGATCCCGCCTATCCGTGCATCCGGCACAACCCTGTGCCAGCTCGGCGGGCCTATAAACACTAACATAAAGCGCGCGGTTTTGGGAGATACCGGCGAAGGGCTAAAGCCGGTAGCGGCGGCGGACGGCCTCGGGCGTCACTGGCCCGCCGTGCGAGGTGTAGATGATCCTGGGCTTGACGGCGAGGATCTTCGCCACGCTGGCGCGGACCTGGTCCAGGTCGTCGGCGTAGATCGGGTAGGAGGGCTCGGAGAGGAACGGGAAGTTGACCATGACCGCGTCGCCGATGACAGCCTCGCCACTGTCGAGGATCACGGAAAGTGAGCCCTGGGTGTGGCCCGGCGTGTGGAAGGCGCGGCCGGCCACGCCGTACTCGTTGAGGTCCAGCTCGCCGTCCAAAAGGATATCCGGCGTGAAGCGGCAGTTGGGCGGCAGGACCTGGCGGTTGGCGGCGAGCGTGGTCAGCCAGCCCAGCCAGGTGCGCGGGATCAGCGGCGCGAAGCGGCCCGTGGTGAGGCACGCTGCGTCGCGGCGGTCGATCGCCACCGGCGCGCCGGTCAGCTCGGAGAGGGCCCTGGCCCCGCCGACGTGGTCGATATGGCCGTGGCTGAGCAGGATTAACCTGATCTGATCCGCGCTGAGGCCGTTTTGCCGGCAGCGGCGCTTGAACAGCCGCTCGAAGTACGGATAGCCGCTGTCGAACAGCACGTAGCCGTCACGCCCGCGCAGCAGGTAGGCGCTGACGAACTGCATGCGGAAGCGGATCACGTTGTACGTGCCGTTTTTCATGGATGTATTTTAAGGGAAGCGTAAGCGACAAGCGCAAGCGTAGGGTAGGGGCCGCATTCATGCGGCCCAGCAGGCCATAGGCCATAGGCCAAAGAGAAGTAAAGCAAGCCCCCGTGCTTGCGGGAATTAGTGAAAGTGGAAAGTAAAAGTAGAAAGCCCTCACCAGGTCAAACCTCGATAGTGTGGGGAGGATAACAGCTGAAGCTGATTCTTCACTTTGACTTTCCACTTTGACTTGTTGATCTAGGCGCAGCAATGGGCTTGCCAAGCGCAAACTGGGGCGATTGCGCCACTAGTATTACTGAAAGCCAGCGCTCCGGGACCGGCGCGCGCGGCACTGCCCCTTGTATAATACGCCCAGATCGTTTTGGGAGATTGCCATGCGCGTTTTATCCGCTTTGCTGTTACTCTGCTGCTGTCTGGTGGGATGTCGCGCTTCGAATCCCACGCCCGTTACCTTCGATCCGGCACAGAAATTCAGTGAAATCCCACGGCCCAGCGAGCTGGTGAATGCCGCCGCCGCTGCCAGCGGCACTGCCGCGCTCAAGCAAACTAGTAACGTTGTCGATCGGATTCCGGGCAGCGCTTTCGTGCAAACGCTTCCTTACCCCAATACGGAGCACCACGAGGACACCTACAGCTGCGCGCTGGACGGCAGTACCGGTTCACTGGCCTATTGTTTCTTCGAGTACGATCTCGGCCAGATCTTGTCGGTCGCTGGCGTGCTGGCCGAACTGGAATGGGCGGATGCCGAGCCCGATGCCCCCGAAGGCGTCTGGGTCGGCCTGCCGGATTATGCCAGCGACAGCTGGTACTGGTTCGGGCCCTGCGGCGCTCCGGCGCAATGGATCGAGGCACCGCCGGCGGAGCTATACGGGAATCTCCTGCCCGGCTACGTTGTGGTCGTCAATTGCGCGCCAACCACTGTTGAGTTGTACGGTGTGGGCTTAAGGTGTACGTATGACACGGATCCAGGCGATAACAGCATCCTGTATTACGCGCATTACAATCCCGCCGAGCCGACTTTCGGCACCAGTATCAGCCGCATGCAGCCGGATCTGAGCCTGGAACCGGAGCTCTTACTGGCGGGAACCGAGACCGTGTCTTACGCGCTGCCGCGGATCGCGCACGACGACGATGTGGATTACCTGGCTTACGCTTATAACGACGGCGGCTCCTGGCAGATCTGGCGCGCCAACCTGGACGGCACCGGGCCAGTTCCGCTTTTTGACGATCCCGGCGTCGACTACCTGCCGGGTGATTGGGACCCCAACGGAGATGTCTGTACGTACCTGCAGCTCAATGCCGAGGAAGAATACAACCTGATGGCCCATGACATCGCCACGGATACCACCGGGTTGCTGACGCGCTACGAGGATTTCGTCATGAACAGCATGTGGCTGGATAACTTAGGCGGCGACTTCCGGACGGTGTTTACGCTGCGCGTCAACGGCCCGCCGCCGCGCAACGTGATCGCCTACGTACTGGCCAGCGGTGTGCCGCCGTTCGAGTCCGAGCCGGTGGTTACGATCGACGATGGCAGCGAAATCGCCATCCAGCCTTATCCCTTTTACTTAAGAAACGGCGCGGCACTGGCCAGGAATTACCTTGTTTTTGCCAGTCAGGGACGCGCCACCAATACCTTCGACCTGTTCCGCGACGACTCGCCCTACTCAATCAATGATCATGGCTCCATCCATCCGCTGATTGTCGATCCCACCATGGATTTGAAGAGCCCGGCGGTCAGCCATCGCAGTGGGATGATGGTCTACGTGGCGGCGGAGCCCGGGGCGGACCGCGGCACAATGTACCTGACCGACTTCCTCACGGCCAGCCATCCCGACAGCACGGTTACCTGGCTGGCGGATGAAGTGACCGGCCAGGTGATTTTCCACTGGAGCGACCAGCTCTAGCCGGCGGCGGGGACGACGCCGCCACGTTAGCTGTAGTAGTGCAACCCCGCCACGGCGGGACTCCCCTACTGGTCTGACAGGGAGCTATCCCGCCCTCGGCGGGACTCCCCCACTAGTCCCTGGTCCCTGGTTCCTAGTGCCTTCTTTTTCCCCTTGAACTTGCTCCCTTGAACCTTGAACCTATTCTTCTTTTCCTTTCTTCAGCGGGACGGCCGTCCCTTTTTTCAACATGGGCCTGGTTACCGCCGGACTTTGGCCCATCGATCCGACGGGCGGACGCTTTAACGTCGGCTCGGGATGCAATTCATCCCGCTCCGTCGACCACGCCAAAGCGATTTCCGCGGTCGAAAGTGCACTTTCACACTTGTTATAACAGACACAGGCTGGCAATGCAAGGAAACTTTCGCGATGTATCACGGATTAGCGCGGATTAACATTTGGGGAGCGTAAGTGGTTAGCGTGAGCTTAAACAAGGCTTGTGATGAGCGCTTCACTGTGCTTGATCGAACAAGTAACAGTGGAAAGTAAAAGTAGAAGGTAATTGTAGAAAGTGAAGAAGGTCAGGGAGGATATGGTTTTGGCGATGTGGTCGACTACGAGTCGGGTGGCACGGGCTACTCACTTTGACTTTCCGCTTTCAACTTTCACTCGTTGACCTCTGCCGAAGCGCTGTCAACAACGGAGTGGCGCCGCGAGTTATTACGCTCCGCGACCAACATGGATAATACCCCTATGGGCAAGCGACACATCGAGCTTACTCAGGACATGCTCCGGCCCAAGTATTCCGGCTTGGACGACACGGGCTCGAGCCTGATCGAGCTGACCGTCGATCTCGACATCTTCCGCGACAATCTCAAAACCATCCTGGAGTACGTGCGGCCGGCGCGCGTGATCGCCGTGGTCAAGGCCAACGCCTACGGATTCGGCGTGGCCGGGCTGGTGCCGGTGCTCAACGAGTTCGAGCATGTCAGCGCGGGCGTGGCCAATGCCGACGAAGCGCTGGAACTCAGAAGCCTGGGTTATGACGGGCGGATCGTGTTGCTGGGGTACACGCATCCGAAAAACTACTACCAGATCATCCACTCGGGCTGCGAGCTGTGCGCCTACCGGCCCGAGAACATCCCCAAACTGGCCGAGGCCTGTGCCGCGCTGGAGCACAACCTGCGCCTGCACATCAAGGTCAATACCGGCATGAACCGGCTCGGCGTAGCCGTCGGCGAGCTGCGTGAGCTTATCCGCCTGATCCGCCACTACCCGCAGCTGACGGTGGTCGGGCTGTTCACGCACATGGCCAACGGCGGTGAGCCCGAGGCCGACAGCAACCTGCAACAGGTCAACCGCTTCCACGAGGCGATCGGCATCGCGATCGAGGAGCTGCATTACCGGCCTGAGTGCCACCTGGCCAACAGCGGAACGGTGATCAACTTCCCGGACATGTACCTGGACAGCGTGCGTGTTGGCGCCCTCTGCTACGGCTACCATCCGCCCGGCGACCTGCCCGACGACATCGGCATTCCGGTGACCGCCTGCTTCCAGCTGGCCAGCGAGGTGATCGACCTGCACCGGTTGGAGCCCGGCGAAGGGGTGAGTTACAGCCTGACCTGGCAGGCCGAGCGGCCGGTGACCGTCGTGACGCTGCCGATGGGCTTCGCCGACGGCTACTTCCGCGACCTGAGCAACAACGCCGAGGTGCTGATCAACGGGCGGCGCTATCCGCTGGTCGGCAACATCACGATGGACTACTGCATGGCCTGCGTCGGCGACGATCCCGTCGAGATCGGCGACGAGGCGGTGTTCATCGGCCGCCAGGGCGACGAGGAGATCCGTCTGGAGGACGTCGCCGCGCATTCCGGCGAGGCGGTGATCTACCAGCTGAGCAGCTGCTGGAGCCGCCGCGTCAGGCGCGTGTACGTGGGGGGGGTAGGGGAAGCGTAAGTGCTAAGCGTAAGCGCAAGCAGGTTCAAGGTTCAAGGGCTTGCGTTGCTGGCAAGTAGCACAACCGCCCCTGGTTGTGCGGTGCTACCCGCGCAAGCACGGGGGCATGCGCTACTGGTTTATAGTCGCAGGCAAGGATGCCCGTGCCACTGCTAGTCTTTGATCACAGGACACTGACCATTGACCACTGACCACTGATCACTGCCCACTTGCCAACTGATAACTGGAAGAGCCGCCAGGATGGCGGCGCTCCAGGCTGGGCGCAGAGTCCCACATTGGCGGGACGCCCTTACAGCTGCTCCACGTCGTCGATCACCGGCGGGGCGAGGACGACGGTGAAGTCGTAGCCGACGCTGCTGTGCGCCCCGACGGTCACGACCACGTCTCCGCTGGCGGCGTCGGCCGGCACGGTCAGCACGATCTCCTCGTTGTCCCAGCTGGTGAAGTCGCCCGGTTGCGCCGTGACCGCGCCGTCGGCGAAAGTCACCGTGGACGTGCCGCGGCTGAAGCCGAAGCTGATGCCGCTAAGCGTGATCGTGGTGCCCGCGGTGGTCCGGTCCGGGTCGATATCCAGGATCGTCGGCAGCTGGTTCTCCACGCAGAGGTCGTCGAGCCAGAAGCCCGTGCCGCCGTCCTCGGTGTCGTTGATCATGAACAGCCGGAAGCGGATCGATTGGCCGATGTAGCGGTCCAGGCTGAACTCGACCGGCTCCCAGCCCGTGGTGTTCTCGTCGGCCCAGGCCAGCGTGGTCCAGCCGTCCCAGGTGTTGTAGACGCGGATGCGCAGGGCGCAGTCGCTGGGGATGTCGGCGGTGTACATGAAGCGCAGCACCGGGTCTTCGACATTGTCGCCGCTTAAGTCGATCGACTTGCGCCCGCTAGTCGGCGGGAAGCCCTGGTAGTAAATGTAGTCGCTGTTGCCGTTGGCGGTGACCGGGCCGGCCCAGGCCCAGCAATGCGTACCGGAATAAGCCGTGCTGCCGTCGTCGATCAGCGCCCAGTTGGGGCTCTTGGAGTCGTTGCTGTACGACCAGTTGCCGGTCCCGCTTTCCAGGTCGTCGTAGACCGGGTAGGGCCGCTCGTTCTTGAAGGCCAGCGACACCTCGTCCGGCGCGCTGACCAGGTCGTCGTTGTCGATCGCGATCACCACCAGCGGAATGTTCGGATGGTTGTCGTCGTTGATCGTATTTCTTGTATAGCTGTAGGGCGCGGTGGTATCCGTGGTGCGCAGCGTACCCGCCAGGTAGAACTCGACCGCGGCGACGGTATCGTCGTCGGTGGCGGTGGCGGCGAAGGTGGCGCTGCCCGAGACCGGATCGCTGTCGCTGTGCGAGGTGATTGTCACCGTCGGCGGATTGCTCGGCGCCTGGCGGATCAGCAGATCGTCGATGTTCGCGCTCAGGCCGCTGTTGTTGTCCAGCGTGAAGGAGCCGTTGTAGAACAGCTGGAAGTAGACCACCTGGCCGGAGAAGTCGTACACGCCGCGGAAGGTGGACCAGGACGTGCTGCTCGGCACGTCGTCGAGCCGCTCCCAGGTGGCGCCCTGGTCGGTGGTCGCCCAGAGCGACAACCCGCTCGTGGCGCGGTAATAGAACTTCACCTGCACGGGCCGTGTGAATGCGGTCGCGTTGAAGCGCTGGCTGCGCAGGTGCTCCTGGCCGCGGAAACTCTCATCGGTGGCCGGCGCCCAGACGCAGGCTTCCTCGCCGCTGCCCAGCGGGGTGGGGGTGGCCGGGCTGGTGCGCGTCGTCCAGTACGGCTCGTCGCCCATGCCGAACTGGCCCACGCCGCCGATGTACGTATGGTTGGGATCGGTCGAATCGGACAACTCGCGCCATTGGCTCAGGCCGACGGAGAAGTTGTCGCTGATCACGGCCACGCCGGTGTTGGAAACCGTGACGCTGATCGTATCGCTGCCGGCCTGGCCTTCGCTGTCCCAGGCGCGCGCGGTGAGCGTCAGGGTCTGGTTGAACTCCACGACGCTGTTCCAGTTGTAGGCATAGGGGCCAGAGGTCCACTGCTCGACCAACTGGCCGTCGATCAGCAGCTGCACCAGCGTGACGGCGTTGTCGTCGCTGGCGCTGATCGAGACGATTTGCTCACCGGTGATCGTGTCGCCGCCGTCCGGATCGTTGATCGTCACCGAGGGCGGATTGGACGAGTACATCGTGAAGTCGGCGGTCATCGTCTCACCGGCCGCCGAGATGTCATTGCAGTAGATGCTGAGGTCGGTGCCGTCGTACATCAGCGAGTTCGGCGTGCTGGTCGGGGTCAGGTCGTCGCCGGTCGAGGCCGTGTCGTCATAGTAGTCGCCGGCGTCGGCGGTGCCGTTGGACTCGATCTCTTCCAGGCCGTCAGCTTCCATCAGCCGCACCAGCTTGTGCGAGGTGTAGCTGTTGTTCCACAGGTAGCTGCCGTTGTTGTTGACCCGCGCGTCGATATGCCAGAGCAGCAGGCCGCTGGCCGGGTAGGTCTGGTCGACGCCCTGCTTGTAGCGGTTCTGCGCCATGAAGAACTCCGACCAGGGGCTGACGGGATCGAAGCCGGGCATGAAAACCACCGCGTCGCCGTAGGCGTTGGACTTGCTGAGTTCCTCGTCGTCGAGGTTGGTGAAGGCCACCGTTGGGTTGAGCCAGCCCAGCACGTACTTGCTGAAGCAGCAGTGGTCGCCCCAGTTGCCGTGCATCATGTCCAGGCTGCCTACGCCGCCGTCGGGGCCCTGGTTGCCGTCGTAGTCGTAGAGGTCGGGCAGGCCCAGCGAGTGGCCGGTTTCGTGGATCGTGACCTTGGGGTCCCAGTGTTCCAGCGCCGGCGCGGACTCGGAGAAGCCGTAATAGCGCTCCCATTGCCAACTGTACTTGGGGAAGGTCACGCCGTCCAGCACGAAGTCATTGCCGACCGAGACGCCGTAATAGCCCCACCAGAAAGTGGACCAGGCGCCGTGCGGGCCGGTGTAGACCACCAAGAAGTAGTCCACCCCGCCGTCGCCGTCGTTGTCGTACTGGCTGAAATCCGTGCCGTTGGCGTCGGCCGCCAACAGCGCCTCGCGGACCAGTTCGCTGCGCCGGTCGGAGTCCCAGGGGTAGTCCTCGTCATCGTTGGGGTGGTAGTACGTGCGCGGGTGGATGGCCTGGTACCAGCCGTGGATGTCGCCGTCGACGTTGAGCAGGCTGTAGCTGGCCTGGTCGTAGTAGTACTTAAGGCCGCGGTAGTAGTAGTACGTGTCGCCCGCGCCGAACAGGTTGGTCTCGAAGACGCTTTTATTGAACCACTTCGGGTAATCGCTGAACTCGATCAGCAGGCAGAAAGTCTTGACCGTGCCCAGGCTGGGGAACAGCGCCGTGGTCTTGGGTTGCGGCTGGCCCAAAGCCAGCACGTCGCGCTCGTCGACCGTGCCGTCGTGGTTCAGGTCGAGTTCGACCCAGCCCAGCTCGGCCGGCGTGGACGAGGCGATCGCGGAAGTGGACTTGTCGTTGAGCGTGTGGCCGAAGTGATCGGAGATCATGTCGGCGATCGCCTGCGGGTCGTCCGTGCCCAGGGAAGCACCCCTGAGCGGCGCGGACATCTCGAAGTTACCGAGTTCCTTCGCGAACTCCATGGCGTCGTCGAGCGTACCCTCCGCGGCCATCTGCTCCAGCATGCCGGGTTCGGGCGGCTCCATCGCGCGAGCGATGAGCGGTACGGCAACCAAAATCAGGGTAAGTGTGATTGTGAGCAGGCGCGCGTGCATTACCGCACCTCCTCGGTGGCCAGGTCGAAGGACAGGCGCTGGCCGCTGCGGTCGCGCAGCTGCAGGAAACCCGCGTCGTTGACCAGCCGCACCGCGCGGCCGTCGGGCGTGCCCCGCAGGCGGAAGCGGATGCGGATGAGCTCACCGGTGCCGGCCGCGATGCCGGTTCCGCCGGGCAGCGCGGTCAGCGCGCAGGGCACCAGGCCGTCGGAGCTCAGCCGCGCCATCCGGACCATCCCCGCGGGCACCGCGTCGCCGAAGGTCGAATCGACCGGCTCGACCACCGCCGGATCGTACTCGACCCGTAGCGAGCACTGGTAGAGTTCCTCGGTCAGCTCGGCGGAGATCACGTAGTCGAACTCGGTGCCGCTGGCCAGCCGGCCCAGAGCGGGCATGCTGGTCACCAACCGGTTGCGTTCGATCGTCGCGTCCGCCGCGGGTGTCGTAATCAGGGATTCATCAACGGGGGCGGGCAGATTGCTGCTGCCTCCACCGCCGCAGCTGAGCAGGCCGGCGGCGATTCCCGCGATCAACAGGCAAGCCAAAACAAGCAGAAGAGGGACGCGACGTCGCATTAGATATTCTCCATGTGAATAGGTGCCGACCCAGTATCTTAGCGATGCCCGTTGGGCGCGTCAAATGCAGGTGAGATCATGTTGTGGGAGACTCGTTTCACTTCAGCGTGATATTTGAGAGTGAGGGCGAAAGACGGCGAGCTGAAGAACCAGGGCTCCGCGGCGGAGATGACGGTCTGGGAAGTCGCCTTTCAGTATGCAGGCGGTGAGAGCAAGCTGGTCAGCCACATCGAGGCGGCGCTGAGGCAGGAAGGGTTCCAGCGCGCGGGCAGTTACTGCCAGCCGGGCCAGCGCTACTGGTACCTCACGCCGGACGGCAAGCGGCAGGTCAACCTGCAGTGCACGCGGACAGCGTCCGGCGGCGCGCAGGGCTATACGCTGGGGATCTGCGACTGGAGCCAGCCGCGCCCGGATAGCGGCAATCTGGGCCTGGAGCCGATTTAGGGTGGTAGGTCGAAGGTCTAGCGACGATCGATGAGTATTCGTAGAAAGTGAAAGGAGAAAGCCCATTGGGCCAGCGATGAGTCGCAGGTCACTTTCACTTTTACTTGTTTCAGGGCGTCCGGGCTCAGGGGAAGGGACGCAAGCACGGGGGCTTGCTCTACTGTGGAAACAAATGTCCGGCCGGCGGCATCCCATATGATTATGCCTATGCAAGTCACCCGTGAACAGATCATCGAATGCGTGCGGCGGGCGGTCGAGCCGCTGGAGTTTGTCTATGCCTACGTGCTGGGCGGATCGGAGGCCTTCGGCAACGCCGATGAGTACTCGGACATCGACGCGCAGCTCAACGTCGATTCGGAGCACGTCGAGGAGACGTTCACGATCGTTGAGGAAGCGCTCACACAGCTCTCGCCGATCAGCCGGCGGATGATCGTGCCGGAGCCGGCCTGGCACGGGCATTCGCAGCGGTTCTACAACCTGCAAGATGCCAGCGAGTACCACCAGGTCGACCTGTTCCTCAAACACGAGGGCCGCGAACCGCACTTCGACGAGATCGAGCACCACGGGCATCCGGTCGTGATCTTCGATAAAACGGGGACGATCAAACCGCGTCATATGGACCCCGAGGCGCTCAGGGAGAAGCTGGCCGCGCGCTGGCCGGCGGTGCGCCAGCGGATCGAGATGTTCGGCTACATGGTGCAAAAGGAGCTCAACCGCGGTAACCCGCTGGCGGCGCTGCATTTCTACCACGGCTTCGTGCTCAACCCGCTGGTCGAGGCGCTGCGGATCAAGTACAGTCCGTTTCGCCACGACTGGGGCGTCCGCTACGCGCACTACGACCTGCCGGCGGAGGTGAACGCGCGGCTGAACAAGCTGTACTTCCTTGCGGACCGCGCGGATCTTGAGCGGAAGTACCGCGAAGCCCGGGCCTGGTTCGCCGAGCTGGCAGCGGAGCTCGAGATCGCGACGTTGCCGATCGAACCTCTCCCCGACTAGGCTGGCGCGCTGTATGATCTACGGTGATGGGTAGCGAGCAGATCGATCGCGCCGCTTGGCGGGCACTGAAACAAAGCCGCCGCCTGCTGCCGGACGTGATGGGCGGCCGGGCTCCGATCCGGCTCAGCTTCGGCAGCAGCAGCGCTCACAGCTCGCGCCGCGAGCGGATCTACACCGGCTACAGCGTGGACAGCGCGCTTGAGGCACTGCGGGCGCAAGGCCATGAAGAGACCGCCGCGCGGCAAGCCGTGGCCCGGGTGATTCTCAAGCAGTTTCCAAAGTTCGGCGCTTCCTGGTCCGGTTATATCAACGGCAACGGTTGGCTGCACGAACTGGTCCGCCTGCCCGAGGACGAGCGCAACGCGCTGGCAGAAGAGCTGAATGTAACTGAGCTGGTCGCGCAGACGCAGGAAGTGCTGGCCAATCCGTACGGTTCGCTGGCGAACCTTGGGCTGCTGAGCGGACTGGCGCAGGCCTCGGCGCGGCTCAACAAGGAACAGGAACAACCGGGCAGCCCGATCCGCTATTTCCTGGAGCGGCGCTTCGGCCTCGATTCCGAGCTGGCGCTGGCGGTGCTGAAATACGGAATGGCCGTACCCTGGTGGGTGCTGCTCCTGCTGCCGCTGATGGGGCTATTGTGCACTGGCTTGTTCGTCCTGGCGATCGTCAATCCGGAAGCCGAGGCGTTTCAGAACGCCGGCGGCGTCAACATCATGCACTTCACCGTCGTGCCGCTGTTCGCGATTTTCTTCTTCGGGGCGACGGTCTGGCTCACCCGCGACCGGCCGCGCCGCGAGCGCGAGTGGCGGGCGCAACTGGAACGCTACCGGCAGGTCGTCGAGTCGGCCTGAACAGAAGAAAATCGGGCGCCGCCGTATAATACGCGCCGATGCAGAACCTGATCGCCATTGCCGTCGCCGGCGCGCTGGGTACGCTGGCACGCTACGGACTGTCCGGGCTGAGCCACCGCCTGCTGGGCGAGCGCTTCGCCTGGGGTACGCTCGTCGTCAACCTGCTCGGTTGCCTGCTGCTGGGCCTGCTGATGCACGCCGTGCTGGAAAGCGCCGCCGTACCCCGGGCTTACCGCGCACCGCTGGCGATCGGCTTCTGCGGCGCTTTCACCACGTTCAGCACCTTCGGCTACGAAACGCTGCGCTTCATCCAGGACGGCGCCTGGGCCTACGCCCTGGGGAATATCGGCGCCAATGTTGTGCTGGGGCTGGCGATGGTCTATGCTGGATTCATGCTGGGACGGCTGTTAACGGGAGGTGCCTGATGGACAGGCTGGAAGGCGAACACACGCTGCTGAGAATTTTCATCGGCGAGAGTGACCGCTGGCATGGCCAGCCCCTGTACCGCGCGATCGTCGAGATGCTCAGAAAAGAGAAGATCGCCGGCTGTACCGTGCTGCGCGGCGTGATGGGCTACGGCGCTAATTCGATCTTGCACACGGCGAACCTGCTCAGGCTCAGCGAGAGCCTGCCGGTGGTAATCGAGGTGGTCGATTCGCGGGAACGGATCGACGCGGTGCTGCCCAAGCTCGACGAGATGATCGGCGAAGGACTGGTCACGATGGAGCGCGTCGCCGTGCTGCGCTACGCGCCGAAAACCAGACAGGGCCAGTAGGGCATCGCCATGCACCTAGGCTTGCTGTTCCTCGGCTTGCGCGTGATCGGCATGGGGTTGGAACGCCCGCTGGTCAAGCGGCTGGGGCAGGGCTTCAACCCGATCGCGGTGGTGACGGTCTACGTCGGACTGGGCGAGTTGCTCTTCCTATTGCTCATCGGCGGACAGGTGCTCAGCCGGCCGGAGCAGTTCGGCGGCGACTACCATTGGCTGGGACTGGCACTGGTGCCGGCGCTGTGTAACGCGCTGAGCTTCTTCACCTTCATCCGCGCGATGCAGGTCGGCGAAGTCAGCCTGCTGACGCCATTGTTCGCCACGGCCTTCGTACTGATGTACGTCTTCGACACCCTGGCGGGTTATGCGCGACTGGGGCCGCTGCCGGTCCTGGGCATCCTGCTGGTCAGCCTCGGCGTGATTTTCCTCAACCCGGGCCAGGGGGCGGCTGGCCAGGCGCCGGCGCGATGGAATTGGCGCAAACTCAATCCTGTTTGGCTGTTTAAGCAGCCCGGTGCCGGTCTGATGCTGCTAAATGCCCTCGGCGTAGCCGGTGCCCGTTTCTTCGACAAAACTCTGGTGGACGCGCATCTGGGATCGGCCGCGCCGCCCGTGCTCTATGCGCTGGTAGTCAACGCGCCGACGGTGCTGATCGGCCTGGCCATCCTCGGTGTGCTGAGCGCGAGGCAAAATTCCGGCGGATTAGCGGAGCTGACGCGGATTATCCGGCGGCGGCCGGCGACGGCACTGGTGTTGACCCTGGCCGGGCAGGGCGCTTTCATCATGGGCCTGTACAGCTTGAGCTGGTTTCCGCCCTCGGTAGTCGAGCCGGTGACGCAACTGGGTGTGTTCATCGCGATTGCGCTGGGCGGCCTGTGGTTCAATGAGCCGGTGCGCGCGCGCTGGCTGCCGGCGGCGATGGTTGTTGGGGGAGCGGCCTTGCTATTGATCTAGGAGGGCTTCATAGAGTAGGCCCCGGCAAAGCGGGGCCTCAATATTCGCCTTTCGGCGCTCCGCGGTACGGAGCATTAAAGCTTATTAAAGCTTGTTGTGTAAGGAAATTTTAGGAGCGTTTACCATCAGCACCTCCTAAGACCGTACACTCACTTCATTGTAACGAACCAGCCGCTGCTTGGGGGATGCTTAAGGGAAATTTAGCGGGATTCGGTCGGCGGCAAGCGCAAATACCGGAGCGTTAAATCGGCGTATATTGAATGCAGGTGCAGGCGTGATTATGTTACATTTACTGGTAGAGAGCTGCCGGTCCGGCTAACCGGACCAGTTTTGCTCGTAACGGGGACGTGATGAATCGCCGCGGCGGACGCGTACGTGAGTTGCTCGACCTGCGCGTGGAATCAGCCACGCAGCGTCGGTTGGCGGATGAATACCGTAAACAGACCGAACGTCTGCGCTCGCGCGTGGACCTGCTGACCCTGGCGCTCTTGAACGTCTGGGACAAGCTGGCCAAGACCACCGAGTTCAAAGACAAGATCGACATCTACAAGCTGGAGGAACTGCGCAACACGCGCGATCCGCGGCCGATGCTGGTCGAGTTGCTGACCGACGTCGTGATGCTAGAACTAGAGGAGCAGGAGAGCAAGAACGACCAGGCCAAGCAGAACGGCGACCTGCGCTGAACGAAACGGTTACCGGCCCGTTGACAACTTGACGTGGACGATCAGTAATAAACGCTTATTCCCACCTGGTATTCCTGATCTTGCTGCAACGAAAACACTGCGGCCGTCTGTTGGCTGCCGTTCCGATACGCAGTCTCGGCTTCGATCCGCGACTCGTACTCGTCCAGTTCCTGCGTGGCGGCCATGCTGGCGGCGAACAGCTGGGCATCGGTGGACATCGATTTGTCCACATAGCGTGCTCCACGGGCTAAGCATTTAAAGCGCGTGTCATCGACCAACCAGGTGATCGGGCTGAAACGCGGGCTGATCAGCTCGCTGGACTGCGAGTTTTCCTCGTCACCGGTGTGGACTATCTTAAACGTCGGGTCAGTGCCTTCCAGCGAGCCTAGACTGACGGTCTGGTAGTCCTGTTGCTGGCCGGTCGGATAGTAAGTGAAATCGAACTGGTTGTCCTCGCCCGCGTGCGCCGTACCGACAATCGCGTTGGTCATCACGCTGGGGGTCGAATAGTCCCAGTATGTGTCCGGGTTGGAGTATTGAAAAGTGTTATGGAAGGCCCAGCCCAGGTCTTCGACCCAGCAGCCGACCATCAGCCACCCGTTATCGATGAAGGAGACGGTGATGATTCCCAGGTCTTCATCGACCGAGACCTGCATACCGCTCATGTTCGTGCCGGTGTAGACGACGCCAATACCGACGCAGCCCATGTGGTACAGCTTGTTGTCCACGATAAACAGGCCATGGGCATGATCGCCGAAGGCACCAACCCAGCTGAACACAGGATCCTGGGGATCCGAGACCAGTTTTCCACCACCACCACCGGCGCCGCCCATGGCGGTCAGCTCGTAGCTGGTCCAACTGGCGTGCTCGGGTTCGGCGGATTGTGAGACCATGAAGACTCCCGCGGCAAAATAGCCGATATACATGCCGTACTGGCCCGTTGCCAGCTTCGGGAAGTTGTTGGGCTGGACATTGGTGGCGATCGTGATCGGATCTTCCCAGGAGCCGCCAGCGGCGTCCAGCGATTCCATGTACTGGATGGAAAGGTGCTCGGGATCGAAGAACGCCACCGCCAGGCGGCCGTCGTCGAGGATGACGATCGAAGCGCGCTTACCCGTTACGCCTGTGGGCAGGATGTTGTCGACGGTATGCCAGCGCCCGTTGGCGACGGTGCTGGCGACCCCCTCGGCTGTGCCGTCGCTGCCCGCTACCCAGAGGTTTTGCTCGGTCACGGCAGAGGCATCGAAGCTGAAACGCTTGCGTTCGCCGGCCGCGGCCGTCACATCCGCTACGTTGACCGAGCCCAGCAGCGTGGCTGCCGAAGCGGACTTGGCCGAGGTGCTGCGCGGGTGGTCGGCCAGATCGTCGCTGGCGTAAACGTTGTAAGTCGTGATCTGGTTGCCGAAGTTTTGCCCGATCGGGGTGATGTCGCTGACGGCGATCAGGCCGTCATGGTTGCCGTCCACCACGCTCTGAGCCGAATCCGGGGCAAAGGGCCCGGCCTGGTTGAAATAGAAGCCCAGCGGCGTCAGGTCGTTGACGCTGACCAGGCCGTCCTGGTTGTAATCGCCGGGGTTTTCCATGTACCAGCTGAGCTCGTTGTCGCAGTCCAGGACGGTCACGGAGCAGCAGCTCTCGTCAGCCGGCGGACAGGCGGCGGGGAGCTTGCCGTCGGGATACAACTCCATCATCACGCGGGTGAACTCCGCCTTGAGCTGGTCGTAGACGTCGCTGTCGACACCCGCGGGTACGGGCTGGGCGTCGAGTTCAGCCAGGGCCGCGAGTAGATCCTGGTCCGGTCCAGCGGAATGGGTATCCACGGGCAGAGTTGAGGTCGAAGCGCACGCGGTGAAAACAGCGACGATAAGTACTGTCAGCACGCGGCAAGCCGCGCAAAGCCAAGAAACCCGTAACACAGCACAATCCTCCCTATGGCTGATTAATGCTCAATATTATAGTTTCAAATCGTCGAAATTAGAGTTGAGCTCAGCGGGGATTACCGGAACTGCAAGTTGGTTTTCGCAAGATCGGTCAGGCTTTGGCCGCGTGTATCGGGTATGCTTCGGGCATGATGGATCAGCCGGTACGACAGGCGACCCGGGAGGATTACGAAGCGCGCATCATCCGCGTGCAGGAGTTTATCCACGAGCATATGGACGAAGCACTGTCGCTGAACGGACTGGCCGACGTAGCTTGCCTCTCGCAATACCACTTCCATCGCATCTTCATCGCGATGGTCGGCGAGACTCCCGCCGAGTACCTGCGGCGCTTGCGCCTGGAGCGCGCGGCGGCATTGCTGACCCGAGGCGAGGCGCGCGTGGGCGAGGCGGCTCTGTCCGCCGGGTACGAGTCACCGGAGGCGTTCTCCCGGGCGTTTCGCGATCGCTACGGGATGCCGCCGGCCACCTACCGGCACCATCATTTCGATCGATCGATTACGGAAGGCGCGCCGGAATTTGTTTTCCGACCAAAGGTAATCCGCTTAACGGGAGTGCATATGGAAGTTAAGATCGAAAAACTGGGGCCGTATAACGTGGCGTATGTGAGCCACATCGGGCCCTACATCGAGTGTACACCGGCCTGGGTTAAGTTGTGCGGATCGAAGCAACTGATGGAGATGTGCCGGCCGGGCACGTTGTTTTTAAGCCTGTGCTACGACGATCCGCAGACCACGGCACCGGACCAGATCCGCCTGGACGCTTGCATGACTGTCGGCGCGGACTTCACCGGCGACGGCGATATCAAGATCAAGGAGATTCCCGCCGGCGAGTTTGCCGTGCTCAGGCATACCGGTCCCTATACCGGCCTGCTGGAGCGCTACAAGTACGTGTATTCGGAATGGCTGCCGGACAGTGGCCGCGAGCCCGCCGATGCGCCGTGCATGGAAATCTACCGTAACAATCCTCAAAAAACGCCGGAGGACAAGCTGATCACCGATATCTGCGTTCCACTTAAATAGCTATCCATGTAAGCGTAAGCATAAAGAAATAGGGGCGCACGCGCCAGTGCGCCCTTGCTATATTTACAGGTATCCAGCTCGCCGGCCGGTCGGGTGACGACGGCTTGGCGGGTCAGGCTGGGATTGCGCGGATGTCCATCAGCGAACGCGCTGATACTGGCATTTTGAAATTAAACTGCTTCGCGCAACCAGGGGCGGTTACGCTACTGCATAATTTATTTTTCCTCGACCAGCCCGTAGGTGAAATAATCGCCGTCGGCCTCCCCCTCGGCGACCTTGCCGTACTTTTTCATACTCATCAGGTGCCAGAAGACCGTTTGCGACGGCAGGCCAGTCTGCGCGGCGATCTGCAGCGCGGTTTTGGGGCCACCGGCCAGCGCATCGATCACGGCCTTGCGGGTTTTTACGGTTTCCTTGTTGGCGTCCAGCAACTCGCGCGGAACCCCGCCGCGGCGTTCGCGCAGGGTCTTCAGCGCGCTTTTAGCTCCGGCTTGCGCTTTCGCTGTATCTTCAACCGTCATGTTCGCACCTCAGCTATCAGTAGTTAACCAGCAGCGCGTCGATCATCGCGTCGAACTGGTCCAGCCGCCAGCCGTCGACCTGGATCGCGCCGGTCGGGCAAACCGCCGCGCACATGCCGCAACCGCAGCAGATCGCCGCGTTGACCTGGGCTTTACGGGCCCCGCCGGCGGTTTCTACCAGGCTGACCGCCTGGTTGTACTTGCACTCCTCGACGCAGGCACTGGTGCCGTTACAGAGAGCCTGGTCCACCCGGGCAACGAACGGCTCGCGTTCGATGTAGCCTTTGCCCAACAACGCCGCGGCCTTGGCCGCCGCCGCCGAAGCCGCCGCCGCGCTTTCCACGCTGTCCAGGGGCGCCTGGCAACAGCCGGCGATGAGCACGCCGTTGACGGCCATCTCGACCGGCCGCAGCTTGGGATGAACCTCCTGCAGGAACCGGTCGGCGCTGCGCGGCAGCTTGAGCATGTCAACTAAGTTGTCGATCGCGTGCGGCACCATCCCGGTGACCAGCACTACCAGGTCCACCGGCACATCGATTTCCTCATTGAACGTCAGTTCGTCTTTCAAGCTGATCATCAGCGGCGGATCGCTCTCGGTCACCGTGACCTTCGGCGGAGCGGTATCCGCGAACCGGCAGAAGATCACGCCGCTTTTCGCCGTGTCCTCGTAGATATCCTCATGGCCGTGGCCATAGGTGCGGATGTCCTTGTGGAAGTCGTAGATCTGCAGGTCGGGGTAGCGCGCCTGCAGCTGCTTGGCGGCCCACAGCGCCGACGTGCAGCAGACGCGGCTGCAATAGTGGTTGAGCTCCGTCTTGCCGTTCTGGTCATGCACGCCGTCCAGCTCACGGCTGCCGACGCAGTGGATGAACCCGATGCTGTTGATCGGACGGCCATTCAAGGCCGGCGGGCCCGAACCCAGCCCGCCCGATTCCAATTCGCGGATCAGAGCAGGCAGGGTGATTATTCCCGGGTGCTCTTCATACCCGTATTCCCCTTGGGAGGGCGTGTAATGGTCAAAGCCGGTCGCGAGCACGGCCATGCCGGCTTGAATCTCCAGTTCGGTCGTGCCGGCGCCGTCGTTATGGTGGTCACCGTTGGGGCCATGGGCCCGCGAGGCCAAATCGGCGGCGATGCGCTCAGCGCTGAAACATTGGGTTTCCATCTCGCCCGCGGCGCGGACCTTCAGCAGGAAGGTGCCGACACAGCCCGAGGCCTCGATGACTTCGGCGGAGGTCAGGATACAGATTCGTGGATGGGCTGAAACCTCGCGGATCAGTTCGCCCAGGATCTCGCGCGCCGGCTTGTCGCTGGGGTAGACCTGGCCCAGTTCCGCCAGATGACCGCCCAGGAACGGCTGCTCTTCCAGGAGCGTCACATCGAGGTCGAGCCGCGCCAGGTCCAGCGCGCAGCGCAGCCCGGTCAACCCGCCGCCGATCACCACCACGCGGGGGGTTGCCTCCAGGCGGATCGGCTCGAGCGGCCGGAGCAGGCGGGCCTTGGCCACCGCCGCGCCGACGAGGCGGATCGCCTTGTCCGTGGCGCCGGTGGGATCGCCCTTGCTGACCCAACTGACCTGCTCGCGCAGGTTGGCGTTCTCGAACAGGTACGGGTTGATGCCGGCCCTGGTCAGGACGCCGCGGAAAGTCAGCTCGTGCAGGCTGGGTGAACAGGCGCCGACCACCACGCGGTTGAGGCGTTCGGTTCTGATGTCCTCCTCGATCATGCTCTGGCCCGGGTCGGAGCACATGAACATGTTGCGCCGCGCCACTACGACACTGGGCATCTTGGCAGCCGCCTCGACGACGCGCTCAATCTCGACGGTATCGGAGATATTGCCGCCGCAATGGCAAATATAGACGCCGACGCGGATGTTCTCCGCGTCAGCGCCTTCACCGTTGTGTTGTGATTTATCTTCAGTCATAGCTTCTCCGCGCTACCCAACCTCGACCGGCCGCTGCGCCGGTCGATCGGCCGTGGTGATTGACTCGACTTTGTCGTTGCCGCGCAGATAGGCGGCAGCCTCGGCGGCCGCGGCGCCCGCCTGGACAATCGAATCCGGAATGTCCTTGGGACCGGTGGCGACACCCGCGGCAAAGACGCCGGTGATGCTGGTCCGGCATGGCGCGACGTTTTCGTTGGCGGCCGCGATGAAGCCGTCGCCGCCGACCTCGACTGGCAGGACCGCCCGCGGATCCCAGGCCGGCACCACGCCCTGCGACAGCACCACGAGGTCGTGGGCTCGTTCCTCGACCCGCCCCGTCACCTGGTCCTCGTAGCGCAGGACCGGATTGCGATGCTCGTCCTCGGTGATCTGCGCAACCTTGGCTTTGATGAACTCGATGCCCATCGCCTTGGCGTTCTGGTAGAACTCCTCGAAGCCCTTGCCGAAGGCGCGGATATCCATGTAATAAATGAACACCTCGACCAGCGGCAGGGCACCCGACAGCAGCATCGCCTGCTTGATCGCGTACATGCAGCAGACGCGCGAGCAATACGGGATACCGATCGAGTGGTCGCGCGAGCCGGCGCATTGAATATAGGCGACGGTATCCGGCACCTTGCCGTCGGAAGGCCTGAGTACGCGGCCATAGGGGCCATGCGGGGCGAGCAAGCGCTCGACCTGCAGGCCGTGCAGCACGTTGACCAGCTTCCCGCCGCCGTACTCGGCCTTGACATCCATTGGCGCGAGATCCAGGCCGGTGGCGACGATGATCGCGCCGGCCTCGATGGTGTGCTCCCGCGGCTCTTGCAGGTAGTCGATGCAGTGCGTCGGGCAGGCTTTCTCGCAAGCCCCGCACATGATGCAGTTGTCCATGTCCAGCAGCGCCACCTGCGGAATCGCGTTGTTGAACGGCACGTAGATCGCCTTGCGCGCGCCGAGATTGCCCTCGACTTCGTGCACCAGATCCACCGGGCAGGCGTATTCGCAAAGGCGGCAGCCCGTGCAATCCTCGGCGTTAAGGTAGCGCGGTTGCTCGCGCACGGTTACAGCGAACCCGGCGCCCTGATGCTCGACATTGGTGGGTTGCGCCAGCGTCATGATGCTGATCTTGTCGTGGTGGGCCGCGGCGGCCATCTTGGGCGTGCAGATGCAGCTGGAGCAGTCCAGGGTGGGGAACACCTTGCTCAGGTTGATCATCCGCCCGCCGATGCTGGCTTCCTTCTCCACGATCAGCACGGAGAAGCCCTGATCGCCGAGGTCCAGGGCGGCCTGCAGCCCGGCGATGCCGCCCCCGATAATCAACACGTCCGTTTTTATGTTTTGTTTCTCCATTACACGCTTCCCGCTGTTGCGATTTCCTGCGCCGGGCTCCGGCGCGATTTAACTGCCGCCAACCGCGGCCGCTTGTTCCTGGCTGACCAGTTCGACCATCGCTTTGACTTCTTTCAAATAAGCCTTGGAGCAGACGGTACAGATTGCGCAGATCCTGAGGCGCCGCGTATCCAGCCCGCGTTCCTTCATCAGCTCGTGCACGCGCCCGATGCGTTGGGCCGTGCGGTCGTAGGCACCGGCATAGGGGCACTCGTGCCCGCAGGTCATCACCAGGATGCCGTCGATCCCCTTGTCGAAGCAGCGTAGGTAAAATTCCTCGTTGAACTGCACCGGCGCCGGTACGCGCACGACGTAGGCGTTCGTGCTGTACTCGGCGTGGATTTGGCCGGTGTTGTCCGCACCGGGGTAGGCGCAGGCTTCAGTGGCGAGGATCAGGATCATCGGTTTGCGTCCGCTATTTCCTGCAGTCATGCAACATCTCCAGTGCCCGGGCACGACGGCCCGAACGTGATATGGCCTCCACCGCCAGCACGGTCACGAGCTACGCCCGTCCGAAGCGCCGGCGTGATCAGTTGTCAGTCCAGTTGGAGCAGTACAGAGCTTATTTACCGCGTGAGATGAACATCCGGTCGTAACCTTCAGCCGGCAGAACTCCCAGGAACTGATGGCCGACCTTCTCCGCCCACTTCGGCAGGTCGCCCTTGGTGGACGGGTCGCCGGACCACAGCTCGATAACTTCACCCACGGCGACGGTGCCGATCGCTTTCTTGGCTTCCAAGAGCGGGCCGGGGCAGGCCGAGCCGCGGGCGTCCACTACTTTGGCCGGGGCCAGTTCTTCCAGGTTAACGTCACACATTATGGTTTCTCCTTGGGTAGGCTGATTGGTTAGAACGTCAGGACGACGTCGGCTTCCTGGGCTCCGATCACGAAGGTGGCAACCCCACCCATCTCAACGCCGTCGATGATTTCTTCCTCGCTGATCTTCGCGATCGGGAAGGCGGCGGAGCAGGCGATCATCTTCGCACCCATTTCCTGGACGATCTTGACGAACTCCGGCAGGGGCTTGGGCGCGCCCTCGAGCGTGATCTTTTCCGCGCCGCCCTTTCTGATGATGTTCAGGCCGCTCATCGTGAAGAACATCGTCAGTTCCATGTCGCTGGCCAGAGCGCCGGAGCCGAGCATGAACGGGGGAAAGGCATGTTCGGGATCATCGGAACCGCAGAAAATCATCATCTTCGCCATTAAAGTCTCCTTCGCGTTGTGCGCGTTTGGCACTCCGTGGCCGGTCCGGTCCTGTCACCGCTTTCAATCAGGGTGAATCCTCGTTGGCGCTGGCTCCAAGGCGGCAATTCACCGGTTCTGGACTGACGCAGCAAACCACATCAGGTGCCTTAATTACAGGGTGGCCGAATTTTTTCAGCCAGCGAATTCGACCTAATTGATAATGCCTTATCAGTAATATTGTAGCACAAGGCAGGACAGCCGGGAACGGCGGTGGCAATTCATACTTCATGCTGGAGTGAACGATATCAAGTATGCTGGATGCTAGACTGCTCGCAACCCGGGCTGGAGACGGTAATGGATACGCAGGCAGTGCCACACTACCTCAGCGGCTGGTCGGGCGGTCGGACGGCGATCGGGTTTTTTATCCTGCGCGCGGCGCTGATTGTCGGCTATGTTGGATTGGAACTGCGTTATTACGCGCTGGGGTATAGGCTTGAAATAATCGCCGCGGACGGCGGTGACGTGCCCTGGCTGCTGACCATTGTTGCTGTCGCCCTCGCGCTGGTGCTGGCCGTGATAGGCGGCTCGGTGTTCTTCTACATTTGGCTATGGCGAAGCGTCTACAATCTGCGCAAGCTGGGCGCGCCGTTTATGTCCTTCACGCCGGGCTGGGCGGTCGGCTGGTGGTTCGTGCCGCTGATCAACCTCTGGCGGCCCTACGAAATCCTGCGCGAGTTGTTCCACTATTCGTCAGCTCACACGCGCGGAGCCGTGCCGGAAACTGGCTCTTACGAAAATGCCCCGCCGTATCTGCTGCACCTGTGGATTGCGTTCTTAGTGATCGCCAAGCTGCCGCGCCTCTGGATGGCTTTCTACGGCTCCGATGCTTTCCCGCCGGGTTCAAGCGAGTACGCGATGTGCGAATGGGTCAGGTATCTGCCGCTGGCGTTGGACTCGCTGTTCTTCATCTACGTGATCGGCGCGGTCGACAAGCTGCAGAACGCACGGAGCTTGGCGGTAGGTTCTAAGCCCGCGTAGGCCGCGGCAGAGGCAGAATCACGATCTAGGCCAAACGAGTGTACTACGGCCCGTTGTGGGCGTAATCATTTAAGGGTCCGCAATCCCGCCTTGGCGGGGTTGCAATACTCGCAAACAGAGCCGCAGACAGACCCCGCTTACCTGCCGCCCAGCATCTTCGCCGCATTCGGGGCCACATAGCGCAGGTCGGGCTTCTCGTCGCGGACCGCCCGCAGGATCACCTCCGCCACCACCTCGGCGGTGTCGCCCAGCTTGCGGCGCTCGGGCCAGCTGGCCAGCATCGCGTCGATCGCCGGCTGGTAGCGCGGATCGGTCTCTTTGGCACGCGTGCTGTTGTCCTGGAACTCCGTGATCGTCAGGCCGGGTTCGACGATCACCACGTCGATGCCGTGGGGGTTGAGCTCCTTTTGCAGGCCTTCGCTGTAGCCCTCCAGCGCGAACTTGCTGGAACAGTACGTCGCGGAGAACGGGATCGCCACGCGCCCGATCGCCGAGCTGACGTTGACGATCCGGCCGCCGCCCTGAGACCACATGTGCGGCAGCGTGGCCTGGATCAAGCGGTGCACGCCGTAGAGGTTCGTCTCGAACTGCGCGCGGAAGTCGGCGACGGTGACGTTCTCCAGCGGACCGCGGTGCGCATAGCCGGCGTTGTTGATGAGCACGTCGAGCCGGCCGGCCGCGTCGATGACCTGCTTCACACAGGCCGCGACGCTATTGTCGTCCGTAACGTCGAGCTCCAGCATCGTGACGTCCGGCGCTGGCGGCTCGACCGGTTTTCTATACGTACCGTAGACGCGAAAGCCTTCGCTGCTGAGCAGCTTCGCCGCCGCCGCGCCGATCCCGCGCGAGGCACCTGTGATTAGAATTACTTTGCTATCACTCATATTACGCTCCTTGCCAAGGCAAGTACTGGATGGTTATACCTTCCAGTTCGCAGTCTATGCTTAAAGGAACCTTCAAGTCTCTTAGATCAAAATGAGAAGCGCCATTCTCTTAGAAACGAGAACACAAGTATGACCCCATCCACAAGCTGCTAAACAATATAGAAAGGCCATCCAGCGCTTGCTTGTTGTTTGAGATTAACTGCCGCATTTCTGCATCCGAAATCACCTCGTGTAGTGTCAGTCTCTTCTGTACTACAGGGTTCTTAGTACGCAAGGTGAATATACTTTTTAGCTGTTCCCATGCATCTCCTAGACTATTCAAAAGATTTCTCATATTGTACACTTTGTTCAACTCTTCTGGATTATGGAATAGGTAGTTCATTATTTCCAGTCTTGTATTCACTTCATGTGATGGATTAGCAGCTGCTTCTCTATAGACGTTTGTGATCTCTTTTGTGGCTTGAAGTGCAACAAAGCAGAACCTAGCATATGTATGCGGATAAACATCATTAGTATAGGAATCCAGTATCTTCCTATTAGCTATTTCATCCGCTTTGTTCTGAGCCAGACTGAGATGAGCAAAGTTGATGGTTTTGGGGTGCAATGAACCTGAGAGTATTCTGAAGTGCTTATAAAAGTAGTTTGCGAATGCAAATGGACATGCATCAAACAATGGCTTGCTGCTGAATCCAACTTTCTTTCCGCTAACTTTTAGATTTCCCTTAACATAGTCAGCAAACTCTCCTCTCCCGGCAACGAACACAAACACAACTATGGACTCAACATGTCGCCTGAGAGCAGAAAAGTGGTCTTCAAGCAAACCCAGACTCAATAACAAGACAGAGCTTCTAAGCGATTCCTCTATCTTAACAATCATTATAGCAAGAAGCTTTAGCCTATCGTCATCAGCCTGACTCAGCTCTCTTGCGAGTAATCTCAATTCGTCAGCTGCTTCAACAGCAACCTGAAGATTCTTTGAATAGCCCTCGTTGGTTGACCTTGGCAGAACCTGCTTCGCTTTGATCCGCTGAAAAACTCTGCTGGCAATCTGTCTCCTCCGCTGTCTCATGGCATGAATTATATTCCAAGCTTCCCCTTTGTACCCTCTAACGGCGCCTCCTCTATAATCTTCTCCATGGAACTACTGCCGACGAAGGTAAACACTGCTGCTGATGATTACAAGCGCAACGCCGAGTTCAACCGCCAGCTCGCCGACCAGCTGACCGAGCGCATCGCCATGGTCAAGGCGGGCGGAGGCGAGCAGTACATGGCGCGCCACCGCCAGCAGAACAAGCTCTTTGTTCGCGAGCGGCTCGACCTGCTCTTAGACCCCGGCACGCCCTGGCTGGAGTTTTCACCGCTGGCCGCCTGGGAGATGTATCCCGAGGAACGCGATCCGTCGAAGATGAAGTGGTTGCCCGCAGCGGGCCTGGTCACCGGCGTCGGGCGCGTCTCCGGCGTGGAGTGCGTGATCGTCGCCAACGACGCCACCGTCAAGGGCGGTACGTACCACCCGGTCTCGATCAGGAAGCACCTCAGGGCCCAGGAGATCGCCGAGGAGAACCACCTGCCCTGCATTTACCTCGTCGACAGCGGCGGGGTGTTCCTGCCGATGCAGGCCGAGATCTTCCCCGACCGCGACCACTTCGGGCGGATCTTTTATAACCAGGCGCGGCTTTCCGCGCTGAACATTCCGCAGATCAGCGCCGTTTTAGGCAACTGCACCGCCGGCGGAGCGTACGTGCCCGCGATGAGCGACGAGGCGGTGATCATGAAGGAGGGCACGATCTTTTTAGGTGGACCGCCGCTGGTCCAGGCCGCCACCGGCGAAGTGATCAGCGCGCTCGACCTGGGCGGCGGCGAGGTGCACACGCGCATCAGCGGCGTCGCCGACCGGCTGGCCACCGACGACGCGCATGCGATCCGCATCGTGCGCGACATTGTCGGCAATCTCAACCGCCAGCGGCCGGCGTACCTGGAGCGCTCCGCGCCCGAGCCCCCGCGCTACGACCCGGACGAGCTCTACGGCATTATCCCGATGGACGTCAGGAAGCCCTACGCCGTGAAGGAGGTCATCGCGCGGCTCGTCGACTCTAGCCGCTTCCACGAGTTCAAGCGCGAGTACGGCGATACGCTGATCTGCGGCTTCGCGCGGCTGGAGGGGTACCAGATCGGCATCCTCGCCAACCAGGGCATCCTGTTC
>JAFGCY010000036.1 GCA_016932385.1 bacterium | reverse complement strand
GAGCCGCCGCAGGCTGCCAGCAACATCGCCAGCGCCATAGCCAGCAGTAAACAGATTGCTCGGCGGCACTTGCGCCGGTCCAGCCACTTCCCCGGTCCCCGCGTCATCTTGGTCCTCCCGTCAGACAATCCACGGTCCAGCATACAACACGCGATGCGATTGTTTTGACCAGCGGGCAGGCGGCTGGTTCCGGGGAAGAGTTTAAGTTGTAAGTTCAGGTTATGGGGCTTTGTTCACTACTGAAGCATTGGGGCCTGTATCCGCTATTCAAAACTACTGAAAAAGCAGAAACCAATACGTGAATCCCCGCGGCGCGTGAGCCAGCAACGTGCTTAAACCTGCGACTTAGACTTAAACTGACTCAGCCAATCAGCAACGCGCAGCCAGCGGCGGTTACGAGACTGAATACGCGTAACCCCGGGGTTGCCTGTCAGAGCTCGGCCCTGATCCGTGCGGCCATTTCCGCCAGTTGCTCCGGCGTCTGCTGTTCACCCAGCTCGTACATGCTGATGCTGTCGCCGGGATGGCGGGGAATGATGTGGAAATGCAAGTATTCCACCATTTGGCCGGCATCGCGTCCCATGTTCGCCAGCACTGAAACGCCCGCCGCACCGGTGGCGGCCTTGACCGCGGGAATCAGTTTGCGTACCACGCGCAGGCAGGTGAAAACGTCGCTCTCATCGGCTTCAACCACATTGGCGCTGTAGTTTCGGGGGATGACCAGCGTGTGGCCGGGATTCTGCGGGTAGAGGTCCAGGAAGCAATAGACGTGGTTGTCGCTGTAGACCTCGGTCGAGGGAATTTCGCCTTTAAGGATCTTGCCAAAGATGTTATCGGCGGGGGCTTCTCTCATTTTTTTCTCCTTTGGTCGTATTCTAACCGAGGTCATTGACTTTTCCGTCCGGTGCAGTATAAATACTCTTCTACGTGGGACTTATCCCACGCAAAGGAGTATTCCATGCGTCTGTTGGCTATTCTGTTGGCAGGCCTGCTCTGCCTGGTTATGGTTTCTTGTCCTGGTGGCGGTGGCGACCAGAACACGGCTTCGAACAACAATGACAACCAGGAGGATGACTGGGGCGAGTAACCGGCGGGCTTAACCGAATTCCCCCAACGCCGGTATACTAGCTGCATGGCATATACGTCCGCCCCTCGGATCACCGCGGGGGTATCGGCCCAGGTCCAGGCGATGGCCTTCCGCCAATTGGCGGCCCTGTTAAAGGCGGGCATGACCCTGGATCAGGCGCTGGCCAGCGCGGCGCAGTCCGGACCATTTTATTTCCGCAATGCGCTCAACGACATGGCGCGCGGTGTCGGCGCCGGCCAACCGCTATCCGAGATCCTCGACGGTTATCGCGGCATGTTTCATCCGGTGGTCCTGGCGATCGTCCGCGCCGGCGAGCTGACCGGCAACCTCGATACCAGCTTCGCGATCCTGGCGGAGTTTTTCGAAGCCGAGGCTGAACTGCGGCGCACGATCCAGGGCGCGCTGGTTTACCCTATCATCGTGGTCGTCACGGCGATCCTGGCCGTGGCGGTGCTGGCCTGGGTGGGCTTCATGCCCGGCACCTGGGCCGTCCGCCTGTTCTGGGGTCTGGTCATCATCGCCGGCCTGTGGCTGTTGATGCGCTTTCGCATCGTGCAGAAGCTCGCGCGGTTCGTCGCAATGCTGCTGCCGTTCTTCGGCAGCATCATGCAGCAGCTGGCGATCTCGCGCTTCTGTTACACGTTCGGGCTGATGACCCAAGCGGGCGTGCCCTATCTGGAGGGATTGGAGACCGCGCGGACGACGGTGATGCACCCGCTGGTGGAACGGGCGGTCGACTTTGTCTATGCCGGCGTCAGAAACGGCGTCAGCATTGAGGACAGCATTCGCGCGCAGCCGGTGTTCCCCGCCGTCGTGACCAACCTGATCGGCTCGGGGGAGCAGGCCGGCAGCCTGGATTCCGCGCTGTTAAAGGCTGCCGAATTTCTGCGCACGGACGCCGAATACAAGATCAAGGCCGCCAGCAAGTTTGCCGGCCCGGTGGCGATCGTTATCGTGGGTATAATCGTAGCGCTGATCCTGATCTCGTTCTGGTCCAGTTATTTCCAGAACATCATGAGCGTACTGGAAGAGTAATGCCTAACACCAAAGCGGCTGCCAGTGAAGAAGCCAAGCAACCAACAACGCACATGCCGGCCCTGACCGTCCTCGAGCGCACGACGGGGATCCAGCTCAGCAACCGCTTCATCTGGCTGGTATTCATCGCCGCCCTGTACCTGATCGGCCAGCTGACCTACGTCCAGTGGCAAACGGGCCAGGCCGGCCATCCGCGCTTCGATACATTGGACCTGATGTCGCTGATCATGGCGATCATCGAGGCGGCCCTGGTGCTGACGGCGCTGATGGTCGCGCTGGGCACCGAGCGCACGCGCCAGGCCTGGTACAAGCGCTTCCCGCAGCACCCGTTCAGCTACTTGGCCGCCGGCGTCGGCGGCTGCCTGGTGGTCTGGCTGATGCTGGCGCTGCTCCTGGCCCCGGTGCTGTATTTCCACCGCTATCCGGAACTTGTCAGCGAAGCCCAGGTGCGCATCCCGCTGATGATGCTGCAGCGCAGCATGCTGGTCAGCTGCGCCGTACTGATCAGCTACAACTTCCTGCTGATGCTGCGCTACGTGTTGCGCTGCCCTTGGTGGCTGGCCGGCGGCCTGAGCGTGATCGGGCATGTGGCGATGGGATACCTGGTATCGTACTACAGCTACCACATGCTCACGCTGGAGCGGCTGAATTACGTGTTTTATTACAACCACCTGTGGAAATACACGGAGCTGGTCCCGATGATCCAACTCAGCGTGGAATACCATAACGTGGAGATGCCTTACTTCGCCTATTTTCTGGGAGCGGGCTCCATCGCAGCGATCCTGGTAATGCTGCTGTGGCTGCCCAGGGCCAGTTCAATGTCCGCCAAGGAAATAATCCCCCAGCCACCCGAAGCCTGATCCGCATTTATTTTCTCAAGGTACAAAAGCGTTTCACGATTTACTTGCTGCCTTCAGTCAATCAGCGGGCTTCACCCTCCTTTCATTGGCGCTTCACTGGAATTTCCGATTGTTCTGCCAAAATTTCCGTGTTGGCTCGTGATAAGACGGCGGAAACTGAGTTAACTTCTGGTTTACTTGGATATAAGTATTGTGTTGGGCTGGCAGGCGTGTTACATTCTCTCTGGCAGGAGTAGAAGGGCATCTTACGGGGTTTCACGTTCAGCCTCAGCCTAAACTAACACATCGGGGTGATGGATGGCAGCGGTCGAACTAGTGCTTGTGATACACAACCACCAGCCCGTGGGCAATTTTGACACGGTCATTGACAGCTCCTGCGACAAGGCGTATCTGCCATTCTTGAAGATGCTGGCCAAGTATCCACGGATCAAACTCGGCCTGCACACGAGCGGCTGCCTCTGGGAGTGGCTGGAAGCCAACCGCCCCGAGTACGGCAAACTGGTCGCGGAGCTATGCCGCCGCGGCCAAATCGAGCTCCTGGGCGGCGGCATGTACGAGCCGATCCTGCCGGTACTGCCGCGGGGCGACGCGCTTTGGCAGCTGACGCGCATGAACCAGTTCCTCGGCGAGCGTTTCGGTGCGGCGCCGCGGGGAATGTGGTGCCCGGAGCGTGTCTGGGAACCGCACCTGCCGGAGCTGATCGCTTCCGCCGGCTTGGAATACACGCTGCTCGACGACTACCACTTCGAGAGCTCCGCCCTGCCCGACCAGGTGAAGCGCGAGTACTTCATCACCGAGCACGCCGGGCGCCAGGTGGCGCTGATGCCGATCAGCAAGAAACTGCGCTATACGCTGCCGTTCAAGCCCGTGCAGGACACGATCGAGTACCTGCGCGAATTGGCTGAGGATACCGCGCAACCGCCGTTGGTCGTCTTCGGCGATGACGGCGAGAAGTTCGGGGTCTGGCCCGACACGCACGAATGGGTCTACGAGCGCGGCTGGCTGAAGGACTTCTTCGAGACCTTGGATGGAGCGCTGGACTGGCTCGATATCAAGCTGCCCAGCGAGGTACTCGACTCCCGACGACCGGCGGGCAACGTTTACGTCCCCTGCATGTCCTACACCGAGATGGGTGAATGGAGCCGCGTGGATCCTGACGCAACCAAGGACGATCCGCCGGGATTCTGGCGCAACTATTTCCATAAATATCCCGAATCCAACGCGATGCACCGGCGGATGCTGGGCGTCAGCAAGATGCTCAACCGCGCCCGTGATATGAACGTGGACGAATCGCGGCTGGACAGCGCCGCCACCGACCTGGGCCGCGCGCAGTGCAACTGCGCCTATTGGCATGGCATCTTCGGCGGCCTGTACTTGAACTACCTGCGCCAGGCGATCAGCTATCACACCCTGGCGGCCGAGCAGACACTGTTGGATGTTTGCCCGCAGCTGGCGGCCGAAGCCGTGCACACGGTCGACCATGACGGACTGGGCTGGCACCAGCATGTCCTGCGCTCAAATGAACTGACCGTGATCCTCGATCCGGGACGCGGGCTGTGCTTGAACCGCCTGGACTACCGACCGACGCGTTACTGCTGGACCGACGTGCTCTCGCGCCGGCGCGAGGCCTACCACAAGAAGGTTATGACGGCCAACCAAGCCGCGGCGAGCGGGCACGAAAGCATCCACGACCGCGTGCTGGTCAAGGAAGACGGCCTGGCGGAACGGCTAGTAGTCGACCCGCACCAGCGTGTCGGATTCACGACTTATTTTTGCCAACAAGCCGCGCCGGACCGCTTCCTGAAAGTGCCGCACTCGCCGAGCGAGGATCCCAATCCGTTACTTCCCGATTACGGCATCCGGGTATTGGATGAGCGCGTGGCACCCAACCAGGTGTCCGGAGTGGTCCGTCACGACGCTTTCAGCCTGGAGAAGTCGATTCAGCTGGATAACAACCGGTTGGTTTTCTCCGTCAAACTGGCCGCTGGCACCGTACCGGCCGAAGATGGGGAGTTCTTCATCGAGTTCAACCTGACATTGCTGACCGACCAGGCCAAGGACCGTTACCTGCGGGTCGGCGATACCATCCACCAACCCGACCAGACCGGCAACTGGACCGGCGCTCGGGCGGTGTTGTTCTACGACGGCTGGCAGCGCCGCGCATTGTCGCTGAGCTCGGACCAGCTGTCGCGAATTCTATACTACCCGGTCTATACGGTATCCTCATCCGAGGACGGGTTCGAGCGTACCTACCAGGGCAGTTGCGTGATGCTGGGCTACAGCCCGCAGGCCCTGGTCGACGGGATTGCGGTCCAGCTGACGATCAAGGAGCAATAACCGGTTAGAAATGACGCACAAGCTCGAAGCAACTTCGAAAATGCGGCTGTCGGCAGCCAGCTCGCCGGGCGTAGCGGAGAGCCCCGCCCTGGGGATCAGCCAGCAGCCGGAAAAAGCGCGCGCGACGCTGCCGGAGCGTTACGGCATCCCGCTGCTGGAACTGCTGGTCGTCGACCTCGATTACCTGTTTGTGTCCTGGGAGATTACCGCCGGCCAATTAAAAGCTTGCCAGAGCCAGGTTGGCGATCGGGCTTTCGAACAGCGCAGGCTGAGTCTGCGGTTGCTGGCTGAAAACGATGAACCGGCCAGCGAGTTCGACTTGTACGGCGAGGCCGGACGCTGGTTCGTCCGGCATGCGCTTGCCGGACTGACAATTCGCGCCCAGCTGGGCTTCGCGGGACTGGAAAGTTTTTACGAACTGGCCGTCACCGGCCGGCTGGAGCTGCCGCGCGATTTCATCATCGAGCCTGAGCAGTTCGTGGAACTGACCGTCAATTACGGCGTCGGCTCGACCGGCGAACTGGTAATGGAACGGGTCAATACCGATCACCATGCCGGCTGGCCGCAGATCCTGCTGCCGGCACCGGGCGCAGCTGAGCTGGTCTTCCGCGCGAAGCCCGCCGGACCCCCGGGTCTCGCGGCCTCGCCGGGACCGGGCCTGCCCAGTTCGGCGGGACTGCCCAGTTCGCCTGGGTTGCCCAGCTCGCCCTGGTCCGGCACGCTGGCGGCGGCGGGGCCTGAGCCCAAGGACAAGGAGGAGACATCATGATCGAAACTCTGGTGATGATCATGGCCGGCGGCAAGGGCGAGCGACTGCATCCGCTGACCCGCGACCGCGCCAAACCGGCGGTGCCCTTCGGGGCTCGTTACCGCATCATCGACTTTGTCCTGAGCAACTTCATCAACAGCGGCTATTTCCGGATCAAGGTGCTGACGCAATACCGCAGCAACTCGCTGCTGATCCACCTGGCCCGAGGCTTCAACTTCGGTTCGCTGACCGAGCACTACGTCGACGCGATTCCGGCCCAGCAGGGCGGCGACTACGACTGGTACCAGGGCACGGCGGATGCGATCTTCCAGAACCTGGGGATTATTCAGGACGAGAATCCAGGCAATGTCGCGGTGTTCGGCGGTGACCACATCTACAAGATGGACATCCGGCAGATGAGTGCTTTTCATCACGATAAACGTGCCGACTGCACAGTGGCCTGTCTGCCGTTCGACCGCCAGCAGGCCGCCGGCCAGTTCGGCATTATCGAGGTTGACAAGGACTGGCGCATCATCGGCTTCGAGGAGAAGCCGAAAAACCCCAAGCCGATCCCCGGGCAACCGGATAAAGCGCTGGTTTCGATGGGCAACTACATCTTCAAAGCCGACGCGCTGGAAAATGCACTGCATGCCGACCACCAAGACAGCAATTCCGCCCACGACTTCGGCAAAAACGTGATCCCTGACAATTACGGCTCGTACGCCTTTTTCGCCTACAACTTCCTGGACAACAAGGTGCCCGGCGAGGATACGCGCGGCAGCGGCTATTGGCGCGACGTCGGCACGGTGGACAGCTACTACGAGGCCAATATGGACCTGCGGGCCGTCAGCCCGTTGCTGAACCTGTACAACTACGAGTGGCCAATCCGCTCGGCCAACCTGCAGTACCCGCCGGCGAAGTTCGTGTTCGACGACGAGGGCTGGCGCGGCATGGCGGTCGACAGCATCGTGGCCAACGGCACGATCGTCTCGGGGGCAAAGATCAGCAACTCGGTGATCTTCAACAACGTGTTCCTGCACAGCTGCGCCAACGTCGAGGATAGTATCCTGTTCACCGGCTGCAACATCGGCCGCGATGTATTGCTTAACAAGGTCATCTGCGATAAGTACGTCACGATCGAGGACGATACGGTGATCGGCGAGGATCCGGAGGAGGACGCCAGGCGTTTCGACGTCACGCCGTCGGGCATCGTGGTGATTCCCAAGGGCGCGGTCGTGCCGCGTTCCGGCCCGATTTACTTCAGCACCAAGCTGCCGCCGCCCGGCACCCTGCGTCCGCGCCAGCACCTGCCCGGCTCGGTGGTCATCTCGCAGGAGGAAGCCGCGCATTGAGAGCCGCGTTCGTCACTCCGGAGGTAATGCCGTTCAGCAAAACCGGCGGGCTGGCCGATGTGGCGCAGGCCCTGCCCCTGGCCTTGTACGGCTTCGGCGTGGAATGCACCATATTCACTCCGCTCTACCGGCAAGCCAAGAAACGGTTGGTGGACAACGGACAAGCCGGTGAACGCATCCGGCTGGACCATCCGGTCTGGATCGGCGACGAAGCCCAATCACTGACTTACCGCGTGTTTTCGCACCTCAAGCCCCAGGTCGTGTTCATCGAACATGACTGGTATTACGACCGGTCGCATTGCTATCTGGGCGTTGATGGCCAAGACTATGCCGACAACGTGGCCCGTTATGCCTACTTCAGCCGGGCCGTCATGGAATACTGCCGGTACGTCGACGACGCCTTCGAGCTGTTCCATGCGCACGACTGGCAGAGTGCGCTGATTCCCGTATACCTGAAAAAGCTGTATGCCGAACAGACCGGTTGCCTCAAGCCCAGCTTGCTGACGGTGCACAACATCGGCTACCCCGGGCTGTTCCCGGCGGAGCAGCTATACGCTACGGGCCTGGATTGGGACGTGTTCACGCACGACGGACTGGAGTACTACGGCCAGCTAAACCTGCTCAAAGGCGGGATCGTCTGGGCCGACGCGGTCAATACAGTGTCCCCGACCTACGCCCTGGAGATCCAGACCGCGGAGCAGGGGATGGGACTCGAAGGCGTGCTGGCCCATCACAGCGACAAGCTCAGCGGCATCCTGAACGGCATCGACTACAGCCACTGGAATCCGGAGACCGACCCGCACCTGCCGGCCAATTACGCCTCGCGCAACCGCAGCGGCAAAAAGGCCTGCAAGAAAATTCTGCAATACGAGATGGGCCTGCCGGTACGCTCCAGCGTCTTCCTGCTCGGCGTGATCAGTCGCCTGGATCGCCAGAAGGGGATCGACCTGCTGCTCGACGCCTTCGGCCGGATCGCCGGGCTGGATGTCCAGCTTGTCGTACTCGGCTCCGGTGACCGGAAGATCCAGAACGGGCTGACCGACCTGGCCACCCGCTTTCCGGAGCAGGTCTCGGTCGAGTTCGGCTATGACGAGCCGCTGGCCCATCGGATTATCGCCGGTTGTGACGCGTTTGCCATGCCCAGCCTGTATGAGCCCTGCGGCCTGACCCAGATGTACAGCCACCGTTACGGCACCGTGCCGATCGTACGGGCCACGGGCGGACTCAAGGACACCGTGGTCGACTACACGGCGCGGCGCTTGAACCACGGCCAGGCCTCCGGCTTCAGCTTCAGCGAAGCCCAACCCGCCCAGCTGGCCGAGGCGATTGCCCGCGCGGCACGGTTGTTCTTCACCGACCGCCGATCCTGGAACAAGCTTTCGCGCTGGATCATGCGCCTCGACCATTCCTGGAACGCCAGCGCCGAAGCGTACGCCCGGTTGTACCAGCAGCTGATCGAAACCACCCAGACCACCTCGGGAGCGAGTCATGGCTGACGGCTACCTGGCCCTACATTTGCACGCGCACCTGCCATTCATCCGCCATCCGGAGCACCCCCGTTTCCTGGAGGAGCGCTGGTATTTCGACGCCGTGGTCGACACCTATGTGCCCTTGTTACACCGGTTCGAGCAACTACACACGGAGGGCATTCCCTTCCGGCTCAGCATGACGCTATCGCCGACGCTGCTGTCGATGTTCGCCGATCCCTTGCTGACGCAGCGCCTGTCCGACCATCTGGACCGGCAGCTGGAGTTGTGCGAGCGCGAGCTCGTTCGCACCGCCGAGCAACCGGAATTCCATCGCGTCGTACTGATGTACCAACAGCGTCTCCTGCTGGTGCAACGGATGCTGGCGCGCTACGCCGGCAACCTGACCGGCGCATTTCGTACGCTGATCGACAACGGCTATCTGGAAGCGGTGACCTGCGCGGCGACGCATGGTTTCCTGCCGCATATGCAGTTCGTCCCGGGTGCAATCGATCGCCAGCTCGCCTCCGCCGTCCGGACACATACAGAATTGCTGGAGCGCAAGCCGGACGGCATCTGGCTGCCGGAATGCGCATACTATCCCGGCCTTGAAAAACACTTGGCCAAACACGGGCTGGTGTACTTCTTCTGCGACACGCATGCCTTGCACCTGGGCAATCCCCGCAGCCTGCGCGGCGTGCACAGCCATATCTACCTGCCCAACGGGGTGGCGGCTTTCGCCCGTGACGTCGAAAGCTCCAAGCAGGTCTGGAGCGCCGAGGAAGGCTATCCCGGCGACGGGCTCTACCGCGACTTCTACCGCGACGTCGGGTTCGACCTGCCTCTGGAGTATGTGGCACCTTACATCCATCTGGGCGATACGCGGATCCTGACGGGCTTTAAATACTACGCAATCACCGGCAAGACGGAGCATAAGCGCGTCTATGACCACGAGGCGGCACTGCAAAAGGCGGAAGAGCACGCACGGCACTTTATCTGGTGCCGCGAACGGCAGCTGGATTGGCTGGCCGACCGGCTGGACCGCGCGCCGCTGGTGGTGGCACCTTACGATGCCGAGTTGTTCGGGCACTGGTGGTTTGAGGGTCCGGACTTTCTATACTTCCTGTTCCAGGCCGCCGCGGAAAACCCGGTGGTGGAGGCAATCGCCGCGCGCGATTACCTGTTGAAATACCCGCGCGCCCAGGTGGTCACGCCCAGTGCCAGCAGCTGGGGCGACGGCGGCTATTTCCGCGTCTGGATCAACGGCAGCAACGAGTGGGTATACCCGCATCTCAACGCCGCCGCGCGCCTGATGCCGCCGCACGACGCGCAGCAGCCCTGGCACACACGCGGCCTGAAGCAGGCGGAGCGCGAGCTGCTGCTGGCCCAGGCCTCGGACTGGGCGTTCATCATGACAACCGGCACCTCGCCGGGCTACGCCACCGAGCGCACCGTCCGGCACCTGGCGAACCTGTGGGCGTTGCGCCGGGCCTGGCCCGACCAGGCCGAACCGGCCGAACTGGGCGACATGGAATGGCGCAATCCGGTCTTTTAACACTTAAACACGGGCGTTACCAGGCGTCCCGAGGGAGGAACCGCGTGGATCTGCTGAAGATCAAGCTGGATCAGGCCTGCCTGCTGGAGCGTGAGCTCATCGGCGGCCAGCCGCTCGCTGAAGCGCTGGCCCAGCTCGACAGCGAGCAAAGCGACCTGTTCTCGGAGCTGCTTGACCACCAGGATGAATGGCCGCTCGGCTGGCTGCACCTGCCGGAGCACGACGCCTACGCAGCGCAATGCCAGGAACTGGCGGACCGACTCGCGGCGCAGTGCGAGGAATTGATCGTCTGCGGCATCGGCGGCAGCGCGCTGGGAACACAGGCGGTTTATCACGCCCTGGACTGGCCGGTCACGCCGCTCAAACCGCTGTGGGTGCAGGATAACATCGATCCGTCCCAGCTGGCCTGGCTCCGTGAATCCGCGGACTTCAGCCGCGCCGCGCTCAATGTGATCAGCAAGTCCGGCGGCACGCTGGAAACGATGGCCGGGTTCTTTCACCTGTTGGAAATCCTCGAAAGCGAAGACCTGGACGACGCCGAGATCGCCGCGCGCGTCGTGGCGACGACCGATCCCAGCGGCGGGCTGCTGCGCCAGCTGGCTCGGGACCGCGGCTGGGCGACATTGCCCGTACCGGCGGATGTCGGCGGGCGCTTCAGCGTACTCGCGCCGGTCGGCCTGTTTCCGCTGGCCTTCGCCGGTGTCGATATTGGCGAACTGCTGCGCGGTGCGGCCGAGATGCAGGCGCTGGCCTACAACCTGCCGCAGCGCGAGAATCCGGCCTGGCAGCTGGCCGCCGTGCACTACCTGCTCAACACGCGCGGGGGAATCAGCGAGACGCTGCATTACATCTACGGCGATCCGCTGGCCCAACTCGGCGACTGGTTCCGCCAGCTCTGGGCGGAATCGCTGGCCAAGGCGACGCGGCTGGACGGCGGTCCCGGCGGGCAGTGCGCCACGCCGCTGGTGGCGCGGGGCACCACGGACCAGCACAGCCAGAACCAGCTGTACATGGAAGGCCCGGATAACCGGCTCTACGGTTTCATCACCGCCGACAGCTGGGAAGCCGACACCGGTGTGATCCTGCCCGAGGACGAGGCGCTCAAGCCGTTGGCCTACCTCGACGGCCGGCGCTTCGGCGAACTGCTGTCGGCCTGCTGCCGCGGCACGCGCGACGCGCTGGTCGCCGCCGGCCGGCCGGTGTACGAAATCACGCTGCCGAGTCTGAACCCGGCCAGCGTCGGAGCGTATTTGCAGCTGTGGATGCTGGCGACGGCCTATGCCGGGCTGATGTACGGCGTCAACGCCTTCAACCAGCCGGGGGTGGAGCACAGCAAGCAGATCACGCGGCAGTACCTGGAGCAGGACTAGCATGGCCGCTGGCGGGCAAGGCGGGATCCGGCCGGTCCGCTGGCACCGCAATACGCTGGTTGTCATCGACCAGACACGCCTGCCGCAGGAGTATGTAGAAAGGACACTGCGCTCGGTGGAAGATGTCGCCGAGGCGATCAACCGGCTGCGCGTGCGCGGCGCTCCGCTGATCGGCATTACCGCGGCCTATGGCGTCGCTTTGGCTGCCAGCCTCGCTCCCGAGCCTACGGCCATCCGTGCGGCGATCGACCAACTGCGGGCGACGCGGCCCACGGCGCGCGACCTGTTCGCCGCACTGGATCGCATGGAGCGTGCCGCGACGCACAATCCCGCCGATCCGGCCCGGGTATTACTGGACGAAGCGCTGGCGATCCACGCCGCGGACCTGACCGCCGGCCGGCTGATTGCCACCCAGGCCGCGCAGGTCTTCACCACGCCGGGCTGGACGATGACGATCTGCAACACCGGCGCGCTGGCCACCGGCGGCGAGGGCACCGCGTTGGGTTTGATCGCCGCCGGCTACCGCCTTGGACTTGTCAGCGGCGTTTATGTTCTGGAAACGCGGCCGATCTTGCAAGGCGCGCGGCTAACGGCGTGGGAACTGCAGCAACTCGACATTCCTTTCCAGCTGCTGCCGGACAGCGCCGCCGCCTCGTTGATCGCCACCGGCCGGGTCGCGGCTATCGCCACGGGCGCTGACCGGATCGCCCGTAACGGCGACACCGCGAACAAAGTGGGCACGCGGATGCTGGCCGAACTGGCCGACCGGCATCAGGTGCCCTTCCACATCGTCGCGCCGCGGACAACCTTTGACGCCGCCACGCCGAGTGGCGCAGCCATCCCGATCGAACAGCGTGCTGGTGTTGAAGTCATGGTATTCAACGGGCAGCCCGTGGCGCCGGATGGAACCACGGTGTACAATCCAGCTTTCGATGTTACTGACGCCGGGCTGATTGGCAGCTATGTAACTGACGCCGGTGTATTCGCACCCAATGAACTGGAGGACAGCAGGATATGGAACTGATTGTCAGCTTGCCGAAAAATGATCCCGCCATGGCCGTGGCCGTGGCCAAGGCCGGCGCGGACCGGCTGAAGGTCCACATGAACGTGATGCACGATGCCAGCGGCACGGCGTTCGGCGATTTCAAGGCGGAGGCGCCGGCGATCCGCGAAATCATCAAGGCCGTGGACATCCCCGTTGGCCTGATGCCCGGTGCGGATTACAACAAGCTGCCGACCGCCGACGAACTGGCCGCGCTGGCCGAGGACGGACTGGACTTCATCGACATCTACGCCAAGCATATGCCGCTGTGGTTCATCGACCTGCCGCTGAAGCTGGCCGTCGCTTTCCACGAGTTCGACGGGCTGATCGAGCCGCCGTACTACATGACGCACCTCTACTGGCCGCCCGAGGCCGGCGCCAACCGCATCTGGATGGCCGAGGCCAGCATCTTCCCCAGCACGGAATACGGCACGCCGTTCAGCTACCTGGACTTCCGCCGCCTGCGCATCCTGCAGGAGTACACCGACGTGCCGCTGATCGTGCCGACGCAGAAGGCAATCTCGCCGGACGACGCCAAGTGGCTTAAGCGCACCGGCACCGGCGCGCTGATGATCGGCGCGGTCGTCACCGGCAACTATACCCAATCCGTCGCCGCGGCTACCCAGAAATACCGCGAGGCGATCGACGCGGTCTAGGGCCCGGCGATCGCCGATACGAAGGCATCCGATTCGCCGCCGCCCGTATCGATCACTAGTGTAGTGATATCGGTCAGCGTGCCGGTAGGCCCACCGATGGTTCCGACTGCCTCCAGCGGTGTCACCGGCTCATCCTCCCAGGTACCGAGTGCATCCTCCCAGGTGCCGCTGGCATTGGTCCAGCTGCCCGCCGACGCCGCACTCGTGGTGCCAGCCAGCACCAGGCCGTGCCCGGCGAACGGGTAAACGCCGAACACGCCATCATAAGGAGTCGCGGTGCTGAAGATCAGGCCGCCTTCGAACGCCCCGGCCGAGGACGCCCGTAGTACCAGCGCATCCGTATCGTCATAGCCGCAGAGATAGACCGAGTCGCCCCGGCGGTACATGTCGTAAGCGCAGACGGTGACATCGCCGGTATTCCACCACTTGCGGATCGATTCCGTTTCGGAACTGGCACCCAGCAGAAGCGGGTAGCGATTACCCGTCAGTTGCATCCAACCCGCGACCAGGACCTCCTGGCTCAGCAGTCCGGAGACGCTGATGGCCTCGCCCGAAGCCATGCTGCCGTTGGGGATCCAGATCCGGTGCGTCCCCATCGAAGCGTCACTGTACATTTTGCAGTAGAACAAGACCGAGCGCGCGGGATCCGTGTAGGACCGACCCATGCCCGTGATGTGAATCTGCTGAGTGCCAGACATGAAGCTGGAGTAAGTGCAGATACCCTCAGCCATTTCATCCTCGATCCCCCCCCAGAGGCGCGCCCAGGTTACAGCCCCATCCGTATCAAAGCGGACCAGGATGACATCCTGCGAGCCGATACCGAAGCTCTCCGAATAGCCCGTAACATAGCAATCCGTGCCGATTGCGCCGATCGCATTGCCGTACTCAGCGGCTTGCTGGCCCCAGGTCGTTGTCCATTCCAAGCTGCCCTCGGGTGTCCACTTCTGCACAAACAAATCCTGCGCGCCCGCCCCATAGCTGTTCGTGTAGCCGGCCACCAGTAGGTTCCCGTCGGCATCCCGTGTGATCCCGAGGGCTTCCTCGTCACTCGCCCCGCCCCAGGCCTTGGCCCAGACCAGATTGCCAAAGCTGTCCAGCTTCACCACCAGCGTATCTTTTCCGCCAGCGCCGAAATTACCGGTTGCACCGGCGCAGTAGACCTGGTTCGCGGAGACGACGACATCCTGGAAGGCATCCGCCGCGGCCTCGCCCAGCGAATGCGTCCAGGGCGCTGATGTCACGAAAGTGATCGTCGTGCAGCCCGTCTCGCCGTAATTGCTCGTTACGCGCAGGCCAATGGTATGCGTGGCGCTTTTCGTGTAAGTACTGCTGGTGGTGGCCGTCGCGCCGGTCTCCAATTCATAGGTTCCGCTGCCGTCCATATCCCAGGCGTAGTCTTCGATCGTGCCGACTTCGACGGTACTCGACGCGCCGGAAAACTCGACGGTCAGTGGAGTGATCCCGCCGGCGGGGTTGGCTGTCATGCGCGCCACAGTTTGCTGCGTCCCCAGGCGAAGATATTGCAGGTTGCATTCAGCCGTGCCCAACACCACGACCGCGATGATCGCGGCATCGCCGCCCTGCAGGTATGCGCCCATGCTGCCCAGGTCGATCGATCCTTCATTGTTGGCGGGAAACCAGTCCCAGCTGTCGGCGCTGAAATTGGCCACGCCGAACCAGGCGTTGGCGTGAATCGCGGGCGGAACGCTCCAGCCATAGTGGATCTCCGGTTCGCGATCGTAGTCTTCAGCGTAAAAGTAGTAGTGGCAATATGCCATGTGGTCGATCGACATCCCCGTCGCCGCCGACCAGTCCGGCGTGAAGTGCGCCGTGCCCGTTGAAGTATCCACGTTGTCATGTGGGAACGAAAGCTCGTAATATGTACCAAACTTGATCAGGTCAGCCGGAACATAAGTTGAGGATTCGCGCGGTGGCAGGACCAGCGTACTGGGCGACGGCCATTGCCAGCCCGGATTGGCGGTTGGCTCGGCAGCAGATTCCGAGCCGGGCGTGATCAGGTTGTCAGCCGGTTGATTAGATCCGGCGCAACCCACCAATGAAACCAGAGCAGTAAACAGCGCGGCTGCGAACAGCAAAGCAATCCACTTCACGTACGCACCTCCCTTTCGGCGCTATTAATTACATCGGGAGTGTACCACAGCCGGGGGGGTAATGGCGTGTCGGCGAATGCCGGCAAACAGCCAGGAGAACGCGGGGGCTAACTGGGCGTTACAGGATTCGAACCCGTGACCCGCTGATTAAGAGTCAGCTGCTCTACCAACTGAGCTAAACGCCCGCAGAGATGTTACAGACCGGTCGCGGGTTCGTCAAGCTTTTTACGAAGATCAAACCACCAATCCCTGGTCCCAGGCCAGATGGGTCGCAATCGAACCGAACACAAAAAAGGCCCGGCCCGGGAAATCCCGGCGCCAGGCCTCAAATAAGACCAGTTTGCCTTGCGCTAAGGCTTAATAGAAATCAACCACATCGAGCGCCATACAGGTCGGCAGGAACGCATAGACGCAAACCACATCGCAGCACCACTCGGCCTTCGTGCGGTAGCAATACCACTCGCAGGGATCGCAGTCCATGCAATACACATCGGGCCGCTTCTTGGTGCAGCAATGGTTGCAGAAGAACGACTGGTAAACGTGGGAATCCAGCGTCGACCAATCCGGGTTGCCGATGAAAACCAAGACCGTCAGCGGATGCGGATAACCTTCGACCTCGGAAGTAAACAGCGCATACGCCCCCTCGCAGTCATTCCACTCCAGATCGACCGAACCTTCCATCGCCAGCACGTTGCAGGGTTCAACCACCTGGAATTCCACGGTGCGTTTATGAATCTTGAAATCGTCAGCCGCCAGCGCCGTCCCGCTCCAGACCAGCGCCGCCAGACAAACAATCGCTACTGTCAGAACTCGCATATTTTCTCCCATCCCTTGTGGACTATCAAATATTATACTGCATTGCCACCAACATGCTAGATACCGGCGGCAGCTTCGCTGGTGGCCGCGTTGTCATTCACCAGCCAGCTTAACGCCTCGTTGCCGCTCAGCACGATCGCGGTCACCAACGCCCCGGCGATCAGCACGCCGACCAGGGCCACCCACATGAAGCGCCGGAAGCCCATGCCCAGCAGGTAGGCTCCCAGCGCGCCGGTATAGACACCGCTGCCCGGCAAGGGGATACCGATAAAGATGGCCAAGCCCCACGCGCCCCAGGTGTTGACGGCTTTCTCAATCCGCCGCTGGACCCGTTGGCAATACCGGCCCCAGACCCCGGCAAACCAGGGCCAGCGGGTCAGGAAGCGCAGGATGTATTTCAAAAACAGGTACACCAGCGGCGCCACGAGCCAGTTCGTCCCGACAGCCAGCAGAGCAGTAACCCACCACGGAAGCTCCGTGGCCAACAGGCCGTACGGGATCGCTGCCCGCAGTTCGAGCAATGGAAAGAACGTCAGGATGATAATTCCCCAGACCGGGTGAATCTGCCCGGCCCAGTCGATAAAGCCCTGCACGGCGCGGATTGTAGCAGAATCCTACATCGGCGGTACAACGATCGTGATCGGCGCGCTCTGTGTCATTCCGTCAGCCGTCTGGGTCATGGTCAGTTGCGTACCGGGAGCCAGATTGAATGTCAGCGCGTCCGGTACGAGGACAAACGAGCCGTCCGGTCCGGCGATCGCGGATGTTGTATTCGCAGCATCGTCGAGCAGTACAACCAGCGCGCCCGGTTCGACCGAGCCCGCACCTCCGCCGACATTGAAGCCGGTGGTCGCCCCCCAGCCCGCGGTGATCAGCGTGGCATCCGGCTGCGGTGACTGCTGCGCCTGGGGTGCCGGCCCCAATGCCGCTCCGCTGCCCCCGCCGCAGCCCGCCGCCAGGAACATGGCCGCCAGGACTGCTGAAATGATCATCAATGCTGTCGTCGTCAGTGCTTTAAACATGGTCTTCTCCTGGTTCCTGTAATCATCAGCCAAATTGCGGGTGGGGGAAGAGAGTGGCGCGACCAGCGCCACTCTCCCCACCTCCTTCCGGCCGCGCACCCCCGCGGCCAGCAGCGCTAGTCGGGGCGGCAATGACAGGTCAACCGAGGTGCGTGCAGGCGACCCCGGTGTGAGATGGCTGGGCTGGGACCTGAGTCCGGAGCCGGAGGACGGGCGATCCAGGCGGCAACCGCATGGGAATAGTGAGGTGGTATTCGTTGCTCTGCGGTTATCAGCCATTCCTGCCTCCGGCACCAGATCGCGGTGCCCTGGGTTAAACCGCTTCTTTTACCCAGCCTGGCGCAACCTAAACAAGCCTGACGGAAAACGCGCGGATTTCACATTGATTAATTCTGATCCGATTGTGCCGGCCCGCCCGACGTCCCGGATCAGGCGGGAACAGGTTTGCTGGCTACTCCAGTTCGTCGGCGCTGATCGGATTGGCGATGACCGCCTGCAGGTTGATCATTTCAATCAGGCTGGCCATCGCGTCCGCGCCCTTGTTGCCAGCCTTAGTGCCGGCGCGGTGTAATGCCTGCTCCAGGCTGTCGCAGGTTACGACGCCGAAGCTGACCGGCGTCTCCGTCTGCATCGCCACGTTGGCCAGACCTTTGGTCACTTCGGCGGCGAGTAGCTCATAGTGGTCGGTATCGCCGCGCAGCAAGGCACCCAGGGCCAGCACGCCGTCGTAACGGCCGGTTGCGACCAGCCGGCGTGCCACCGCCGGCAGCTCGAAGGAGCCCGGCACGTAATAGACATCGTAATCGCACTCCGCGTCCCCCGTGCTGTGCCGCTCCAAGGCGTCGATCGCGCCGTTGAGCAGTTGCTCCGTGATCAGCTCGTTGAAACGACTGACGACGATGCCGATGTTAAGCCCCTCGGCAATTGCCCGCGGTCGATAGATATTGCCCATGCGAATATGCTACCATGGCGCGCCGTGGAACTCCATCAAGCCAAGCTGATCGCCTTCGACAACGACGGCACGCTCTATCCCGCCGGTCCCGCCGTCGGCGAGATCGTGCTCAGCGCCCACCGTGAATACGTAAGAACGCATGGCCTCGACATCCCCACGCCAGACCGGCAGTGGCTCAATTACATGATCGGCGCCGACGCCAAGGAGTTCTACGCGGCGATGATGCCCGGGCAACCGGACCATGTGCGCCGGGAGTTCGAGGATTTCTGCCTGGAATACGAGTTGCAGGCCGTCCGCGAACACCCATACATGTATGACGGCGCCGAGGAAGTGCTGCACACGCTGCATGACGCGGGGCGCTATCTGGTGTTGGTGACGAACGGCGGGCCGACTTACGTTCAAAATGTCTGGGATACGTGCGGCTATGCGCGCTTCTTCGACGGCTGCTACCCGTATGGGCCGCCGGACTTCGCGACCAAGGGGGAACGCCTGGCCCAGGCCCTCGCCGACTTCGGCAATCCACCGGCGGTAATGGTCGGCGACCGGTTCAGCGACTTGGAAGCCGCGCGGGAAGCGGGTACTGGCTTCATCGGCTGTGCCTACGGCTACAGCCAGCCCGGTGAACTCGCGGAAGCCGTCACCGTCATCAATAGCATCAGCGAGTTGTACAATCTGTTGTTAGCCCCCGGGGAGAGAAAATGATGCGTAATAAAATCGCCGCGCTATTGATCCTGACCGGCCTGGTGCTGGCCATGCCGGCTCTGGCCCAGGTAACGGAACCGACGCGGGTGGAAAACGACACCTTCCATTTCGCCTTCACCGTCGAAGCCGGTTCGTTGGTTATGTTCGAGATGGACGGTCCGGGCTTCGAGTCCACGCACAATCCACAGGGCGGTGGCAAAGGTACACAGCCTGATTACAAGCTGACGGTGCTCGGCGACTACGTGGCCGTGTTAAACGAGGCGCAGGCCGAGGCCGCCAAGCTGGAGCATCCCGAAGGCGAAGGTGTGGTGCTGTATGTCGAGGATGTCAGTAACAATACGCGCTACAACGAGATCATGAAGGACGCCATGAGCGCCGCGGACCGGGAGCCGGAAGGCGAAGCGGTCATCGCCGTCGAGAATGGCGCCAGCATCAAGGTACCGTACTTCATTTGGAGTAAGACCGTCGCGACCCGCACCAACTACGGCCTGATGTACTCTGTCATCCACGGCGACGCGTTTGTCGCCGTCCAGGTCGTTTCCAACCGGCCGTTCACCAAACAGCAAATCAGCTGGTTTATCTCGAAACTCGAGCTGCTCGAGATTCCGCCGGAAGAGTTGGCAGCCGAGTCGACCGAGACCGCTAGTGAACCGGAACCGGTTACCCGCCCATAGCTGAGCAGATAATCATACCTACTTGGTTACTGGCCATTCCAGGAGCTCGTAGTCGTTACCGAGCAGCGTCAGCTTGATCAGCAGCTCCGTCCCGCCCGCATCGTATTGGGCCACACCGAGTTGGTTGAGCATTCGTGCAACGCGCTCTCGGTCGTCCGCCGGCACGCGCGAACCGTTGGCCAGCCGCGTCATGAGCAGCTCCACCGGGATCCGGAAAGTACCGCGCTCCGCCTGGTCGTAGACAGCTTCCGACGGCTTCTCCGCTAAATTGGTGAAGTTGGCGACAAAGCACTGGTACTGCCCGGGCTTCTTGTGCAGCGGATACAGGTGATAAGCGTGGCGCCGCCCGCCCGTAATCACGTCATGGGTGGTCTTGGCAACGCAGCCGCCGTCGAAACCATCGGCGCGATGAGTTGTCCGGATGGCCAGCACATGGCTGCCGGGCGGCACGGTGACCGTCAGCGGAGTATTGCCGACAAAATGGCTGTCGGTAAAAACCACCGATTCCACGGTGGCTTGCTGCCCGCCCGTCGTCGTATTTTCAATCTCCGTGCGCGAGGCCATGTACACGGCACAGTCGTCGGGCACGGATAGAATCGTGACATTCTCACCGTCGAATACTGTCGGTTGGCCCGGATCCACCGGCCCCCACATGTTGATCAGCACTCGCGCCAGTCCCGGTGCCAGCAAATCGCCCGCCAGCGGCACTGGCGCCGGTTCCGGCGGGACTTCCTCCTGGGCCAGCGCCCCAACCGCCGATGAGCATACACATGCGGCGAGCACCAATATCCATCCCAGATAGCGCACCATGGCAACCTCCTGCAACAGAACATTGTAACTCCGGACGAATCCGAAGTCAGGAATCCGTCACGCCCTGAATGGTCGCCGACGCTCAATGCCGCTGAATAAAAAAGGGGAGAGCAGCAGCTCTCCCCGGTAAATCACATGCGCTTTTTTTCACGCAGAACGCCCTAAATTTCGTTGTTAACCGGCGGCACCGGAAGCGCCGACGAATTCCTTGATCCAGTCCGTGGATACGCTCTTCGGCCGCGTGATCGCCGTGCCGATCGCCCGGTTGATCACGAGCTGGCTGAGCATGCCCATCGCCCGGCTGACACTGAACAGCACTGTGTAATACGGGAACTCGGTTAGTCCGTAGTGATAGAGCAGCGCACCACTGCCAGCATCGACATTCGGCCAGGGGTTCTTGGCCTTGCCGTGCTCCGTGAGCACCTTGGGCGCGACCTGGAACAGCAGATCGACGATCTTGTAGATCTCATCATCGGCACAGTGTTCCTTGCCAAAGCCGTGGAACGCCACGAACCGCGGATCCGGCACGCGCAGGACGGCATGCCCGTAACCCGGAATCACCTGGCCGCCGTTGAGCAGGTCCCAACAGGCCTTGGTCAATTGCTCTTCCGTCGGCACCCCGCCGAACTGGTCACGGATCTTGATCACAAAGCCCAGGCACTCCTGGTTGGCCAAACCGTGCAGCGGCCCGGCCAAGCCGTTGAGACCGGCGCTGACGGCGTAGTACGGATCGCTGAGCGCGCTACCGACCGTGTGGCAGGTGTTGGCGCTGACATTGCCGCCCTCGTGGTCGCTGTGCAGCGTAAGGTACAGCCGCATCATGTCATAGCAATCCGGCGTCTCCTGCAGCCCCAGCATGTGCACATAATTGGCCGCCCAGTCCAAAGCGGTGTCCGGTTCAATCCGTGGGCCCTTGTTGTAGCGCATCCGGTACAGGCCGGCGGCAATCACAGGTATCGTGCCCAGGATCGCAATAGCATCTTCCAGCGCGGCCTCCCAGTAATCGGTCTTAGCCATCTGGTGGTAACGCGCGGCGAACTTGGACTCATGCTGCATGACCAGGATCGCCGTATCCAACATGGTCATCGGATGGCTTTCCTTGGGCATAGCGGCCAGTACATCCCATACATAGCCTGGCACACTCGCGGCGGCCATGAACTCATTCTGCAGCGATTTCAACTCCGCATCGCTGGGTAATTCGCCCGTAATCAGCAGCCAGAAAATCTCCTCAGGCAGCTTGTCTTTAATGTCGAGAATCGGGCGGCCGCGGATGATTAGACCCTGGTCCGGTTCGACGACGGAAGTATCACAGATCATTCCTTTTACTCCACGCATTCCACCGTAGGCCTGACCAACGGTGACCGTGGAAATCTGTTTGTCCCCGTGCGCCATTCCCAGTTCTTTCAGGTCCTGGCGCAATCCGGGAATTTGCCCCGCAAGCTTCTCTTTTAGTAACGACATAATGCCTTCCTCCGTCACAGTAAAACAGCTACTATATGCCTGCGGCGATCAGGTGAAGTGCCTCCGATAGAACTGACGCCGGGCAGCTAATGGATACATTATATACGACGCCCTCGGAAATAGACCACCGATGGTCAATACGTTTTAGGCTCGAAAACCTCCCAACCCCCCTTGCCAACTGGACGGATCCGCCTGTTCGGGCACAATTCAGCCGGTGGATGGTCATTCAACCATCCAGGGGGTATGCTATCTTCGTAAGATGTTGTAACTCATCAGCCGTTGGAGCGTCAGTAGTGATGGCTGGCTGAGGTCTTAATTGACGCACGGGTGATACCCGCAAAAGGAGTAAGCGATGGCGCGCAATTATCTATTGCTTTTACTGCTTGTCTTGATAGCGGCCTTTACGCAGGCATGCCTGGACAACCAATCCTCGAACAACAATAATTCTGGCACCGTAAGTACCGTCGATACCGATACGTCGGATACCGGCGGCGCCTCAGAAACCGAGCAGGTCACAGCGCGCGGGCGCAAACCGATCGAGCCGTCACAGAGTGTCAGCACGTTGGCTCAACAACGTCGGGATCTCGAACGCGAACTGGAAACCCTGTCGGCGACTCCGGGCTTCAACGCCGAAGAACTGACCGGCATCCAACAGCAAATCAGCGATCTCGACCAGGAATTACTGAAGCTGGCGGAGGAAGACGAAGATGGCGTGATGGCGGCGCTGAAAACACTGGCCGACACCGATAAAGAGCTTTCGGCGGAGTGGTCGCACCTGGTCATGAACCCGACCGCGGCGCCCACGATCCCTGAAGGCATTGACGACCTGCCGCTGTCCGGCCGGAGCGAGATCGCGCTGCTGGGCGAACCGTACCGCGGCACTCCGAAGATGATCGAGGATCTCCGCGGCGATCTGAAGGAAATCTGGGAAGTCGAGTTCACCACGACCTTCGGCAATTTCACGATCGAGGTCTATCCAGAATTGGCGCCGATCCATGCCGTGCGCTTCCTGGAGTTGGTCGAAGCCGGCTATTACGACAATCTGCACATCCATCGGATCGCACCGGGTTGGGTCATCCAGTGGGGTGACCTGTATGACCGCTCCAATGCTGAAAACCTGCGTCAAGGCCAGGAACCGCCGATCTACCCGCAGTATAAAGACAAGCAGAAGCTGATCGTCAACTTGAAGGACGAGCCGGCGAATTTCTTCAACAGCGAATGGACGGTGACTTTCGCCAAGGGCGGGCCCAATACGGCATCCACGCAGCCGTTTATCAATCTGGGCGACAACTCGCGCCTGGGCCAGCAGGGCTTCTCGCCGTTCGGCTATGTAACCAAGGGCCGCGAGAACATCGAGAAACTGATCACGGCGTATACACCGGCCATGGAAGCGGGCAAAGCCGAATTACGCGCTCTGCTGCAGGAAGCCGGCGAACCGGAGCCCGCGATCGCGCTGCGTCTGCAGAACGACCTGGAATGGGGCCCGTATGCAGCCAAGCACTGGAACGCGTTCAAGGACTCCATGATCTTGAAAGCCGAAATCGTCAAGCGACCGCACGTCTAGACGGTTGCACGACTTTACGGATCGCACGATAATTAACGGGCGGGGTGAAATCCCCGCCCGTTGTTTCTAACCGCTGGCCGCTTAGCCGGCAGGCTCGACCGCGGTGGTGAACAACGACAGAATCGCGTATTGCCAGGTATAACAGGCTGTGGGTAAAACACTGGGAACAACTGCACCGGCGTTGAGTCCGCGCAAGCGGGAAATCTTACGGCGGATCATCAACCATTACGTTCGGGAGGTTCACCCCATCTCCAGCCAGATCCTGGCCGACGAGATCCACGTCAGCTCAGCCACGGTGCGTAACGAGCTTGCCTCCCTGGAGGAGCAGGGTTACCTGCTACAGCCCCACACCTCCGGTGGCCGCGTGCCGACCGACCAAGCATACCGGTTCCTGGTCGAGGAACTGCTCGACCAGTTGTCGGGCACGATCAGCCATCGGGCCCGAGTTTCCGAGGTGTACCGCCAGCTGGGTCACGAGGTCGAAGCGCTGCTGGAAGGCACATTGGATCTGCTGACCGAAATGACGGGTTATGTGGCCTGGGTCAGCCTGCCGATACCATCGACACTGGATATAAAAAGCATCAGCTTCGTCGAGGTCGAACAAAACGAGGTGCTGGTCGTACTGGTTACCGGCGCCGGGGCGATGCAGTCGCGACGGATCAAGCTGGAGTTGAAAGTCGAGGAATTGCACTTGCCGCAGCTCGCGGAGAAGTTGAACAATTACCTGCGGGGCCGGAGCATTATCGACGTCAATTACGACGAACTGCACAGAATCATCTTCGAGACCGTCGCCGTTCCGGAAAGCCTGCTGGCCACGCTCCAGGATTTCTTTACCGGCCTGGCGCGAACCAACGAGCGCGTCTTTTTCGGCAACGCGCTCCGGCTGGCGCTGGAACCGGAGTTTTCCAGTGTCGACAGTCTCAGCAATGTCATCAACGTCCTGCAGGACCGTGAGCGGTTCATCCGCGGGCTGCGCAGCCAGCTCAACGAGCGCGTCGTACAGACGATCATCGGATCAGAAAACGCGATCGAGGACCTGCACACCTGCAGCCTGGTACTCGCGCGCTATGGACTGCCCGCCGGCAGCGACGGAATCGTGGGCGTCATCGGTCCCACGCGCCTGTTCTACGACCGCGCGCTCCCCTGGGTCAAGGTAATCGGCGAGGTCGTAGCCCATGCGCTGAAGGAAGCCACCGATGAAAACGAGGTTGCCAAGTAATGGCGGCAAGCAAGGTTGACCTGTACGAGATCCTGGGCGTGGCGCGGGACGCCGGACCGGATGAGATCAAAAAGGCCTACCGCAAGCTGGCGCGCCAATACCATCCCGATGTCAGCAGTTCGCCGGACGCCGACGAGCGCTTCAAAGAGATCAACACAGCTTACGAGGTCCTGTCCGACCCAGCCAAGCGCCAGCAGTACGACCAGTTCGGCACGACGGGCAGCGCCGGCCTGGGCGGTGATCCGTTCGGCGGCATGGGCTTCAGCAGCATGAACGATATCATTGACTTCTTCTTCGGCGGCGGGTTTGGCGGCGTCGGCGCCGCGGCGCACCGGCGCGATTACCAGCCCGGCGAGGACCTGCACCGGGCCGTCCACCTGCGCTTGACCGATGTCCTGGACGATCACAGCGTCGAACTCAAGCTGGACCGGCGCGAAATCTGCGAAACCTGCGGCGGCTCGCGGGCCGAACCGGGCTCCCAGCCGGAGAACTGCCAGACCTGCGGCGGCCACGGCGCCGTACGCCAGGTACGCGATACGTTGCTGGGCCGCATGCAAACGACAACGACCTGTCCGACCTGCCACGGCACGGGCTATACGATCCCGACGCCCTGCAAGGCCTGCCGTGGCACCGGCTTTCAGGAAAAGCAGCGCACGATCGAAATCACGATTCCGGCGGGCATCGACGACGGCAATGTCATCCGCATCGGCAACCAGGGCCACGCCGGCCGCGGTGGGGCACCCGGCGGTGACCTGCTTGTCAGCATCAGCATCGAGCCGCACGAGCAATTCAAACGCGATGGAGCGGCGCTGTACGTGGAACTGCCCGTGCATTACGCCGACCTGGTCCAGGGCGCGACCGTCACCGTCCCGACATTGACGGGCGAGGAGCAACTGCGGATCCCGGCCGGTACCTCCAGCCATCATATCTTTCAATTACGGGGCCACGGCCTGCCGCGCCTGCGTCGAGGTGGACGCGGCGACCTGCATGTGCGGGTCGTCGTCGCGATTCCGTCCCGCGTCAACAAACGCCAACGGGAGTTGCTCGGTGAGTTGAAAGGTGAAGACCTCAAGGCCAGCCAGAAGGCCGGTGGAATCCTTTATCAGCTGCTGAATCGCAAGTGATTCACCCGGATTCGGAAAATCCGGCCCAAATCACGGCATCTACCCACTGGCAGCCCTTATAATATTCCGGATATCAGCTCGACTGGTAATCAAGGATAAGACGGAATATCAATGGGGATTTTCAGCAAACTCTTAGGCGGTTCTAAGAGCAAGCTTGCGCCAAAGGTCAAACAGGCCGAGCGACTGCTTGATAGCAACAAGCTGGCGGAAGCCGTCGAATTGATCGAGACGTTGTGGCAAGAGCGATCGGAGGAGACCTCCGAGGAGGAGCTCGCGCTGCTGAGCGAGCTCAGGCACAGGCAGTTTAAAGCGCTGCTGGAACTTGGCAAGGAATCCGCGGCGATCGAGCTGGCCGGCGAGCTGGTTGAGGTCCGGCCCGACGCGCTGGTCGATATCGCCGAGACCTTCGTGGACCGCCAGATTATCGATCCACGGGCATTGGAGCTGATCCTGACGGCAGTAGACAAGGACAACCGCGAAAAGCGGCTGTTGATCGCCCAGGCCAAGCAGATCATCAAAGTCCGCGGAAACGACCTGGTGCCGGAAGAACTGAATTTCATCATCAAAACCGCCAGCGAGTTCACGCTGTGGAAAGAAGGCCAGGGCATGCTGGCCGACCGTTGCCTCAAGGAAAACCGGCGCGATGCCGAGGCTCTGCAGATCTACCGCAACGCCTATCCAAACCGCAAAGCCGACCGGCGCTTGCGTGAGGTGCTGCTGGAAAGCCTGATCGCCAATGAGGAGATCGACGAGTTCGCGGCGGACGTTTACCGCGATACCGTGGAAACGTCGGATGCCCCGGAGGCGCTGCGCCTGTTGGCGCAGTACTACATCATGCAGGACCAGTTCACGCCGGCCACGATCCCTTATATTGAGCGTGCCCTGCAGCGCACCAAGCTGTCCCCGGAAAGCCTGAAAAAACTGTCGGCGCAGACCTTGAACAGCACCAGCGACTTCATCGACCGCGGCGAGCTGTTGCAGGCAATTTACCGCCAGGGCTATTCCGACCATGATTTGCTGGCCTATCTGGGCGAGTATTACGCGCAGGCCAATAAGTTCGACAATGAAGCGATCGAGGTCATGACCAAGGCTTTCGAGCTGCGGATGGTCAGCAAGCGGGCGATCCTGATCCTGACCGAGCACTGCCTGGCCAATGACCGCGAGGATGATTTTTCGATCCGGGTGTATGAGAGCTACCTCAGCACCTGGCCGGACCGTCCGCAGCGGCGGATTTACGAGATCCTCGCGCACCACTACGCCAACCTGACGCGGGTCGACGAACAGGCCCAGAAGATCTACCAGGAAGCGCTGGTCGACTCACCGACCGATCCCGTCGTGATCACGATCCTGGCCCGGGCCTACCGGGCCGCTGACCGGCGGGACGATATTGCGGAGGAGATCTACCGCCACGCTTTCCCGATCGCCGGCGACGCCGTCAAGGTCGAATTGGCCACGGTGCTGGCGGAGATGCGCGTCGGTGCCTCGGACTTCAGCGAGGAGACGCTGCAATACCTGACCGTGATGGGCCGGCCGGAACGCGGCCCCCTGGTCGACCAATACGACGAGGCGCTGACCAACTGCTTCCTGGCCGCCGGTCGGCGGGGTGAGCAGGCGCAACAGGCCTACTTCGCCCTCTTCGAACGCACCGAAGACACCAGCGACCTTAACCCACGCCTGGTCACGCTGCTGGCGGACATCATCAAGGAACGCGGGGTCGCACCCGCCTCCGGCAGCGTCGAAATGCGCGTCTATCAGAAGCTGTTCGAGCAGCATAAATTCAGCACGGATGCGGACATCTCCTTCGTGTTGCTCGAAGACACGATTACGCAAGCGCAACCGCGGGTCAGCCTGCTGAACCTGGCGGTGCGCTGCTTCGAGGCGGATGCGGACGCACTCGTCGGCTTGCTCAAGCAACATCAGCGCGAGAAGATGCTGCGCGAGATCGGCGATTTTTATATTGAGCACTACAACTTCGCGCAGGCCGCCCGGGCTTACGACACTAGTTTCCGGCTTTCGCCCACGGACGACATCCGCTACCGGCTGGCCAAGATCCACCTGTTGGAAAACCGCGCCGACCTGGCCCTGGAACACCTCAAGCAGCTCAATGCCCCGGAATACGCGATCCTGCGCTGCTATTGGGAGGCCGCAGCCCATCAGCAACTGGGCAATCCCGATCGGGCTGAGGAGCTGATCAAACGGCTCGAAGGCAGCGATGTGCCCTTGTTCCTGATCAGCCTGCGTAAGGCGATCAACCTGGAGTTGAAGAAGGAACTCGAGAAGAGCTTGGAGATCTACACCTCGATTGCGGGCCAGGAGGAGTACGCCGTCTTCGAGCGCTGGCTGCAATTGGAACGCGGCATTGTGCTGATGCGGCTGGAGCGGCTGGATGAGGCCCACCAGCACCTTGAAGAAATCCACCGCCGCAATCCCAACGGCCGGGCCGAGCAGCTGTTCTTCAGCCTCGCGCTGTTCCTCGAAGGCCATGTGCTGCTGAAAGCTGACAAGCTGGATCAGGCATTGCCCTTGTTCACTCGCGCGGTCGAAGTTAACCGCAACCACCGGCTGCTGCGCCAGGTGATTGTCGAACTGCTCAGCCTTTACGGCGAGACCGCCTTTTTCCAGAGCCAGCTGGAGCGTAGCGTCCGCATTCTGGAGGTCGCCAATCGGATCCTGCCCAAGCGCACCGAAACCAAGACCTACTTGGCCTACGGCTACCATCGCCTGAAGGACTATGCCAAGGCGATTATCTATTACCACGACATCACCTGGACGGACGAGAACCCGCGGTTGGAACGGTCGCATGCCTATGCCTACCTGGCCAACCAGCAGCCGCAGAAGGCCTGGCGCGTCTTCTTGGACCTGGCCCGCCGCGGTAACATGTTGGAAACGAATTTCCCGCGGCTGGTCGCCTGCTTCCTGGCTGACACGGACGCCCGGGGCGGCCAGTTCTGGGGACCCGTCGAGTTCCCCGAGAACGTGGACGGCCTGCTGTTGGCCGCGCTGTATATCCACGACGGTGACTTTCAGCGTGCCGCGGCCAAGCTTGAAGAGCTGCTGCGCGACGACAAGCACAACCCGCAATTGCGCTGGTATCTTGGCCAGGCTTACGCCCAGATGGGCAAGCGCGAGATGGCCGTCTTCAACTGGCTGGAGCTCAGCAAACTCGTGGAGAACAGCTCGGTCTCGCCGGAAATGAAAATCAGGCAATTCACGGAAATCGGGCTGGCGTTCCTGGGCGCCGGCTATGCGCCGGAGGCGATGCAGACCTGGGACAAGCTGCGCCAGCTCGACGAGTCCAATGCCGACCTGCCGATTCTCTATGCCGCCACGTTGGATCTGAATGCCTACCAGCTGGCGCGCAAGGACCAGAACAAGCTGGCGCTGGAAGAATGGAAGAAAGCGCTCAATTACGATCCCGAGAACCCCAACATCGTCCAGAACTGCGCGGTGATCTGTCTGCTGGTCGACGACTACGACAGCGCTTCGGCGAACATGATGCAGCTGGCCAGGCTCTGGGCGGCGCAGTTCCGGGCGGACCGCAAGACCTATGGACACCTTGAAAACGCGGTCAACCATTTGGAAAAGGCGATGAATACGCTGGCCTTGACCAAGGGCCGGGCCGAGTTCGATATTACCAAGGTCCGGGCCGAGGACATCATTCATTATTACCAGAAGGCCAATCAGTTCTATTGGATCCTCAGCCTGGATAAACGCGCCACGCACCAGCAGATTGAGACTGAGTATTTCCGGCTGATCAAGATTTTCAACCCGGAACGCCATGCCGACGACTTCATGCTGGTTGAAGAGTCGTATTCAAACCTGTTTGCCGACCCGCACCGGCGAGCGATGATCGACCTGTTCGTCTTCAATCCGGTCGATGCCGAGCAGGTAAGGTCGCGGCTGTCGCGCATCCCGCGCGACCGCAGTATCAGCTTCGAGCAGCTGACGCTGCCCGACAGCATCCCGCCGCCGGACTTCCAGCAGCTGGAGCCGCCCAAATCAGACGAAGCCGCTTTAGCTCAGCCGCTGCTTGAGTTACTGGAAATTAACTTTAAGATTCCAGATTGGACTGTCTTGTGACCCAGCCAGCCCATTCCAGCGCGCTGCAACAGCTGATCAGCCAAATTGACTTCGATTCTGAGCGTTACTATAATCTATATTTCGAGTCGGCGGAGGATCTTCCGCTGGCCGATGTGTCAACGGAAATCTGGGCCAATCTAAGTTCGCTCGTCGCTGATCTTGGTAAGCAGCGCGGCGAGTTGGCGCGCTTGCGGCGCGGTATTGAAGAACTGCGTATGCCGGCAATTGAAACTGTTGGCCTGGATAAAGTTGTCGAACAATTGCATAGCGTGGAAACACGGCTACGTTCCGTGGCGGATACGAAAAGCACCGCCGCTGAGGACGAGGGCCGTGTTAAACGTGTCTTGAAAGACATGTTGAATGTGCTGGACACGCTGGACCGGGTCTTTGAGTTGATTGCGACACAGCCCGGTTCAGTCAGCGAAGGCGTCCATACCGGTCTGCAGTCTTTATACCGGTTATTCCAGGAATCCCTGGGCCGGTATGGATTGGAGCAGATGCAGATCGAGCCCGGCAGCACCTTTGATCCAAATGAACAGATGGCGATGGGAACCGAACCTCACACGGAACTAAACAACGGTTCGGTGAGTCGGGTTCTGCTGAAGGGGTACCGGTTGGAAGGCAAGCCTTTGCGGACGGCGCAAGTGGTAGTCGTGAAAAACGTCTAAGGTTGATCGCGCCGGGCAGCCGACGTAGTCGACAGGCGGAATGTTTGGACCAGCTAAGGTGATTGGCCGGATAGCTGAATAAGGAGAATATGAATGGGCCAGATTGTAGGAATCGACCTCGGTACTACCAACTCATTGGTAGCGGCGATTATCGATGGACAGCCGACGCTGATACCTAATGAACGCGGCAAGTTCATCACTCCTTCTGTCGTCGGTTTTACGGAATCCGGTGAGTTGCTGGTCGGCGAGCCCGCCAAGAACCAAGCTGTCGCCAATCCAGAGCGCACGATTACCAGCGTCAAGCGGTTGATGGGCACCGACCGCCGAATCACAGTCGGCGAAAAGGAGTTCAGCCCGCAGGAAATTAGCGCGGTTATCCTGAAGAAACTCAAGCTGGACGCGGAAACCTACCTCAACGACATCGTCGATGAGGCGATCATTACGGTTCCAGCCTACTTCACCGACGCCCAGCGCCAAGCCACCAAAGACTCCGGCGAAATCGCCGGTTTCAAAGTGGAACGCATCATCAACGAGCCCACGGCCGCGTCGTTGGCTTATGGTTTCGACAAGGGTGAAAGCCGGACCATCATGGTCTACGACCTTGGCGGCGGTACGTTCGATGTCAGCGTCATCCGTCTCGTCGAAGGCGCTTTCAAGGTCCTGGCCACCACGGGTAACAACAACCTCGGTGGTGATGACTTTGACTACCGCGTCGTGGAATGGCTGATTGAACGGTTCAAGGAGAAGGAAAAGGTCGACCTGCGGACGATCTCCGATATCAGCCAGCAACGGGCGATCATGCAGCGGCTGAAGGAAGCGGCGGAGAATGCCAAGATCGACCTGTCCAGCCTGCTGGAAACCAACATCAACTTGCCGTTCATCTACACTGGCGGCGAGGAGCCGCTGCACCTCAACGAGACCCTGACTCGCGCCAAATACGAAGACCTCGTGCAGGACCTGATCGATCAAACCCTGCAGCCGATGGAATTGGCGCTATCCGATGCCAATATGTCTCCGGAGGATCTGGATGCGGTCATCCTGGTCGGCGGTATGACCCGTACGCCGGCCGTGCAGCGCTTGGTCAAGAACATCACCGGCAAGGAAGCCTATCACGATATCCACCCGGAAGAATGCGTCGCCCAGGGCGCCGCAATCCAGGCCGGCATCAAGCGCGGCAAGCTGGACGAGCTCGTCGTAGTCGACGTGGCACCGTTCACGCTGGGCATCGAGACCGAAGGCGGCAAGTTCAGCCCGATCATCCCGCGCAATACCAGCGTGCCGTGTTCGCGCAAGCAGTTGTACAAAACGACGATCGACGGCCAGACGGAAGCCTTGATTCACGTCTTGCAGGGCGAGAGCATGGCCGCGACGGACAACTCCAGCCTGGGCGAGTTCGTGCTGGCCGGCATTACTTATGGCGCCGCCGGTGAGTCACTGGTGGAAGTCAGCTTTGATTACGATGTCAACGGCATCGTGAAGGTCACGGCGCGAGATCGCCAGACCGGCGCCGGCCAGGGTATCACGATCAAGGCCTCCAAGGCCCGCCTGACGGAAGACGATATCGCGCTGGCCGAGCGCGATGTCAGCCAGATGGGCGGCAGCCTGATCGCCCAGCGCGAAAGGGGTAAGATCCTCTTCGAAGCCCAGGGCATCTATGAACGCGCCAAGACCCTCGAGAAGCAGGCCGTCGACGGCCAGAAGAAGATGGACGAGTTGCAGCTGGGCATGCTGCGCTCGATGATGGAAGACCTCGAAACCAATATCAAGGAAGAAGAGGAAGCCGCGCTGGAGAAGCTGATCACCAAGGTCGGCAATTACCTCAGCGATTGGGGGTTATAAACCGTGCCGCAGCTGGACGCCTGCCCTTTATGCCGGTCGGTGCTTGAAGCCGGTGCGCGGGTCTGTCCAGGCTGCCAGGCCGACCTGACACCCTATCTGGACCTGGAAGCGCTGATCGAGCGCTACCTGGTACTGGCGCGGGAGTACCTTGATCGCAACAAGCTCGATCAGGCTCAGGTCATCGCGGATCACCTGTCCCAGTTGACGAACCAGCACCCGGCGGAGCAAGCCGAGATCGCCGCGCGCCTGGCGATCCTGAAAGGTGATTTCCAGGCTGTCACCGCCCTGATTCCGCAGCTCAAGCCTGATGTGGCGGAAGCGGTGGCTGCATTGATGCAGCAGCGCAAAGCCCAGCTGTTCAAGGCTCATGAGCTGTATAACCACGCGTTGTCCGCAGCCCGTACGGGAGCGCTGCCCCTGGCCGCGGAACACACGGCGCAGGCCGTTCATCACGATCCCGCGGATGCCAGTATCTGGGCACTCAAACTGAAGGTCGATCTGAAGTGCGGTCACTGGCAGCGCTGTTATGCGGATCTAGAGAACCTGGACCGTCTCGGCGCTCGTCCGCCCGAATTCTACCGATTGGAAGAATTACTGCCTCCGCTGTCCAGTTAGCTCGATTTGGCGGCGGGTCGGCAACTGGACCACCAGTTCCAGGCCTCAGGCGTAGCTAATCCGAAAATTAAAAGCCCACCCATTGAGGGTGGGCTTTTTTTAAGCTAGGTTCTACTCAGGATCGCTAATCGGTCACCGGTTCAACAACATGGAAGTAGGTGAACTCGATCAACTGGTTAGACTCGCCACCGGGCAACTCGCCGCCAGCGTCCTTTTCACCGCCGAAGCACACGATGGAGTTAACCAGCGCGCCGGTCGCACCGCTGGCACCACCCGGCGCCGGCGCGGCACAAGACGCAATCTGATCCGCCTGCGCACCCAGCGGCAGCGGTACAGAGTACGACCAGACACCGGTCTGCGGATTCAGGACTTCCGCCGAATTCAGCAGCACACGCTGTGAGCTGTCCAGCGGCCACTGGGCACCGCCGATCACATAGATGTTGCCGCCGATTACCTGGCAAGCGGCGCCGGAGCGCGCTTCCAGCATGGACGGAGCATAAGTATCCCAGTTGCCTGTCACCGGATCGTAGGCTTCAACCGTGGCCACCGTCTGCCCACTGGCCTCGCGACCACCGATCACGTACAGCCGGTCGTTGGCGTAGGCCATACAGGCGTCGTATCGGGGCGTCGGCATATCGGTGACCCGGCCATAGGAGTCGAACATCTCGTTGTAAGAGATAATTCGGCTCGTCACAACCACGTTGTCCTCATCCACCGGCTTGTGGAAGCCTCCGCCGAACATATAGCCTGTACCCGGAATAAACGTACCGCACATATCCTTGACCGGGAAGTACTCGGGCGCCAGCAACTCGTTGAGGTTTGTCCAGTGGATAGTGCCGGCACCAGGAGTCGAAGATTCATTCTTGGCGAGGATACTCGTACCCGCACCGCCGTGGATCCGAATCGCGGAAGCCGGATTATTCTCCGGGTCGTTGTTCCACATCACCGCGCCGCGCCGCGCGAAGTTCATCGGCGGACGGATAGTGGCAACGGTACCATTCAAGGTTTCGATTTCACCGGTTTCAGCGGGCGGAGTAAACGTCTGAACCAACCGGTCGACCGTGTTCAGGGTTACCGTACCCTGCGAACCACCGGCGATGATGAACTCGCGCTGCGTCAACGTCAAGCCGTTGGCCGGGCTGTTCGCCGTCTCCCAAGCCGCCGCGATGCAGTGGTTGGTCCGCGGTTCCAGCGTACCCTCGTAATTTGTAATCGTGTTGCGGATCGCCAAGCTCAGCGGCACTTCAACCGTGGCCGTGTCGACGATCGATTCGCTTGAATCCAGGGCCTGGATTCTGATGCTGACCGGGAAGTAGCCCGCGCCCTGGAAGGACCTGGTCACCGTGATCTGGCGGCCTTCGATATCCTCCCAGCCGGTGCCCGCTTCCGGAATCTCCGGTATGTCATCGCCGTTACCGTCGAACTGGTACTGGAAGGTGCAGCCGGTGCAACCCGCGATGTCAACGACGAACTTGGCATAGGTCAACTGATCCCAGGCTTCCACCGTCGCGTACGGCAGTGGCGGGGTTGAGGTGAAGGCGCCGCCTTCGGAAGCAACACCATAGGTCGGCGTCGGCACCATGATGTCGCCCACGTTCGAGTTGTTGATCGCGCGGATCGTCCGATACTCAGACTGAACCTGCCCCGAGCTATCGATCACCATGCACTTGAGGGTGAAGTCCTTGGTTGATTCCGAATGCTCGTAAGGATTGATGAGAATCTTGCGGTCTGAATCGTAATAGGGGATCGACGGCGATGTGAACTGACTGTCCAAAGCGCCGTCATTTTCGAAGTCCCAATAATACTCATAGGGCGGAACGCCTCCGGAACCGGCCACGACCACTACCGAGAGGTCCACTTCCGGCTCCAGCGGCAGGCCATCGGTCACACCGGTGGGATCAAACTTGGTCACGATGACGCCATCGGTAGCCGGTGGATTGGAACTCAGCCGGATCTCAAACGATTCCGAGCCTCCGCCACCCTCGGTGTCGGGACCCTCAACAGGTACATAGAAATCCCAGTAGGCCTTCTCGCCGGTCGCATCAACAACGGTGACACTGACCACGAACAGCTGGACGCCCGCACCTGTATAGGTAAAGGTGTATTGGGGCGCCGCCACGGTGGAATCCGCCGTGCCGTCGGCATTGAAATCCCACTGGTATTCGTAGGGAGCTGTGCCGCCGACTGGTTGGGCCCGGAAATGCACGGCCTTGCCGGTTTCAGCTATCGGCACGCCTTCGTCATCGGTTTTTTCGGTGAACCAGTAGGTAAGATCGTCATCGAGCAGGAAACCTGTCGAACCCAGGACATTGATCTGGACCGGGTCGCTATTGACAATCGTACCTTCGCTGTCGGTCACCCTTAAAACGGCCTCATATTGGGTTACGCCGCCGGCATCGGATGACTTCAGATAATAGTCGCGTTGTACGCTGAGAGTCCGCCGGTACTCGTTGTTCTGATAGACGTCGAACGATCCATCATTTGTATAGTCCCAGGCGTAGTAGTACGGCGCCAAACCACCTGAAATGTTCACGGTGAATGTCACCCGCAACGGGCTGGCTCCTGAAGCCGGTTCAACCGCGAGCAACTGAATCGTCAGCGGCCCGGTGGTCACGTCTGGCGTTGTGCCATCGTTACCGCCACCGCAAGCGCCCAGCAGAATTACCAGGCTCAAGAAACCCAAAAACAATGCCGCTCGTTTCACCACAGCACCCTCCTGTGTAACGTCGCCTTTATGGAAACCCGGGGTGCCGGATCGTAAGCAGATCCGGCACCCCGATAAACTCCTAAGGCAAGCTTAAAGTCTCAGCAATGGCTTCAACGCCATTTTCATCAACACCGCCAAACTGGTAGTAGCGGTTGAAAGTAATCGCAGATAGCATGTTCTCCTGCCGGATCTGACTCAGCGGATCTGAACCGGCCTGGCTGCTGCCAGCATAGGAACGCGGTACCGTATAGACCGGCTCGGTAATAACCTGATTGCCGGTGCTACCGATACGGGCATTGTACATGTTGTACGAGAAGTCTTCACCCGTCCAACCGCTGATCGCCAGGACCCAATCCTCACCGGCATAACCCGGATGATAACCGGCGCCACAAGCTTCCAGCGCTTCAGGCAGGTCACCCTCGAACGTTTCCCAAGCGCCCGCGCCGGGGTTGAACTCGCTGTCGAAGGTGTAAACCTCAACCGTATTCAGCGGGATGCGGTTGTTGTCAATGCCGCCCACGATGGCGATCTTGACATCACGGCCCGGAATGAACACGGCCTTAGCATAGGCCCGCGGGCTATTCATATGGCTGATCAGCTCGAATACGGAATCGTCGGTGCCAGTCGCGCTGCCCGCCTGATTGACGTTCCAGCGGAACATCTCATCGGTAACCTGACCACTGGACTCAATACCGCCGAACGTGTAGATGTAACGGAATGGTCCGTTGGGGAAGTCCGGAGCAGCTGTATCGACACCGCTCTCGATCTTGAGGGCCGCCAAGCCGTACAGGGCCTTGGGCAGTCTCGGCATGGTCATGTCATCACTGCCGCCACCGCCACCGGGACGGCGCTGCTCGATCTGCGGATCGAAGTTCTGGCCGGTACCGGGGAACTGGTCCTGGTCCGGACGCAGGAAGTACGGGCTCCAAATGTCAGTCTGGTTGCAGGTTGTCTGGAAGCCGAAGTCCTGGCTCCAGGGCTCAAGATACTCATTGCCGAAACCGTACGGGTAGTACTTCTGAATCAGATCAGTCGGCGTGTTTGCATCAGTACGACCACCAAGCACGTAGATTATGGGCGCACCTGCGCCATCAATCGTGCCTCAACCACCTGCGTCGCAGCCCCAACCATGACAAGCCTGGTCAGGCCACGGCCACAGCTTCTCGGGCGGGAAGCCATTGGAATCACGGTCCAGACTATCGCCGAAGTTCGGGAAGTTGGCGGTTGCCCAGAAGCCCGGTCCGGGATAAGCGCCCTCGGGGTTGGTTTCCGGCCGCTCGTGCATATAAACCGCGGCAGCCGAGCCAACGATCTCAAACGGAGCGCTACGCTGCGTCACCGAGCCCGGCGCCTTGGCCGCGGGCTCATCCTCCTCGACCTGTACCGGCGGAACCGTGTCACCACTGTCCAAATCACTCAGCCAGGTCGGTGAACCCAACGCGCCCGAAGGCGTACCCGGGAACGGCGGCGCGGTATCGTCGTTGAGCTTGACCATCACGCCGGTAGCACCGGTCGTCCATTTACCGATCAAGCCCTCGCCGGTTCCCGTACCGTTGGTCGCCGGCAGGAACATGTACATGGAGTCACCGCGATCGACCAGTGACTCGAAGTTGCCATTCTCATCAAGGTGCTCACCGCCGATGATGTAGCTGATACCGGTCGGGTGGGCACAGACGGCGGCGTTGGCGCGGCCATCCCACGGCACCGGCATCGGATACGGCTGGTACTGCGCATCGGCAGATTCACCACCCGCAGCGGCGGGGAAGTAGGTGCTGCCGACCACGTCGGGACGGATGCACTCATAGAAGGGGAACGTGTCGTTCGGGCTAGCCGTGACGCGGATCAGATTACTGACAGCCACGTTGCCGGAAGCATCCGTTGCCACGCACCGCACCGCATAGGCGAAGTCCGCGCCGGTTCCGGCGGTATTGCCGAAGTGGATCGTCGGGTTCATCCGCGTGGAGTAATCCGGGGTCACTACGGCCTTGGCCGCGAGCACGGGGTAATCACCGATATCCGGTGTGTTTTCCAGCGGGGTCTGATCATTGAAGACATCCCACTCGAACAGGATCGGTTCACGACCATTCACCGGGTTGGAATGGAAGTTGACGATAAACGGAACCTGTCCCGTATTGATATCGCTCGTGATCGAGATCTCGAAACCCTGCGGATAGATCGCGTTAATCGTCAGCGGATAGGAATCCTTAACCTGAGCCGTCACGTTGTCGGTAACGGTCAATGTTGCCTTGTAGGTGCCAGGATTCAGGTAGGTGTGCGTGACGATCGACGTTGTCAGCGGATCGCTGGCATCGCCATCACCGAAGTCCCACTCGAAGGAGTAGTCATTGCTGCCGCCGATCACCGCGCCGGTGAACTCCACATACAGCGGAGCCTGACCGGTCAGCGGGTTTGCGCTGGCTGTAACCTGCAGGCCCGACAACTGCGGAGCGGAGTTGATCTGAATCTTGAAATCAGGACTGCCGTTGTCGTCATTGTCGTCGAAGTTGGTGCCGATTACGCCACGGCTGTCCTCCACCCGCAACAGCGGATAGAAAACGTAGCGGCCGACCTCGCCGGTCACTTCCTGGCCAACTTCCTCATAGGTGTACAGCGGGTTCTCCAAGAAGCTGTCGTACACGCCATCCCCGTTGAAGTCCCACGAGTATGAGTACGGAGCTTTACCACCGTCTACATATGACGTGAACTGAACGTTGAAGGGGACATTGCCGGATTGAGGCGTTGCGTTAAACCGAACATCAAGCGGCTCGTCCGTCGAAACCGGCGCATCGCCGGTGATGGTAATCGTCCGCGATGCACTGACGTCGTTGCCTTCATTGTCCGTAACCGTGACAGACAACACGGAGCTTTCCGTGTAGTTGTATTGGCCGCTCGACGCGTTGGAGTCGATTACTCCATCCCCGTCGAAATCCCATGCGTAGGTGTACGGTTCGTAACCTCCGGACGGCACCGCATGGAACGTGACCATCAGCGGTGCTGCACCCACTTCGGGATTCGCCGATACATAAAGATTGAACGCCGGGCCGATACCTGGAGTTGTATCCCCGTTGCCACCGCCGCCACAAGAAAACATCGTCAGCAACGCGACAAGAAGCACCGGGGTCCATACCCACTTGGACCTGCTAATCATAGCCAGCCTCCTGGTAAACACTGTATGTCTTGCCCCAAAGCAATCCTCTAACAGGTTGACCTATTATACCCAGCCCAACCGATTCGCGTGTTAAACACAAAAAATCGCCAGACTGGCTGATCGATACATTATCTTATATTTAGGCGAACTTATCAACCGTTCCGGCCAAGGATTAATCTTTCGCCCGTTCGAGGTAAGAATAGGTCCTGGTGTCTATTTTCAGCCGATCGCCGATGTTTATGAACAGCGGCACATTTACCGTAGCCCCGCCCTCCACGGTCGCTTGTTTGGTCGCTCCCGTGGCGGTATCGCCCTTGACGCCCGGCTCGCAGAACGTAACCTCGCGCACAACGGTTAAGGGCATCTCCACCGAAATCGGTTCCTCACCGTTCATCGCAACGGTGAGTTCCTCATTCTCCACCAGCAGATCGATCTGCTTTCCCAGCATCTCAGCCGGAATGCTGATCTGGTCGTAGGTTTCCTTGTCCATCACAACCAGCAGGTCACCGTCGGCGTAAAGGTAGTCCATCCGGCGATTCTCCACCCGGACTTCCTCGTACTTCTGATCAGGGCGCAGTTTCTCCTCGAAAATCGCGCCCGAGCGAAGATTCTTCAGCTTGGTTCTGACAAAAGCCGGGCCCTTGCCGGGCTTGACATGCTGGAACTCCACGACCTGCAGCAGATCGTTATCCCGCTGGAAAACCATGCCATTCCTGAAATCACCTGGCGTAATCGACACGTTAAAACTCCTTCAATCTCATACGTCGTGTTTCAGCGCGCAGCGCTCCCCGCTGGCGCGCCGGACAATCCTAGCACTATCCGACAATCCGCAACTCGGTCGCAAGCTCGTTAAGGTTCTCCGCGCCGTTCTCCCGCACGACCACCATGTCCTCGATCCTGATCCCGCCTTGGCCCGGCAGGTAGATGCCCGGTTCATCGCTGACCACCATACCCGGTTTGAGCTCCTGCTCGCCCATGCGCGACAGAGTCGGTTGCTCGTGCACCTCAATGCCCACGCCATGGCCCAGGCCATGCTCGAACTTGCCCTCGTAGCCGGCTTTGTAGATCAAGTCACGCGCCACGGCGTCAATCTCCTTACCCAGCTTGCCGGGACGGATCGCGGCAAAGGCGCGATCCTTGGCCTCGCGTACCAGTTGATAAATCTTGGCCCAGTCGGCTGGGCAGTCTTTGTAGAACACCGTCCGGGTCATATCGCTGCAATAACCGTCCAGCACAACACCCATGTCGATCGTCAAGGGAGCACCCGGTACCAGCTTGCTCAGCGAGAATCCGGCGTGCGGCTTGGAGGAATTCGGGCCGCTGGCGATAATCGGATCGAAGCTGTAGCCCTTGGCGCCAAGCTTGAGCGCCTGGTAATGGATCTCTGCGGCCAGGTCCGCCTCGGTGGCATCCGGCCCGATGATTCTCAGACTGGCCTCGAACACCTGCTCATTCAACCTCACGCTGGCGCGCAGCAGCTCGATCTCCTTTTCGTCCTTGATGATCCGCAAGTCTTCAACCCAGCCCATCGTGGGTGTGAATTCCAACTCGCTCGAAACTTGCAGCTTCTGCAACGCTGTATAGGTGGCATGCGCCGCTTCAAAACCGATCCGCTTAATCGATTTGGCATCCGCCAGGCTGGGCAAGATATCCTCGACAAATTTCCGGCCGGTGTTGTCCACCAGGGTGTACCCATTCCATACTTGCTGTTCGAACTGCTCGTGATAGCGGAAGTCTGTCAGAAACCAGCAATTTCCCTGTGTCAACAACACGACGGCAGTTGACCCCGTATAACCGCTCAGATAGAAGATATTCGGCAAGGCGGTAACCATCAGGGCATCAAGCCCCTCGTCGGCCATGCGATCGCGGATCCGGTTGATTCGATTAGCGTGCATATCGGCTCCAAGTTCCGGGTAATCAATTATTATACTTCCCGTAAACGGCCTGTCTTCGCCAGTTCCCTTCCAGCCGCAGGCCCGCCAACCGATCGCCATCCCTGTATAATGGCTGGTGAACATCGTGTAACTACCCGTTCAGTCCTGCCACCGTCTTGAGACACCCGCGCAAGGTTACAGCCAGACTTGAATTCTGCTATGCTTATGAGGGACGTAGCCGTAGGTTGTTGATAATTTGTCGGTATCTAGCAGTTTCAAACTACTTCTGCGAGGTATAACGATGGAGCTGAAGTCGATCCGCAAAGTGGATTTCGGCGACAAGCGCGTGTTGTTGCGCGTTGACTACAACGTGCCGGTCAACAACGGTAAAGTTTCTGATACCACGCGCATTCGGGCCACACTGCCCACCATCGCCCACCTGCTCGATGACGGAGCCTCGCTGATCATCTGCAGTCATCTTGGCCGGCCGCACGGGCAGGTCGAGGAAAGCCTGCGCCTAACCCCGGTCGCACCGCTGCTGGAAGAGATGCTCAACCAGTTCATCAAACCCGCCGGGTTTGCGCCGCGGCGCATTATCAAGCTCGACGACTGTGTCGGCCAACCGGCGCGCACGGCGGTCGAGGCCGCCGGTGCCAATGACATCGTGCTGCTGGAAAATCTGCGCTTCCATGCCGGCGAAACGACCAATGATCCCGGCTTCGCCAAACAGCTCGCGATGCTGGCTGACTCGTATGTGAACGATGCCTTCGGCACGCTGCATCGGGCCCATGCCAGCACGGAGGGCGTGGCCCACTTGCTGCCCGCTTACGCCGGCTTGCTGGTGGAGCAGGAATTGCAGGGCTTGATCCAGGTCACGGAGAACCCGGCCAAACCGCTGGTAATCATCCTCGGCGGGAAAAAGATCAGCGGCAAGATCGATGTGCTGGAATCGCTGATTCCGCGTGCCGACACGGTGCTGATCGGCGGAGCCATGGCCAATACCTTCCTGCTGGCGCAGGGGCATAAAGTCGGGCGTAGCGTCGTGGAAGACGACATGGTCGATACCGCCAAGCATATGCTGGACCTGGCCACTCAGCACAACACAGAATTCCTGCTGCCCGTGGATTACGTCGTCACGGACGACCTGCTGAACCCGACGGGAATCAGCACCGTCAGCGCGGACTCGATCGGCGGCGACGACATCGCCGTGGATATCGGCCGGCGGACCTGCGACCTGTTCCAGCGCGAGATCCAACGGGCCCGAACGGTGTTCTGGAATGGCCCAATGGGAGTGTTCGAGCAGGAGCAGTTCAGCCTAGGCACGTTAACAATCGCCAAAGCGCTAGCCGATGTCTTCAAGACGGCGCATACCGTCGTCGGCGGTGGTGAGAGCGTGGCGGCGGTCAACAGCGCCGGCCTGACTCGGCAAATCCACCACGTCAGCACAGGCGGGGGCGCCAGCCTGGAATATGTTGCCGGCAAGGAATTGCCAGGCTTGAAAATGCTGATGGCTTAAGGGCTACCGGCGCGCAAGACCCAACTTGCACCAGAATAACCGTGATCGGCAGTTTCCGCGATAATAAGCGTGTGCGGCGACTATTCATCAAAACCTTCGGCTGCAAGGTGAACTACAGCGAAAGCGTGGAGTTTATCGGGCTCGCGCAGTCGGCCGGGTTTAATGCGAGTGAGTTAACGGGCAGCCGGTTGCCTGATGACGATACCACCGCTGGCGCACCAGTCGTCATCGTCAACTCCTGCTGTGTCACCGCCGAAGCCGAACGCAAGGCCCTGCAATTCGTGCGCCGCATCCGGCGGGAGTATCCCCGCGCTCTAATACTGCTGACCGGCTGCGGCGCCCGGCATGAGGGCATCCGCCGGCAGTACGCGGAGGCCGGAGCCCGGCCGTTCGCCTTCTTTTCCCAGGCATTGGATTGGTTGAATGGCCAAGCGGACATTCACGGCGGGCCTGAAGCTGCAACAGACCAATCCAGCCATGGGCCAGCCCACGGCCGCGCGCGGACGTTCATCAAAGTCCAGGACGGCTGCACCTGCCGCTGCAGCTACTGCATCATTCCGGACGTCCGGCCCTATTACTCCCGCCGGCCGGACGCGATTATCAATGAAGTTCGAAAGCGGCTGGACGCCGGTTATCGCGAGCTTGTCCTGACCGGTGTGAACATCGGCCACTTCGGCCGAGCTCCCTGGCACGCGGATCCACGCGGCGAAACGCCGAGTGAACGCTGGGACGTTTGCCGGTTAATCGACGCGGTGCTGGCCGAGTTGCCCGTGGATGCCCGCCTGCGCTTAAGCAGTATCGAACCGGAAGACGCCACCGCGGAACTGCTGGAGCTTTATACCCGACCGGGCCTCTGCGCGCATCTACACATGCCCCTGCAGTCCGGCAGCGAACCAGTGCTCCAGGCGATGCGGCGCCAATACACAGCCGAGCAGTATGCGCGAATTGTTGCGGACTTCCGGCGGTGCTGTCCCGACGGCGCTCTGACAACCGACATCCTCGTCGGTTATCCCACCGAATCCGCCGGCGACTTCCAGGCTACGCTGGACTTGTGCACCGAGCTCGGGTTCGAGCGCGTGCACGGTTTCCCCTACAGCCCGCGTCCAGGTACGCCGGCAGCTTTACTCAACCCCCTGCCGCGTCCGGAGGTGATCGACCGCAATCGGCGGTTGATCGAACATACGCGCGCGCTTGCCGCCGGACGCTGGCAACGGTTCGTCGGCCGGCAAGCGCTGGTACTCGTCGAGGAATGCTCCGCGACGGGCTGGACCGGACATGGCGAGGCCTATCAGATCGTCTGCGGCGGGCCACCCGGGCTAGACGAGCAGATCGGCAGGCTTATCCCGGTGCGGCTGGAAGCCTGCGATGGAGCGGGATTCACCGGCCGGTTGATCTGACCCGGCCTCGCTTACAATACATGCCATGGAATATCTAGGCTTCGCACTGATCGGCGCCGTGGCCGGCATCCTCAGCGGATTTGTCGGCGTCGGCGGCGGGTTGATCATCATTCCGGCGCTCGTGCTGTTTTTCGGTTACGACCAGCTCAAGGCCCAGGGAACCAGCCTGGCGGTATTGCTACCGCCGATCGGTATCCTCGGTTTTTGGCAGTACTGGAAGAACCCGGAAGTCGAAATCAACCTGTGGGGGGCGGGGATCGTAGCCCTGATGCTCATGCTCGGTGCTTATTTCGGCGCTAAATGGGCCAACGTGATCGATCCGCTGTTGGTCAGGAAGTGCTTCGCCGGGCTGATGATGGTCAGCGCGGTTTATCTGTTCTTCAAACACTAAGCCGGCTGCCGATCGAGCCAATCCAGCACTTGCGAAATATGGCTGATCACCGGCCCGTCCCATTCCTGGGCAAAGGCCCGGCCGTAATGCTGGTCGGATTCGTCGGGCACCAGGATCTGCACGGGCGTCATCCCGACGGCCCGCGCCCCGGTCAGCTCCGTACTGGCTCCATCGCCGACATACAGACAATCCTCCGGCGCCGCGCCGATCCGGCGGCACGCTGTGAGATACATGTGCGGATCGGGCTTCTGCGTGCCCTCGTCGCAGGAAAAGACCGTGCCGTCGAACAGCGGAGCAAACGCCGTTTCTTCCCACAGCATCGGCACTTCCCACGTGCAGTCCGTGATCAGGGCCGTCTTCAACCCCCGTTCGCGGAGTGCCGCCAACACCGTGCAGGAATACGGCCGGGTGGCCAATACGCAACGCGAGTACTCGATCCGCAAGTCCACCGCCTGCTGGATTGCCTCGATGGTTGGTGATTCGCCCATCAACCGGCAGACGGCCAGGATACCCTCGGGCAGCGTGGCGGGAATGCCGCGTACGCGCTGGGGAAACTCATCCACCCAGAACTGGTGGAAACGGTCAGGATCGACATGCAGCAGTTCGGCCATTTCGCTTGTAACCATGCGGTATTCATCAATTGCCAGGTTGTCGATCAAGGTGCCGAACAAATCGAAGACTGCGGCGCTAAAGGACATGGCGCATAAGTATATGGCATAGCAGCCTTTGGTAGAATCTGATATGCAATCAGACGATGACGAATTGCCGCAGAGATCCCGCCAGGGGGTGAACGCGCACTAGCGCCAGGCCGTGGAGATCTTTATTCCAGTTGCTGTAATTCTCTTTCTATTGTTCATATCGGCCTTTTTCAGCGGCGGCGAGTTGGCGCTGATGGCACTCGACCCGATCAACCTTGAGACCCGCGTGCGCGAGGGATCGTTGGTCGCCAAGCTGCAACAGCGCCTGCGCAGCCGGCCGCAGCGGTTTTTATCGACGATCCTGATCGGTTATAACGTCGCCAACATCTCGCTGACCGCCTATGTCACGCTGCTGGCGGTGCACTACCTGGCGCCGGTCAACGGGATCGGCGAGGAGAAGGCCACGCTGATTTCGACCATCCTGGTCACGATCGCGATCACGATCTTCGCGGAGTTGATGCCCAAGACGGTCGCGGCGATCCAGACCGTGAAGACGGCTCAGGTCGTGACCTACCCCATGTATTTCATGGACTGGGCGCTGACGCCGCTGAATTGGCTGATCGAGAAGCTGATTATGCCGATGATCCGGCTGATTACGGGCCGGCATCCGGTAAACCAGGCAATGATCAAGGCCGCCGACGTCCACACCGCGCTGAGCCTGGCCCACGCCACCGGTGAACTGCACACGATGGACGCCGCCGTCGCCCGCGAAGCGCTCAACCTGTCCTCGCGCGATCTGGCCGATGTGATGACGCCGCGCGTCGACGTGGTCGCCGTGGACGAAGCCTGCGCGGTCGGCGAGGCCCTGCAGGTGATGTCGGAAACCGGTTTCACCCGCCTGCCTGTTTACGGCGGGGACATCGACAACATTCTCGGCGTCCTGCTGCTCAAGGACCTTGTCCATGTCAGCTTGCAGTCCGCGCGCAGCGGCCACGATCCAGAGGACAAATGGGCCCAGCTGCCCGCCAAGTCCTATCGTCGCGATGTCTCGCACCTGCCGGAGACGAAAAACGTGGTCGACACCCTGGGGCACATGCAGCGCGATCGCGTGCAGATGATCGTCGTGGTCGACGAGCACGGCGGTACGGCCGGCATCGTGACGATGGAAGATATCCTCGAAGAGCTGGTTGGCGAGATCCAGGACGAATCGGATGCCTCGTTGAGTGCCGACATCATCCGCCGCGCCGAGAATTACAGCATCGTCACCGGCCGCGCGCGGCTGGATCAACTCATCGAGTTGGATAACGCCGAGATCGGCGCGGTCGAGAGCAACACCATCGGCGGGCTGATGATGGAAAACCTGGGCCGGCCGGTGGTCGTGGGCGACCAGATCGAGATCGGCCAGGTTCGGGTTTCCGCCCTGAAGGTGCTGCGGAACCGGATCAAGCTCTTGAAGATCGAGCAGATCCCCGCAACGGAAACCGGCAAGGACCAGGATTAGCTCAGCGCCTGCTCCACATCGTCGAGTAAATCGTCGACATCCTCGCAGCCGACGCTCAGGCGCACCAAGCCATCGGTAATCCCGGCGGCCTGGCGCTGTTCGGGCGTCATACCGGCATGCGTCATGCTGGCGGGATGCTGGATCAGCGTCTCGATCCCGCCCAGGCTGACCGCCAGTGTCATCAGCTTGACGCTGTTCATCAGCTTGACACCGGCCTTGAGCCCCCCTTTCAGCTCGAAGCTGATCAGCGAGCCGGGGCCGTCGGCCTGGCGCTTGTGCAGCTTGCGTTGCGGGTGGCTCTTCAGGCCCGGATAGGCCACGCTGGCTACGGCCGAGTGCTGCTCAAGGAACTTGGCGATCATCCGGGCGTTCTCCTGCGCCAGCAACGCGCGCAGCTGCAGCGACTTGACGCCGCGGTATACAAGGTATGCCTGGTGCGGGTCCATCGTCGCACCCAGCATGTACCACGGCTTATAGACCAGTTCGTAACCCGGCTCCTCGCGAAAGACGATCAACCCTCCGACGACGTCGCTGTGGCCGTTGATGAACTTCGTCACCGAGTGCAGCACGATATCCGCGCCGTGCTCGAACGGCCGCTGCAGCACCGGCGACATGAACGTATTGTCCACGACCAGCACGGCGCCGATCTTACGCGCGATCTCACTGCAGCCGGCGATGTCGGTGACCTTCAGCGTCGGATTGGCCGGCGTCTCGATGAACAGCATCCGCGTGTTGGACTTGACCGCCGCGCGCACCTTGTCGAGATCGGACGTATCCACGGCGCTCAGTTCCACGCCGAAGCGGTTCCAGTGCGACTCCAGCACCAACCGCGTCGGGCCGTAGACGGCATCCGTGACAATCACGTGGTCGCCCTTACCCAGCAGGGCGAAGAACAGCGTGTTCGACGCCGCCATACCGGATGAGCAGGCCATACCGCGCGCCCCGCCCTCCAACGCGGCGATGTTGTCCTCCAAGGCGCGGATCGTCGGGTTGCCGATGCGCGTGTAGATCCAGCCCGCCTCTTCGCCCTTGAACAGACGGGCGCCGTGCTCGGCATCACGAAAGGCGAACGTGCTGCTTTGGTAGATCGGTGGATTGACCGCGCCGCTGGCATCCGGATGGTAGCCGGCGTGGATCGCCAAGGTCCCGGCCTCTAACTTGCGCTTGTTTTTCTTGCCCATGTTCGCCTCCGTGTGTTTCCCCACATGATACGGCATACCGGTCCGGTATGAGTATTACCTCGGATAAACAGCGAAACACACTCGTATAATTCTGTCATGAGCCCGAATGGCCAAGTGCACTCGCTGGAAATGACCAAGTTCATGCACCAGCTTGAGCGCGAGGCGCGGGGCAAACAAGCCCTTGGTGCAATCGCCGCCGCGCTACTCACGGCCGTGGGCGCCGCATTCACCGCTTACGGCTGTCATGTTTTGGGGCTGGATCTGTGGCCACGGCTGGCAATCGCCGCGATTACTGGCGGCCTGGCCGGCTATTGGCTAGGCCAGCAGCTGATTAACTATAGCTTTCCCATCCACATCAACCATTGCAGATGGGTACTGCTGGAAGGCAACCTGCTGGCCACCGTGATCAGTGACAACGCTTATGAATTCCTGCCGAATCTCGGCAAAAATCCTGAAAACAACGGGTTCATGCGCCGTTGGGAAAGAGTCCGACATACCGATAGTTTTCGCCAGCGATTGCGGCAAATGCTGCAGAGTTGGTCGTTATGCTGCAAGGATCTGGGATTGCCGCCTCGCGATGTTGCCTGGCGGCAGCGGTTGACGGTGCCGTGGACAATCATCAGCATCATATTCATCGTGCTGGTGCTCGTCTGGAACACCGAAGGCCAGCCCGAGGACTGGCAACTGAACCTCCAACAGTTGATAATCTCGTCGCCCCTGTTCTACATCGCCACTGGACTTTTGTTCGCTCCGGTGCTGGGATTGCTGTTGGCCGACCTGCTGGCGGCCAACAGCGCGCTGCGGCTGGCCTTACTATCCTGCCTGTCAGCCGACGAGGACCCCGAACCACCAGCCAGCCAATACTCCGATCCCTGGTAAACAACAAGCGCGGAAACTCCGAAGCCAACGAGGTGGATAATACTCGCGATGGCTGGCGACCCTCTGTCACAACAACCGGAGCTGTACCGCCTGACGGTCGAGACGATGGTGCAGGGCTTGGCGGTGCTGGACGCCGACGCGCGCGTGCTTTACGCGAACGAAGCCCTGGCTCGCCTGCTGGGCCGGCCGCTCAAGGGCATCGCCGGCAGCCAGTTCGTCGAGTTGTTCGATACCGACGCCCAGGAGGAGTTCCGCCGCCAGATCGACCGCCGCCACAAGGGGGAGCGGGGCCTGTACGAGATCACCTTTTTCACGGCGGCCGGTGAGCGCGTCGTCGGCCTGGTCTCGGCGGCGCCGCTGATCGATGCCCGAGGCCAGGTCGTGGCCAGCGTGGCGGTGATCACCGACATCACCGCGCGCAAGCTGGCCGAGGAGGCCCAACGGGCGCAGCGCGAGCAACTGCGCGCCCTGTCCTCGACGCTGGTGCTGACCGAGGAGCGCGAGCGGCGCCGGCTGGCCACGCAATTGCACGACCGGATCGGCCACGCCCTGGTGGTAGCCAAGATCAAGCTGGAGGAACTGGCGAAAGACGCCGAGCGCAGCGCGGAATTACTCGATGTGTTGGCCGCGCTGAACTCGGCAATCGAGGACGCGCGCACGCTGACCTTCGAGATCAGTCCGCCCGTGCTGCACGAGCTGGGCCTGGCCGCCGCGATCCGCTGGCTGGCCGAGCAAACCGCCGCCCAGCACGGGCTGAAGATCAAGTTCAACCACACCGACTGGCACCACCGGCTGGGCGAAGACCTGCGCGTCCTGCTGTTCCAGGCCACGCGCGAGATCCTGTTCAACATCGTCAAGCACGCCCAGGCCACCACGGTCAGGATCGGCCTGACCCGCGACGGCGAGATGGTCCGCCTGGCGATCAGCGACAACGGCGTCGGCTTCGACGTCACCGCGGCCACGCGCAGCAGCCGGCAAGGCACGGGTTACGGTCTGTTCAGCATCGGCGAACGGATGAAATACCTCGGCGGTTCAATGCAGGTGGAATCCGGCGAAACCGGCACCTCGATCCTGCTGCTCGCGCCGCAGGCGCTGGAGCAGGCGCCGTCGCCGCGGCCGGATGTACATCGGCTGGAACCCGCTTCCCAGGCAGCTGACGCGGACTTGCCCCACGACGAGATCCGTCTGGTGATCGCCGACGACCAGCAACTGATGCGCCAGGGCCTGCAGATGATTCTGAAGCGCCACCCGCAACTGGTGCTCACCGGCGAGGCTGCCACCGGAAAAGAAGCACTGGAACTGGCCCGTCGGCACCAGCCGGACGTAGTGATTATGGACATCGACATGCCGGAGCTGAACGGCATCGAGGCCACCCGCGCGATCACGACCGAAATGCCGGCTGTGCGCGTCATCGCGCTGTCGATGTTTGCCGACAAGCAATACGTGGGCGAGATGCTGCGCGCCGGCGCTAATGGTTACCTGCTGAAGGACTGCGCGGGCGAGGACCTCATCCAGGCGATCCGCGCGGTGAACAGCAACCTGACCTTCTTCAGCGCGGCGATCACCAAAGTCATCGTGGACGAGTTTCTGCGCGCCAGCGGACCCGCCGCCACGCTGGCCGTGCTGACCGATCGCGAACGCGAAGTGCTGGGCATGTTGGCCCGGGACATGGGTGTTAAAGAAATCGCGCTGGAGTTGGACCTTAACCCCAAGACAATTTACAGCTTCCGCACCAGCCTGATGCAGAAGCTGGGCATCGGCACCCAGTCGGAATTGGTTAAATTCGCCATCCGCACCGGCCTGACCGAGGTTGACGAGGAATAGAAACCGCGTTTAGCGGCGCGTCGGCATTCCTAAGAATAATTCTGATGGCCGAAAGCAGCCGTTCGGGGCACAATCCTCTCAGCTTCCAAGCGAGGTTCACCGATGAGCACGATGATTTCCGACAGAATTGCGACAACCAATGGCCACCTGACCCGCACGATCACCCTGGACCACCTGACGGCGATTCCGCGGTTTATCTGGATCGCCCAGGAAGTCGCCCACACCGTCTATTCCGGCATTTCCCACGACCGGCTGGAAGGGCTCAGCGCGGTGGAGATCGGCGAATTGCTCGACGGTCCCGAGTCGATGCTCAAGGTGGTCTGGCAGGCCCGCTGGAACGACGGCCATGTCAGCCGCTTCAAGTTCATCGTACCGGAACCTTACGCCGAGCAGCATTTTGACAAGCTCGCCGTTTCGATGGAACACCGCCTGATGCGCGAGGTGTACCGCGAGGACACCTACCTGGCTTTGTAATTTCTATCTGCTACACGCGTGCCCGGCTGATGCCCCATGTCCGGTCCGGCAATGCGGCGAAGCGGGTGAGTCCCGTATAATCGCCGTGTGTTAGAGGATTACGTGCGCGAAGGAATCCGCCGGGCCGGGCTCAAACCCAGCCGGGCGCGCGGCCAGCATTTCCTGATCGACGACGAGGTGCTGGGGCGCGTGGTCCGCGCCGCGCAGTTGACCGGTGCGGAGTACGTCGTCGAGATCGGCCCGGGGCTGGGGCAGCTGACCAGAGCGCTGGCCGAGCGCTGCCACCGGCTGGTCGCCTTCGAACTGGACGAAGACATCGTCCGCTACCTCAAAGGCTGGGTGCTGCCGGACACGCGCAACGTGGTGCTGGAGGACATCGCCTTCAACAAGTACGTCTTCGAGCCGGTGATCGCCGAAGCCCAGGCCGCCGGCCGGCCGCTGAAGATCGTCACCAACCTGCCCTACCAGATCAGCTCGGCGTTTTTGCACACCGTGGTGGAATACGCCGACAGCCTGGCGCTGACCGTGGTCATGCTGCAGCGCGAGGTGGCCCAGCGCGTGGTGGCGGGTGTCGGCGACCCGGGCTACAACAGCTTCAGCCTATACCTGCAAACGTTCCTGGAAGCCAACTGGGTCTGCGACGTGCCGCCGGAGTCGTTTTACCCCGCGCCCAAGGTTGCCAGCGCGGTAATCTCGCTGGCAGCGCTGGCACCGGACAAGCAGCCGCGGCCGGTCGACCGCAGGCTGTACTTGAGCCTGGTCGAGGGCGTGTTCATGCATCAGCGCAAACAGCTGACAAACGCCCTGCGGCTGGCGTTTCCGCACCTGAGCGCCGAGCAGGTAGGCCAGGCGCTTGAGCAGGCCGGAGTCCGGCCCGCCCAGCGCCCGCAGGAGCTGAGCATGACGGACTACGTCCGGCTGGCGGACGTCTTGGCGAACCTGCCCTAGTAAGCCCGCCTGCGCTGATGTAACTTCCAGGCTTTTTCAGCGATCTTCTATATGGGAGGTCGTTATGGACAATTTGGACGCGCCACATGCAGCGCCGGCCACCGGCAACCGCTATTTCTGGCTGTCGCTGGTGCTGGGTGGACTGCTTACGTTATTGCTATATATGATCAACGTGGCCACCAGCATACTCAGCGGCATCCTGCTGGTTTTTATCTACGTTCTGCTGGCACTGCCGAAGCGCGAGCGGAACCAACTTATCATCTTCGCCTCGGTAGTAGCGGTCCTGGCCGTCATCGCCCTGCCGAATTACATCCGCACCGGTTGCCGGCCACCAAGCGTGGACACCAAGGCAAACCTGCACGCGATTCAACTGTCCGTGGAGCGATACGCCATTGACCACGACGGGTATTACCCGCTCGATCTAGAAACGGTCAAGGCTGAAGGTTATCTGGACCGCCTGCCAAAAAACCCGTACATCCAGAAATCCTATTGGGGCAGCAGGATCGAGCAAGACCAACAGCAGATGGTCAACCTGGCTGGACAAGGTGCAACAGCCAAGCAACATCCGCTCTTCGCCAGCGGCAATTTCGTCTATGTCCCCGAGCTGGTCGTGATCGACAGTGAGTTGCGCGCGACGGGTTACGAGCTGTACGGCCTGGGCGGGGAGCCCTGCCGGCTTGGCATCACGGACAAGGAAAGACCTACTTTCGTGATTCTTAGCCTGGGATCCGATGTGGAAAAAAGGGGTTCATCGCCCATTAGCGAGAAATGCGAAGGACATCCTCGTATCTGGTAGGTTTGTAGTGCAAACAACCAACCACCAGGAGGATGT